>CAIVAU010000141.1 GCA_903903925.1 uncultured cyanobacterium
AGAATGCAATATTATATACAACAGAGAAAAAGAACACAAGAACCCATAAAAAATCCAAGTATATAATAAATATGACGATTTCCGGGACGATTGAACAAGCTCCCAATGATGCGTAATTTATCCTCAAGTCCTGGCTGTTGAAAGTAGCGCACTAGAATCTTTTGTTCCTTCAGCCTTTGATAGAGATCTTCAGCATTCCCGTGGTTCGGCTTCACCAGCAAGAAGTTAGTTTGGGAATCCCAAACCTGGAAACCTAATTGTTTTAAGTCTGTTGCTAGCTTTGTCCGCGATGCCTTCACCTTTGCGACACACGCATTCTTATAAGCTTGATCGGTGATGGCAGCTGCCCCAACTGCACAGGCGATCGCATCAATGTTATAACTATCCTTCACCTTATACAGTCCACTCAGCAGCTTTGGATTTGCCACCCCAAATCCTAACCGTATTCCTGCCAGGGAATACCCTTTAGAAAGGGTCCTGATCGCAATCACATTCTCGAACTCATTGACCAATGTCAGTGCATTTTCGTCAGCGAAATCCACATACGCTTCGTCAATCACTAAAATTCCAGATAACTTGGTTGCTAGTTCCCGTAGTTCCGAGGCTGAAACAACTTGCCCAGAAGGACTATTAGGCGATGCAATCAATGTCACAGATCCATCAGCAGCAACTAATTCTTTCAGCGGTAAGCGGTAGTCCTCGCTGTAGGTAATTTCAGTAATATCCGCAGCCTGCATCTGTGTTAACGTGCGGTATAATACATAAGTTGGTGTAGGGTAAACGACCTTTCGTCCAGGTTCTGTACAGGCTCGTATCACTATGTTCAAGATCTCATCACTACCGTTCCCGACAATGATCCAATCACTAGGAACTCCCAAGACTTGACTAATTGCGTGCCGAAACTCCTCAGCAAACGGATTGGGGTATCGCCGCAACCACTCTCCATTGAAGTTCCGCAACACTTCCATCACTACAGGAGAGGGCGGATAGGGGTTTTCGTTGCTGTTGAGTTTAATGATCTGGGCATCCGGTTTGGGCTGTTCTCCAGGGACATAGCCAGCCATTGCATTAATATTGGAGCGGAAGTAGTCGGTCATTGCTTAATTTTGTGATTCAGTCTTTAATTATGTTCAATACTTCGCAGTAGGAAGATGATGACCGACATAGCCAACAATCACTTTTCCTGGTTTTTCTGGGAAGAAATGAATTCTCCAGTTGCATGATCTTAATTTGACGTGCCGCGCAAAAAGACGCTCTTTACCATCAGGACAACAAAATATTCTTTCTTTTCTGTATTGATTGAGGGTTGCTTCACTTTCTCCAGATTCCTCAATCGGATAACCTTTTACACTGAATGACCCAGTATTCCAAGTTTGGCAGCACTTTTGAAGCTCAAACAATGCCTTGACAACAATTTGTAGTTCTGATTGTCCAGCGTGAAAAGGCTTAATGTATAAACTGTTTGGGGAAGAGGCTGTGAGTCGAGATTCAATACATCTACCTCTCGATCATAGTTAAAACGCCATATGCCTTCGATCCCATTTTCCCAAACAAGATCGAAACCAATAAAGTCTTCTTTACCTGCTCCTTCAAAAAGGGCATCTTGAGCCGTACCAATACGAACTAAGTCGCCGTTCAGCGCCAAACCCGTCTCTAACAGTAAGCCTTGCTGGTAAGATTGACGCAGCAGTAATAGCGATTGTAGTACTGATGATTTACCCGTGCTATTAAGACCAGAAAGCAGGGTTAGCGGACTAAACTCAAGAAACTGATTTTCAAAAGGTTTGAAGTTTATTAGGTGCAGCGAACGAATCATGACAACACTTCTTGGATAATTTTTTCAATAGTCTGAAAACGATACTCTACCTTGTTCGCAGCCTGTTTTATCAGGGTCATAGCTAAAAGTAACTTTTTCATATTGTTCATCATTATCTTCTTCGTCTACAATGTCTTCATCAGATAATTCTGTGGGCAAACTTTCAATAGAATTCATAATTTCTTGTACAGTCATCATAGAACCTCTTAATTAAGTAACCTCTACTTTTACTAATTCTATTTTAATCTCTGAATCTAAAGCCTCAGTCTCTTACATTTAGCCAATTTCTGCAAAAATATGCTATAATGGCGGGCACAGTGGGGGAAAATGTTTTTGGAGAGTAGAAGTAGCGATTAGCGATCGCTGAATGGAAACCATTTAATGTTGATTGTTACTACTCTCCCAACACAGTTTAGAACTTGGTTATGGGTAAGAGGTAAGGGTTTTTCTTTTCCCTTTCCCCTTCCCTGACTTAGACCTTTACCAACCCCAAGTACCAGGTTCACCTTTGAATGGTCCAACGATATCAGAAGTAACCCAGCCACCGTAGAAATTCCCTGGTTGTGGCTGTACTTTTTCGCCGTCAATGTAGCAAGCATCCATCAAATGAGCGTAAAAAGCAACATGGTCTTTGATGGTTTCAAAGGTGGGTGTGGGATTGGGATAGAACCATGCAGCATTGTTGACTTCTTGATCGCCAACACGGATTGTGTAGTAATTAGCGCTTCCCTTCCACTCGCAAAAGCTGGATTGTGGTGTTAGAAGTAGGTGTTCCATTTTGATATCTGTGGGTGGGATGTAGTAACTAGGGGGATGACTTGTTTCTAAAAAGCGCTTGGCATGATGGGTATCTGCAATAGTGATACCGTTAAAGATCACTTGGATATGTTTGCTTGTGTCTTCTAGGCGAGGTGGGCGAGGGTAGTCCCAGACTGATTCTTGTCCGGGTTCTGGTTTTATGGGTTGAGGTCTCATTGTTATTCTTTTTAACCGCAGATAAACGCAGACGGACGCAAATATTTGCTGATCATTCGCATCTGTCTGCATTTATCATTTTAACTCCTAACTCCTTTAGCGCACTTCTTTGAGACTATCAACTTGCTTGGTAAACAACTCGGTAAACAGACTCATTACTGTTCGTTCTTCTCGCACTTTGATGTTAGCGGTAATCGACATTCCTGATTGTAAAGAGATATTTTTACCCCCAATTAAGAGCGATTGTTTATCTAAATGGACTCTGACTGGAAACCGATAATTTTGATGTGTTTGGTCTGGTGGTAAGGCATCTGACCCGACGGAAATTAATTCACCTTTTATATCGCCAAATTCGCTATATGGAAATGAGTCAATCCTAACATCGACTTTCATCCCTTCCCGCACAAAGCCAATATCTTTGTTGGTGATAAAAGCCTCGGCAACAAAGTTTTCATTTGGTACGATGTCTAGGAGCTTTTGGGTTGTGTTTGCGACAAAACCAGAGTTTTTGGCTTGTAAATCAAAAACTGTTCCAGTAACAGGAGCCCGAACGACTTGATACCTTAAATTCAATTCTGCCTGTGAGATTTTGCTGTTCGTGTCAGCTAATTGCTTTTCGTTTTCTAGCATATTTTTAGTGAGTTGAGTATCAATTTCGGCAATATGCTTTTTGTTGTCAGCTATTTTGTCTGATGCAGTTTTATCAGAGGCAGCTATGGAATTATTTAATTGCTGTTGTGCTTGTTGAATTTCATAATTTAAGCGTTTTTCTTCCTCAATTGCTTTGTTAATTTCGGCAGTCGTTTCTTGTACCTGTTTTTGCTGTTGGACATACTGAAGCTGAGAAATACCACCTTGTACTGCTAATATTTTAAGTTTGTTTAAAATCTTTTGCTCAATGGCTAAACTTGCTCTGCTTGAACTAATTTGAACTTGATTTTGAGTAAGTTTTTTCTTGGATTGTTCTATTTGGAACTGTGCTGCAGCAGCACGGGAATCTTGCTCTTTTTTAGCAATTTTTAGACGTTCTTGTTCATCGATTCCTAGAGAAGCCCCACCTGCGGTAGAGTTTTTTAATTCAGATCTCAATAACTCATTTTCTGCAAGTAATGCGGCTCGACTTTTGAGCAGAAAAGCAGCTTCTTTTGGTAAACTACCGTGCAAAAATGCCATTTCAGTTGCTTCAGCGGAACCTGTCTCCATTAAATGGCGATAAATCTCGTTTTCTTGCATTAATGAATGGCGAACTTTGTTTAAAGAATCTAATTCAGCTTTACTAGCAATAGAATCAAAAGCCAGCAATAAGTCTCCCGGTTTTACGTGTTGTCCATCTTTAACGTAAACAGCTTTCACGACTCCATTAATTGGAGCCTGAACTTCTTTCACTGTTCCTTCTGGCTTGATCTGACCTGTTGCGGGAATGACTTGCTCAATTTTAGCTAAGTATGCCCAAGCAATTCCAAAGCAGGCTAACCCGATCAATGTCATCATGATTGTGCGTGACCAAAATGGAGATTGGCGCAGCACAACAGATTGCTCAAACCTTTGAGCCTGTGATTCGTTCAAAGATAGTTGAGAAGTTTTAGATTCAGCTGTAAGTACCCGTGAATCTTGATTGACTGGGTTTTCATGCTTTTCAGGAGGATGATTGCCATTAAGTTGAGTCATAAGATTTTGGATTGTTAGTTGTTAGTCATTAGTCATTGGTCATTAGTCATTAGTCATTAGTCATTGGTCATTAGCTGTTAGCTGTTAGTTGTCGGTTGTTAGTTTAATTTTCTCCTGACTCCTGACTCCTGACTCCTGACTCCTGACTCCTGACTCCTGACTCCTGACTCCTGACTCCTTACAATTTCACATCTTGTTGATTGTAGAGGTAGGAATAATGACCTCTTAAGGCGATCAATTCGTCATGACTTCCTTGTTCAATAATCTTGCCACTGTCCATGACGACGATGATGTCTGCATTTTTAACTGTATTCAGACGGTGGGTAATAAAAAACACTGTTTTACCCTTAAAAGCTTTGGCTAAATTTAGACAAATTTGTCGCTCTGTTGGATAATCTAAAGCGCTAGTTGCTTCATCTAAAACTAATAATTGTGGTCTTTGTAAAATAGAACGAGCTATAGCAATTCTTTGTCTTTGTCCACCGGAAAGTGCAGATCCTCGTTCACCCACCCGCGTGTTGTAACCATTGGGTAAGCTCATAATAAATTCGTGGGCGGCTGCAAGGCGGGCAGCTTCCACAATTTCCTCGGTTGTGGCATCGGGATTAGTTAAGGCAATATTTTCCTGAACTGTTCCATCAAATAACATTGTATCTTGAGGAACGACACCAATCTGTCGCCGCAAAGAATAGAGTTCTACTTTGGCAGTGTCGTAACCGTCAATTAAAATTCTGCCGGACTCTTGTTCATAAAGCCTGATGAGTAACTTCATCATCGTACTTTTACCTGACCCACTTTGTCCTACAATTGCAACAAATGTGCCTGCGGGAAACTCGATATTGATGTTGCAAAGTTGCAATGGCCCGCTACTTGCAAATTTGAAGGAAATATTTTCATATTTCACTGAGCCCACAATTTCAGGTAAGGGAATATTATGTTTGTCTTTTTCGGCTTCTTGTGGCGTGTCAACAATATCGCCTAAGCGTTCGAGAGACAGTGCAGTTTCTTGAAAACTTTGCCAGATTTGCGCCAAGCGCAAAACGGGGCTGGTCACGTAACCTGAAATAATTCTAAAGGCGATTAATTCGCCTAAGGTCAGTTCTCCTTTAAGCACCAGATATGCTCCCACCCACAAAACGAGCAAGCTACTGAGTTTGTTGAGAAAGTTGCTGGTAGAACTGGCGAGGGTGGAGATGATTACGGTTTTAAAACCAGCTGCTACAAAACGGGCATAACGATCTTGCCAGGAAAAACGCGATCGCAATTCGATATTTTGCGCTTTCACCGTTTGAATTCCTGACATGACTTCAACTAGGTAAGATTGAGTTTCGGCGTTGCGTTCAGCTTTTCTCCGTAACAGTTTGCTAACTGTGGGAGACGCAATTAAAGTGATGACCACAAACACTGGAATTGTTCCTAAACCAACGAGGGTGAGTTGCCAGCTGTAAAACAGCATCACGATAATATAAACCACTGAAAATAGCGCATCTAACACTACTGTGAGCGCAGTTCCAGTCAGAAACTGGCGAATATTTTCTAATTCGTTGATGCGGGTGGATAGTTCTCCTACTGGTCGGCGTTCAAAATAGCGCAGTGGTAGACGTAACAAGTGGTCGATAATTTCTGATCCCAAACCCATATCAATCCGGTTGGTAGTATCGACAAATAAGTATGTCCGTAATGTGCCAAGTACTGATTCAAACAGCCCCAGCACTAGAAGTAAAACACCTAAAACATTCAGGGTACTGATACTATTTTGCGTAATAACTTTATCGATAATGACCTGTATGACCAGTGGATTTCCTAAAGCCGCTAACTGCACGAAAAAGGAAGCAATAAAAACTTCTATCAATACTCGGCGATACTGCGCTACATAGGGTAGAAACCACCCTATACCAAAGCGTTGCTTGGGTGTTGCACTGGTAGGAGAAAGAAGTAGTACCCTAATCTGAGGTGGATAATTAGTTTTAAGCGCATCTGATTGTAATTTGGCAATTAATTCAGCAGGTTTATAGCGCTGGATTCCTTGAGATGGTACACCCAAAACTACAGCACGTTCGCTTGTTTCATACAAAACAGCATAGCTATCACTATAGCGAATGAGCGCTGGTGTCGGAATGCGTGCGATTGAGAACAGGGGTATATCTACAAGTTGCGCCTTTAGTCCAATTAACTCTGCCAAGTAAGCACAAAGCTGATCTGATATACTCCCTTGGCGTTTCATCTGGTCAGCTAAAACGCGGCGAACTACCTCCCGGCGCAATGGCATGTTCAAATGTTTTGACACCATTTGGAAACAAGCCATCGCCGAGTCTAGTTGACCTCTTCCGCGAAAATGCGGATAATTCGTCTTTTTACCTTTTACGGTCTGTGGTTCTACTCTTGGCAGTTCTTCTTCTGATGCATAAGGAATTTCTAGTTTGTCAGTGACATTGCTGGATGTCGTATCGTTGATCTGAGGCTGTATTTGATGACGGTCTAACAACAACAGATCTGACGGGCGCAACCCAATCAAACGGGCAGGAGTTTTTCCCTTGACCTCAATCTGATCTTCCAATTCTAAACGATACCCAACAGAGAAGTTCGTTACTGTTCCGCCGCCACTAACAAACCAAATTTTTTCACGATCTTTTTGGTTGAATGAAGTTGTTCCGGGTGCAAGGTAATGTACTTTCGCCTCTATCAAAGCATTTTGAGCGAGTTGCTTGAGATTTGCACCACCTAGAGCTTGCTTTTCCAACTCTAAGCCTAATATATCAAAGATTTCTACCAAATGACAGCGGTTTTTACGAACTCTAGCAAATTCTGGATACATGTCCAACAAGCGGAAAAACTCCGCTGCATCAATTGTTAAACATGTAACTTCTGTTGAGGCGATCGCTGTCTCGCAGGCCAACTCTCGCAACAGACTGATCTCCCCAATAATTGCTCTTGGTTCCAGCAATTTTAAGGTGGTTGGCATGTTGGTGTGGAGATCGTATGCCAACATGCGAGCTTTTCCTTCATATATAATTGTTATGCGATCGGCTATTCTTTCTTTACCAATAATCTTCTGACCTATGCGGTATCGCAATGCTTGAACGGTTTGTGATAAGTTGATGATTACGTCAGTTGGCAACTGATCAAAACCTTCAATGCTGTTGAGAAATTCTTGAAAATTGTCCTTATTATAAGTCATATCACTTTTAAGTTTCAGCTTCAGGATTTGGTAAACCAAAGTACGAAATCTACTTAACGAACACTCGTGACAGTGACATTTGAAACTCCCCCTAACTTCAGCCTTTTCCTGATTTAAGTACTAAATGTAACATTTATATCATGGAAAAGCTAAAAATTTTTATAAAGCTCCTGTTTAAAAAAATGTTGTGAATAGGTAAAGTTTTTATTGATTTTTTTCGGTCTTGCCTTTTGTGGCGACGCCGCTTCATAAAGTAAGTGTCCATCAACCGCAGTTCGTTTCGCTGAGGACGCTCAAAAAAAGACCCGCTCTTCGAGTATGCTGGCGGGGCTTTCAGGTTATTTGCCATTAATTTGGGGTCTTTTTAACTTTTAGCGATCATATTTTTTGTAACTATCCAGATGTTCGTCTTCCCCAGATGAGTGTAAATCGGCGATGAATTGCGAACTAAGTCGTTTATCTTCTAAACAAGCTCAAAACCTTATGTTTTCGTCGAAAAGCTGTATGGCTTTGTCTACCTTGATGCAAAGCTAGCAAAGTTGAATCAATCCTAGAACGTTTTTTTTGTCTGACTTCTGAACTGAGTATAGGTTTTGGCTTCAATGCTACTCGCAGGGGTATGTCTTGATTGTTAACATAATTCCCCTCAAGTATTTGATCAGTGTCTGGGTAATTAGAGGGATTTTCTATTTTTGGTTGGTGGACAATGGCACTGACTAAAGTTACTGTCATCACACCGAAGGTGATACAGGTGATCGCCACACAGAATTCACCTAGACCACTTCCATATCGTTCTTTGATGATGCGAGTCTCAGTTGTTCCATCAAGGGTGACTTTACTATAATGTTCCTCACGTTCATACATGGCTCTATCTCAAAGTAGGTGATTGAGCATTGTTTCATACAAATGTCAAGTCTATTTGAGGGGTCACACCCAGACATAGGATCATTGATAGGGTTCAAAATATTCCTCAAACTCACGGCAAAATTGTCACCATATGATACGTTGTACAAAATTTGCTGCCACGACGACAACCGCCGGAATGAGAATATTATCAACTTCTTGTGGACTGCATGCTTCAACAACCGTAGCGATCAACGCCAGCAATAAGATCCGGCTGAGATTCAGTTCGCTTGGTAAAATCAGCCAGACAAAAAAGACACTAGCGGCAAAAGCGAAAATAAACATTGAGAGGCTTCCTTCAACGCTTTTATCGCTGAAGATTTTGTATTTCCACCTACCATAAAGAGTACCGACTATCGGCGCGACGCCATCACCCCACCCTAGATTTGCCATCGCTACAATTCCAGGGAAACTTTTGTACAACAGCGTGCCGCAAATAGTTGCTACAATCACGAAGTAAAGTGGACCTTTGAGGAGTTCGCGCCTGTCACCTTTACGGGTCATGGTTCTAACCGCTTCGTCATCTGGGTTGGCAAAAAGCCCTTTCTGGAGAAGGAGGGCTATCCACACGACAAAGATCGTCACATTTAAATACTTCGACCAGCCGACATCGCTATAAAGTGGCAAAAACCCAATCAGCGATCCAGCACCAATATGTGTAATTTTGCGGCTAATATCCTGCGCTAGCCCAAACCGTGTTACGCAAAAATTCAACAGCGATACAAGCCCAAACACGTAAACGAATGTCAGCGCTGTCGCTACTAGATTTCCTCCGAGTGGGCTTAGACCGAAGAAGGCAAAAAACAACATATGGCAGGAGTCAGGAGTCAGGAGTCAGGAGTGAAAAGGCTTTATGTCTGGCTTTTATTAGACACAAGCATTGTACTTCACTTACTAGCAATCTGCTGTATATTCAATAAATTGAATTGCAACACAGCAAGCAACTCATCCGTTAAAGTAGGGTAGTTGTACTCGATGTGTCGAGTTGAAAAATTGAAAAAGTTGAAAGAATAATAATTAAATTATGCAGTCTAAAGTTGCTTTTGGAAATGCCCATGTTGATGGTGCAAATCGCTGGGGTTGGTTTGTTGGTCACTTTATTACCCCAACCGATCACCCCCGTTCAACGCCCGATGTAGAAGTAAAATGGAGCTTCCACAAAGCTGGAGATGTAAGAAAAGAGTGGGTGATGAACGCAGAAGCAACAACACTTTCCATCCTCATTCGAGGGCAATTCCGTCTTCAATTTCTAGATCAGGAAGTTCTGCTATCTTCTGAGGGAGATTACGTTATCTGGTCTCCCAAGGTGTCTCACTGTTGGTCGGCTGAATTAGATTCTACTGTTTTAACTGTTAGATGGCCATCAAAGTCAGGAGATAGCGTTGCTATGACGAATACTTAAATATTATCCTTTTCAAAACGGAAAAACTGCCGCAAAATCTCACCTGGTTTGCGGTCCCAAGTATCAATATGTTCGTATATCAGACCGTCTTGATTGAGTTTATACGTTGAGTACCCATTGAAAAACACTCTAGCTTTCCAGGGAACACGCAAGACGCCACGGACTGTCCACTTTGCTAAAATTGTGTCCTCGGCTGACTGATGTACTTCGTGTAGATCAAAGAAAATTTTTGTAAAAAATAGTTGCGCGTGAAATCGCAAAGTCCAGAAAATAATGCGATAGTTCACTTTTCCTTTAAACGTATTAACTGGATCTTGAAAGTAAATGTCCTGCGTGTAAATGTCATAGGAAATATCCTGCTTAAAAAGTGTTGGTAGATCCTGTTTGAGAGTTTCAATGACCTGTTTTATCTGCGATTGATATTCCACGCGATCGCCCCCTAAAAAAGATTTCCCCCCAATTTCCACAATCCCTACCAAGGGATCGCGCCCAATGTATTGTGGGTTGATTTCTATCCTAAATGTCTCTCGCATCACTTGACTACGAGGAATTTAAATGTCTTTGTCTACCAACCTCAATATAGAGCAATATCCCATAGTATCACCCAATAGATACTGTCTAACAACGAAGCAGTTATTTGCGTTTCCAAATTTATTTTTCCAAATTTCTGTTCTTTTTACTCTATCACCGTACCTCACAGAATATAATAGTTTTTTTTCACCTAGTCTTTTCTAAAGCTGTAGGAGTATTGATAATGTCTGTAATAGAAGATCCTTGGCAGCACGAGTATATCGATACTAACGGGATTAGACTGCATTACGTCACTCAAGGGGAAGGTCCCTTGATGCTTATGTTGCACGGATTTCCTGAGTTTTGGTACTCGTGGCGGCATCAAATACCGGAATTTGCTAAATATTATAAGGTCATTGCCCTTGACTTACGTGGCTATAACGATAGTGATAAGCCAAAAGACCAATCAGCTTACGTGATGAATGAATTTGTCAGAGATGTTGAGGGAGTCATTCAAGGACTAGGATACGACACGTGTATTTTAGTAGGGCATGATTGGGGAGGTGCTATTGCTTGGAATTTTGCTTACGCTCACCCTGAAATGGTGGAGCGATTGATTATACTGAACTTACCTCATCCTGCTAAATTTACTCAAGCCTTAAGCACTCCTCAACAGATGTTACGTAGCTGGTATATCCTCTTCTTTCAGATCCCTTTTCTCCCAGAAGTTCTCTTACAATCATCAGATTATTTAGTCATAGAAACCGCTCTCAAAAGTATGGCAGTTGACAAAAGCGCTTTCACTCGTTCAGATATAGAAGCATATAAAAATGCAGCAGCAAAACGCGGTGCTTTAACAGCAATGTTGAATTATTACCGGAACTTTTCTCAGCAAAAAATGTTCAATGAGGATTGGCGTGTTCTGGAAGTGCCAACATTGATGATTTGGGGAGAAAATGATACTGCCTTAGGTAAGGAACTCACCTATGGGACAGAACTCTATGTCAGGGATTTTCAAATTAAATATATTCCTAACTGTAGTCATTGGGTGCAGCAAGAACAGCCTGCGTTAGTAAATCAATATATGGGAGAATTTTTGGGAACTTCTTCAGTTTAGTCTGTTTCAACGGACTTGTCTTGACGTGGCTCTGGTTGTGGCACGAAGTTTAATTTTGTGTGAAGCCCTAGCCACTTGGTAAATCCTGATAAAAGTTAATCTAAATCTACAACCTCAGGAGGAATTGACCTCTGGTCTTTCTAGAATTAAATGGCATAATATAAGGTGTGAGGTAAGGAACGGAAGTCATTTGACAACAAAGGGGGAAATATGATCCGTAAGCTTTTAGTTACTCTATCCTTAGTTACTCCCCTATTTTTCGTGAGTGCAGTTAAAGCTGGTAATCCGCAGCATGTACAAAAGTTGATCTCTACAGGGGAATGTGTCGGGTGTAATCTATCAGGAGCTAACCTCCAGGGTGCTCATCTCCTCGGTGCTGATTTAAGAAAAGCAAATCTTCAAGGAGCTAACCTGACAGGGGCGAATCTTGAAGGTGCAGATCTAACCGGTGCTAACTTAACGGGCGCTAACTTAACGCATGCTATCGCAACAAACGTTAATTTTAAGCAGGCAAATCTTAACAGGGTCAATTTTACTCGCGCCCAGATTAACGATTCTAATGTGTATGGCGCATCAATGAATAACCTCAACGTCACTGAGGCTAAAATCTACAATACTGGTATCGGTATTGGTGGAGAAGACGGAGCACAAGTTCCGGATTGGAAGTAGGGGCATTGGCACTGGTCATTGTGTAGGGGCGGGGTCTTCCCGCCCTTACAGAAGATTCATCGAGGATCTTAGTTTAAGATAGCATAAATATCAGGTAAAATCAGCATTCAGACTTGTATAAATTAAGAGTAACCCTGATTTTTGCACGGTTTGTCATTTAGATCAGCAAGATCACTGGCGACTGACACAGCTTAGAATTGCTAACTCAGGATTCCAGTTCATTAAAAGAATCCAGCTTGGAATGCAAAGCTTGTGCTTATCCCAGTAGGTGCTGACCGCTACCCTCCTACTAATTTTCTACCTTGTAGTTGATGAAGCAGTAGTTAAAGGGTAACTATGGTTATAGATAGATCGTGCCCTTTTGAAACCCGAGTTCAGTTATGCTGATGCAGTGTTGTATCTCCTAGTCAACCGCCTTTTGGTTGCAACTGTTCGGATCAGAGTTACTCAACTGTGAAAATAATGGAAACCCAGATGCAAGAATCAGAATACACAGAAATCAAATCTCCAGAGGCAGCTATGCCAGAAATCAACACCCAAACTGGAACCCTGGCTAAAATCCAGCCTGCCCCGCAGTCTCAAGAGCAATTGCTAAAGTATGGAGAACAAGTTTCTAGCTTTTTAGCAACACTCCCTGATTATCTAGGAAGCTTTTTTAATACATACAAACAACCCCTAATTACTGTTGGTTTAATAGTGACTGCTATTGTCACTGTTAAGATAGTCTTGGCAGTGTTGGATGCTTTGAACGATCTTCCATTGGTAGCACCAACCTTTGAATTGATTGGTATTGGTTACTCTGTGTGGTTTGTTTACCGTTATTTACTCAAAGCCTCGACTCGTGAAGAGTTAGCTAATGAAGTTACCATCCTCAAGACACAAGTTATTGGCAACCAATCACTAGATGTTTAACGGAAAGAAGTCAGGAGCCAGAATTAGCTTGGGTATTCTGACTCCTGAATTCTGAGTTCTTCAATATCACCTTATATCAAAATGGTTAAGAATAATTAAAAAATTCTTGACCATTTTTTATCCAAGAGCCACAACTAACAACTCACTCTCAGCTACAGTACTCGGAGTATGCTAGGGATACTGTCTATTGCTTCCAATGTACCAATTTCTGTCAAGGCTCTGCGAAAATCGCCTTCTCGGACGTCGTGAGTGACAACAACAATTTCTGCTAGTTTTCCCTGAAAGCCTGTTTGGACAACTGATTCTAAGCTAACTCCGTGATTACCAAAGCAGGTGCCCAATTTACCAATAACTCCTGATTGGTCTTTAGTGAGAAAACGAGCATAAAATCGTGTTACGAGTTCTGCCATCAGTGCGATTTGACAGTAGTCCTGATGCCTGCAAGATAAGAGCGGATTTGGCAAAATCATTTGAGATTTTGGCTCATTCGACCTTTCCTGGTTGGAAATGCCGATTTTGGATTGATCTAATTTCTGAGTGCTAACTTTTGCAGTTTTTATGGCAGCCACTATGTTTAGAATATCTGATGTTACAGCACTAGCTGTTGCGCCAGCACCAGCACCAGGACCGAAAAACATCACCTGTCCAATAGGTTCACCTTCAACGAGAATGGCGTTATTAACTCCATGAATACTTGCTAGGGGATGTGCTTCAGGTACTAGGGTGGGATGAACCCGTACGGAAAGGGGGGGACTCGGGGTTCCCTCTGGAGATAGGGGGAAATTGGCTAGGGGCAAAGGAGTCTCACGTTTGGCGATCGCCAACAGTTTAATCACAAATCCCAATTTTTTGGCATAGGTAATATCTGTCTGGCTGACTTGCCTAATACCCTCACAATAGACATCTTCCAGATTAATGCGGCAACCATTGGCTAATGAGGCGAGGATGGCAATTTTATCTGCCGCGTCTAATCCATCCACGTCAGTAGTGGGGTCTGCTTCAGCGTAACCCAATTTTTGGGCATCAGCTAAAACATCGCTAAAGTGACTACCTTCCGTTTGCATCCGCGTGAGGATATAGTTAGTCGTACCGTTAACAATGCCAGTAATGGTGTGAATGCGGTTAACACTTAAAGATTGCCTCAAAGGTTGAATTACCGGAATACCACCACCAACAGCAGCTTCTAGCATGATATATACTCCCACTTGCTCAGCAAGTGTGAAAATTTCATCACTATAGCGGGCGATCACTGCTTTATTCGCAGTCACAACGTGCTTACCAGCAGCAATGGCTTTCAGGATCAGCGATCGCGCTGGTTCCAGTCCTCCCATCACCTCGACCACAATATCTACCGCCGGATCGGTAACAATGCTGTCTAAATCTGTAGTGATGACCCCCTCTGGAAGTCTAACTGCACGGGGTTTACCCTGCGATCGCACTCCCACCCGATATATTTCTATTTCCTGCAACAACGGGTGACGTCCAACGCGGTCTAGTAACAATTCCACTGTACCCGTCCCCACAATGCCTAATCCCAGTATTCCCAGCTTTACACCCACAAGCCTTACACCAAATTTTACCAACAACAATTGTAGGTGAAGCATATGCCCCACCTACTAACCTTCATCTTTCTATTCTGTTGTGAGTTATCGGTTACTAGCTATGAGTTTCTACTCCTAACTCCTAACTCCTAACTCCTAACTTCCTTTAGTAGGTTTCTACATGCCAGCGACCTGCTTTTTTGATTTCCTTTTGGTAATCACTCCAAGTTACACCTTCTTTGGCGGCTGCTGCTGTCAAAGCAGCATCAATACCATCTTCCATACCCCGCAAACCGCAAATGTAAGTGTGTGTTTTTTCTTCTTTAATCAATTGCCACAGTTCATCTGCATGTTCCGCTACCCGGTCTTGGATGTACATTCTACCACCTTGGGCGTTTTTCTGTTCGCGGCTGATGGCGTAAGTCAGGCGGAAGTTCTCAGGATAGCGCTTTTCCATTTCTTCCAGTTCTTCCTTGTACAGGATATTTGGAGTTGTAGGAATACCAAATATTAGCCAGGAAAACCCTTTAAACTGGTATTCTGGGTTAGCAGCTTTTTCTGCATCCTTAAACATGCGCCACAGGTAAGCTCGCATGGGGGCAATACCTGTTCCTGTTGCCATCATGATCACTTTAGCTTCTGGGTCCGAGGGCAATAACATTTCTTTACCCACTGGCCCTGTGATTTTTACATCTGCCCCTGGCTCAAGAAAACACAGGTAGGTAGAGCAAACACCGTAGACTGTTTCACCTGTTTCTGGGTGCTTGTACTCCAACTGGCGGACGCAAAGTGATACTGTCTTATCATCTACCTCATCACCGTGACGAGTCGAGGCGATCGAGTACAGCCTGAGTTTTTCAGGTTTACCATTCTTGTCTAATCCAGGTGGGATAATGCCGATACTTTGTCCTTCCAGATACCGCAAATCCCCACCAGAAATGTCAAATTTCAGATGACGAACAGTACCAATTCCACCCTCGCCGACCAACTCTTGATTGGATATACATTTACCAATGTAAGGAGCGTTTGGACGGTAAATGTTGACAGGAACGTCAGCATGGGATTCTTTTTTGGCTTTCGCTTGAGTCATGGTCTTGCCTTTTGTTTCCTTGTTCTTGGGCTGCTGCTCAGCTACAGGTGTGGCTTTACCATTTCCTTCAGTGTTAGCAGTCTCCTCAGATGTGGCGTTGCTAATCGCTTCGGTGCTAGCACTCTTCAATGAGCCTTTACCATTATTCAACGGCTGTAGAGCGTTCAAGGGTTGGATGCTAACAATGGTGCCGCCTAGACGAGTGATACGTCGCATTTCCTGATTCATGCGGTTGTAAGGCACTTTGATGAACACACTGCCACTGTTGCGAATTGGGTAGTTTGTTTTATCTGTTTCTTCGCTCTGACGAAGACCCACCACTTCGTAGACGAAGACCCGGCTACCTGATTCTATCTTGGCAGCACCTTCAACAGCACCTTCAATATACATTCCTTCTACCACTCCGATGTTTACTTAACCTTTTCTCAAAAAAAAACTTTTTCCAGCACACACTAGCTTTAGTTTACCGGATTTCGGTTTGATAAAGTTAGCATCCTCACACAAGCAACATTTCCTTGCTAAGTACACTCACCAAAGACCTGTAGGCATTGCAAAACACACACCTGTTCATCTTCTAAAGTAGAGGATAAGTCCCTTGGAGAATGTTAATATTGAGTCAATTTAATCTTTTTTCGTGAATTACCACCCCCTAAAGAGGGAGCTATAAGTATATTACCAGATATCTAACAGCGCAAAAGAGCGCCTTGTGATCACACCCCCCACACTCCACACCTTGGGGTTTAGAGCAAAGCAGTGCGATTACTGCGAAACCTTGTAGAGAATACCCGCCTTCTGTTAAAATCCAATATAATACTAGGATTAAATACTTACTAGCAACGAATTCACAATGGTTTAGACGGGAACGACAGTTTAGTTGTACACCCGTCTTGCGTTTGATTAAGCTGCTAGGTGGTGAGTAAATTTTTACGAGTTTACTCGAACGGTGAACTCCTGGCTTCAAAGAAAACTGTGAGAAAAATTATTGATTGACTAAATCTATTTGTCTGTAGAGGAGATTTATGAGTAGTAAGCTGGAACAGGTGGTATTGATTGGAGTTGCAGGAGACTCAGGATGCGGTAAATCTACATTTTTGCGTCGTCTGATAGATTTATTCGGGGAAGATTTTATGACTGTCATCTGTTTGGATGACTATCATTCTCTAGATCGCAAGCAGCGTAAAGAGACAGGAATAACTGCACTTGATCCTAGGGCAAATAATTTTGACCTCATGTATGAGCAAATTAATGCGCTCAAGAATGGTCTACCGATAGATAAGCCGATTTACAATCATGAAACTGGTTTGATTGATCCGCCAGAGCGAATACAACCAAATCATATCGTCGTGGTTGAGGGGCTGCATCCTTTATATGATGAACGCGTGCGATCGCTCATTGACTTTAGCGTCTACTTTGACATTAGCGATGAAGTCAAAATTGCTTGGAAAATCCAGCGAGACATGGCAGAACGCGGTCACCGTTACGAAGATGTTCTAGCTCAAATCAATTCCCGTAAACCTGATTTTACAAAGTACATTGAACCGCAAAGAGAGTACGCCGATGTGGTTCTCCAGGTATTGCCCACAAACTTGATTAAAGAAGATAAAGAACGCAAAGTCCTGCGGGTACGTATGCTTCAACGGGAAAACAAAGAAGGTTTTGAACCAACCTACCTTTTTGATGAAGGCTCAACTATTCAGTGGACTCCCTGCGGACGCAAGCTGAGTTGTTCCTACCCTGGTATGCAATTATACTATGGTTCCGATGTTTACTATGGTCGCTACGTTTCAGTATTGGAGGTAGATGGTCAATTTGACAACCTGGAGGAAGTCATTTACATCGAAAACCATCTGAGCAAAACATCTACTAAATACCAAGGTGAGATGACTCACTTATTGCTCCAGCACCGCGAGTATCCAGGTTCTAATAATGGTACTGGATTGTTCCAAGTATTGACAGGTTTAAAAATGCGTGAAGCTTACGAGCGATTAACGGCCAAGGAAGCAAAGCTGGCGGCTAAGGTATAAAGCAACTGTGTTTACCTCAAAGCTTTTGGGGATGCTTCTGGGTATCCCCTCTTTTTTGCCTAATCAATTAACATATCCAACTTCGATGTATCTTTAAAAGACTCAGTATTATTCACTTATTTTCATGAAGTTAACATTATTCTGACTATTAATTCCAAAAATATTGTTATGATTGCAGATTAAAGTAGCTGTGCTAAATAACCGTTTAGGCAGCCTCAAACTCGATTTAACTTGATTCAAGGAGGAATCTCTTTTGACTCGTCGCTATCTATTTACTTCCGAGTCAGTAACCGAAGGACATCCAGATAAAATTTGCGATCAGATCTCTGATACAATTCTAGATTCCTTACTCACACAAGATCCTAGCAGCCGTGTTGCGGCTGAAGTAGTGGTCAATACTGGCTTAGTACTAGTTACAGGTGAAATAACCACCAAAGCCAATGTAAATTACGTGAATCTCGTCCGCAAGAAAATTGCTGAAATCGGCTACAGCGATGGCGAAAACGGATTTTGCTCCACCAGTTGCTCGGTAATTGTTGCTTTAGATGAACAATCGCCTGATATTGCCCAAGGCGTTAACAGCGCTCATGAAATTCGTGAGCAGGATAGTGAAGAACTATTCGATAGCATTGGTGCTGGTGATCAAGGGCTGATGTTCGGTTTCGCTTGTAACGAAACACCAGAACTTATGCCTTTGCCAATTAGTCTTGCCCACCGCATTGCTCGCCGCCTAGCAGCAGCCCGCAAAACCGGTCAACTGTCATACTTGCGCCCGGATGGTAAAACCCAAGTCACTGTAGTCTATGAAGACGGACGACCTGTAGGTATTGATACTATTCTGGTTTCTACTCAGCACACAGCGACGATCGGAGAAATCACCGATGAAGCAGCTGTGCAGGACAAGATTAAACAAGACCTGTGGTCAGCAGTGGTTGAACCAGCTTTTGTTGACCTTGACGTCAAGCCAGATGCGCAAACACGCTTTTTAGTCAATCCTACTGGCAAGTTTGTCATCGGTGGACCTCAAGGAGATTCTGGTCTGACTGGACGCAAGATTATTGTTGATACCTACGGTGGCTACTCCCGACATGGGGGCGGAGCATTTTCTGGTAAAGACCCCACAAAGGTAGACCGTTCTGCTGCTTATGCATCTCGCTACGCAGCAAAAAATATTGTGGCTGCTGGGTTAGCAGAAAAATGTGAAGTCCAACTCAGTTATGCGATTGGGGTAGCGCGACCAGTCAGCATTTTTGTGGAAACCTTTGGCACTGGTAAAGTCGATGACGACATTTTGCTGGATTTGGTCAAACAACATTTTGAACTGCGCCCAGCAGGGATTATCCATGCCTTCAATTTACGCAACCTCCCTAGTGAACGTGGCGGACGTTTTTATCAGGACGTCGCTGCTTACGGTCATTTGGGACGAGATGATTTAGACTTGCCTTGGGAGCGTACCGATAAGGCAGAATTGTTGAAACAAGCAGTTAGCAATTTGCTTTCGGTCGCAAGCGCTTAAAAAAATGAGGCGTTCAAAGTCAGGAGTATAATTACTAACTCCTCACTCTAATGTTACTTGTTGCAGGTGGATAGGGGTTTGCGGCTTAGGCACGTTAATTCCCTTTCCACCCATCTCACTTTCCCTCGCATTTGTCGCCAACTCGTTGTAGGGGTATTTGATTAAAAATAAATTCTGACTCCTGACTACTGATTCCTGAATTCTTAGGTATTGCCGTTTAGCAATTCCAGGTTAAACTGAGAACAGTAGATTAAGGGCTTTTGTCCTTAAAAACACAAACTATGTCATCACCAATTGAACTGATTTAAGTGTATATACTAAATATGGTGATCGCGGGAGGGCGAGGAGATTGGAGGGATGCAAACTCAAAAGCCATCCTATGTTGACAGGAATTTAGAAAAAAAACTTGTGTCAGCCGATCAGCCTTCGACCGACGAACTCCCGACTATAGAATTTCCCTCTCAAGGGAAACTGAAAGCAAGTTCTTGGCGCATCCACCAAAAAATTGGTTATGGATACCTCCTGGCAATTGGGATTGGCTTTTTCGGCTCACTTGCTGGATTATTAATCTCTAACTACTACCGGGGAATAGAAATCAGGAAATATTATCATGCCCAATACCAAGTACGAATGCTGGCTGATTTCGAGGATGCGTTAATAGGAGTGCAATTGTACAGTTCAAGCTTGGTTGCTACTCTCCAGAATCCAGAACGTCTTCATCGCAAAAAAACGGAATTTTTGAAGAGTGTTGAGAAAGCTCAGGATACGGAAGATAAAATTAGAAAATTTCTAGAGGATAAGCCAGGGAAACTAGCAGCAACAGAAGATACATTAGATAGCTTGCTGTATAATTATAGCACTAACTTAGACTCCTACGTTAGGCAAATAAAGTCAGTCTTGCATCAAGTTGATAAACGGCAATTACAACCACAGCAGATTTCTTCAGTACAAAACCATCTGCTCACAATTATGCGTGGGGACAAAGCCGTAGCGCTAGATCAGGTGTCTCAACAATTAGCCAACATCCTACAAAGCGCTAAACAGCAAGAACGGGAAATCACAATACATTTAGATCATTCCAAAGTCGTTGAGAGAGCAATTGTGATCGTCAGTATGCTCATATCAGTGGCGATCGCAGCAATTATCGCTTGGCGGACTTCCAGGGCGATCGCTGAACCTGTGATTCTTGTAACTCAAGTTGCTGAACAGGTAGCGAGGAAATCTAACTTTGATTTGCGAGCGCCTATCACCACCGAAGATGAAATTGGGTTATTAGCCAAATCTCTCAATCGTTTAATCGAGCAAGTTTCTAAGCATACCAAAGAATTAAAACAAGCAAAAGAAATCGCAGAAGAGGCAAGCAATGCAAAAAGCCAGTTTCTGGCAAATATTAGCCACGAGTTACGCACACCATTGAATGCCATCATTGGCTTAAGCCAACTGCTAGAAGACGATGCGACTGATTTTGGTATAACAGGGGATTTTATCACTGATTTGGAGTCGATCAACTCTGCTGGCAAGCATCTACTAGCATTAATCAACGACATCCTCGACTTATCGAAAATTGAAGCGGGGAAAATGACTTTTTACCCAGAGACATTTGAACTTACCACGCTCATTAACGGTATCGTCCTCACAGTGAAGCCTTTGGTAGATAAAAATGGCAATCATTTAGAAGTAGATTGTGACCAAGAACTTGGCCTCATGTACACCGACCAAACTAAGCTACGGCAGGTGCTGTACAATCTGCTGAGCAACGCCGCTAAGTTTACCACGAACGGCAAAGTAAAGCTCGTGATTAAAAAGGAAAAGGTTGACTTATCAGAAGACACTTTTAATGGAATCATTTCTTTCATCGTCATCGATACGGGTATCGGTATGTCTCATCAACAACTTCAGCAGTTGTTTCAACCCTTTATCCAAGGAGATGCTTCCACGACGAAAAGGTATGGTGGTACAGGACTGGGTTTAGCGATTAGTCGTCACTTTTGCCATATGATGGGCGGTGAGATTGTTGTCAAAAGTGAGCTTGGGGTTGGGTCCACTTTCACTGTGAGCATTCCACTCGTTTTTCAGGGATAACGCCCTGCGGGAAGTCAAAAGTCAAAAGTCAAAAGTCAAAAGTATTAAATAATTGCAAGAATTCAGGACTCAGGACTCAGGACTCAGAATAGTTGAGAAAATGTCAGTACAAGCAAAACATAGGTTGCTACTATGTGCTTACCTGTTGATTATTCTGAGTTCTGAGTTCTGACTCCTGAATCCTTACATGGTTACTTAATGATTTCCTTGATCTTCTTGATAATGCCATCAGGATCTATTCCCTGATGGGGGAACTGTTCCCACAGACCACCGCAGCCTTCTTTGTGAACACCCAAGTGGGCAAACTTTGGTGTTAATCCGCGTTCTAGCAGCCAGGAACCAAAGCGGCTCCCTAGTCCTGTACGGCGGTTAAGGGATTCCACTACGAGCACAAATGGCGCATGACCAACCTTGACGAGCATTTCTTCATCAATGACGTTCAGTGTCGGCTTGTTGATCAAACCCACATCAATTCCTTCCTGTTTCAAACGTTCTACAGCGTCTACTGCGCGGTATAATGCATCGCCAAAGCTGATGATGTAGCCAGCCGTCCCCTCACGTACGACTTCATCCTTCCCAGGAGTGAAGGTGTAACCTTCTGCATATAAGTCTTTGCCATTGGCATCAAGGATGTTTGGCACTTTGGAACGGGTGGAGAAGATAAACCGTAGTCCTGGGTCAAAGAACACTGCTTCAACACAGGCTTTCATCTGTGCAGCATCTGCTGGGAAGTACAGTCGTGTTTCATAGCCGTCATCCAGCCCGTTGTCAGCAAACAGATTGTTCAATCCGAAATGACAGGTATTGTCTGCCATGTCGTCTACACCAGAGTGGGAGAAATGACACAAGACGTTGGAGTAATTGAGACGCGCCATCGTAATTTCCGAGATGCACATCTCTAGGAATGCACTAAAAGTGCCAAAGATGCCCTGCTTGCCTTTTTCCATGCCAAATCCAGCAGCAGCAGAGAAGTTACCTCGCTCCATAATGCCAGAACTCACGAAGATTTCTGGGTAGGCGTCGTGAATTTTTTTCAGTCCACAAGAACCTTCCAGGTCACTGTCGATGCACATCACCTTAGAAATGCGATCAGCTTCACTCATTCGGCTGAGTACAGATACCACCGCTTCGCCAAATACGTTCCGATTAGAACCTTCTTTATCGCTGGAACCAATGAATTTATAGCTGTTCTTGGGCTTTTGAATGTTCTTGAGGTAGTTGGCGGCTTCTGTTCGTCCACGCTGTTCCAGGTAGGCGATCGCCTTATCAACTGGAATCACATCGTGACCATGGGTAGAACCCTCAATTCCTTCAATCCCCACAGCCATTTTCCGCTTGTTAACCAATGCGATCGGGCCATTGGTCGTGACTGCTTGACATATACGATGATACAAATCATCCAAGTCCTCCCCATCCCCTTCATTCACAGAAACGCCGTGACCAGCTAGTGTCTTGGAGACACTGAAACCTGGGAGGTAATCTGAAGGATGTCCGGCGATGGTGACATCATTATCGTCGATAATGAGCTTGACGTTGAGATTCTTGGCAACTGCCAGACGTGCTGCTTCCGCATCATTACCTTCTTGCTGCGAACCATCAGATCCCAGACAAATAACGACCTTATCGGGATTAGCCATTGCTACACCATTAATGTATGGCCAGATGTGTCCAAGACGTCCAGAACTAAATTTCACACCAGGTGTAAGTCCCAGTTCAGGGTGTCCAGGTAGTTCTGAATAAGCTGCACGATATTGGGTAAGACGTTCAGCAGGTAAGTCATTGTGTAGCACAGCCATCAGGTATTGTGTTGCTACCCGGTGTCCTGCTTCATCAAAGAAAATCGGCACGAATTTATCTGGTGCTCCTCGGAACAACGCATCGAGGATGACCACTTCTGGTACTGTGTCATAAGGACCACCAGTGTGCCCACCGACACCTCTAGCAGCTCCTGTAGCAGTGAAGAAAACGATCGCATCACGACAGAGTTGAATGTTTTCTTTGAGCGTTTTCCGCTGCTCGTCAGTAAGGGTCGATTTTGTCGGATCTAGTGCTAGTGGCTTGTAGGCAGCAAGATCAATTGGAAAGCTAGCTTTAACAGTAGTAGTCATGGCTGTGTTCCTGAATTTAACTGATTATCACCGAAGGAACCGTCATCGTTGGCAGTGCGCTGTAAAGGTGAACCTTATAGTTATGGTAAATTACACTTCAATCCCCACACCACGTTGCACTCTATCGAGATAGACTTGAGTTTATCGCGAATATTGGCACTTTTCTGCCTAGAAGTTACAAAGAGCGATCCCCCTGCTCCCCTGCTCCCCTGCTCCCTGCCCCCCACTCAGCCAAAGTAATCAAAATTTGTTTTATTAAGAGTAATTACGAAATATATCATAAAATTAAAATTATAACCCATACTAATGGGCTTTTTCAGTCTATTCTCAGACTTCAGCCTGCGCTTAAATATATTAAGATATGAGTCAAATTATCTGGATCGCAAGACACGCTAACCGCCTCGACTTCGTAAACCCTGATTGGTTTCTCACAGCAGAACGACGTTACGATTCACCTTTATCGGAAGACGGTACTGTGCAGGCAAAGCAACTAGCTAACCGCTTGAAAGGAGAAAATATTGCCCATATTTTTGCTTCCCCCTTTCTGAGAACGGTGCAAACAGCTAACGCAGTCGCAGAAGTTCTCGATTTACCGATCCAACTGGAAACAGGCTTGAGTGAATGGCTCAATTCAACCTGGATGACGGAAGAACCACAAAGACTCCCAACTCCAGCGTTAGCAGAATTATTCCCGAGAATTAATACTCACTATGTACCACGCATTGCTGCCAAATACCCTGAAACATACGAACAAATGTTGGAACGTTCAGGGCAAACTGCCAAATGCCTTGCATCTGAATTCCATCTGGAGGATATACTTTTGATAGGACATGGTGCATCAGTAGTAGGAGCAACAATGGGGTTAGTTGGCGAGATTGCCAGAACGGAAGTGAAAGCTTCGTTATGTTCTTTGGTGAAAGTTGTGCGTCATGACCCAGAATGGTTGCTAGAACTCAAGGGCGATATCTCTCATTTGAATCAAGTAGAGGAAGTCATTCGGTTTAATTAGATAGATAGTGGTTGATCGGAAAGACAACCAACAACCAACAACCAACAACCAACAATCTTTATGACATTACTGCTAGCAGGAGATATCGGCGGTACAAAGACCATCCTCAGGCTGGTTGAAATATCAAACGATTCTGTTCTTAAAACAATAGATGAAGAACAGTATCGCAGTCAAGATTTTGCCGATTTTGTACCAATGGTACGCCAGTTCTTAGAAAAAGCTAACACATCAGTACCACAAAAAGCTTGTTTTGCGATCGCCGGGCCTGTGGTGAACAATACCGCTAAGCTGACTAATTTAGTTTGGTTCCTTGACAGTCAACGTTTGCAAGAAGAACTAGGGATCGAGCAAGTTTGTCTCATTAACGACTTTGAAGCCGTTGGCTATGGGATCTTTGGTTTAGACGAAAAAGACTTGTATACTTTGCAAGTGGGTCAACCTAAACCAGAAGCTCCCATAGCGATTATTGGCGCTGGTACCGGGCTAGGTCAAGGATTTTTAGTTAAACAGGGAGAAAAACACCATATCTTTCCCTCAGAAGGTGGACACGCTGACTTTGCTCCCCGGACTGAGTTAGAGTTTCAACTGTTGAAATACTTGTTGGATAAACATGATATTCAACGGGTTTCTGTGGAACGGGTGGTTTCAGGAATGGGAATTGTCGCAATTTACCAGTTTCTACGCGATCGCAAACTAGCCGTTGAATCCCCAGAGATTGCCAAAGTGGTGAGAATTTGGGAACAAGAGGCGGGACAGCAAGAGAAAAGCGTTGACCCAGGTGCTGCTATTGGAAATGCTGCACTGCAAAAGAGCGATCGCCTCAGTGAACAAACTATACAATTCTTTATAGCAGCATACGGTGCTGAAGCCGGCAATCTTGCCCTCAAACTGTTACCTTACGGCGGTTTATACATTGCTGGTGGAATTGCTCCCAAAATCCTCCCTTTAATTCAAGAGGAAAAGTTTCTGTTAAATTTCTCTCAAAAAGGCAGGATGCGTCGCCTTCTAGAAGATATCCCTGTGCATGTTGTCCTGAATTACCAAGTGGGATTAATTGGTGCTGCTATCTGTGCTGCTAGGTTATAACAAATACAAGCAGCATAAGTAATATTGGCACCTCCAAAAGCTATGATAATCAGAGGTTTTCTACGATTAATTGCCACCACTTTAGTCTTGAGCAGTTTTACAGGAGTCGAAGCGCTTCCACCCAAACGCCCGCCTCAACCCAAGCCCAATATTTCTCTACCAGTACAGCCATCCTGGAAAGTATTTACAGCACCTGATGGACGCTTCACTGTCTTAATGCCAGGAACGCCGACGATGATGTATCAAACTCAAAAAACATACATGGGAGAAATTGACTTACAAGTATTTGTTGCTCAACCTCCCAAGCAAGAAGTGGCGTATTTAGTTGCTTACAACGACTTTCCTTATAGTTATGGTCAGATGGCGAACCCAGAAGAAATACTTAGGAATGCACAGAATACAGCCTTAAAAACGACGCAAAGTCATCTAATCAGTCAGCGCAGTATTCGTAGTTCCAATGGTCATCCTGGTAGAGAAATTGTGTATGTAAATGCTGGAGGCAAAATCACGCAAGATCGGATGTATTTTGCCGATGGACGTTTGTATCAAGTGATGGCGATTACAACTAGAAAGCAGCAAAAAACTTTATCTCAAACCATTACAGGTTATTTAAATTCCTTTAATGTTGTTTTGAAGCCATGAGAACTTCGGGGGAGGCAGAATCTCTCCCGACACCAATAATTTTCCCTAGCCGAACCGTATTGCGACCATATCCGCCTTGGACAACGTGATAATCTGGAGCAAGTTATGAACAAAAAGGTAACAGTTGTATTTGATGGGAGTGTTTTACTTCCGGATGCGCCTTTGGATTTAACACCGAACACGCGCTATGTAATTGTGATTCAAGAGTTGATTTCACCATCTGTAAAAGGTGATGCTTGGGATGTGCTGGAGGCGATGACGGGAACGATAGAAGCACCGCCGGACTGGTCTAGCGAACATGACCATTACTTGTATGGTACGCCTAAGAGGGAGACGGAAGGTAGAGAATGAGCGATGAACGCTTATTTTTAGATACGGTGTTTATCCAGGCTTTGTTAAATAAACGCGACCAGTATCACACTCAGGCTAGAAGATTTTTGCCAAGAGTAAGAGCGGCGGCTGACGTTTGGGTGACGGAAGCGGTATTGCTAGAAGTGGGTAATGCTTTGGGTGTTGTCAATCGCCAAGGCGCAGTGCAATTTATTCAACAGTGTTACGATACAACTAATTTGCAAGTGGTAACGGTGGATACACCAATGCTCGCTCGTGCTTTACATCTGTACAGCGAGCGTCCTGACAAAACTTGGGGTTTGACAGACTGCATCTCATTTGTGGTGATGTGGGAGCAAGGTTTGACCGATGCAGTAACTGCCGATGTGCATTTTGTCCAAGCGGGATTTCGCGCATTGTTACGGGAGTAATGGACTCCGAACGGCTCTTTGATCAGCTTTTTCAATAGATACTTAAAAAACTTATTAGTAGAATTACTGTTCACAACAACATGGGGCAAATATAACCAAGCTGGCGCTGGGGCAATAAAAAATGGTTAAGTCTTGTGATAAAGATAGTCTTGAAAACCTTTCTCCCGAAATCTCTATACACAGCCCAAATCTACTAATTCTCGGTTGTTCGCAACGCAAGCGCTGCGACTCAGGATTGTTAAGAGCGATCGCCAGATATAATGGTCCCACCTTCCAAGTACTGCGTCGATTTCTGAAGCAACAGCCTCAAGTTTCAAACAGTATCAGTACATATATATTGTCGGCAGAGTTCGGTTTGATTCCTCAAGATTTCCTCATCCCGTATTATGACCGACGAATGACAGCAAGTAGAGCTATTGAGTTGCGATCTAGCACCGTTGCAAAACTGAGCGATATTGTCAATTTCAGATCCTATAAAGAAGTTTTTCTCTGCATGAGTCAAATTTACTTTCAAGCCATACAAGGATACGAGGCTATTTTCCCTAACAATATAAATGTGCAAGTAGCCTCTGGTAGTTTGGGTCGAAAGTTAGGGGAATTGCATGATTGGTTGCATGGGAAACCACCTGAGGTGCCCCAAAGTATGCAAAAAAATATTAATTTAAGTAAAAACCCAATAATTAAGGGAATAGAGGTTCTGCTTACTACACAGCAAATACTTAATATTGCTCACCAGTCATTGGAGAAAAGTGGGTCAGCGTTGCGGGTTTTCACGAAACTGTTGAGGAGGCTCTCAAAATAGCTGTTAAATTTGACCCTAATCGTTCGCCTCGTCCCTGGCTATTGGGTATTGCAACTAAAAAAATACGGTTCTTCAGTACTTGTTATGCTAAATTAAGAGTCTAGTAGAGGGAACAGGGTTCATACTGATGCATCTGAGGAAAATCAAATTCTTGATGATTGGTAAAGAACTTCATTATAGTACATCTGTACTAAAAATTTCCATTTCGTTTAGGATTGCTATAGCTCTATGCCAAACTAAATTAAGTTAGTTAGGTCGCCTGTTAATGCAAGTTGTTGCTGGCATCAGTCTAAAAGGAATCAAACCTCGCGTGTGGGATAAAAATTCTCCTTATTATCTTCCACAATTGCGAGCAGTTATGGTTTCCTACGCCGAATTTCATCAAAGATCCGTACTTCGACCACAATCTGTCAAAGAAAGACTCTGGTGTATTGTCGTACAAAGTCACTCTGCATTAATCCTGTTCCATAGCTCACTAATTGGTCTAGTTTGCCCCGATTTTTCTTGTTGTAAAGCTCTCTTCAAGCTGGCTTTAACCTCCTCAACAGGAGTATCGTCAGGATCATCTTCTCTTGTTTCTGTCTGTTCTGAAAATAAGACGATCACCCTAACCCGAGTGAGATCAGCCATTCCCTGGAGTGGCTCATCCAAAATCAAATTGCCTTGGGCATCAATTCTGCCAGTTACTTCCATCGCTTTCATCTTTTGCCCACCTCATTCTATAGAAGATCTTAGCATCCAGCAGCGGCAGATAGATTAAAGCAGAATGACTGGCTGTAGGTGGTGTTTAATTGCACTTCAACTCCAGAGGTTTAGCCTATAGAAGACCGGATACGATTAAGATGGAAATCAAAGCGTGAAAATTCAACATTATCACGTTTCGGTTCAAAAAATCTTAATATCACAATTGATTGTATATTTATGCAAGTACAAACGCAAAAACACTACTACACACCTGAAGAATATTTAGAACTTGAGGAAAAAGCAGAATATAAAAGTGAATACCGTGATGGAAAAATCGTACCGATGACTGGAGGAACAACAAATCATAATGAAATTGCTGGAAACTTTTATGCAAATTTAAAATTTGCTCTAAAAGGGCAGAATTATCGAGTGTATATGGCTGACGTGCGCTTATGGCTACCCCGTTATCGCCAATACACTTATCCTGATGTCATGGTGATTCAGGGACAACCAGTCTATACAGGAACGAATACAACGACGGTAATGAATCCTTGTTTAATTGCCGAAGTTTTGTCTAAATCTACTAAGAATTATGACCAAGGAGATAAGTTTCTCTACTACCGTTCTATCCCAGAATTCAAGGAATATATTTTAATAGACCAATATCAATATCATGTCATGCAGTATGTTAAAACTGCTGATAATCAATGGTTGTTTACTGAGATTGAAGGTCAATCTGCTACTTTATCACTGCAAACGATTGATTTTCAAATTCAACTTAGCGACCTTTACGAGCAAGTGAATTTTGCAGACAGTACAGATAATACCGATAAAGGGATTACGGCTGACTTGCAGACTCATCCGGAAATAACTTTGAGAAGCAAGCACTGAAAATTTGCTGATCGCGCTCTTCTCGCATTTGATAGGTAATTTCTTCTATTGGTGGATCAAATGGTTTTCCGCCACGATCAGTGTTAATCTGAGAGCGTAACTTACGAATCCGTAAGAGCGTATCGCTCGCATCTGATTCGTGCAATTTTTCGTTTAAAAGTGCTCGTTCTTCTTTGGGCTATCCATTATAAACATATTTCTTAACAAAAAATTTGACAAAAACCGGAAATTGTGTATGCTCTCTTTATTTGAACCAGAAGTAAAACCAAGGTCAAGCAATGGAGGAATGGATCACACTAGAACTAGAGAGAACAGAATTAGGGGACGCAAGAAGAACCAAACGGTTAATCAAAATCGGGGAAAATTTGAGTGCCAAACCGGAAGCGAGCGTTCCCGTGGCGAGTGGAACATGGGCCGAAACGAAGGCGACCTATGACTTTTGGGACTCACCCTACATCACACCATCCATGATTAGACAGGGACATATTGATGCGACAGTAGAGCGAATAGAAAAGCACCAAATAGTTTTAGCCATTCAAGATACAACAGAACTCAACTACACCACTCACAAAGCAATGTCGGGAATAGGATATCTCGATAGTAAATATGCTCAAGGATTAAAAGTCCACTCAGTCTTCACAGTTTCCGTACAGGGAGTACCATTGGGGATTATTGAGCAACAAATGTGGGCAAGGAATGAAGTTGAACTTGGAAAAGCAGAACTGAGGAAACAAAAATCCACCGCAGATAAAGAAAGTCAAAAATGGCTGGATGGGTTGAAATTAACCGACTCAATTATTCCGCAATCAGTACGAGTAGTGACCATTGCCGACCGAGAAGCCGATATTTATGACTTATTTGCTTGTTCTCGTCGTCCAGGTTCAGATTTTCTGATTCGAGCCACTCAAAATCGCTGCTTAGATGGTAGTGAACAGCATTTATGGGAAACATTGTCGTCACAAAAGTCTCAAGGCACAATGACAGTGGAGGTCAACCGCTCGATCACTCAACCTCAAAGAACCGCTACTCTCGACATCCGTTACACCACTATTGCCATTGCACCACCACAAAATCGTGCCAAGGCAGAACAACTAGCTCCAGTAACATTACAGGCAATTTTAGTCACAGAAGCAGACCCACCACCAGAGTGTGAGCCGATTACTTGGTTACTTCTGACAACTTTAGAAATTACCAGCCTCGAAGATGTACATTCCTATGTGCGATGGTACAGCTATCGTTGGTTGATTGAACGTTATCATTATGTCTTAAAAAGTGGTTGTGGCGTGGAGAAGTTACAATTGGAAACTGCCCAAAGATTAGAGATGGCTTTAGCCACCTACAGCATAGTGGCAGGCGCGTTTGTTGTGGCTGACTTACTTAGCTCGTTGTTCTCCGGATGATAGCTGTGAACAGGTTTTAGCCCCTCATGAGTGGCAAGTCCTGTATGCCACCATACATCATCAACCGTATCCTCATTCTACACCACCGACTCTGGCGCAAGCTGTCCATTGGATTGCCCGACTGGGTGGGTTTTTAGGTCGCAAAGGCGATGGCTCTCCCGGCGTGAAAGTTCTGTGGCGTGGATTGAGTCGATTACATGATCTGGTTGAGGGTTGGCTTATTTGTCAGTCTCTCAATCGTTGATTGTTACTCCATTTTCTCTTCAGTTTTTTACTCCTATTGTAGAATTCCCCAGTAGAAATGGTGCGACGATCGCCCGTTTTTCGGTTCATCCCACAGTTTATGCATTGCTCCCTAGCATTGAGTTAGTCATTCTTTTTGTGACTGTGTTAATTCTCATCCCCATTTCATCAAGTCAAGAGTGATTTTTTCCTCTCCTCTCCCCTACATAAATTCTGACTTTTGTCAAATTTTGTGTTAAGAAAGATGTTTATAATGGATAGCTTCTTTGGGGAGGGATTGGATAATTTGCAGTAGAGAATTTACCAGTTGCGTATTCATAACTTTATGGCGAGTAACTATATTATTTATATATCTTAATCAAAGACAGACCTGTGGTAGAGGCGATACCTGCGCCTACCCATACCTACAGATTAGCTGATCAAAGCATTTTTGAGCTAGTGTACAAATATTTTTGATATAATAAACGTCTGTAGAGCTTTGCCACAAGGAGATTTAGCGAAATCGAATAAACTGTAAATTTTGATTAATTTATTGTTTGGTTGTTAAAAATATAACTACATTAAGTATTCTCTCTTAAGAACAAATAATTTCCCAAGCTTGTGATGCTACACTTCCAACTGGAATTGTGACAGGTTTTTGACTGTCGCCATAGTTATGAGAAGCAATTAAATGACCGTTCAGTGTATATTGCTTATCAGCTATCAACCTTTGTCTTCGTTCTCGACACGCTATTGACCAGCGAGACCGATGAATCTCTTTTTTGTATGGAAAAATAACCCAGTAATTGTAATAGCCATTTGTCCCTTCTATAGAGTCTGTATCTAGATAGTAAGAAATTCCATTTTCTGACTTACCAACCGATACCAAATTTTCAGCATATGTTGGTAATGCAAAAGATAAAGTCATTAAAAAAGCGATCGCCAATTGCTTAAACATAGTCATTTTTATCACCAAGCTTGCTCCTTCACCCTGTTGCCTTTCCATATCTGCCGATGAGTAATCTAACCTTCACTCTTCTAGCTTCTACAACCAAAGTAAATTTTGGCATCAGTAAGGGCTTTGAACTTTATGTGAGGACATTGTGAGGAGGCGATCGCAACTACATGCCAAGCCGATTCTCATTCAACCTTCTTGGTTTCTGGTGCTGCTTCTTTTGGTGTAACTGCTGATTGAGTCAACGGCGAAGTAAGAGATGGTGCAGCATCACTATCCTGATGGGGAGGAACTTTTTCAGGTAATACGGTTGATTCAGATTTGGGGGTTACCTTAGGCTGTGGTTCATCTGTAGTTTCGGGTTGCGGAGACTTGATAATAATCTCTGGCAACGTCGGAGGCAAACTCGGGGATGGTTCAGCTGTAGTTTCTGGTTGCGGAGACTTGATAATAATCTTTGGCAACGTCGGAGGCAAACTGGGAGATGGTTCAGCAGTTGTTTGAGGAGGTTTCTCTTGCTGTTTTGCCTGAGTTGATTTTGTTTGTGGTGCTTCTTGTTGTTTAGGTGCAACAGGAGGCTGTTTTTCTTCCTTTAGCTTTGTTTCTGGAGGTTTTTCGACGGTAGGAGTGGGTGTAACTGGGATCTTACCAGTGTCTTTAAGGTCTACTATTGCTCGGAGTTGATCTGCTGAGAGTTCCCCTCTGACAATTTTGGCAAGAGTGTTTTGACCCTTAGGTTCATAGGTGACGAGCTTAACTGTGCTGTTGAAGACATTTTTAACAGGGTTACCCTGCTCATCCAGGAATTCAAGCTTGACCCAGTTTTTACCAGGCTTAAAGCCTTTAAGGTAAACCGCTTGCCAACGATCAAGAACGAAGCTTTCATCATTTATAGTACAGCGGATACGCCAATCAGTGATTTCGTCCTTGGGATTCTCTTGAGCGACTAGGTGCAGTGGGGCGTTAGTGAGGTAAAAGTCTAGTAGGATTGGTTGTGCCCCGTATTGGCCTTGAGGACTGTTATAGGTTAGCAGTGGTTTAGTTGGATCGGGGTTGTTGTCGTCAGTTTTAGTGAAAACGTGAAATGTTGTTTCAGCATAAGCGCCTTCATTTTTAAAGCTTTCATTCCAGGGGTAAGAGGCAAATACACGTAGAGTGTGAGTACCCGGAGAAACGTTTGGCAAAACTAGAGGCTGGTTTAGGTCATAGACGGCTAGGTAAGGTTCGTTATCAAGAATGACCTGTAAATGAGGCCCGAGATCCAGTTGCTGATCTTTAAATAGGGGTAGATCTTTAACTTGGAAGCGGACTGTTACGGTGTTGTCTTGGAGTATTTCGTCAGATTTGGGAGTAACTATTACTACTTGTGGTTGATAAACTTCCAGCGCTGGGCGCAGTTCTTGGATTGTGATTGGGGGGGAAACCTCTGAGATTAGCTTTGAAAGGTGAGCTTTTTCTGGCTGGATGCCAGATGGCTCTTGGCTTACAGCTTTTTCACCGCCACAACTAGTTAAATATAATACAAATACTAATACTGTTAACGATTTGAGGATCGCAATTGCTGTTGTCCGCCACGAGTTCATTTTAAAATCTCGGTAAGTACTGACATATCATTTTGGCTCAAACGGTCTATCGGGAACCATAGTCTAAAAGGTTAAATCTTCTTCAAATTTTCTGAACAATGGGAGTGGGGAGTAGGGAGTGTGGGGAGTGTGAGAGGTGTGGGAGGTGTGGGAGGTACTGAATTCTCATTCATGCGCCCATTGTCCTCACGCTCCCCACACTTCCTGGATTTCTCAAAGCCCGAGAAATCCAGGCTAATCCCCACAGGGGGCACCGAGTTCCCCACTCCCCATACACATAAAAAAATAAAAATAGCAATAGTCGCAAGCAAAACTTAACTTAAGAAAAATTACAAAGTTTACGAAATGTTGCTCTTTGTAAAATAAATGGAGAAACTATTGACTTTTTGACCAAACTTTAAAAGTTAAAAGGCAGATTAGACAATTGATCCAGGGATTTTGAATTATTGTTAACATCTGTCCAACAATGTACGGGAAGAGACTTTATAATTCAACGAGAAACCACTATCCACATAGCGGTCTTCATCGCGACTCCAGTTCATATACTGGGGGATGCGACTAAGGTGTCCTAGAGCCACCAAGACAGCTTGTGGAATTCATAAACTCTTCAATCCTTATCAAGAGAGGAGGTCGAATGGCAATAAGTCCTCCAGAGCGAGAGGAAAAAAAAGCTAGAGTCATCGTCGATATCGATCCGGTTCCAACCTCATTTGAACTATGGGCAAAGCCGGGACATTTCGACAGAAGTTTAGCCAAAGGTCCAAAAACTACTGCATGGATTTGGAACCTACACGCGAACGCCCATGATTTTGATACACATACAAGCGATCTAGAAGATATATCCCGCAAGATATTTGCAGCACACTTCGGTCACTTAGCCGTAGTGACTCTGTGGCTGAGCGGGATGATATTTCATGGCGCTCGTTTCTCAAACTACGAAGCTTGGCTGAGCGATCCCCTCCACATCAAGCCCAGCGCTCAAGTTGTTTGGCCCGTTGTTGGTCAAGACATTTTGAACGGAGATGTTGGCGGTGGTTTCCACGGTATTCAAATTACTTCCGGCTTCTTCCAAATCTGGCGTGGTTGGGGCATCACAAATTCATTCCAGCTATACTGCACCGCTATCGGCGGTTTGGTGTTAGCAGGCTTGTTTCTCTTTGCAGGCTGGTTCCATTACCACAAGCGTGCTCCTAAACTGGAATGGTTCCAGAACGTGGAGTCAATGCTCAATCACCACTTAGCAGTGTTGCTAGGCTGTGGTTCCTTGGGTTGGGCAGGTCACTTAATTCACGTATCCGCACCGATTAATAAGTTGTTGGATGCTGGAGTTGCGGTCAAAGATGTGCCGTTGCCTCACGAGTTCATTTTGAACCACGACTTGATCACGAAGGTATTTCCAAGTTTTGCCAACGGTTTAACACCTTTCTGGACTTTGAACTGGGGTCAGTATGCTGACTTCCTCACCTTCAAAGGCGGTCTTAACCCAGTAACAGGTGGCTTGTGGCTGACAGACATTGCCCATCACCACTTGGCGATCGCAGTCCTGTTCATCATCGCAGGTCACCAGTATCGTACCAACTGGGGTATCGGTCACAGCATTAAAGAGATCCTAGAAAACCACAAAGGTCCCTTCACTGGTGAAGGACACAAGGGTCTCTATGAAAACCTGACCACCTCTTGGCACGCGCAGTTGGGAACTAACCTAGCTCTGCTGGGTTCGTTGACCATCATCATCGCGCACCACATGTACGCGATGCCTCCATATCCGTATTTGGCAACCGATTACGCGACACAGTTGTGTATATTTACACACCATATGTGGATCGGTGGCTTCCTGATTGTGGGTGGAGCAGCTCACGCTACCATTTTTATGGTGCGGGATTACGACATCGTGGTGAACCGAAACAACGTTTTGGATCGCGTAATTCGTCACCGAGATGCGATTATCTCTCACCTGAACTGGGTATCTATGTTCCTTGGCTTCCATAGCTTTGGACTGTACGTACACAACGACACAATGCGTGCTTTGGGTCGCCCCCAAGATATGTTCTCGGATAAGGCGATTCAGTTGCAGCCTGTGTTTGCTCAGTGGGTACAACACATACACGCTCTAGCTCCTGGTGGAACCGCGCCTAATGCGTTGGAACCTGTGAGCTACGCCTTTGGTGGTGGTGTACTCGCGGTAGGCGGCAAAGTAGCAATGATGCCGATTACGCTGGGTACGGCGGACTTCCTGATCCACCATATTCACGCATTCCAGATTCATGTCACAGTACTGATTCTGTTAAAGGGCTTCCTGTTTGCTCGTAGTTCTCGTCTGATTCCAGACAAGGCAAACTTGGGCTTCCGGTTCCCCTGCGATGGTCCTGGTCGTGGTGGCACCTGTCAGGTGTCTGGTTGGGATCATGTGTTCCTCGGTTTATTCTGGATGTACAACACCATCTCAATAGTGATTTTCCACTTTAGCTGGAAAATGCAATCTGATGTGTGGGGAACTGTAGATTCAGATGGTGTAGTGACTCACATCACTGGCGGTAACTTCGCCGAAAGTGCCATCACAATCAATGGCTGGTTGCGTGATTTCTTGTGGGCACAAGCAACACAAGTGATCAACTCCTATGGCAGTGCCCTGTCAGCATACGGTCTACTCTTCTTAGGTGGTCACTTTGTTTGGGCATTCAGCTTGATGTTCCTGTTCAGTGGTCGCGGCTACTGGCAAGAACTGATTGAGTCCATCGTATGGGCACATAACAAACTGAAAGTAGCACCATCAATTCAGCCTCGCGCTTTAAGTATCATTCAAGGTAGAGCTGTCGGGGTGACTCACTTCCTCCTGGGAGGTATTGTCACTACGTGGGCATTCTTCCATGCACGTATTCTCTCACTGGGCTAGGAATCAGCCTTAAGAGTGATGAGTCAGGAGTGATGAGTCAGGAGTCAGGAATCATAACTCCTAACTCCTAACTCCTAACTCCTACTTCCTAACTCCTACTTCTGCAAGGTCCGAGGATTTTTACAAAACCTATGGCGACAAAATTTCCAAAATTTAGCCAGGATCTCGCACAGGACCCGACGACGCGTCGGATCTGGTATGCGATCGCTACAGGAAATGACTTTGAAAGCCATGATGGCGTGACAGAAGAAAGTCTTTACCAAAAGATTTTCGCAACACACTTCGGTCATTTGGCAATCATCTTCTTGTGGGCATCAAGCCTACTGTTCCATGTAGCCTGGCAAGGCAACTTTGAACAATGGATTAAAGATCCGCTGCACATCCGCCCGATCGCCCACGCGATTTGGGACCCACAGTTTGGCAAACCAGCGATCGAAGCCTTTACCCAAGCTGGGGCGAATTACCCGGTCAACATTGCTTACTCAGGTGTATACCACTGGTGGTACACCATCGGCATGCGGACGAACAATGACCTGTATCAAGGTTCAGTGTTCCTGCTGTTGTTGTCAGCAGTGTTCTTGTTCGCAGGTTGGTTGCACTTGCAACCCAAGTTCCGTCCTAGCCTCTCATGGTTTAAGAGTGCAGAACCACGTCTGAACCACCACCTAGCAGGTTTGTTTGGTGTGAGTTCCTTGGCATGGACAGGTCACTTGGTTCACGTTGCAATTCCCGAATCACGCGGACAGCATGTCGGTTGGGATAACTTCCTGACCACCCCACCACATCCAGAAGGTTTGACCCCCTTCTTCACAGGGAACTGGGGTGCATACGCTGCAAACCCAGACACAGCAAATCATGTGTTTGGTACATCTCAAGGAGCCGGAACAGCAATTCTGACCTTCTTGGGAGGGTTTCATCCACAGACAGAGTCACTGTGGCTAACAGATATTGCGCATCACCACTTGGGGATCGCCGTACTGTTCATCGTTGCCGGTCATATGTACCGGACAAACTTTGGCATTGGTCACAGCATCAAAGAAATGCTGAATTCCAAAACCTTCTTTGGCACCGCCGTCGAAGGGCCATTCAACTTGCCACACCAAGGGCTTTACGACACCATCAACAACTCCCTGCACTTCCAGTTATCCCTGGCTTTAGCAGCGTTGGGTACGATCACCTCCTTGGTAGCGCAGCACATGTACGCGATGCCGCCTTACGCATTCATTGCGAAGGACTACACCACTCAGGCAGCGTTGTACACCCACCACCAGTATATCGCTGTTTTCTTAATGACAGGGGCATTCGCCCATGCAGCGATTTTCTGGGTACGTGACTACGACCCAGAACAAAATAAAGGCAACGTTCTCGACCGTGTGCTCAAGCACAAAGAAGCGATTATCTCTCACTTGAGTTGGGTATCGCTGTTCCTAGGCTTCCACACCCTTGGATTGTATGTTCACAACGACGTTGTAGTCGCCTTTGGCACACCAGAGAAGCAAATTTTGATTGAACCGGTCTTTGCCCAGTTCATCCAAGCTTCTCACGGTAAAGCACTGTACGGCTTGAACGTCCTGTTGTCAAACCCCGACAGTATTGCCACCACTGCTTGGCCCAACTACGCCAACGTGTGGCTACCAGGATGGTTGGATGCGATTAATAACAGCACCAACTCCCTGTTCTTGACCATCGGACCTGGCGACTTCCTGGTACACCACGCCTTTGCTTTGGCAATCCACACCACAGTACTCGTACTGGTTAAAGGTGCTTTGGATGCCCGTGGTTCCAAGCTGATGCCCGATAAAAAGGACTTCGGCTACGCCTTCCCTTGCGACGGTCCTGGTCGTGGCGGTACTTGCGATATCTCCGCTTGGGATTCCTTCTACCTCGCCTTGTTCTGGTCACTCAACACTGTTGGTTGGGTCACCTTCTACTGGCACTGGAAGCATCTCGGCGTTTGGCAAGGTAACGTTGCTCAGTTCAACGAGTCCTCCACATACCTGATGGGTTGGTTCCGCGATTACCTCTGGGCGAATTCCGCACAGTTGATCAACGGCTACAACCCCTACGGTACCAACAACCTTGCTGTCTGGGATTGGATGTTCCTCTTCGGACACTTGGTTTGGGCAACTGGCTTCATGTTCCTGATCTCTTGGAGAGGTTACTGGCAAGAGTTGATTGAAACTCTCGTTTGGGCACATGAGCGCACACCATTGGCAAACCTCATCCGTTGGAAAGACAAGCCTGTTGCTTTGTCGATCGTTCAAGCTCGTTTGGTTGGTCTAGCTCACTTTACTGTTGGCTATGTCCTCACCTACGCCGCTTTCCTCATTGCCTCTACTGCTGGTAAGTTCGGTTAACGACTCAATTTAGCCTGATAGCAGTTTTCGGTAATTAATCTAAATCCCCTGCCTTTGGGTGGGGGATTTTTTTGGCAGAAAATACTACCGCAAGGAATAATGGTAGGACTTACACATGAATCTATTGTCTGATCGACTGTAAAGGCGCTCAAAACTAGAAAACTAGCGCCTCGTCGAGAGCGCAATGGTCCTCACAATCACCCTAAAAAAGTTACTCGCATTAATAGATAAGAACTAGGACTTACGCATTGACAAGAGAGCTAGTTTATGTATTCAAGCAGCACAAGCAGCACTCAAGTTATCCAAAACATATTCACGAATAACTTTTGTGAATAGATTCCTTTGTACTTCATACCAATTGTCAATGATGTTTTCAGAACGCATTTTTTCTAACCGAACAAATGCTTGAAGAGAGCAAAATATATGTGTCTTAATTGCGTGGACAACTTAAACCATAAACCGACAAATACCACATAACTGTTTTATTGCTCTATGAAAACTCTCAATGCCCCAATGTGTATCATGAATAGTGATGAACTCACTTCTAGTTATCTGTTGTAAGACTTCGTCGGGATTCTCGGAGTCAGGCTGATAAAATATATAGTGTCTAGAGTCTTCTTTCTTGAAGGCTTTCCTAAACAACTGTATAAATGCAAATTCTCTTAAATGAGTTACCAATCCTTCATCTGGAATCTCTAAAGTGCTTACTTGGCAGTACTTTCCTGGTTCGTTTGATACTGTTCTATTTTTTTCAATTCCGAATAAAAAACCTAATTTCTGGTTTCTCAAAAATTTCAGATTTTCTACCCCTGAGTACCAACTATCCCCTGTAACTACTCGTGGCTTTAATCCCCATTCAATCACTTCTCTTAGCATTTCTTGGAAATAATCGTTTTTTGTTTTCCCCTCCTTTTTGTCATATATTCTGTAGTTTATTGGAACTGAATTTCCATGTGTATCACTGTAATACAACGTAACTAAATTTAATCCTTTAATAGTTTTATGATATTTACCTGACCAAAAATATGCTATTAATTCTGCATGTTGTGGATCGCTATATAGCTTTTCTATTACGGTGTCATCAACACTTAAAATCCCTCCTATCAAATTGACTACGCCTGTTACAATGTCGAACAAATCTTTCGGTTCATATCGTTCTCTCAATAAAAAGCGGTTCACACTGTCGTGCGAAACGTCTCCAAGTATTTCTGCTAATCTACTACATCCCCCATGCTTTGGCTCCGATAGCAGAAACAGGGTGTAGTGTTCCAGATTACATTGTGCTGTCGAGGGGAAAGCTGATTTCTCTAATTGTCCTATACCTGTAACTATACGACACCGATCTCAAGTCAGCATTATTTTACCACTCTGTCAATGCGTAAGTCCTAAGAACTTAGCCAGTTCCTGTTTGGCTACCTCACGATCTAGTCCTATTTTTCAAGCTATAGAAACAGGCTGCGAATCCGGTAGAAAAGCCAGCACAATATCACGCTCAAGAATACCTTTGTTAATTAACTCCTGAGTAATTCCACATTCCATACCATCGTATTCAATTATTACTTTCCCATTCTCGATAATCACATAGATCAGGTTGCCACGCACCCGCTTTCGTCTATCCCAACCAACCTGCATCAGAGCATAGCGATCACGCATCTCGTCAAATATGGCATCTAAGCGAATGTTGCCGTGAGATGGGCGTAGTTTAGCATAATCACTAATTACCTGTTTGACGATTTCTCGATAGGTCTTGATGGTATCCATTGGCTTACTTCCCTTTTCTCTAAATCTACAATAATCAGCTTTAAAGGTAGTTGAGCGATTGCTAGTTTTCCAATTGCTTCAGTAAATATGTCGCTGTAGGTTGCTTCAGAAACAGCAAGATAAAGGTCACGTTCTGGATCTACTTGATTAAGTAACAAGCGATATAGCGTATATTGACCGATAGCTTGCTCTAAGTCAGCTACTTGAGATTGACCACGAAATTGCTTGATTTCAATGGCAATGTGTTTATTTCCCTGCCGAACTCCAATAAAGCCGCTTGCACCAAGGTCTACAAATAAAAAGCGTTCACCATAGGAAATAACATAGGGATCGTCCGTAATTTCCCAACCGTCTTTGACAACTGCCTCTTTTACGGTTTCGTGAATGGTGTCTCTGGCTGGCACTTTATGATAATTCTCCTATGAATGCACGATGTTGACGTTACCGGAGAGATAAACCCCTACTCAACGTTTGTAGGGGCGATCAATTTTAACCAATCTGAACCAATTCAGATTTAACTACAGTGATACTGCCGTCTGAGTGAGAAGTGTAGGTTTTCATACCCCTCCACCATTCTTGAATACTAAATTTCCAGATTTCTTTGACCCATCCCGGTTTGTAAAAAATAAGCGAACCGGGAGTTATTATGGGAAAAGGTAAACACACATTTTATCTATGAATCTTCAAGCAGGCGCAAATTTAAATAAAATGTCTCTTCATGTTCTGGTTGAACGAGTTGAGTCAGGCTATTTTATCGCATCAGTGCCGGAGTTGGCAGATTGTGTTGCCGAAGCTGAAACCCGTGAGGTAGCGATCGCATCTGTACAGGAGAAGGTGAGGGTGAGGCTCGCGAATATTGAGGTTTTGACCCTAGAAGTGGCAAATAATCCCTGGACAGAATTTATTGGGATGTTTGAAGGGGATAAAGAGTTTGCGGATCTGTCGGCAGAACTGCGGACGGAACGTGAATTAGATATAAATGGCGCTACATGAGTCTTTGGTTGTTAGATACGGATCATGTATCGCTGTTATTAGAGCGTCATCCACAGGTGAGCCGTAGGGTAGCTTACCAGGGGGCGGAGGTTGCGATTTCCATTGTGACGGTTCAGGAATTGTTTAATGGTTGGGTAGTGCGAATAAATGGTGCGCGAAAAGTTGAAGATGTTGTGCGGTTGTATGGAAAGTTGAGCCGCACAGTTGCTCTATTCGGAAGGGTAAGGGTACTGGACTTTGATGGGAAAGCAGGGGAAACGTTTCAGCGATTGCTAAGAGAAAATCCAACATTATCGAAACAGCGATTACAGAAGGATATGCGAATTGCTGCAATTGCCTTGGCTAATGATGCCGTTGTGGTGACGCGAAACTATCGAGATTTTTCTCAGGTATCAGGGTTAAATATTGAAGATTGGTCGCAGCAGGATGGATCTAGTCAGTAAGGAGATATTAGGTAGAGGGCGCAGGGTTTTCAGGGGTGACGCAATTGCATTGCGGCATATTCAGGAAATTTCAGGACACAATGACCTGGGGACATTACAGCGCTACTTGGAAGTGACACCAGAGCAACGGAAAAAGGCTGTCTCGGTGATTGGGTTTTGAGGGGGATAACGCTATGTAAGGATTTTTTTGTAGACAGGAATTGTTTAGCTTTGTGTTACATTTAGCACTTCGCTAAGCATATGAATTCTTTCCAATAGGAGCTTTTATAAGCTCGGAAAATAAGGGTTTGAGAAGTATGGAGAGAAGTTTATTATCTAATAATTTTACGTTTATTTGTACTGTTTTACTCAATGTAATCAAAGATTTACTTAATTCATAAAATTAGTCTGGAATCATAGCTTGTACTTTTGTAGCTATAATCAATTCAAATCGACTTGGGGGGACGAATTAAGTAAAAACAAGTGCTTAAATTGTTACAATAGTTACCAATTTATCTTCTGTACTGAAATGTTAAGGCGCTGTTCAAAAAAATTAAGCAATTCAAAACTAGACTTGGATAAAACCAAGCCAACTATACAAGGTGCCATATGGAGCCACTATGCCAGAATTAATACAAATTATTGAACACTTAAAAATATTTATTGGTGTTGGTTGTCTAGTATATGCTATGTCAACGGCTTGGCGAGAAATACAGGTAACGTGGAAAAGGCAGCAAGAAAGAGGCATAGCTTCTACACTAAGAGACTCTAAAAAGTTCAGTATATCTAGATATTTTGAGCTTACTTTTGTATTGTTTAATTCTGCTCTCTTTTCACTGCTACTAGTTAATAGTTTCGTTCAAAAAACTAGTATTTCTGACTTTCAGTTACTCCTGTGGGCAGTCTTAATTACATTTGCCACCACAGGTTCACTATTTGCCATGTGGTATGTTGAAAAAGCTGAATTAGGTATTGCTATGGGAGCTATTCTCACTCTTAGCTCTATCTTTGTTAAACCAGAAGACCATTCATATATATGGCTATCAATTTTTATACTAGTATTTATAGCAGCAACAATGTGGATTTATGAGTTCGGCAATCCATTAGAAAAAAATAATCAAAAACAAAATAAGCTCATATCAATACTGATTATACTAACTCTTTTTATATTTCCGACAATTAATTTAGGTATACAGTTTCATTATAATCTATTACAAAATGAAACTACACCTAAAAGATTTAAAATTGAACATGGATCTTTCCATATAGAACAAAAAACAAATATTAAAGATTTTTTAGAACAAAGTTTTAGTAAATACAGGGATAAAAATAATTCTGGAAAAATAGATAAACTAAGAAGTTTAAAAGAACAAAAATTTTTGTACGCTCTTCTTTCTGAGATTTATCTTGGAGATAAATTGTATTTAGATAGTTATTTATCAACACATAAAAAATATTTTTTAAATGAAATCTCGAAAAATGAAGAAGGTAGATCTTCTAATGAGACCGAGACCTCAATAAAGGAGAAGAGAAATAAATCAGTAAATGAATTAACACAAATCTTTGCTCATTTTGATCAAATGAATCGAGGAGATAAAGTAAAATTCTTAGCTAATAGACTTCAATGGATTTATCCAGTTGGCGATAACGATAAAAGAGTCGATATTCCTTTGCCTGGAATTACTGCAAAAGAACGATTTATAAAACTAGCTAATGCACGAACTTGTAATGCTTTATTAAACACAGGAGATGCACAAATATTATTGGAGTCTACAGATTTTAGTTACGATCAGGACGCTAAACCAATCAAATATCAACCAGATGAAAAGTATAAGTTAAATCAGCAGTTTAAATCGGTAAATCAACCTAACTCTAACTGTTCATATGAAAAAGAATTTACTGAAATTAGCAATAAACCTTTTTCAAGTTTGTTGTTAAAGCAGATGGCTTTACCGTATAAAGAAGAAGCATATCTGGCATTAAGAGAATACAATAATCTTGCCAAAGATATTTTACATGACAAAAAATATAACACTCAAAGTGATTATTTTTATGACAAAGATATAGATGAAGGAACAAAACGTGCATTTATAAATTATTTTACAGAAGATCACGGATTGGATAACTATAAAGCTTTTAATAAACTTATAAAATATAGCAACTATAAAGTAGATTTTAAGTCGAGTGATAAAACACGAGAAAAACTAGAGGAAGTGAAAGATGTTATTCATAGAAGTTCGGAATTTCTTTGTCAATACAATACGCAGACAAGTCAAAATAGAAAAGAAAGTAACCAAAGAGTAATAGGACTATCTACATCAGCAACTAAACAAGAAGAATTCATTGATTTTTTACACAAGAGTATTGCCTGCTTAAAGAAGCCTGAAGACTTGGAGCGTGTTAGAAATTTAGTTGAATTAAATACTAGTGAAGAATATCCTTTATACTATTTATTTGATAATGATATTAGAGACTTCCCTAATTCTCAAGATGAAGATGAACAAAAGAGAACATTTTCATATTTGAAAAACTCTATCCATGAATTAATGATTAATGAGGATGTTGTTTATGATTTTCGTGATGCTAAATTTATAGAAGAACAAGAACTAGAAAAGCAGCTTATGTTTGACTCATGGAAGAGAACTATTGAAGATTTTTTTTCTAATCAACCAAATAATAAAAATATAAATATAAATACAGGTGAAAAATTAAAACAGGAAGCACAAGAAGAAATTCTATTTAATATTGCGTATTTATTGTATGATTCAATAGAAAATTCTTTCTTAAGCTTTCTTAATAAGATCGTTATTGCTGCAACTTTTATTAATTTAACTCTTGGTCAATTTGTTGCATTACTATTTCAATTACCTCTTTCTTTAGCTGCAATTATTCTTGCCCAATATTCTGCTCAAATCTTAGTTACTCGCGATCGCTTGGGAACAATTCTACTAAGTGAAAAATTTCACCAAGCAAAAAGTCGTTACACTATCGGTAAGACAGATATGATTCGTGGTAGAGACAGTACCATATCAGAAATGAAGAAACGGGCAGGTCGTGGATGGAGTTCAATCGCCATTGTAGGACGTCGAGGTGTCGGCAAGACGAGAATTTTATATGAATTAGTACAGCCAAATCATAACAATCCACATCCTAAAACTATTACAGCTTGGATTTCAGCACCAACTCAATTTAATGAATCTGAATTCGTTGAGAGTGTCTTGGAACGCCTAACCGCCGATATAGAGTATACAGTTGCCCAACGATTGGGCGTCAAACCCCTAGAAATCAGACAAAGTGAGACAAATCAGACAATAGTAGGCTTTGTAATTTATTGTCTATTTCTTCTAATATTTGCTTCAGTTACTGTTTCTGTATTTCCTTCTTCTCAAGGTGTTATACCTGACAAAGCCACTTTTATTATGCTGCCAGTTGGTTCCATAATTGTCTGCAGCATTGGGTGCTTAATCTTTCACTATATAAACTTACAGCCTGTAAACCTATCATCTTGGCTAGAAAAAGACAGGGCTAGCAATCCTCAAACTGCTCTACTATATCGAGATATGCGTAGAATTAATGCTTTCCTAGAGCAACGCAGGACTTCTCCAAGTGCATCTGGGAAAAAAGAATCGATTAGCTCCTCGAGTGTGTTTCTCATGTCAGTAGCAGCTTTGGTTATATTATATTCTCTGTCTACAATTATAGGTCTTTGGTTCTTCGCTTCTCTATTTGGAGCAGAGCAAAATTTATTTAGCAGTATTAACCCAATTCAAGTTTTATTGTTTATCTTAATTGCTATCTTATTAATTATTGCATTACTGCTTGCCCTAAAAAGAGAAGTTACCAGAATGCGGGGCTACTCTCTAATAACACTTGTATCTGAGTACAGAGAATTTTTAGAGAAGGTCGTTTATCGTATTCGCGAAGGCGCACTGGGAATTCGCCCAGATGAAGATTTTGAAATCATAGTTTGCATTGATGAGTTAGATAAAATTGTCGATCCGGCTGAATTGCGTAACTTTATCCGACGCATAAAAGTTATTTTTGAAATTCCTGGAGTATACTATTACCTTTCTCTATCTGAAGATGCTCTTAGGGCTTTTTATTTAGGAACAGCTGATGGAAAGAATGAAGTTGACAGCGCCTTTGACCATATCATTTATGTCCCACCTGTAGATTGCGATTTAGGAGAAGAAATCGCAAAAACGTATCTCGATAAACATTCAACTGATTTAAGAAAACCAGGCTTGGAGCGAACTATAGCTGCTACATCATATGGAGTACCAAGAGATATTCTCCGACGATGTGATGAGATAGTTGCTAAGGGGAATATGAAAGATATTTTACCCTCGCAAGTATGTGATGACTTAAGAACAAAAATAGCAGAGTTGGCTTATGGTGAAGAGATATTAACAAAACAAGAAACTTTAAAATTCACAAATAACGATATCTATATCGTATTTGAGGAGGTTGAGGTATTTTTAAGTAAAAATTCCAGCAACATCAAAGCTCTTCGAGTTGTTTTAGCAATTTGGTTGCTAGCTTTACTAGCTTTATCAACTGAGTCTATAGATGTACAGTGGCGACAGACTTCTGAAGACCTAAGAAAAATTGGGTATCGGATTGCCGATGAAAATCCTGAGAATCTGATTGAGGAGTTGAAACATATTCAGGAGACAATTTGGTCACTTTGAAATTCGACCAGAGGAGCAAACAACACGAAAACCAATGCGGTTGCTTTTCTTATCTGGCTCACTCTTGCTACGATTTGCTGAACGGCAGTATTTTGCGTAAAGACTCCAACAGCCACCGCGTAATACCCGATAGCGATTGTCTCCCCCCTCCGTCCAAGCACTTCCATTGATTGGTGCATCTTCGTAATTCTCATGCCAATTGTCCAAACACCATTCCCCCACATTGCCGTGCATATCGTACAGCCCAAAAGCATTAGCATATTGGAAATATCCTACTTCAGTAGTTTCCCTTCGGTATTCTCTTTTTAGTGCAGAACCATCAACGGATTGCCCATTGAAATTTGCTAATTCAGTCGTGATTATCTGACCAAAATGAAAGGGAGTTACTGTATTTGCTCGGCAGGCATATTCCCACTCTGCTTCGCTGGGCAACCTATAGGCTCGCTCTGTTCCTCTCGATAACCTTGCACAGAACTCAACTGCTTCATACCAAGAAACACCTTCTACTGGTAGTTTTTCTCCTGTGAAATAACAGGGATAGGGTTCAAGATCAAGGTTCACTTTAGGTAGGTTTGCAACTAACGTCCACTGAGCTTGAGTAATTGGGTACTTACTCATTAAGAAAGCTGCCACAGTTACTTGATGTTGGGGACTTTCATCGATCTGTCTCCCTACCTCTGAGTCTGGCGATCCCATCATGAATCTACCGGGTGGGATTAAAACTATCTGCAGCCCAAGACCATTATCCAAATCTTCAGCACGATATCGCACCTTGCTCCTTTGCTGTACCGTAATTTCTCCTTGAGTATTAACTGTTGCAGTATCAAATTCAATGACGAGGCTACGTGAAGGTTGAAGGGTACTTGGCTGTTGTAGTTGTTTTTCTGTCTGTCGTTGCTGTCTGATTCTCTCTTGCTGTTTCCGGTATTCTGCTGACTTCTGGAAAACAATTGGTTGTTCAATCTGCAATACTTCTTTTTCTTTAAGTTGCAAAGATTCCTGCAACTGCTTCAACTGACAACGAGTTGGTTCACTAAGGGGAAATTCTCGCTCAATTGCTTCCGAGAAAGCTTGTTGATAACGAACTAAATTCTGTGGATAAATCGGCTCATGTTGCTGAGCACTTGACTTTAGAGGAATTTGAGATGAAGTAACTCTAAGTGTTTGCGAATGATTTGTAAGGAATTTTTGAGCAATAGTTTTTAACAGTGGGTTTCCAGGGTTTGAATCACACGCAGCACGAACTAAATCTTCAACCCATCCCTGAGAATTTGCTGTTTGTATTAATTTAAAAACAATATCTTGTAAACTCCCTTCGCCAGCAATTACTCTTAGATTTTTATCTAATTCAAATGACAACATCTGCTCTAGGGATGCCGTATTAGGAAAAGCATCAATCAAAGCATCTTGTAGTTTTTTACGCTGCTGACCTGATAAACTCATATTTTTTCAATACAAGCTGACTCACCCTATTAATAGTTTTTGATGGCTTAATAGCTAATTGTACTTAAACCTAGCTACAAAATTACAACATTAGATGCAGGATCAATACCTTGGTACTTCGTATGGGTTCACTTACCCCATGATCGAGGAATTAATGCAGAATAATCCGTTGTGGAGGAACTGAGCCAAACATCTGAGATCTGGGCGAATATCTACTTATGTTCAAGCTACAATTCATCTCCCGGTATGGGATTGACATCAGGTACTCTTGCCAAAATTTGATCAAAGCGATCATAATCAGCGGCTTGTGCTGCTGACCACAAGTGACTGAGAGATCGCTCGGCTGCGACATGCCGTTCGATCACGGTGATCAACCATTGTTCCAGGGGAATCTGATTCACCTCTGCCAAACGGCGAACTTCCTGCATTAGATCTTCTGGTAATTCCAATGGATAAGAACTCTCTCCTTGTGGCAAGATAAATTATTAGGAATCACTCTGGCAAATTATTTGGGTCAATCCCAAGCGATCGCAAGTGCTGCGCTAAATGTTCTGCACGTGTTCGTTCTTGTTGTGCTTGTTCATCTGATCTTAAATAGCGATTTCGGTGTTCATCATACCAAGACAGTAACTGCTGTGGAATACCACCAATAACGCCCTCGTATCTTCCAATCCCTAATCCGACTTCAGGCATCCAATAAGGTTCGCCAATTTGCAATTGATAATTACCATCCACTAACTTATACACTTCAAAGGGTTGATGTTGGTCACGCCGCCAGTACTCTGGGTTATAAATTACGTAGTACAGTACACCGAGTTTCTCGTATATATTCAGCTTTTCTTCGTATTCACCACCAGGAGTCTGAGACACCATCTCCAGGGTCAACATCGGTACAACTTCATTCTCTTCCCAAACAGCATAACTTTTACGCGACTTGCCACCCTTTTTACGTTCTACTCCTAAAGAAAGAAAGCCATCAGGCACCACAGGTATTTTAGGATTGACCCCTGTAGTATGATAGACTGCCATATCTACACCGAAGAACCAATCCATTCGATTTGCCCAAATCGTGGTCAGCAAAAATAGTAAAATGTTAGGCAACAAATTCTGATCTTCATTATCCACAGGCGTATCATCTGAACAAGGTAGTTCATCCGTAGTGGGTAACGCAATTTTGATCTCGGGTGAGAGCATAGCCGTTTTCAAAGGTAGCGTTCAGTTCTTTTCATTATAAAACTTAATTACTGCTACTCCAGCAAAGTTACTGCTACTGCGACCTTTTGGTAGAATAAATTCTTCCGAATCACTCTGGCAAATTATTTGGGTCAATCCCAAGCGATCGCAAGTGTGGCAATTTCATCTACCGCCAAATCTTCGGGTGATGTTGTTACCATGATTCAATACCTCTGCTTTTTGTTGCCCGACTGTCGCAGCGATCATTCTAGATATTTCCTCTATTACAAATTCACCGTGTCGGAGAAAAGTGGATTTGGTTTTCCACTTCGGCGAATTTTTCTTGTGCTTGCCGTTCATTACCTAATAGTGAAACGACAATCCCCACCAAAAATGCCAAGGGAATACTGATTAATCCGGGATTTTTCAGTGGGAAGGGAGCTGAGGCGTGTTTGAGGATAGTCACCTGAATAGTGGGTGAGAAATAGATGAGTACCAAAGAGGAGAGAGTACCCACTAATATACTCGCTACTGCGCCATTGGTAGTAAAGCGTCGCCAAAGCATCGATAAAAGCAACGCTGGGAAGTTGGCACTGGCGGCGATCGCAAATGCTAAACCTACCATATAGGCAACGTTTTGCCCTTTAAACAAGATCCCCAGCAGCATTGCCAAGACCCCTAGCAACATTGTTGCAAACCGAGCCACCTTCAGCTGTTCTGTCTCATCAGCACTCCCTTTTCGTACCACATTGACCCATAAATCGTGAGACAACGCTGCTGCGCCGGAAAGTGTCAACCCCGCGACAACCGCTAAAATTGTGGCGAAGGAAACCGCTGCAATAAAGCCTAAAAAGGCATTACCCCCTAAAAATTGCGCTAAGATGGGCGCAGCCATATTACCACCAGTACCAATTTGCTTGATAGCATCTTGACCTACCAGTACCATTGCTCCAAAGCCTAAAATGAAGGTGAGTAAGTAAAAAACACCAATAAAGCCTGTAGCATATGTGACTGATTCCCTAGCTGTTTTCGCATCAGGTACAGTATAGAACCGCATCAAGATGTGAGGTAATCCAGCTGTGCCAAACATCAGAGACATCCCTAAAGAGATGGCATCGAGAGGGTCAGAAACTTGTTTGCCAGGGGCCAATACACCTGGATACTTTGCATCAGCGGCGGCAAATAGTGCCATTGGGTTGAAGCCAAATCTTGCCAGTACTAAAATTGCTAGCAAGACAGTCCCACCCAGTAGTAGAACTGCTTTGATAATTTGTACCCATGTCGTGGCAATCATCCCGCCAAAAATCACATAAGCCATCATCACGCAACCTACGATGACAACGGCTAATTCGTACTCAAATCCAAACAGCAGCTTGATGAGTTCGCCAGCACCTACCATCTGGGCAATCAAGTAAAAACTAATGACTACCAGCGTGCCAATAGCCGCTGCTATTCGCACTGGTGTCTGCCGCAAACGGTAAGCCACCACATCGGCAAAGGTATACTTGCCCAAATTACGCAGTGGTTCCGCAATTAAGAACATCACAATGGGCCAGCCTACCAAAAAACCAATAGAGTAAATTAAGCCGTCAAAGCCATTGAGTGCCACCAGCCCGGTAATGCCTAAAAAACTAGCGGCACTCATAAAGTCCCCCGCCAAGGCAAGCCCATTTTGCAAACCGCTGATATTACCACCAGCAGTGTAAAAGTGTGCCGTATTTTTGGTCAGTTGTGCTGCCCAGTAGGTAATGCCTAGCGAACTAGAAACAAAAAGAAGGAAGAACGCGATCGCCAGTGGGTTGAAGTGACCAAGACTGGCAAGGTTGACTTCAGCTAGTAGCAGAGAATTCATATTGAATTGTTAGTGGTTAGTTTTTACAAAAGAAGGGAGCTCTTAGCAGGGAGCAGGGAATAAAAAAAAGATGTGTTGCGAGACACGTAGTGCGAGAAACATTCCTGAGAAAAGTTCCAATCCCACGGCTTGAGCCCTAAGTCCCCCCTGCCCCTCTGAAAAATAAATTATTTGCGTAAAAGTTGAGCAATTTTCTTGTCGTAATGGTTATTTGCCCAGCGCACGTAGATAAAAATTAATACCCATGCAGAGATAATGACTAGCGCTCCTAGTAAAATACCGACACTAAGTCCTGGTAGCACTAATGACCCTAACAATGGCTTATTGAAGGCAATCAGCAGGATGAAGCCAAAATAGATCAACATCATAGCGGCGCTCAGCATCAGGGATACCCGCCAGCGCTCAGCCGCGAGAGCCTGGATAGCTTTTGTGCGATCGTCCATGTCTTACTTTGTTTTAGAGAAGACAGGTCAGATTTTCGCACTGAATTCATTCAATATAAAGTATTCTTCAAAATTCTTAGTAAACTTATTGTATTTCTTGTTACAAAAAATACGTACTTGGCGAATGAAGATTACTCAGACTTTGCCTGAACCCGATCTAAGCAAGCCCTCAATTGGTCTGCTAGTACACGGACATTGGGTTCTCTGAATATGGAATCGTGATCGCCTGGTACAGGATGAATTTCTAATTCTCCGCTAACCAGATTGCCCCAGCCCATCTGGGGGTCAAGTTCCCATCCTTCAGATGGAGCTTTATAGGTAGTAGCTCTGAAGCAAATGACTAGACCGGAATAAACTCGTAGCACATAGTTTTTTTGTGCCTGTTTGTTAGCTGCTTCGACGACTAACTTAAGTTCTTTGTGAGTTGGGGAATGCCCGATATCCTGGGGAAACTGGCTTGGCGATTGCTTGATTCTTTGTTTTTGTTTGAACCAAATCATTAGCCACTTACTTTTGCCCTTGAGTTGCGTGTTTATGTAAGTCGGTCCAAGCTTTAAAAAGCTCTTGAAATGATTCCCGACTCTCTTTAATAATGGAACTCGTTTGAAAAAACCTCCTGAACCTGGGGTATCAAATAAAGCCAGCAAGGCGACCTTTTGACCCTGTGCAACTAGTTGCTGTGCCATTTCCCATGCTACCCAGCCACCAAAGGAGGCTCCTCCCAAAAAATAAGGTCCTTCGGGCTGGATAGTTTGGATCTGTTGAATGTAGAGAGTCGCCATGTCCTCAATCCGGGTCAAGAGTGGCTGTTTCCCATCTAGTCCTTGTGGTTGCAACGCATAAAATCGCTGATCTGTACCTAAATAATGTGCCAAATTGCGGTAATACAAAACACTGAAACCTAGGGCATGGACACAAAACAGAGGCGGTTTGGAACCGTTGGTTTGCATTGGCACTAACGACGACCCACTTACTGATCCTTCTGACGGACGAGTCTGGTTAGCTACGCCTTCAATCGCCACTCTTGATTGCTGAGATTGAAAGTTATCTTCTTTTTGATGGATAATATCGGCCAGTTGCTCAATAGTTGGTGCCTGTAAGAGGGTAGTCAAAGGGAGATATTTTCCTAGTTTTTGCTCAATTTGCATGAACATGCTCATTGCTAATAGAGAATGTCCGCCAAGAGCGAAGAAGTTATCTTTTATGCCGATAGGCTGGATGTCTAAAATCTCTTGCCAAATTGTTGTCAGTTTTAGTTCTAACTCATTTCGTGCAGCGACAAAGTTTTCTTGCGCGTCTGGTCTAAGTTTATCGGGGACTGGCAGGGCTTTTCGATCTAGCTTACCGTTAGGGGATAACGGCAGAGCGTGAAGCATCATAAAGACAGAAGGCACCATGTAGTCGGGCAGTTGTTCTGCGAGAAAATGGCGTAGTGCATTTTCGTTGGGAACGGAATCTTGATTGGGAACAACGTAAGCTACGAGGCGTTTGTTACCTAGTCGTTCTTCTTGAACGATGACTACCGCCTCTTGCACCTCACGGTGTTCTTTCAAGACGGTTTCAATTTCGGAGAGTTCGATGCGGAAGCCCCGTACCTTAACTTGATGGTCAAGCCGACCTAGATACTCAATGTTGCTATCACTTTTGTAGCGGGCTAAATCGCCAGTTTTGTACAAGCGACTTGCTGTTGAATTTTCAAAGGGATTGCAGATAAATTTCTCAGCAGTCAGTTCTGGACGGTTGAGATAGGCTCGAGCTAAACCCACACCACCAATATATATTTCACCAGGGACACCTATAGGCACAGGTTGCAGATGTGAGTCTAGTATATATATCTGCGTATTTGCGATTGGACGACCTATTGGAACGATTTGGTTTGTATGATCGCGATCGCAAGCAAAGAATGTGACATCGACAGCAGCCTCAGTGGGACCATAAAGATTGTGTAGTTTAGCATCAAGATTCTCCCAAAACCGCTTCTCTAGCTCTTTTGGCAGTGCTTCACCACTACACATCACCTGTCTCAGAGAACAGCAACCCTCTAGACGAGGCTCTTCTAGGAAAATTTGCAGCATTGAGGGCACAAAATGGAGAGTTGTGATCTCCTGTTCTACAATTAATCTAACTAGGTAAGCACTGTCTTTGTGACCTTCTGGTCGAGCGACAATCAGACGGGCCCCTGTCAACAGCGGCCAGAAAAATTCCCAAACTGACACATCGAAGCTAAAGGGAGTTTTCTGGAGTACGCGATCTTCTGGTGTTAATTCATAAGCTTGTTGCATCCAGAGTAGGCGATTGCAAATGGCTTGGTGGGTGTTCATTGCTCCTTTTGGCTTACCTGTAGAGCCGGAGGTGTAGATTGTGTAAGCCAACTGAAGAGGATCGACACCACTGCTGGGATTTTCCGATTTTTGTTGAGCAATCTGTTCCCAATCAGCGTCTAGAAGCACTAACATAGCACAATGTTGGGGTAAAGAAACCACCAATTTCTGTTGAGTCAGTAACACAGCCACTTGAGAATCTTCCAGCATATACGCTATGCGTTCTTGGGGATAGCTAGGATCTATCGGTACATAAGCCCCACCCGCTTTCAGAATACCTAGTAGCCCAATCACCATCTCCAGGGAGCGATCGACACAGATTCCCACTAACATATCGGGTCCGATACCCAAGGCTTGCAAGTGGTGTGCCAGTTGATTAGCACTGATGTTCAACTCTTGGTAAGTCATCTGCTGGTCTTCAAAGACGACTGCGATCGCTTCAGGTGTTTTTTCTACTTGGGCTTCAAACAACTGATGGAGACACGTATCTTGGGGATAATCAGCATGAGTATGATTCCACTCCACCAGGATTTTGTGCAGTTCTCTATCTGAGAGCAAAGGAAGCTTAGCAAGGCATCCTTCGGTCTCAGTGACAATACTTTGTATAAAAGTAGTAAACTGGTCTTGCATTCTGGCAATGCTATCATCATCTAAAATCTGGGTATCATAAACCCAACAGCATTCTTTCCCCTCTTCTGGAATGATGAACAGCAGTTGATACCCAGGTTTTGCTTTTGCTGCATCCAATCTTGTCACTTGTTCTATCAGCACGGAAGACCTGTATTCAAAACTCTGCTCCCACTGTGAACACAGTTCAGGATAGTTCTTTACCAGATCCCACAGATCATCCGTGTGCTTTGCAGTCAAGTCTATTTGCGTTTGTACAGTCTCAAACACTTGCTTAAAACTTTGCTGATGATCTATGTGTATGCGATAAGGCATATACTCAGCAAAAAAGCCTTCCAGTCCAACACATTGGTTTTGTAAATCTGATTTTAATCCAATATCAAAGTGGTAAGTCTGACTGATGCGGGCAAGATAAGCAATAAAGGCAGTTAGCAGGAAGTGACTCACAGTGCTAACGTCTGGACAACTCAAGATAAATGTTGCCACTTCATCAGGGACAAGCCAATGCGATCGCTTGATCGTCGGTGCATTCGCAAGGAGTGATGCGGTCTTTGCATAGGGAAGCAAGATCGGCTGTCGTGTTGCTAATCTTTCTAACCAGAAGCCTTCATGCTTCACCAGCTTTGCCTCAAACGTTTCAATGCGCTTCGCTATATCCATATCAATAAGCCATAAAATAAAGTTAATTAGCCCGCATTCCTCGACTGCACCAAGCCCTACCCCTTCCGGGAAGCAAGCGTGACAAGCAGCAGCAACCACAGAAGAAGGACCCATGAGTCAATGGGTTAACTCCTCTCGTCGTCATCGAGTTTATTCTTCAATTAATTATTTTTACGATGCTCATTTATTTTATTCAAAGCAACGGGTGATGCCTACCAGCAAACTTACTAATCTTATTTATGATGGAAACCTATTAAGATACCATTATAACAGTAATTACACCATAACACAAAATCATGGATGTATAGTAAATACACCATGATTTTTAAAGTTTTAATACTAATTGAAACCAGAGTATGTGTTTACACCCTTAATCAAGGGTAGCGTCTTCAATATGACAGGTGGAACACAAGGATGACGCAACTTATTCTACAGTTTTCTGTACCAAGAGGGAGCAGGGAGCAGGGAGTAGGGAATAGGGAGTATTTCAAGGAGGTGTTTCTGACCTTCATAACGAGTGGTGCGCCGCCCGTGGGTTGCTCCTAACCGCCAATTGTTGAAGAGTCAGGTTTAGGATGGTTAGCACGCCATTGTTGACGTAATTGTTCAAGTTGTGTCTGTTGGTCAGGAGTCAAGACTGCTTTCATTTGCTCTCTGGAAGATATCCTAAGTGCTTTTAAATCGCTTTGTTGCTGCGGGGTGAGATTCATGGCTTGTCTTGCAGCTTTGAAACCTTGATGATTTTGCATTGCAGTTTTAAAGGCTTGTTGTTGTTCTGGAGTGATAATTTGTTGAATTTGCTCATGAGTTGCTTGGCGAATCTGCTTCAGTTGCGCTTTTTGTGAGTCAGAGAGTCCAAGACTCTTAAAAAACTCTCTTCTACCAGAATGGGGAAGTGTCTGCGCTATTTGTAATGGTGTATGTAAGTTTGTATTTGCTTTAGCGGCGAAAGGAATCGCGGTTAAGGCAACAGCAAATGCTCCAGCAATTAATGATAAAGTTTTGATTTTCATTGATTTACGTAGTGGTTTTTCTCTTGACACAACCATTATATAAATCACCATGTGATGACTGAATGATGCTAAAGTCATGAAACATCCATGACTGAAGTCACGTTTAGTCCCAACTCCCAACTCCCAACTCCTATAAAAAAAACTACCACCACGAGGGTGATAGGGGATCAATTAATTAAGCTGCGTGAGGCACTGACAAATAATAAAATGTCCAGGTAAGTACGACACTGCTCGGATAAGCAGGGGAAGCAGGGGAGGCGCTTGGGTTGCAGGGGAGGCAAAACTCTTCAAGAGCCTCAATTTCTCCCCCTGCTCTTATACTGCTTGCCTCAACTAAGAAATTCCAAAACCTACGCAGTATTGGCACAGGTGGGACTTGGTCGTTATGGAACTATTTTTTGTCCTCTGCGATTTTTATAGTTGACAACAAAATCAGCTTATGCAGTTTTGCTTCCCTTACCCCCCTGCGAAGAGATCCCTATTTCTTTCGCAAAAATTCTTGACGAAAAGAATGATAAAGTTTATACATGAGATACGGTTGATCATTTCTGTTAAATACTTATAGATTTAAATTATGAAGAAAGCCCTGAGAAACTTTACCCGCAGATTTGGAATAGATATCGTTAGATATTATCCTACCCCTGAAGAAAGAGCCAAAGCAATAGACTTTGATGGGGAAAATTCTAGCTTTTTGAAGTTATTCACTTTGAATTCTATAGATTTAGTCCTAGATGTTGGAGCTAATACTGGACAATTTGCTATTGATTTCTTTAAAACAGGATATGACGGCAAAATAGTATCTTTTGAACCATTATCCTCTGCCTATTCTGAATTGGTAACAGCTAGTAAACTATATTCTGACTGGATAGTCGCAGAAAGATGTGCAATAGGTGATACTAACGGAGAAATTGAAATCAATATTTCCAAGAATCCTCAAAGCAGTTCTATATTACCTATGCTACAGTCACATTTAGATGCTTCACCAAATTCTCTGTATGTGGGGTCGGAAAAAGTTAAGGTATATAGACTTTCAGATGTAGCTGCTCAGTATGTAACAAAAGCCAAAGCAGTTTTTCTGAAAATTGATGTGCAAGGATTTGAAAATCAGGTATTGTCTGGGGCGGTAGAAATTTTACCAAAGATTAAAGGAATGCAATTAGAAATGTCTTTGGTCCCTCTATATCAAGGTGAGACATTATTTGATGAAATGTTAGACAAGATGAGAACAATAGGATTTAAACTTTACAATATATATCCAGGATTTACAGATTATCGTACAGGAAGAATGTTACAATGCAACGGGATATTTTTTAGAGAAAACTAAGAAAATGTGCATCAAGTGGTGTAGGGTAGGCAGTGGTTATGTATTTTGCTGACTATATCCAAGTTTTGGTAGGCACTGCCCACCCTACGTGTCTGTTAAGAGCGCCCCACGGGCGGCACACCACCCGTTATGAAGGTCAGAAACTCCCCCTGCTCCCTGCTCCCTACTCCCTATTCCCTGCTCCCTCTGAATTAGCAAATATTGGTGGATGGAAAGATTCATCTACATGATTGAGAATTTTATGAGTTCGATCTTCCCAAGAAAACTGACGCGCAAAATTTATACTATCGGCATAACCTTCTACTCTTCTGGGATATGTTGCCAATACGTGCTGAACACATTCAGCAAATTTATGAGGATCATCTGGTTCACACCAACCAGCAACTAAAGGAGAATCTTTAAATACCATTAAAGGTGGAATCTCAGTCACTACAATGGGAGTTCCCGCAGCCATGTACTGAAAGAATTTAACTGGATTTGTGATATCTGCTGCTGTACCAGAAAGATGAGGATGAGCCAAAATATCAGCTGATTGCAGCAAGCTCACCAATCGTTCTCGTGGTAGTATCCAGCCTAAAAATTTAATGTTTTCTACTTGATTATCTCTAGCTAACTGCTGATAAGCCTGGACTTGTGAATTTTGACCACCTGTGACGGCAAACTGAATTTGGGGTAATTCCTTAGCAACATCAATTAACAAATCGATTCCTTTGAAAGGATACAAAGCGCCTGAATAAACAACTAAATGTTTACGTCCATCTGCCAGTAATTCTCGACGCCATTGTTCAGCAGCTTCAGGCTGTCTGACCAAAAATGATTGATCAAACCCGTTATATAACCAGATAACTTTTTCCGCTGGCATTCCAGATTTTATCAGACTTTGGCGAATTGGTTCAGATTGGGTGATAGCAATTTGAAAAAATGGACTGTGGACGATTTCTGGTTCAAATGGTCGTTCTTGAAAGTAGTGTCGCTCATAGATAACTGGAATTTTATGCTTAACAGATGCTTTGGCAAAATTCCAATCTCTAGTATGTACAATTTTCGTATGACGTAGGAGATGAAAAGGTAAGTAATATTTAGTTGCGATTGTACTAGAATTAGTAAGCTTACCCTGAATCCTGTCAATAGGCCAAGGCATAGGTAGAAGAGCAACTCTTAGCTTTTCTTGAGCATTATAAAATTCCACAAACTTAGTATCCGGCTGTTTCGGCTGAAAAGGATAAAACCACCGTAGCGGACTCAGCGCACCATTACCCTTATCTGGATAAACCAACACCGAAGAGTAACCCAAATTAGCTGCTGCATTAGCACAAAGCACATCATGAATTTCATGAGCCGTGTCCGGTCGCATTGAGATTTTGTCTGTATAATAAATGTATTTATTTTTCATTCAAAAAACAAATCCTATAGCGAAAATACCTAATATGTCTAAATCTTCTATATCTGTCAACGTTAAGTTATTTGCTGCTTACCAAGAAGCATACAGAGTTCCAGAACTGGCACTGGAACTTCCTCAAGATACACCAGTCAAGACCGTGTGCGATCGCCTCATTACCGAACACCCCGAACTTGCGAAATGGCGTGATGTAACTCGCTTTGGGGTTAATCTGCTGTTTGTAGAACCAGATACCATCCTGCAAGATGGCGACGAAGTTGTGTTAATTCCTCCCGTAAGTGGTGGAGTCAACTAAACAAGCATCAGTCGCTTCACTCCAATTCAAAAGTCAAAAATCAGATCTACACAAAAAGGATTTTATGCTTTTCAGGTAGGAGCTTGACTCTCGTTTCCTCTGTCCTGTTCACAGATTAACTACGTTGAGCTTCAACTGTCAATACTGACAACATCATTACTCCCTTCCCCCTGTAAGATTACGGATGTCAATTCTTCTCCCCTGCCCCCCTGCCCACTCTAATTACTTCACCTGAGCATGAAAACGAATAAACCCGTAAGAATTTGTCGGAGTGCCCGAAGCAGTTGCATGGGGTAAAGTGCTAGGGCTCTTGACAGGATAGATCACAACTGCTCCGTTAGTGTTACTACCTGAACAGGCAGCGGGTAGCGTCGTCCCTGCGGGGAAGAACTGTCCCCTGTCACTATCAGCAGCATTACTTAAATATACGGTAGGAGTCGTAGGCAACTTTGTAGAATCAAGGGCAAGTGCTATACCCTGATCGACTCCAGGTAAACCGCCATCTGTAGGAGTTAAACCATTAAAGGCTGTGGGAAGAAAGGTCGTATTGTTGGGTATGAGGTCGCAGATGCTGACATTCGTAGCATCCCTCGTCCCATTAGACAAGAAGTAGACTGTGTATTCCAAGTCATCCCCCGGCTGAACGAATCCTCCATTAATGACACCTCGCAGGTAGGTAGAGGTAGGGTTTGGCCAATTGGGGTCATTGTCATCAGTGCTTGTCGGGTCATGAACATACTGATTAAAGGGTACACCATTAACCGAAGTGATGCGTTTGACCAGCAACAGTTTAGGAGTTCCAGGAGGTATGATATTCAGTAAGGTAGTAGTCGCACTACTGGGGATATAAGTCCATATATCCAAACCCTTAGTGTCTCCAAAGGAGCCAGTACATCTAGCGTTAGTGTTGCCTTTATTACCTTGTTGACCAAAGGCTCGCTGATTGGTTGTGGTATCAAACCCATTAATCGGGTCACTGAATGGTATAGTGGGTGGGCTAATGCCGCAGAGTACGCTCCCGATCGTGCCAACATTACCCCCACCCACAGTTTTATACCCACGATCATCATAAAATCCCGTTGTGTTTCCTAAAGGATTGGTTGCATTCAGCAGCCTCATGGTAGGCCCACCATAATAATTATTTTCGGCATCTAGCATGGGAAAGTGATATTCACCAGCATGAACTGTGATACTGGCTTTGTAGTTGCTACCATTGGGGAAGTAGTTACCACTGTTATCTTTACCATTCCAAGAAACTGACTGCGCTCCAGAAATGAGCATGTAACCACGTATCACCCGATTTTGTGGGTTAGTGGGGTCAAAATTGGTGCCGTCTTGGCTGAGAATAATTTGGTAATTGCCTGTGATTGTGCTGTTGAAGGAAAATGTACCACCTGTGCTATAGCTACTATTGTTGGCTCCTGCTGTACCAGTAAAATTTAGGGAACTCACAGTCCCAATAATTGGGATTGGGGAAATACCAACTCCATCTAAAGTACCATCTGCTCGGTAACGGTTGATGTATCCTAGGGCATTGGAATCAAGAGGGTTGAAAAAAGTAGGGTACTGGGGAGACGACAGCTTAGTACCCCCGTCAGGATTTGAAACTTGACCATCCTGACCAAGAACGTCGTGATAAAGAATTGATTTGCCGTCGCTGTCAAAAAAACCTGCTTGACTACCATAGATCACAAATCCGTTTGGGTCTGTTCCCCTGAGGTCTATTTTATACCGATAACCATCGGTTGTGATGGGATAGGTCGAGAAGTAGAGGGGAAGCCCGTTACTACCTGTGAATAAGGCTAAATAGTAGGCGAATAACCGCCCGTTGATGTCGGTTGTGGAGTTCTGATCGCTACGTACTGTTACGTCCCAAGCAGCAACACTGCTTCCCTGAGTCATATTGAAGTTGTTGGGACTATTTAAATTAATATCTCCGGTGGGACCACCATCGGCTGCGGAGTTACTTCCCGCAGATCCGTAGAAAACGATGTCATAAATTCCTGTGGATGGCGCTTGATAGTAACAGGGGGTATAACCGGTGGTATTGCCTGTACCAGAAATAGAACTGGGCCCTGCCAACTCCTGGGCACGACTTGAGATATACCCTTGCCCAGGTTGAGATGAACACTTGAAATTTGGCGTCGCTGAAATAGTTTCGCTACCGATACTTCCAATGATTTGACCGGGATTGTAAACTAAGATGTCGCCACTCCCTTGCCCTACAGCGCTTGAACCTAACAGAATATACTCTCCTTGATTGGCGTATACTTTCAGTAAGGTTCGTCGTGTCACGATACCGCCGTATTTGTCTGTTCTCCATTCTAAGTTAGCTCTGGCACTACCAGCAGGAGCAGAGCTAGGATACAGTGTACGGCTACCTTCTGCTTGAGCTGGTTGTATGCAGGAAGTTAGGGCACAGAGTAATAGGGTAAGGCTAGTTAATAGTTTTCTATAGTCATTAGTCATTAGTCATTAGTCATTAGTCAACAGTCATTAGTCATTAGTCAACAGTCAACTCTTTGCTTGCACTGTGGAATTGTGTGGTGCAGATGGTAGAGGTTTTTGTAAACCAAAGCCATCAAGTAATTGATTCAGCTTGAGAGTGAATCCAATGTAGGGTCCACCTGCTGATCTTGTTCCGGTAAAGTCTCGGTCATTGACTTTACCAAAGGCGTAGCCTGCTGCAAGGCGGAGGTCGGGACTGAGATAGTAACCGATTTCTGCTAAGAAACCTGTTTCTGAATAGTTTGGTTGAGTTATAAATCGAGCTTCGCCTGTTAAATCCCATTTATAACCTAAGCGATAGGTAGCTCGCATCTGTGCTAGGTTTACCATAGTTGTACCTACTAAATCGTTTGCTAAATAAGAGGTGCTGTTACGGAAGGCGTACTTTCCGTAAAATTCCCATTGCCAATTTGGTGCATAAACTGCTTCTAGGGCGAAGGTGGTATCTTCGGAACCTGTACCACTCCCGAAAAGGATTGTGTCAGGAATTGTTGAAGGGTTTTTACGGTATTGATAACTTAGTAAGGCGTTGAATTTATCGCTCTTTGGATCGCGATAAGCTAAACCAACTTTGAAGTTGATTGTGTCTCCTAATCCAATCAGTTTTTGGTTGGAAGCGTTTGCTTGTTGGTAACGAACTAAGGCTGTCAATGCTGGGGATATTTTACCGAGTGCACCTGCGGTAATCACTGTGTTGGAACCAGCAGATGAGGTGCGATACTCATAACGGGCGCTGGCTTGGAAGTCGGGATTATCTGTGTATTCTAAGCCGACACTGTAGCTATCGCCACCACCAAAACCTATGGATGATGCACTTTGACCAGGTGCAAAGGGTTGGGCAAATTGGCGTCCTGCGGCGGTATTTGCAAAAAAGTTCCCAAAAACGTGTTCGTAAGCAGTTCGGAGGCGTAATCCAGGTGCTAAAGCCCACTGGTTATTGAGTCCGATCGCCCCTTGTGTGGTGATTTCGTTGGCACCACCCAAAATTTCGTAGCGACCTGTTAATGTTGTCCCATTACCAATTTTATGTTCACCATTAATACTTAAGCTTGTGATGGAGTTACCGTTTAATTGTCCACGTGTATAAAATTGTTGTCCTAAAGCAATATTCACCCCAGGCATCACTCCCCAGTTTAACCCTAAAACTGTTCTATCTGGATAGACAGTATCTGTTTTTGAAGATAAAGTTAATTCGTTTTGAGCGAGAAAAGTCAGATTTTTAGTTAAAGGATAAGTAAAACGCGATCGCAATTGATCTGAAGTACTATTAGTTTGGGGAGATATCCGGTCTTGGCGATCGCGATTAATCCAGTCTACGGCTAAGTTGCCTTTACCAAAATGTTGTTCGATCCCAAATGAAGTTGTTGTTAGAGAATTATCAACTTTGCTCCCAGCTATCGCTTGAGTGCGTGGTGTTAACAAGTCACTTAATGTATCCAATGGCTGCGGTGCAATCCCAAAATCAACTTCGTGGTCATACTGAAATCTTAAATTAGTACTTTGAGAAACTTTAGCTGTAATTTGTGCGCCGTAACGCGTTTGTCCTGGAACAAAGCTGATGGTGGCATCGTTAGCAAAACCTGTATCTGCAAATCGATAATAGGCATTAGCGTGAATTCCTGGAGTAATTTGACCTGCAGCTTCTATCCGCCAAGCCTCACCACTCACCAACCCTACAACATCAGATTTATTTGTAGAATGGGCGTATTCAGCAATCAATTTACCTTGAGAACCAAGAGCAATTTGTCCATCGGCACCGTACAATTCAAAATTTCGTACGCCTTGATTTTCTTTAAAATAAGTTGTACCAACCCAACTTTCTCTATCAATATTACGAGACAAATTGTATTGTAATCTTCCTGCATAGATACTACTCGTTGAACCAGAATCTTGATATTGGTAAGTAGCAACAATTTTTCTGACTAGAACATTTCCATTCTGATCAATATCGGTGCGTAATACAGGCTGATGGAATAGGATAGTCCCACGATTATAGTCGATGTCGTAGTCTACACCTCTATTCAATTGTTGTACGGCAACGATAGTTCCAGGACGATTCAGTTCTTCCAATTCAAGGGATATATTTTCACTACCAGCAACTAACAATCTCCGAGATAAGAAGTAATAACCACTCGTACCGTCAGGTGCGACAGTATCCCGTTGAAAACCTTGGACGTTATTACCGTAAAAACCCGTAATTTGTAAATTCCCTAAGTTATAATTTGCTTTTAACCCGTGTAAATCGCGAGTGATGGAGGTGAATTGCTGGGAAGACCGAGCAAACTCTTGAGTATGGTAATCACCCCACATCGCATAGTCAGGACTACCTCCACGAATTGAACTCGGACGTTCAAGGCGGACATAGACGCTATCCGTTGAAGGTGTCGTAGCCTCAACTTTTGAGCTATCGCCATAAACAGGATAATTTTGCTCGTTGAATTGATAAGTCCCAAATAACCGATTATTACTATTACTATTACAATCACAGTTAATTGGGTGATCGCTATTATAAGCGCCAGTAAACAACCAATTTCCAACCTTCCCAGTTGCAAAAATCGCCGAATGGAAATCTAATTGAGTGCGATTATTTTTATCTGGTGGCAAAAAACTACTTAAACTACCATAATAATCAGTACCTCTCGCCCCTAACCGCACATCAATCACCCCAGTTACCAAACTCGGACGTAACGCCGTTTTGAAATCTAACTGAGTGTAAGCCTCCAAATCTCCACTGACTGCGCGAATTCGCACAGTTTGTGCTTTCAATTCCGAACGCAGAGTTGCTGTAAATTCCCCATTTTTCACTGCAACGTGAAATCCTGGTTGATCGGGCTTAAGATTTTTACCAACAAACTCTCCAGCCGTCGCAGCTAAAGCGACTATTCCATTTCGATTTGACCGAACACCATTTTGATCGATGAGTTCACCGCGAATCGTCGCCGTTGAACGTCCATCAGCAGGAATTTGTGATTCGATAGTATTGAGTTTTAACTTTTTCGGCGCACCTCGTACCATCACTTTGATCGTCACTGGGAGTAATGCACTATCTACAATTTGAGCCGAAATCGTATTCTCTCCTTCCTGCAATGACACACCATACCAAGTTTGTTTGATGAATTTAGTCGTTGCATCAGTTTCGGTACGTCCAATTAAAGAAGGATTGACTAACTGTCCATTGACTCGCAGTTCTACTTTACTACCTGAGAGAAATTGAATAACGACATCGGTAGCTGGTCTATCAGCGATCGCATTAGGAGTAGGACTAATAATTTGGATGATAGGAACGGAATTAACTTGTATCTGATTTTCTAGTTTTTCAGCGGCGATCGCGGGGTGGGTCACAAATCCCCAACCTCCCATCAATATGAACAAACTGAAATAAAGTAATTTCTTCATTTATTCACCCCTGTTGCAGAGATGGGCATCACCCCAAAATTCATCCTCCCCAATCCACCAGGTTCCAACCGCACCAAGCGAGATTGACTATTACGTTCACGGAATTTATGATTCGGAGCTAAAGTATAACCAGGAACACCAGTCAAATCTAATACACCTGTGTGGACACCAGGTATAACATTAATAACAGAAAAAACACCACGATCATCAGTAGTAATACGATTACCGTTCTCTAAATAAATGACTGCGTTAGGAACTCCAGGTTCATTATTTTGTTGTTCACCATCAAAATTCTTATCAATAAAAACTCGACCAATAATCGTACCGCAATCACTAGTAATACCTGGTTGAACTTGGAGTTGATAATTGACGGGTCCATCTTTAACTATCAAACTATTATCAACTCGCTGTCCGTTGACAATTGCCGTGTTGATACCATTACCACGAATAGCATCACCGTTAAGTTGAGCAGCGTAGGCAATATTCAGAACTTGTCCACTAGGGATAGTAGCATCAGTTTTAAAGGTGATTGTTGTACCACTTTTACTAGAAGCGATCGTGATTATATTATTGTTAAGTTCACCTTTAACAGACTTCGCTAAAAAGCTGAATCCTAAAGGTAAAACATCAGTAATGACTACATGATTTAAAGAGACTTCAGCAATATTTTTAATTGAAAGACGGTAAATTGCTGTATCACCTGGTTGAGCAGTTGCGCGATCGCCGGATTTAGTAATCTGGACTTGGTGGGGTTGACACATCGCCGAGGAAAAATTGAAAGCAAAGAACTCCAATCCCACAGTTTGGGAATTGGAAATCACGGCAATATTGTTTGTAAAAGTAGTATCTCCGGTAGTTGTGATTGGTTGACCATCTAAAGAAGTTGCAATATAACGAACAATACTATTACTGTGAGCAAGAATTTGAATTTTAACTCGCCGTTGACTATAAATTGAGTTTGACGGTGGATTAATCACCAAAATATAAACTTTTCCTGGGTCAGTTTGACCTTTATTTGGATCTAATAAAAAGTTGTAACCACCCAATGGATTTTGGTTCGTCAAATTATAAGGATTCGTATTAGTCACATTTGGTTGTACTCCGGTAGTAGCTTGTGTCGGAGTCAGAGAAACTAATCTGCCTAATTCTGTTTGAGTCGAGTCACCAGATAACGGTTCATATAAACCAACAGAAAAACCAGTGTAATCCGGAATAACTTGTCCATTACAACCGAGGATTCGTCCAAAAGGATCATTCAAAGGTTGAGGAATTGCTACAAGTTTGCCAGAACTATTTTGATATATGTTTTTTGCCGAATCTGTATAACTATAGCTAGCTTGATTTGTAAACGAAGTTTGAGCATTCGCAGACATAGTACTTTGGCACAAGCTAGTCACTAAAATACTTGTTGCTACTCGAAACCAATAACTGTGATTTTTCATAGTATAGAATTTAGGAGTCAGGAGTCAGGATTTAGCTTGGGAATTCTCTGCAACTAGTGAATGAATAAAGGGGTCTCAATCTTCAACAAAAGTGATTCCTAACTCCTAACTCCTGATTCCTTTACTTCACCTGTGTTTGATAAGTTCCTTTCACACTCGTCTTTGGTGCTACAACAGAAACAATCAACCGAATATTAGTGTAAGCAGTTGCTGGTGCAGGACGAGTTTCGATGTTTCCGTTGGGAAGTTTAACTTTTACGGTTGGATGTTCATTGAAAGTATGTCCACCATCAATACTGAATGTAATCTTGCTTCCTGTACTGTAATCAACATCAGCAGATTTCAATATGTATGCCATTTGTTGCGGAATCGGCTCGTTAATAGTTAAATTTTTGACTGGGCGATCGCTCAAGTTTTGACCTGTAATCGTATAAAGTATTACATCGTTTTTCTGAACGACAGCCCCATCTTTTAGAGATTGCCAACTTACTTTATCTTTTTGGACAATTTGCTTTTGCGCATCCAAATTCAAGTGGACTTGTGGTTGGCTTTGAATATTTTCCGCAGTTGCAGCACTCCAGAGATGAGGAACTGCTGCAATTGCTGCTGTAAGTCCTATACCTGCAATCAAAATTCGTTTCATAATTACCTCTTAGCCTGTCAAAATCGTTTTGTTCGTTCGTAGTTTGCGCTGAAGGGCAAAAACTGTAACGGCGGAGAGACCCCGCCCCTACTAGTGCTCTGTGTCATTAATTTTGACGGGTTCGTAGTGTGAGCGTCTCGCTCACGAAGCGAGCTTTCCGGCTCGCACTACCCATCAAAATTAATGACATGGACTACTAGTTCACCTTGCGTTGGAAGGTGAATGTTTGCGATTGACCTGGTGCAACTTGACCAGGTACCGTGTCAACATACTTGGTTACGTCAGTAGTGACAGTTGTTCCTGTTTGGTCACTTGCAGTGTTTGTTGCTGGGTTACCACTGAAGAATGAGATATTTCCACTACCAGAATCTTGAGCAGTGCCAGTAATATTACTAGTATCGATGACACCATTGTTATCATTATCTAATGCCCAATTATTCGGATTTTGAGTACCATCTTCCGTAATCACCACATTACTAGCATTCAAAATGATATTGCCTGTTCCAGCTTGGGGGGTAGAAATATTAGTGTACTGAATTTGATACTGGACGATATTTCCAGGAGCAGGATGTCTAGGCATGGTGCTGAATGTATCTTCACCTGTTTGTACAGCAGGACCAGTCCCTTGTAACACCTTAGATTGTTTGATGAGTTGCAAGAAGCCAGTATAAATCCGGTCAATAGTGATGTTTGTTGGATCATTTGTAGATGGGACACTACTTTGACCAGAAGTTGTAACAGGACCAATAAAGGCTGTAATCGGCACTGGGAAACCTTTCTTAATAGTAGGATCTGTAGAAAGAGGAGTTTTGTTAGGTAACTGTACTTCTACACCATAGTCAGTTTTACCGCCAGTTGCGACTCCAGGAATTTGTATTGGATTCGCAGCGCTAATTGGATTACCGCCAACAGTACCATTTCCAGATACAAAGTTGAATTGTGTACCATCATAACTGTAAGTTGCCGATAGACTGCCATAGGTGATTGTGACTTGTGAACCTGCGGGTAAATCACTAGGGGTTGCAGGTACTGTGGGTAGAAGGGATATATTAGCAGCACTTTGACCAGTGTTTTCAACTGTATTCGTAAAGGCTACAGCAGGGGGATTAATCAATGACCCAGGTATTGTATTCGCTGGAACCAGTGCAGACTTATTGGTAAAGTCATCATTGTTATTCGTCGGGCCAACAGCATCTGGTGCGTTAAGGGGTCCATTCAAGAGTGAGCTAGCAGCAGTAGTGATAGTGTATGAGTTAGCATCACCACCAGGTTGACTTGTACCAGTGTTATTGTTGCCTGTATCTGTATTAGTTGAAGTTAGTTTTGTCGGATCGACAGTACCAGAATCAGGCGTAGAGGATATACCATTCGTAGGACTAAAGTTGTCTGGGTTTTGGTCACCGGAATCATCTGTAATTAAGGTATTATTTGTGTCTCCTGAAGTTGTACCAAATACCTGGGCGATGTTACCAATCGTGACAGACGTGGTTGCAACACCTTGGACTGTGACTTGGATCGTAAATCCGGAAACCGTCTGACCTGTGGGGACTGAAGTAATAACAGTCGGATCGTTAATAAAACCAACCCTTGTGGCTGTACTTATTGGTACAAGAGTGCTAACCCATTTTGCTTGGTTAGCAGTTGTGGTTGTAGGATCGGTGGTGTAGACAACCTTCCAACCAGGAGGTGCTACTGGTGTACCAGTGAGTACTGTATTGACTGGAATTGCATCAGAAACTAAGATGCGAGTCGTTGCTCCCCCATCTACAGTAATACTCGTACCAGCTAAAGGTGCAGGTGTAATGCCTGTACTTGTAACGTCGTTTTGCTCAACTCGCAAAGCTAAACCGTAAGTGACAATATCGCCATTAATCTGTTGCGAATTTCCACCATTGCTAAAGCCTGTACGAGTTTTCAAGACAGTTGCTAAAGCAACAGTTTTTGCTACACCACCAACGGCGATTTTTTGAGTCGCACTCGCTTCCCGTACTCCGTTAGCTGGATCTCCAGCTACAGCCGCATCAGGGGCATTTACAGTATAAACGTCGCCACCATCTGGAATCCGTGGTTGGTTTTGAGCATCATTTGGGGTATGACCAAGTTGGACACTAACAATATCTCCTGGGTTCGCACCAGCAGCGATAGTCACTGGAACCCTAACTTGGACAGAACTACCTGGTGCAATAGAATTAGTAATAACTTCACTACCAGAAATAGATGTCCAAGTTGTACCACCATCGTAACTAATTTGCACAGTACCAGCAGTTCCTGGCCCTGTGACTGTCGCTAAGTTAGGAATCCGGAACTCGGTTTTATCGTTACCAACGTTTGTTACAGTGTAGTTGTAGTAGAGGCTGTCACCAACTTTGACCTGACCACTTGGGTTAGTCGTATCTGTAATTCCGGAACCCGTCACAGTAATACCTGCAACTTTCGCCACAGTTACCGTTACTTGGTTAGAAGTCGCATTGATTGTCGTCCCTGGATTATTTGGGTCTTGATAAGTTGCAGTTGCTGTATTACTAATTGTTTTTCCTGCTGCTGTACCGTCAGCTAATACAGGTGCTACAAATTGGAAAACACCACCAGCTAATAATGCCGTTCCTACTAAAGAACGGTAAAGTTTTGAGCGTTTATTCTTTACGGATTTGCTGAGACGTTTCACGGTAGATGCACACTTTTTTGATAGTATTTTTTTACATAAAATTCAACTCAAAAATTCCTGCAGGAGTTTTTGAGCTATGTCACAATACGCTTCTGTTAAGGGTAGTTAAGTATTTTACGAACCTTCAGGATGCCTTGGCTGACGACATGTCTGACGAGGAAATCTCAGCATATCCGCGATTGAGAAGATTGCCAAGAAAAGAAGCATAAAAAAGATATAACTTTCACCCGAATTATTTATGACATGTCGAGAAGTATAACTAATCACAGAGAGAAATGATTTCAGTAAAAATACTAGAAATCATTTGATATTCTTTTGAACGTTCAAAAACCTGAAATTTTCATAACTGAAATAGGACCGTTATATACAGCAAAATATATGCGTCTGTCGTCAGAATTCAGAAGTAAAAAAGGCTTTGCGTCTAGCTTTTAGGCAAAAGCATTGTACTTCACTGGAAAAGGGAAAGGGGTAATTTCAAGCCTTTCCCCTTTAACCGAATCGTATTGGGAGTACTCTTACTTTGCACCCTTCAACGACTTCGATCGCTCTTCGGTTAATGCGTAGCGGCTAATTAAAATAGCAGCAAAATATACCAGACTAATTTTATCGGGTATGTTTGACGAAAAATTTTGACCTGTGATAGTATCAATCCACTGTTGACGGAAATCCAGGGAAAGCTAGTTTATGACTCAGACGATCGCCACCCATACCCAATCAGCTACTGCCACGTTAAAAGCCTTAAAATGCAAGGAATGTGGTACAGAATATGAACTGAAAGCCTCTCATGTTTGCGAGTTCTGCTTTGGACCACTGGAAGTAAGCTATGACTACAACGCGCTACGTCGCCTCGTAACTCGTGAAACTATTGAAGCAGGACCAAATTCAATTTGGCGCTACCGTCCATTTTTACCTGTCGCTACTGACAATGTCATAGATGTGGGAACTGGTATGACTCCCTTGGTGAGTTCCCACCGCTTGGCACGTCGCCTCGGTTTAAAGAAGCTATATATTAAGAATGATGCCGTCAACATGCCTACCCTCAGCTTCAAGGATCGGGTGGTGTCAGTTGCTCTTTCTCGGGCGCGGGAATTAGGTTTTACAACAGTTTCCTGTGCCAGCACGGGTAACTTGGCAAATTCTACCGCAGCGATCGCCGCACATGCTGGTTTAGACTGCTGTGTGTTTATCCCCTCTGACTTGGAAGCAGGTAAAATTTTGGGTAGCCTCATCTACAGTCCCACTCTCATGGCTGTGAAGGGTAACTACGATCAAGTCAACCGCCTTTGTTGTGAAGTCGCTAATACACACGGCTGGGGTTTTGTCAATATCAACCTCCGCCCATATTACTCCGAAGGTTCCAAAACTTTAGCTTTTGAAGTAGCAGAACAACTCGGTTGGCAACTACCCGACCATATCGTTGCACCTCTAGCATCAGGTTCCCTGTTTACAAAAATCTATAAGGGCTTCAACGAATTTGTAGAACTTGGTCTAGTGGAAGGGAAAAACGTCCGATTCAGCGGGGCTCAAGCTGAAGGTTGTTCACCCATTGTAGAAGCATATAAAGCAGGACTCGACTTTATCAAGCCGGTGAAACCAAATACAATTGCAAAGTCCTTGGCGATCGGGAACCCAGCAGATGGTATTTACGCTATGGAAATCGCGAAGAAAACTAACGGTGCGATCGAATCAGTGACTGACGCTGAAATTATTGAAGGGATCAAACTCCTAGCAGAAACCGAAGGCATCTTTACTGAGACAGCAGGTGGTACAACTGTTGCAGTACTAAAAAAATTGGTAGAGGCTGGCAAGATTGACCCAGATGAAACTACCGTGGTATACATTACCGGAAATGGTTTGAAAACCCAAGAAGCTGTACAAGGTTATATTGGCGAACCTTTAACAATTGAGGCGAAACTCGACAGCTTTGAACGAGCCCTAGAACGTTCCCAGACACTTGATCGCTTAGAATGGCAGCAAGTCCTAGTTTAGTTAGGAGTTAGGAGTTAGGAGAATAATTAACAACTAACAACTAACAACCAACAACCAACAACTAACAACCAACAACTAACAACCAACAACTAACAATGTCTGTAAAAGTTTTAGTCCCCACTGCTCTGCAAAAATTCACTAAGAATCAAGCTACCCTAGAATGCAGCGGTACAAATATTGCCGACCTGTTTGACTCCTTAGAAAAAGCTTGTCCTGGTATCAAGTCGCGCTTATGTGATGAGGAAGGAAAACCACGGCGCTTTTTAAATTTGTACGTCAATAGCGAAGACATCCGCTTTTTAGAAGGATCACAGACAACTCTAAAAGATGGCGATGAAGTAAGTATTGTCCCCGCTGTTGCTGGTGGTTAATATAGGAAAGACCCGATGCAAAACGCCCACGGAGTGTAGAGATGCTACATGTAACGTAAGAATACATGCGTTAGTCGTCAGGAGTCAAAACTTATAAGGGTTTGGATCTGTCTCCACAGATCGTAATGGCTATTATTATCTCTCGATTCTTTAACAATTCTGACTCCTGTATTCTGACTCCTGAATTCTTACAATGTAACATCTCTACAACCTCTTGAGGGTGAATAAACGTAGACAATATGAGTAGCAACTTAGAACAGTTTGCCAGTGATAATTATTCAGGTATTTGTCCCGAAGCATTAGAATACACCATTAGAGCGAATCAAGGTAGTGCTCCAGCTTACGGGAATGATGCATGGACTCAAAAAGCCACAGATTATTTTAGAGAACTCTTTGAAATTGATTGTGAAGTCTTTTTTGTCTTTAACGGTACAGCAGCAAATTCTTTGTCATTAGCTGCACTTTGTCAGTCTTATCACAGTGTTATTTGTCATGAGATATCTCACATAGAAACAGATGAATGTGGTGCACCTGAATTTGCCTCTAACGGTTCCAAACTTCTACTTGCTCAAGGAAAAAATGGCAAATTAACCCCGGAAACTATAGAGGCAATTGTCACCAAACGGACTGACATTCACTATCCAAAACCTAAAGTTATTAGTATCACTCAAGCGACTGAATTAGGAACCTTATATTCTATTGAAGAACTCGTTGATATTAAAAAAGTTGCTCAAAAGTATAACTTAAAAATACACATGGATGGCGCTCGCTTTGCCAATGCAGTTGCTGCTATCAATAAAAGCCCTGCTGAAATGACCTGGAAAAGTGGAGTTGATGTGTTGTGCTTTTGTGGTACTAAGAATGGGACGGCGTTAGGTGAAGCTATTATTTTCTTTAACAAAGCGTTAGCAGAAGATTTTGATTACCGCTGTAAGCAAGCAGGTCAACTCGCATCAAAAATGCGCTTTATCTCTGCTCCCTGGTTAGGTTTATTAGAAACTGGCGCTTGGATAAAAAATGCGCGACATGCTAATCAATGTGCTGAATACTTAGAAAATAAATTGTTAAATATAGAGGGTGTGGAGATCCTGTTTCCTAGAGAAGCAAACGCCGTCTTTGTCAAACTACCTGAGCAAGTTATTCAAAGCTTACGAGAAAAGAATTGGCAATTTTATACATTTATTGGTGTTGGCGGAGTACGTTTTATGTGTTCTTGGAACACAACACAATTAAGGATAGATGAGTTGATTAGCGATATTACAGCAGGAGTCAGGAGTCAGAAGTGAGATCCTAACCAGGAACATCAAGGTAGAGGCAGAAAATCAATTCGATCCTGATATTCATCCTCATTTGAAGCATCAGCAATGAGGATTAACTCCTCAAGATTCTCACCCACGCTCAGTTTGGGGTTTAAGATGAAAATTCCCGGTATGTGACGACCTTGAGCAATATGATCACTCAGATGAACGGGCATGGATTTGCGATTGTTAGTGATCAGGATAAAACCATGTTCCTGGCACCAGCATAGAATTTCTGGGTCTTGTGTCCCTCTGGGTGGTGCTGTCAGTTCACCCACTGCCAAAACAAATAAATCGGGCTTCTGCCGACGCAGTTGAGTAGTGTAGATTGGATCAACGTTTTCATCCATAAGATACTTGAGGGTCATTTGCCTGCCTGATTGCCTTTCTTTCAGCCCTTAATCTTCTTAATTTCGCTGCAATAGGGGGCGGATTACGCCGCTGCTCTTGGCGCATTCGCTCAGCCCACTCTAACCAGTCGGTCATATATGCATCAACCACTTCTTTATTGTGCAGGTAATACAAAATCGTAGCATAAACCTGCTCTAGTGTTAGAGATGGATAGATGTTGGCAATTTCCTCTGGATTTCGGGCACGAAAGAGATAATCAAACAGAATCGTCTCAATCCCTATCCGCGTGTCTTTTAGCCGAATGTCATCAGGCGCTAAAAAGCTAAAATATTCTTCTAGCTGCATAACTGATATCTCCCAATCCTAAACAGCAATTTGTCTGTTGGCATGATTTCTAGAAACATTTTCTGATGTAACTATTCTAAGCAATCCACCTTCAGAGGGCTTGAATTATAAAGTTTTTTCCGTAAGGCGAACACTGATTTGTTTGTAGTCTACAATACTCGTTTGGTTTGCGAAGAGGGTGTAATACACAATTGTTTTTTTCTGTCAATATGTAAGTCCTAACTTCAGGAAACAAATTAGATATTTTTTTTATATGTTCGTTTCTTGCCGACAACCTCTCGTATGTCAAAATGAAAATGAAAGAGACCTCAAGCCGGAGCGATCAGCTCCTAACGCTAGACAGAAGGATTGACCTGAGCAATGGCAGAAGAAACCAATCATAATCAAGCGGGAGAGGTAGCTCCCACGAGTACAAACTCACCTAAAGCAACAGAAATTCCTACCGCAAACGCACCAGAAGCAAAACCAGTAGCGACACCACCTAAGGGAGAAAAACCTCCTGCGGCAAAAAAGGAAAAAGCGCCAGCACTTGAAGATAAGCCGTTTGCAGAATTTATCCAGCATGACTACTTGCCAGCACTGCAAAAGGCGATCGCAAAAGTTGGGGTGGAAGATTTACAATTGTCTTTTGCAAAACAGAAAGTCCTAATCGCCGGCTTTGACACAGCCGAAGAATGGTGGCAAGTGATTGGCAAACTGCAAAACGGTCAGCGCCATTTTAACCTATATTTTCCAGAAGAAGATATTCAAGGGAAAAAAGCCTTTTCTTGCGATGAAGGCAAAAGACCCAGCACTCTTGAGTCATTCTTAATTGATGAGCGCAAAATCACACTCGACTTAATGGTATATGGAGTCGTGCAGCGGTTGAATGGTCAAAAGTGGCTAGGGTTAAATTAGTACAGATGCGATATTTTTCGCGCCTGTACAAGAGCCTTGTTTGACACCAGTTAATCAAAGCTCATGGAAGTGGTAAGTAACAACTCCGGTAATGGGGTCATTATCTATCCTCACATAACCAGATTTTAACATTTCCTTGAACACAGCCTCCACTTCCGCAAAACCTGCTCCCGTCGCCTTAACACCTTGAGTCACAGTAAGTGCGCCACCCCTCATTTCTGCAGCTTCGATCAGCTTAATCATCAGTTGGTTACTAGTAGGTTGATACACTTGGGAGGTGGTCACTATTTCATTCAAAGGCACACCAAAGGGGGACAAGCCTGCTTTTAACCTCAGTCTCATTGCGTGTTCATCAACCATATTCGGGATGAGGAACAAATCAACAAACTGCCCTATACCAAGTACACCACCAGTCAGCAGCCATAGCAAACCCGTCCCAATTTTGCCATTGTACAAACGGTGCAGTCCGCCTAAACCGACAAACCAAGCTGCATTCAAGATGTAGGAGATCAGAATACGATCTTTATTCGTGTTATTTTCAGTATTCATTTGTTTCCAACCCCTTGGATTTGCTCTTACTTTTCCTAAGATACTTTTTTGTTTCGTCTGGTGGATAGGCAGCTATAATATTCACCAAGTCACAAATCACCTTGCTAGTACTAAAAGAGTTCTTAATCCTAAGATAACGAAACTTCTTCAAATTTTCCCGATTTTAGAGTTGCAAAAATTACACAAATTTGGGCATGGGGCATGGGGCATGGGGCATTATCAGTCTTTCATTACCCAATCCCCAATCCCCAATCCCCAATCCCCAATTGTTGCAACTCTTAACGTTTAACCTAACTGTACTGACCCCACACCTTGGTAGACTGGTTTTTATACAGTATGCTAAATTCTCGTCTCGTAGCTTGATATTGAGACAATCCAGTTCACCTGGTGAGAGCATGACTCTTGGCTTTCTCAGGCACTCCAGATAACAAGACACTCATGGCAATCAAAAAATGGTAGATTCCCTAAAAAAACCTGGCTTTGAAGAAATGCGTCCAGGGATTAAAGTCCCAGCCAAGGAAACCCTCCTAACACCCCGGTTCTACACTACCGACTTTGATGAGATGGCGCGGATGGACATCTCGGTCAATGAAGACGAGTTGAAAGCCATTCTGGAAGAGTTTCGTGCTGACTACAACCGCCATCATTTTGTTCGTGATGCTGAATTTGAACAATCGTGGGATCACGTTGACGGGGAAACTCGCAGATTGTTCCTTGAATTTCTAGAGCGTTCCTGTACGGCAGAATTTTCCGGGTTTCTGCTGTACAAAGAACTCGGTCGGCGCTTGAAAGACAAAAGCCCTGTACTGGCAGAGTGCTTCAATTTGATGTCCCGCGATGAAGCCCGTCATGCTGGCTTCTTAAACAAAGCGATGTCAGATTTTAATCTTTCGCTAGATTTAGGGTTTTTGACGAAGAGTCGCAATTATACGTTCTTTAAGCCGAAATTCATCTTTTACGCCACTTATCTTTCAGAAAAGATTGGCTATTGGCGGTATATCACGATTTATCGTCACTTAGAAGCACACCCAGAAGACAGAATTTATCCAATTTTCCGGTTCTTTGAGAACTGGTGTCAGGATGAAAATCGGCATGGGGATTTCTTTGATGCCATTATGAAAGCCCAACCCAAAATATTGAACGATTGGAAAGCACGGCTGTGGTGTCGGTTCTTCCTACTGTCGGTATTTGTCACAATGTATCTCAATGACATTCAGCGTCGGGACTTTTATGCCTCGATCGGACTGGATGCGCGGGAGTACGATATTTATGTCATTCAAAAAACCAATGAAACTGCAGGAAGAGTCTTCCCAGTCATGCTGGATGTTAAAAATCCAGAGTTTTATCAGCGGTTGGATGTTTGTATCAAGAATAACGAGAAATTGACGGCGATCGCCAATTCTAACACTCCTAAATTCCTGCAATTCTTCCAAAAGCTCCCCCATTACATTTCTAATGGTTGGCAGTGTTTGCGGTTATACCTAATGAAACCGATAGATGCTGCAGCAATGGAAGGCACTGTACTCTAGGTAGTAAAAAATTTGCTACAAATTAAGTGGTTCTGCTAAGTGTAGAGCCACTTTTTTTGTCGCCAAGACGAAGCCGGCAGAACACCGACTTCTAACGGTCTGACTTTTGACTTCCCCAAAGGGGCTGACCTGCTGTACCAAGGACACCAAGGAATGAGAGAAAAGTTATTAGCTGTGTGCTTGGGAGTAGGTACGAGTTTGCTTTTGACAGCTTCCCCAAGTTGGTGTCAGTCTCAGCCGAAAGCTGTCCAGGAATTAGATTTAAGTCCAGACATTATTCAGAGTAGTCCAGTTTTACGGCGGTGGCGTAGGATTGTGCCGAATGTGTTAGATGAGATCAAGAATGACCCTAGTTTTCACACTCTTGCTCGTTTGGGATATTTTCAGTTTTCTTCAAAGGGTGAAGCAATAGGGGTGAGTGTTGGTGTAGAAGATGTGTTTATTGGTCGCAGTAGCTTGACAGTTAGTGGTGAGTATGAGGCAGCATTTCATGGTAAGCGTGAGGCTTACGGTGCGGATTTGCACTACTATCTGCGTCCTTTGGGGAGCTATGTCAATTTCGCACCTGTAGTAGGCTACAAGTACTTACAAACAAACCACTCCTCAACAGATGGGGTAAATTTGGGTGTGAGGCTGTTATTGGTGTTGTCTCGTAGTGGTGCAGCAGATTTTGCTTTGACTCAAAGTTGGGTTTCTCCTAGCACTAACGAAGAAGTTGGTTTAACAACTCTTACGTTTGGATATGCCATTACCCATAACCTCCGCTTAGGGACAGAATTTCAGCATCAAAGTGCTAGAAAGGGTAAGGATAGTCGTCTGGGTATTGTTTTGGAATGGATGCTTTGACTGGATCTAAGATTAATGGAATACCAAGGGCGATCGCCCTTTGTTTTGTTGATTGTACACGATGCTTGTGGGATCAGGATTCTGTCTCACCATTACGAACATATCACTCTCCGCCTGCGACTCCTTGGGCGCAAGGGTTTAAGACCCCCACTGAGTTCTGATTCAGTTTTTCACAGCTAGTTCAATAGTTCGGATTTATCGAATTTTTCGGACACTCCTTACCGCAAGTTACCCTTTATTCTCAACAAGGAGAGTACTTAGATAGTTATTAAGAATATCTGCGATCACCTGATTGGTTGTGTTATTCAGGCTTGGATGTCGGCTTCAGAAATAGCCAAGCCACAAAAAACGTAGCAGCAGTAAACAGTTGTACCAAATCTAAAGCAGATAGATAGCCATCTGCAAACGAAGCAATGCTGCGATCAGTAATGCCAAAAACCCAAGATGAAAGACCAAATAGCCAAATCCCATTTTTGAGATTCCCTACAAATTCCTTTAACTCTGATGGTTGTTGGTTAGTCACGATTTCCTACTCCGTTAGAGAAGAACTTGATAATTGAGAGGGATTTACAGCAGCAGCTTTAGCTAAAGATGAAATTCCGGCGTGACGACTACTGCACGTATGAACTTTTATTCAAGAATTCAGGAGTCAGGAGTCAGAATTTATCTTTCTTCAGCAATATATTTATTGTAATATTAAATAATCTTTAATTTACTTGACATAACTGCCAAAAGGGACATTCTGGGTTTTGATTTTTTGACTCAAATGCATAAAATGCTACTCAATATATTTGAGGAAGCTAAAAAGTGACCTAATCTCCTCCTCAATGTTGCCAATGGGTGAAGACTTGGAAGAAGAGGATTAAACGGAGGTAAAAAAAACTGGATAAATACCTGCAACTTAAGTTAGGATCGGGAAACTATACTTTTTCTCTGTAATTTATTCGCACTAAGTTGTATCATTTTCCTGATAATACAGACAGAAAAATAAATGAATTGTTAGCAAATCAGCATAAATGAGCATTGACAGAAATCTCCAGACATGTAATAAGTATTTTTAGTGCCTCAACGGTTTATTTTTTAACAGATGAGAACATCATCATCAACTGTAGGAGCGCTCTTACTTTGTATATTTCCGTAATAACACTATGGTCATAGTAGTTTTGAAAACCTTAGAATAGTAAGCGTAGCAAGTGTGCTATATATAAAAGCGTGGTACTTAGGAAATACCACGCGCTGAGGAAAATAGTCATGTATATGCTCTCAAATCATCGCTCTAGATGAATAGTGTAAAATTACTGGATCTTCTTCCGACACATCTAGAGAACTCCAGTATTTTTACTCTGGACACGAATAAAAAGAATATAAATAAAGGTTTCCAAGCGTCCGGATACTTGTATTGTTAACTCAGAACATTCCTCCACATCTAAGACCTCCCAAACTCCCCACACCCCATTCTTGGTCAACCGTCATATGGTAAGGTAAACTGAGCAAAACTAATCACTTTCCGTCGTTCCGCTAGCGCCCTGATTTTGGAGATAAAGTTAAGAGATTATGGCAATAGCAATTGATTTTGGTACAAGCAATACAGTCATCACTCGCTGGAACCCGGTAACTCAAAAGCCAGAAACACTTAACATACCCAACTTATCAATTCAACAAGGTTTGAATCCCCCATTGATTCCCAGCTTGATTTATGTTGAAGATGCGTCCATTGGGCAAGTTATAGTCGGTCAACAGGTGCGCGATCGCGGTCTTGATTTAAAAAACGATCCGCGATTTTTCCGTAGCTTCAAACGTGGGATCGGCGCAAGTATCCAAGGTTTCTTACCCGAACTAGATCAACAGATAGTCACCTTTGAGCAAGTAGGGCAATGGTTTCTCTCTGAGGTCATTTCGCAACTAACATCCCAGCAGGGGGGGTTAGAGTCTCTGGTGTTAACCGTACCTGTAGATAGCTTTGAAACCTATCGCCACTGGTTAGCAACAGTTTGCCAAGCCCTTCCTGTAGAACAAGTGCGGATGCTAGATGAACCCACAGCCGCAGCTTTGGGATATGGGTTGGCAGACCAAGAGATTCTTTTGGTGATTGACTTTGGCGGTGGAACCTTAGATTTATCTCTTGTACAGTTGGATAAAAGCGTACAAGCAACTCAAAAGCCCTTAGGATTTCTGCTTAAGTGGGGTAATAAATCCCTAGTTGACTCAAAGCAAAAGGTAAAAACTGCTCGCGTACTGGCGAAAGCTGGGCAAAATCTAGGCGGTACTGATATTGATCATTGGCTAGTTGATTACTTTGCCAAAACTCAAGGGCTGGTGGAAAGTCCCTTAACAATCAGGTTGGCAGAACGGTTGAAAATTCAGCTATCTACCCAAACTCAGGCAAGTGAAGTTTATTTCAACGACGAGACATTTGAAAGTTATGAACTAGAAATCAACCGCGATACCCTGAAAACTATCCTAGAAGAACACTCGTTTTTTGAGTTGCTTGATGAATCGATGACAAATCTCTTGCAGCAAGCACGACGTCAAGGAATCGAGACTTCAGATATTAAGGCAGTTTTGTTAGTCGGCGGTACCGTGCAACTACCAGTAGTACAAACATGGGTACAGCAGTATTTTGAACCAGCAAAAATTCGTTGCGAACGTCCTTTTGAAGCTATTGCCCAAGGTGCTTTACAACTGGCACAGGGTGTAGAAGTCAAAGATTTTCTCTACCACAGCTACGGTGTCCGCTACTGGGATCGTCGCCACAAACGGCATAGCTGGCATCCGATCATTAAGGCTGGGCAGGCTTACCCAATGAGTCAGGCTGTAGAATTAGTTTTGGGCGCTTCTGTAGAAACTCAGCCCAGCATCGAATTAATTATGGGAGAATTAGGAGCAGACACAGGCAGTACCGAAGTTTATTTTGATGGCGATCGCTTAATGACTCGCCGTCTTGACAGCGGTCAAACAACTGTCAAACCCCTCAACGACAAAGATGGTGCCAGAACAATTGCCCAACTGACGCCGCCCGGTTATCCAGGCAGCGATCGCATTAAAATCTTCTTTCAAGTTGATCAGCAACGCTTCTTGCGAATCACAGTTCAAGACTTGTTGAGCAATGAAACGCTGTTAGAAAATCAACTTGTGGCACAGTTGAGTTAAAGTTAGAAACAGGTTAAAACCAAGTACCTCTATGATTCTTCCCCATAAAACTCCTAACTCCTAACTTCCAAAATAAAACCCCCAAGAGCATGTTGGGGGTAATGACCAGGTAACTTATTCTACTGCAACAGAAAATAGATTACAGCTAATATCATGCTGTTGTCTTGATACAGACACAAATAAAGTGTGATTGCGATCGCACCGTCATCAATTCATAGAAACAACTGATTCAAGCCTCGGCTATATCCTTTACATCGTAGCGAGAAGATCTGCGGTTAAAATCCAAAATCAGATAAAATGCCTGAACTCCCAAAAACACTAGAAGACGCAATTGTCCAAGCCCAGGAAGCTACCCAAGCAGCACTGGCAGATGGGTATACTCGGCTACAAGTTGAGTTACTCTTCCCAGAACTCAAACCAATGCCTGTAGCGCAGCAATTTCTGCCAATGTTTGAAAAATACGGTTCTCAGCTAAAGATTTTCTTTACTGACGCTGGTGGTGCAGCCCTTGCCCAACGCGATTGGGCGGATGTACAATTTCAAATCTCTGATATTGGCGGCGGCAGAACTACCACACAATCAAAAATTCACCCAGATGATAGAATTTTCTTATTTATTGCCCCAACTTCCGTAGAAGTCGTGCAATTAGAAAAGCTGTGTCAAGAAATCGGCGATCGCCCATTAGTCATATTAAATCCTCGCATGGAAGAAGCCGGAGCAGTTGGCATTGGTTATGCAGCACGACAAACCCGCCAGCGTTTCATTAGCACAATAGAATCCTGCTACTACCTACGTCCTATCTTTGAAGAAGCAGCCGTCTTCCGCTGCTACCCAGGAGTGTGGGAAGTCTGGACGCAAACAAACGGGGAGTATCAAAAAATTACCGAATTACCGAACAAACCATCAGGCGACGAACTAGATACAATCCTGATGAAAGGACAACCCCAAACACCCGGAGAAATTGCACCAACCAATATTTTCAGGAGTTTGCAACGATTCTTAAGAGCACTGAAGAATTGAGAGGGTACCCCCCACACCCCCCACACCCCTACCTCCCTTGCAGTGGTGCATTCAAAACTTTGCTAATGCGATCGCGTGTTTCTAGCAAGTGTGCCTGGGTGTATTCGTCGTCTGAACGTACCCGATCCAGCTTTTCCTTGAGTTGTCGTAATTTATACCATGCTAATGTGCGAGCATCTTCTGGGACAGATTGTTTCCTTAACACCATCCCTGTCAAAATGTCAAGGTATTGCCGCTGCAAGCCTCGACGCAGACTGGAAATTTTGATGGACTTGCTTTTTGGTTTCAGCACTTCTGTCCAGATCCCTGACTGCAAAGTGTCAAATAGTTCTGGCAGCGTCAGGGTTTGGCCGGAGGGACTTTTGAGTTCAATATCCTCTAAGCGGGAGAGGCGATCTTTTGACAGCAAATCCGACAACACCAACTTTTGCACAAACAACACCAAGTCGTGAATGGGATAGTCCAACCGCCCAACCTTAGGATTACTACCCCAATGCCGCCAACGAGATGGTGCTAATTTATTCAGTAGTTCGGGCGAGAAGTTAAAAGCATCCTCAGAAAACACATATTTTTGCAGCATGGCTAACGCCTGTCGTTCTTTTTCTACAGGCACCGCTTGAAATGGTAATCGTTCTTGGGAATCGTCAGGGTGAACTCGGTAAAAAGACTGACCACCAATGTATTTTGTGGTATAATATATGTTATGAAAATAATTACCTAATACTGTGCCAAACATTTCGCTCACATCGCTGTAACTCTCTCCAGAAGTTGGGTAACGGCGAGTGTTGAGATGATCCCACATCAGACGGGAATTATCAAGTTGCCATTGAGAATATTGCAAGACATCGCTGCTATCATCCCAAGCGTCAGCAGTTGGGTCGAGGTCATAGATATCCTCATCTGTGGAATAACTCAACTCCGGCTTGTAAGAGAGTTGGGCGATTTTTTCCAAAAATGGTTTTTCATCCACAGGAGTTTTTGCCTGACTAGGTGTGTAGCCATACTGAATCGCCCAGTCATCGTAAACTCCCACCATAATGGGAAAATAATCTCCCTGCTTAATGCCTTGAGGTGCGATGTTCGGTGGAATGTAATCCATGACCGACGAAACCATACCTTTATTGTGGGTAATGGCAGTATTGTTCATCTCCTCTGGCGAAAGCAGGGTACTACCACGGAAGTTATGTCTTAACCCTAGGGTGTGTCCAACTTCATGAGCGATGATTAAGCGTAAATATTGATGAATATAGTCTTTGACTTGGGCACTACTGGGCGGGATGTTTTGCAGAAGTGACATTGCCATTGTTCCCAAGGCAAACTGGTTAGCAGCCTCCATACCGTAGCAAAGGTCGTACTCTCCCGCTAGTTTTGATAAATGGCTAGCAACCGAAGGTGTTTGTTCTTGTTCTTGGTTTTCCATCGCATCGCCTTTTGCTTCTAAATCATGGGCGCAAAGTAGGCGATTTTGCATCAATGCGGTTAAGGAAGTTTGGTTTTGTGTTTGGTTGGGTTGTACAATTGAGCGATAATCACTCTTAAGTAACCGCACAAAGCTGGCATCTACCAAAATAGTTGCGTTCAAGATTTCCCCAGTTAGAGGGTTAACGCGAGATGGTCCCATTGCAAAGTATCCATCTACCGTATGAATCCAGCGAATAGTGTTGTAACGGATATCCGCTGGGTCCCAATTAGCATTATCCGGCATCTGATACACTTGGATCGCATCTTTAAATCCAGCCTTTTCAAAGGCTCGGTTCCACATCAAGACCCCTTCTTTAATCGCATCGCGGTACTCTATGGGTACAGCGTTATCAATCCAAAAGACTATGGGTTTTTTAGGTGGAGACATTGCGGCGTTGGGATTCAGCTTTTCCAAATGCCAACGGTTGATGTAGCGGACAAATGGATCGCGGCGCTCATCATCAGATAAGTTTTGGTAGGCTGTGATAAAATAACCAATGCGATCGTCAGCTAAACGCGGTCGGTAGTTATTTTCTGCTAGTTGAGAGAGACTGTAGTGAACACGCAGGCTAAAGCCACGACTGTCAGCTAGGGTAGCAAAACGCTGCATTGGATTATTGTTGAGTTCAGTATCACTCCTAGAGAAATTTAAAACCGACTCAATCTCCATGTTTTGGGGAAAGGCTTTTGCTGTGCCAAAATAGGACTTATCTATAGTGCCGGACACTCCCAAACTTGAAGACAATCCAGCTAAGTCTGTCAGTAGTAGATCGCCCAAGTCAATGAGAAGAGTTTTGCGTTGGGGATGGATGCTTTTAAGCGGGATGGTGTAAAGGACTGAGTCACTGAAAGACCTTAAGCGCGATCGCGTTTGGGGATCTCCTTCATTGGTACGGAAATTTACATTGCGAACAACAAATTGCAAGTTGTTATTCACCCGCCGGAAGTAAAACAAAAAATCTTGCAAAGGCATACCACTGTAAATTCCAGCTTGACCAATGCCAGATTCTAAGGTTGTCGTAGCGAGATAATTTTTATTGAGTTGTTCTGGCTTAATTTCTAGATAGATTTTGTTCTTTTCCTGATTCCGGTATAAAGTAAATAGTCCATCCAGCCTTTGGGTGCCTTTTACTACTTGATCAAACAAAACTAACTCGTCCTTTTTTGGTGGCGGCGAGCTAGCGTCGGGCTTTTGACTCAACTGGTCAAGCTGATCTAGGTTTTTTCCAACTAGTAAAAATGGTTGCTGTTCAATCCTCTTAGTATCTTTGACTACCCAAATAAAGGGCTGGCGCTGCACCTGTCTGTTTTCATGAATTACCCACACTTTCGATGATAATTGGGAAGCCGCACTGACACTCAGTGGAGGCAACCAGGCTGTCCGAGAGTTGCGGAGACTTTTTTCATGGATATTTCCGTATCGCCTTGTCCCTGGGGCGTCTTTGCCTTTCCACCTTCCCGTGTCTTCCTTCCCTTGATCGATCATAGGAGTATTTTCAACCGCTTTCGTTAACGAATTAGCACTGGCAGTTGCTATTCCCAACAACAAACTATTTAGCAAAACAATATAAAACGTCAATCTCTTCATCCAATTATTCCCCGGCAACAATTCCGTCTCCAATTTTTTAAACGCTACTTTGTACTCTCCTCACCCGCCGATAGCACCTGAACACAATCTTAGCTACCTGATATCCTGCAGCGAACTCTGTAACTTAGCTGTCATTGTTATTTTTCAGCCTTTTTATACTGAATGTTACTGTATTATTTTTCCCAAGTATGATGTCTGTAGCAAACTTTACGTATTATTTTGATATTAGACTAGCAGAGATGCGGAGAAGATAGTATAACGATTCCACAAAAACTACTTGTGTTTACTGAAAGGGTAAAAAACTTTCTTAGCAGATTAGTATAAAGAAAAGGAAAAGAGGTGAATGCGCTCATGAAATAAATTGTCGTAAATAATACTTTTTCTCCCGTGACTGACAAATCAAGTATCAAGCGAAAATCAATCAGGTAGTCTCTGGTTCATCAGTAAGTGCATAGTATCAACGAACACAGTATGTCACAGTTACGTCAAGTCTGGAAGCTTTTGAAGACTTATATGAGAGGATCAAGGGTACAAGAGATGCCAAAGCAAAATTCCCTGAAAGCTGAAGCAGTTTTGCCTTTAAGAAAAATTGTGAAAAATTTAGACAAAAGTGTTGAGTTTTATAAAAAAAACTTGCAGGAATGTTTATTTCAGCAACGACTGCAAAAAAGCTTGGAGGAATGGATAAAACCTAGCTGTGATTTGACATTCAACATCAGCGAAGAGCAGCTATACGAAGAGATTTACGATTTACTGGGCAATGGGACGCTCAAGCCAGAAATTGTGGAAAAAGTCATCAACAGACTCATTGCTCATCAGGAATTTTGCATATTGCCGCTGTTCCAACGCTTAGACGATTTTTATCGCCGGTGGTGTCGGGGAGAATTTATTGATGCTGCACCTGCCGATAACTTTCCTCAGAAAAAGATGCTAAAGATGCAATCACAAAACATTGCTATTGGGTTACGGCAGGTGGATGTAAATACAGGACTAAATGTGATGATTTTGCTCTTGGAATTACACCGCTATGCTCAAGAGCAAAGCGATCGTTCGCAACCAATTGTCTTCTACATATCTGGTCAACAGGATACAGACAATTTTTTCACTTCCCAACTATTGCGTATCATTAACTACAGTGACGCCATAGAAATTGGTAATTTTAGTAACGTGGTTGGGGAATTCCTGAAAGGAGGTAACTTTAGTGGTGCTTACCTAGGGGATGCGAATCTAACTGGTGTGAACTTTAGTGGTGCAAATCTCAGTGGTACTAACCTTGGAGATGCGAACTTAATTGGTGCGAACCTAACTGATGCCAACTTCAGTGGTGCAAATCTTGGCGATGCTAACCTCAGCGGTGCCAACTTCAGTGGTGCAAATCTCAAGCGCACTGACCTCAGCAGTACCAACCTCAGTGGTGCGAACCTCAGCAATGCTGACCTCAGCAATGCCAACCTCAGCAGTGCCGACCTCAGCAATGCTGATCTTAGCAGTGCTAATCTTAAGGGCGCTAATCTGACTAATGCTAATCTCAAAGATGCCATCCTCTGTAGCGCCAACCTCAGCGATGCAATCCTCTTCGGTGCTAACCTCAGTGATGCCAATCTTTGTGACGTGGATCTCAGCTATGCCGATCTCTGCCGTGCCGACCTGAGTGGTGCCGACCTCAGCCAAGCTATCCTTAAAGGCACTAACCTGAGTGACTCGATTCTGTTTAGTACCAAACTTAGAAATGCCATTCTTGTTGGCGCTGATCTCAGCTACGCTAAACTTAACGGTGCAAAGCTGAATGGTGCAGATCTGAGCAGCGCCATTCTCTTAGGCGCAGACCTCAGCGGTGTAGAACTCAACGCAGTGACTCTCAGCGAAGCCGATCTGAGTGGGGTGATTCTCAACGAAGCAGATCTGAGTGGTGCTGATCTCAGTGACGCCATACTCTTTGGTTCTGACCTCAGCTACGCCAATCTCAGTAGCGCCAACCTTTCTGGTACTAATCTTAAAGGTGCCATTCTCAGTGGTGCGGATCTGAGCTACACCAACCTCAGCTACGCGATCCTGAGCGGTGTTGACTTCAGCGACGCCAACCTGGAAAAAATGACTTGGAATGAAAATCTGGAGTGGGATGGTGTATGTGGTTTAGATACCGCAGTTAATGTACCAGACGCTTTAAAGGAACGATTGGGACTGAGGTAGAGAGTTAGGAGTTAGGAGTTAGGAGTCCTAACTCCTAACTCCTTTAGGGCAAACTATGGCGTTGAAAAAAGTTCCAAGTTGTCTTACTGGCGTTAAAGCCAAGCTTGTTATTTAACCTATTTATGCTCACATCACTTGAAGCACCGCCAGGCCAAAAATGTCCACCGCCTACTACAGATGCAAGTAAGACCTCTGAGCCACTTTTACAACTTGAGTAGCGAGCGATTTTGACTTTAAAGTCGCGTGATCTAGAGTCAGGAATCTGTCGGATTTGAGCTGACGAGGGACATCCATCATGTGTTCGCCAAAAGTTAACTGTTGCTGGGACAGAAATTAGTGCTCCTCGCTCTTGGGTGTCGCCATCACCCTGATAATGTACAGATTGATCCCTTGTACCATTGATCATCAGCATTGATACAGAAGTCCGAGGCTGGCAATTAGGTTTAAGTCGTGCTGGAAGAGCGCCTGCTACTGATCCAAAAGCAGCAATTTTATCAGGTAGCTTACAAGCTAGAGCTTGGGCAAGAATTGCACCTTTGGAGAAGCCGGTGACATATATTCTATGGCTATCAATGTTTCTAATTTGTTGAAGATGATCGATCAAGGTGTTGACAAATGAAACATCATCCACATGTGTTTGAGAATTAGCTCTGAGGCTCCATTCTTGGTCAATACCATCTGGATAAGCGACAATAAATCCTTGTTGCTCAGCCAAATTGTTGAAGCGCGAAACATGAGCAATTGAACGACCACTACCACCATGCCCATGGAGCACTAAAACTAAAGGCATTGGACGATGTGAATGATAAGATGTTGGGGTGTAAAGATAGTAGGTGCGTGATCTGCCGTGGTCACTTAGTTGTCCATCACGAGCACCATAAGCAATTTTTCTGCCAGGTGTCATTCTTCCCTGGGCATGAGATGCGTTGCAGTCTGTTACCAAAATCATTGAGAGTAGGCAAACAAGAATGTACGAAAAAAGTGGGGGATTCAAATAGCTTTTCACGGTTAATGTAATTAATCCTGTTAATTAGTTTTACCTTGTTACGTATCACAAACCGGGGAGAAAATCCTTACACAAGAAAACATAGGTTTTTCTTGTGCAGCGCTCACCCGATCGCGGCAACAGAATTATAGCTCAGGGCGAAGGAAGTTCGTTTGCCGGGATTTATCTTGGATTTGACAGAGGTTGGACAGTGAATCACTGCGTAAAGAAACTTATTGCTTGGTACGACCACGATCATAGATTGCTGCCTTGGCGTCAGACGAGAGATATCTATCATACCTGGGTGTGCGAGGTTATGAGTCAACAAACGACTCTGGCTGTTGTTGTGCCAAAATTTTCGGAATTTGTCAAGCAGATCCCGACTGTTGATGAACTCGCCACTTGTAACGAGGAGAAACTGCGCCAACTCTGGTCTGGGTTAGGTTATTATGCTCGTGCCCGCAACTTGAAGAAAGGCGCACAGTTTATTGTTGAGCAGCTTGAGGGCTGTTTTCCTCAGTCGTACCGTGAGTGGCTGGAAATACCCGGCTGCGGGCCTTACACAGCGGCTGTGATTGCAAGCATTTGCTTCAACGAAAAAGTTGCCTGCGTTGATGGTAATGTGGTACGGGTGGTGAGTCGTTTGCTTGCCTTATCCCAAGATGTGTGGAGTTCGTCTGGTCAATCAACCATTCAAGCTTCTGTTACTCGCATGATTCCTGAAGAACGTCCTGGAGATTTCAACCAAGCGATGATGGAGTTGGGAGCAACTGTCTGTCGCAAAACCAAACCTTACTGTCATATGTGTCCATTGCAGGAAGAGTGTCTGGCTTTTGCAAATAATTGTGTTGATATCTGTCCCCCCAAAAAGCCTCGGCGTGATGCAGTGAAAGTAGAGTTGTTTGCTCTGCTTGTTTGGAGAAAGGCAACTGATACACTTGCTGTTGTAGATAGAACAAAGGGGTTTTTGTCAAATACAATTGGGTTTCCATTAATCTCAGAAGTTGAAGCAAGCGAAGCCAAAAGGGTTCTGAAATTGCTGCCACACCTTCAACTTTTTGAACTACCAAGTAAATTTTCCCATGCAATCACTCATCATCGTATTTCTGGAAAAATTCTGGTTGCACAAGAGGTTGAAACCCTCAGCATTACCGCTGGGATCGTTCCTTGGCAAATACTTGTCCCACAACCTTTTCATTGGGTTGAGAGAAGTGATATTGCTTCAAAACTCTCTACTTCGTTGGATAACAAGGTTTTCAAGCTTTTTCAGAAGTACTATGACGGTTGACGGTTGACGGTTAACTGTCAACAACCTTAACTTGGATAATTTATTTCTTGGAGTTCCCTTACTAAATCCAGTAGTGAAACTGCGTTTCCATTTTTGTTGTTCAGTCACTGAAAGCCACACCAGTCATTGGGTCACGGATATACAGCCCTAATGTGAGACTACGCATCACTTCATCCCAAGCGGGTGTTAGGTCAAGAGCTTGATCTGCCCAAAAATCGAATGTGATCAAGCACTGAATATTCGACCCCAAAGCAATGCAAGTCCGCGAAAAAGCTTCGCGGGGCTCTGTTTGGGTGTCAAGAAACTTAATCTCTGTCCACATAATTTTAGCGGTTTGGCGCTTGACGGTAAAAATTTCTCCCTTAGCAATGACGTTGCGACTGTCGTTTTCTACCACTTTCTTCAAGGTGGATTTTAGGGGAAATGTGCTCCAGTCATTGGGTGGAAGGCGATTGAAAGATATTTCTAGACAGCAATCATCGTTGGGGGGTTCTTGATCAAGGAACTTGAACGATTTTTCTTTTGGCTCAAAAACCCAACTCTGGGGAACATTGCAGCGAACTGCTCCCCGATCTGCTACAAAAATTTTGTACTCTGATGGAGCTTCCCAGTGATGGTCAGGTTTTAGTTCAAGTGTTTCTTTAATCCACTGGAGATTACTTTTCTTACGCTTTGCCATAGTTTTTTGCTTCTCTGCTGAATGAGCGCGATCGCCTAATTCGAGTTTTAGACAATCACCCACTTTGTTCATCCTATCAAAAAGAAACACACCCTCGTAACTCAGAGAGATTTCTTGCTTTTCATTTTTGCCGATTTCGAGTATGTCAATGGGTTGTCCATTTTTCTTGTCTAATGCTATTTTTTTGTATTGAAGTGAAGAAGGTCTGTTGATATCTACGGTATTGGTACATAAGATTGTAAGCACTTCAGTGCTTACTACGAACGAACTAACTATGAGTGACCTGTTTGTAGAAGGCTTCAAGACCTGTGACACAGGTTTTGTCGTTATAGAGATGGTGGTGATTCTGGCTGATGCGTTGTGTAATGTTGTGTCGCCAAGCTGGGTCTAGTCCTAATTTGATGGCAATTTCAATGTATTCTGCTTCATTTTGGGCGATGGTGTCTGTGACTCCTAGCATTTTGAGGAAGCTGTAGGAGTGACGACCGCGCATAAATTCTCCTGGACAGGTGACGACGGGGAGGTTGCAGGCGATCGCCTCTAGGGTTGTATTACCACCAGACCAGGTGAAAGTGTCTAGGTAAACATCTGAAAGTAAGTTAATCATCAGATAGTCAAGCCGTTCTGGAATGGTGAGAAATACGCAGTGATCTTCACTATTTAAGCCGACTGCGGCAAAGGCGCGGCTTAGACGCGGTTGAAGTAACCCGCCACGCAAAAATACGAATGTCGCTTGAGGAACGCGGCGAGCAATTTCTGGCAAAATAAAATCATACTGTGGCAAGTATTTGAAAGGAGCTTGGCAACATAAATAGAGGACGGCATTATCTCGTAGTTTATAATCTGAGCGAGTTTTAATGACTGGCGGAATATATGGTTTGGGGTAAGAAACACCAATGTTAGGCAAGCGGATAAGTTTCTCTGAGTAATGTTCTTGGGCATTTTCCGATTCCATTAACTCGCCCGATAAAAAGTAATCTATTGTTGGTAAGCCAGTTGTTACGGGATGTCCCCAAGCAACGCACTGTATAGGCGCAAGCCGTAAACCAGCCATTTGCATTGTTTGTGCGTCCATGCCAATTTCCGGATAGACGAGGATATGCAGATTATCGGTAATTATCTGTTGGCAGGCTGCTGGCAAGTTATGGGGAATATGGTGAAAAATATCACTGTAATCTTGAAATTGTTGTGTAATCTGGTCTGGGGAGTTTCCTGTGTAATAACAGTAGATTTCAAAATTTTGGCGATCGCAGTGACGCAGCCAACCAGTTAACCAAAGTGTTCCACTATAAGAGTGTAGGTAATGAGAAACGTAGCCAATACGAATCTTATTATTAGGCTTCAGATTTGGCATTGATAAAGGAGCAATCCATTGGGGATAGTTAGCTGCCATAATTTCATGGACTAAGTTCCCATACTGACGTTGCAACTCTATATCGTTTTGAGCCTGATACGACAGATAAAAGTTTGTGAGGCAACCTATTCCTGCTAAAGCATTCTGTTTCTCTTCAGTAGTTTCTAGGAATGTCTCTTGGATTAAGTCTTGTAGTCCTTGAGTAAACCGCTGACGATAAAAACTGATTTCTTCTCGATGATTGTATATTGTAGGGACTGTTAGATGTTTGAGAAGCTTAAAGGTGTAATCGTTGGTTAAGGTATTTGAGGCAGTGGACGCACTGGAAATTGCTTCTTCAGTGCGTCCACTACGCCGCAAGTTTATAATTAACGAAAAGTGTAAATTTCCCTCTGTAGGGTAAAGTTTAATTCCTGTTTGGAGAATGCTAAATGCTTCTTCTCTCAGATTTAAGTTGAGATAGCACTCACTTAATCGCCAATAAATATCCGGCTCAGATTGTTGAATTTCTAGGAGTTTTTGATATTGTGCGATCGCCTCTTGCCATTTCCCTTGAGCAAATAATTGATTACTTAAGTAAAAAAAAACTGTCCAGTTTGTAGATCGGTTAAACTTTCTACTTCGTAAAACGGAAGAGTTTCTACTTTTGCTTGTGCGATCGCTTGTTTATTTTCCTGTTTTAAAACAATTCTTGCTTTAATCTGAGGCCGTAAAGCCTCCCACTGGATCTCACCTAACTGTCCACTAAAAGAAATCTCTAGTCCCTCGCTAACATCTAAATCTTCTTGCATCAAAAGATTCATACTTACAGCAGATAACAACAGTTCGGCATACTGATCAACACTGTTGCTTGTATCTATAATTAGAGTCATGTATTGACTGTCAGAATGAGTTGCAAGAATTTTAACCACTCCTTCTAATTCTAAAGCAAGTACCTCTTCTAGCTGTGACCAATCAGGGAAGATAATTAAATTAATTTCTTTTAGCTTCAAAGGTAGGAGAGTCGTATTAATCAACACCGAACTGACAGTTTTTGCCATTTGTGACCAAGAAAATTGTTTTGCCTGTTCTAAACCCTGAGCAATTAATGAATTGCGAACGCTAGGTTTTTGTACCTCGCAGAGTGCATTTACTAGTCCATCCGCGTCATCATCATTTACGTATATGACAGCTTTACCAGCCACTTCCGGAATTGAAGCATTAGGACAAGTTATGACTGGACAACCACAAGCCATTGCTTCAACTATAGGCATTCCAAAACCTTCATACTTAGAGGGATAAATTAGAACTACAGCACCAGAATAAGCTGTTGCTAACTCCTCATCACTAAGTTGTAGCATATGGACAGTGCTACCTGATGTATAGGCTCTCCACTCAGGTGCTAATACACCGCCGCTTCCCGTACAGACAACATCAAATCCATAGCTACTCGTAAGCTGAGAAAAAGCCTGGAAGAACAAAATACTATTCTTATAACTACCGCCAGCACCAACCAAAAGAAAATATGGTTTGACGATACCATATTTTCTTTTAAATTGATTAATTTTTTCTTGGCTGGCTACTGTAAAAGTTTTATGGTCAACCCCATTCTTGGCTACTACGACAGAATCTAAGGTAATATGGGGGAGACATTTAACCAAGTCACGCGCTGTATTTTCTGAAACGGCAATATAAGCTGCTGCATGTTTAATTCCGTAATGCTTTTCTCTCCACATGGGATGACTCAAATCCCATCCCATGAGTTCAGGAATCATGTCATGTGCCATGAATACAGAAGGCGTTGTCATCGGTGTGGTATAGTAAGTAGAAATAAATATATCAGCACCTTCTTCATCACACACTTGCTGTAGCATTTCTCGGTCAGCATCAGTGCTGTTATAGTCATAAAGTGGTATACTGCGATATCTAATACCAGGAATTTTGGGAGCAGTTCCAGATCGGTCAAGCACAATAATGTGCCGACAAAAACCATTATTTGCCCATTCTTTTAGTAATGAATTCCAGACACGAGCAATACCAGTTTGATAGAATTGGAAGAATACACCGTCAACCAGAATTATCGGTGCAGGTTTTTTCATTTGTGCAATTTTTTGTTGCACTTCTTCTGGCTGTAAAAATTGCCAACTATCGCTATTTAGTTCTCTTTGTGCTATCGGTACTATGCCACATGAATTTGCAGTATCTACCTGAGTCTCATCTCCTACCCAGGGAAAATATTCCCTTAGAAGAACTGGAAATTTCGCTCGTTGCTGTAACATGAGCCATTGCGATACGGCGTTTTTGTAACCATAGTATTGTTCTTTAAATTTCAACTGTTCTTTTGTTGCATAGGCAAAATGTTGAAAAATTAAACCAAGCTGTTCCGTTTCTTCATGTAGAAAAGCATTGACCACTGCCACATTAATATTTTTACCATCTGGCAGAGGTTCTACTAATATAGGAGGTTCATGTGCTACCCAGAATGCGCCAGGTTTAAATCTCCATGTTCGTAACCACTCTTGTTGAGGATTCTGAGCATAACAGTTACGGGTGCTAATCACCAATTTTTCCCCAACAAAATACGAACACCAATAAAAAGCAGCTGTTTTCTCGGGGTTTTTAATAAACATTTGTCGTGCAGTACAAATTTGCTCAACAGTCCACAGTTCATCTACATCCACTTGCCACAGCAAACATTCCTCCTGGATATTCGCAAGTGGTGCGTTCACCATCTCGCGCTTTCCCGCCCAGAAAACACCCTCTGGCTGACGGTAAATTGTAACGTTATCAGGATAAAGTCGCGCCAGTTCGTCTAGATACTCTGTAGTGCCATCATTACTACGACCATTATGATGAAGTTCATCAATAATACGTCCGCCCAACTGAACACTCCAGGCAGTATCGTGTTTTAAGTCCGCCACACCTTCAACAATGTGCCAATGCCATTCAAAAGGTAGTTGTTTAAATACTTCAATGTGGTAGCGAATAAATGGTTGACCATTGAGGACTATTGTAAAGAAGCTAATTGGCAGTGAAAATTTTTCTGATTTTTCAAGGAATAACAAATCATTCTCAATATTATCTCTTTTTTGAAATATAGAATATCCATTACGAACAAAAAGATTTTGATCAATCAAAGCGTAATTTTCATCAGCAATTAGCTCTTGATGATTTTCATAGTTTTTGAAAGCGTTAATATCATCTAAAAAAATGAATCTTGCTCCATAAACCTCATTAAGTTCGGTGCTACCAGTAAATTCGGAACCATCAATCACTACTAGATCAAAAAAATCAATCTTATTCTCTTGCTTAATGATTTTTATACCATTGTCAGAAACCCCCGATTTTTTTACATAATCAATATCCTGTCTTAACCAACCTAAAACTTGTTCAAGTGAGTAATAATTTAAATTAGTTTTAGTACTTTTGTAGAAGCTAATGACTTCTTGTTCATCAGGAAATTGTTCCAGAGAGATAGATGAAACATTGTAGCACTTAACAAAAGAATCATTTTCATACTTCTTTGTTAATTCAGTAAATCTAGTTTTTGAAATCTCTATACAAAACAATGTTGGCTTGTTGGGGTTCTCCCGAAGACCAGTCACTAATGCTTCAGTACTTCCTCCTCCTGAAGATGAACCTATCTCTAAAACTGTTTTAAGATCTTCTTCTCTAGCCATCCTTTGAATAGCAGCGTAAAATTCATCATTTTTTATTTCCGGAGGAATCAGGTGATTAAGTTCAGAATTGGCAATATCACTATTCATAATTACACTCTTATTTTTTCTCTTTAATCTGCTTGTCCTAGCGATCGCCCTTACCCACTTGTTTCTTGGCTTGTTCCAACACAATCTTGTAATCTTGCCTCTCAGGGTGCAGCTTCACCAGTTTTGCCAAAGGTGGAATAGCACCCTGAGTATCCTTCAGATGTAGCCGCGCCATTACCAACCCTTCTAGCGCCACTTGGTTTTCTGGTTCTCGTTGTAAAACAAACTCGAAACCTCGCGCCTGTTTCTGTAGTACTGACTCAGCAGATACAGTGACTGGCTTAGGATCGTAAATAGCTTGTTTCAGTGCAGAAACTGCTGCAAACCCTATAGAGCCAAAGAACGATACAATGGATATTATCGTGACAATCTTTTGTCGCCGCTCAATTTTCTTGCGGCGGGCAATTACGTATTCTTTTCCAGAAATAGTCATGTTCTGCTGGTTATTGTGGTAAATACTTAGTATTGGGTATCCTCCTGTCATGAGGATACCCACCTCCTTCACAGAAACTATCATCTTGACTATAAATTTTTTAAATCACTTGGGGTATACTGAATGGTTGGAAAGCCTGAAGGATTATGAGATTCGTTCAAGGATCATCCGGCGCATAGAGCGGCTTAAGCAAGGCAATTACGGGGATTGCAAGTCGGTAGGTTCAGGTGTTAAAGAACTGAGGTTTTTCTTTGGCAGTGGCTACCGCGTTTGCATTGGAGAATCTGCAAACAATCTGGTGATTCTCCTGTGTGGCGGCGACAAGGACAGTCAGGACACGGACATAGAAAGGGCTAAAGGATATTGGCAGGCTTATCAGGAGGAACAGAATGAGCAAGAAACTGAGAACCCATGATGAGGTTGTGCTCGAGCAGCTGCAGAACCGGGAAATGGCAAAGGCTTACCTGGACGTTGCGCTTGAAGAGTACGAACAGGACGGCGATTTGGCGTTTTTTCTAGAAGCGCTGCGGAACGTGGTGGAAGCACGGGAGGGAATGACGCACCTTGCGGAAAAAACGGGGTTGAACCGCCAGAATCTTTACCGAGTGTTGTCTCCTGAAGGTAACCCGGAACTGCGAACCATCAGCCTTATCCTGCACAATCTCGGCTATCGCCTGAGTGTACAACCGATTCAGGCATCGTCTGGGTATTAAAGCACGAAGTGGGGTGTGGGGAAAGGTGCTCCTCTACTTAATCTCCACTGTAACACTTGCATTGCAATAGCAGCTTTCTCATAATATTGCAACTACTACCCAGATTTTCTTAAGTTTTACCTAAGACTGAATTTATTCTTTCCGCTGAAAACTTATATGAGGAAGAGTCAATCGCTTGCCAATACTGCATAGGTTTTGGAAAATTGTAGAAACCCAACAAATGCCGATCATTGTTGGGTTTCGTTTCTCAACCCAACCTACATTAAAGTAAGTTTTTGGCAAAACCTTCGCAGGATTGAATTGCTTGCTGTGCAAAAGGTTTTTTGAGATTTAAGTATTGGGTAAATTATTAAGATTTTATAATAAATCCCGGAATTCTATTAAATTTTAGATGATGGCTAGATTTTATTTCAGATTTTATTATACGATAGGGGAGCTTTGGCAAATTGTATAGTCTAACGATACTCAAAGCCCTCACAGATAGCCCAGAAAATATGGGTCTGTCAACTCTGAAACATGCTTTGATAAAAGAAAAAATGGAATGAGTGCTAGTATTCTCAAATTTCAGGATGACTAATTTTCTTGGATAAGCGTCTACAATGACAGTTAAACAACAAAATAAAAGTTGTTTGGTGTGATTACCGTACAAAACCGAATAGAAATTAGCATAGTAGAGTTAAAGTATGGTATATTTAGAGAGTTAAGACTTGCTTTGCCAAAGTATACGACTCTACGCACTAGGCAATCATTCCACAACGGATAGCAGTTTTGATTAAGTATTTACCACAATAAGTCTGAATTTAATTGAGGTTATGACTCAGAAAGTAATTCACCCAATGGTGAAATTGCAGCGTAAGGTGCAATCACTAGTGGATTCACAAATTATCAAGCCAACGGATAGTATTTGGAAAATCGCATTGCTTTACGGCGATGAGTGGCAGCACTGGAAAAAGGATCTGCTAGATTTTGAATTTACTATGCGAGACCCAGTTAGTGACCTCCTAGCTGTAGAAGCCTGGGACGAAGAGTAGAAATTTGTGAGTGGTTAGTGGGCAATTTTGTTGGGGAATGCCCACCCTGCGCCACTTGAAATTTTTGACAAATGATCTAGGATTTCTATCACAACTACCCTAAGCGTGACACTGTGCTAATGCCTCCGCCAACTCCTTAGCCGTTTGGTAGCGATCGCGTGCCAATGGTTCTGTAACGTGGTCAATGATCTCTCTTAACTGGGGAGTGATTGTAGGCACGTTGGTAACGTCAAACCTAAAATTTCGCCCGCGTGAACGATAATACCTCAGAGGGTTTTCGCCTGTGAGGAGAAAAATCATTGTTGGTCCAATTGCATACAAATCCGATTGTGTCAGGGGTTGTCCGCGTTCTTGTTCTGGGGCGCAGTAACCCTCTGCACCAATCCGAGTTCCAGGTGTTGTGGCAATTTCCTTAACAGCACCAAAATCTAGCACAGCGACGCTATTATCAGCAGTTCGCACCATTAAATTCGCGGGTTTAATATCGCGATGAATTAGAGGTGGCATCTGGCTATGGAGATAGTCCAAGATATCACAGGTTTGGATCATCCAAGCAACCGATTGGTTTGGCGTGACTGGACCTTTGTGATAAATAAGTTTTTCTAAATCCTGTCCGTGAACTAATTCCATTGCCAGATATTTTTTTCCACCTTCAACAAAGAAGTCATAATATTTAGGAATCCCCGGATGGTTGAGAGATTGGAGAGCATGAGCTTCCCGTTCAAATAACTCCTGTGCCTTGGCAATTTTTGCCATATCGGCATTCATTTGCTTTAAAACTAGTAGTTGCGGATGTCCGGCAATCTTCCCTGTCCCATCCCAAGCTAGATAGGTAGTACCCATACCCCCTTGTCCCAAAGTCCGCAACACTTTATAGTGGCGAATTGTCTGTTGTACTGAGATTGGTTGACCACAGCGGATACAAAATAGATTCTTAGGGGAATTACCCTCGTGCTTGCAAGTCTCAGACGAAGTTGAAGGCATCTGTACTTGGCACTTCAGGATCGGACCTCCTTGTGCCAGTTGCAGCAAGGAATTATCTACCAACAAACTCTGGGCTACTATTAAGACGCCGTTGAGGAAAGTTCCATTTGTACCTTGACTAATTACCAGCCATGAACCACTATCATGACCAGAACTAATTTTTCTCAGTTCCAAATGATGTCGAGAAACCAAACTATCTTGTAAAACAACGTCATTATCCGCTGCACGACCAATCCGAATCAGGGATTCTTCCTTAAAGCACCACTCTTGAATGGGCGTTTTTTTTTGCGGTTCTAACAGGGTCAGCGTGACCATAAGGGGATCGGGAGTTAGGATTGTTCCGTATTTGGGCGCACTTTCACCCTAATGACTATAGCGGTAATGTTGTCATGACCATTGTAATTGTTTGCCAAGTCAATTAAGTTACTCACACCGTTTTCTAGGTTAGCACTAGAGTTGAACAGAGGTTCTAAGTGAGTGCGCCAATGATTTTCTAGTAAATCATTATCGGATAAACCGTCTGAGGCAAGGAGGAAGAGGGCATCTTCATTGACTTCAAAAAACTGCACATCGGGAGAGATAAAGTTTTCGTCCCGTGGACCAAGGGCTTGAGTGAGTTGGTAGGCATCCGGACGAGTGTAAGCGACACTCTTTTCGACTCCCCGAGAAACTTCCCGTTGACCTACTTCGTGATCTACCGTGACTTGTTCGAGTTCCCCTCTGCGAGTTAATCGGTAAAGGCGGCTATCTCCTACATGCGCCACTGCTACCTGGGTGTCTTGGATTAAAACTAAGACTAAAGTCGTACCCATACGCCCGACACCAGAACGGGCCTCTTGTTGATTAATATCGTAAATTGCTTGGTTTGCCTGCCCCACTGCTTCGCGGATCTCTTTTTCTGTTACTAGTTGGTTAGAACGAACGTGGGTTTGAAAGTATTGCTGCAGAGTATTCACTGCTAAAGCACTCGCCACCTCACCACCAGCATGTCCACCCATACCATCGCAAAGAATATACAAACCGCTTGCGTTTACACAGAGGCTGTTAGGCAGTTCTACTTTTTTAATTTGTGTTTCAATGCCAAAGTAGTCTTCGTTGTGATCGCGTTGACGTCCTACATCGGTAAGCCCTGCATTTTCGAGACTAACTAACTGCATTGGCAAGACAATAGTTGGCATATCATCGCCTCTGGACACACTCTCTTCTTTTCCATCTAATTGGAGGATGGTAGGCGAAGCGGTACCTGTCTGACGGTCTGAGGTCGCACTGCTTTGCATTTCAGTGGCGATCGCCTGCAAGCAAGATTGCAACTCTGTAAGCGTCTGAATTTTACCTAATTCTATATCTCCTAACAACTGCAAAATCGAACCGAATTGAGTGCGTTGGGACTGTTTAAATAGCCTTTGCCAAACCACTCCCAAAGCTTTAATCGTTAACGGTTGGTCTTGCTGAATCATTGTTTGTACTTTGACCTCTGGTGGCTGAGGGACTGCGGTGTCGGTATCCAAAACACCATCCTCATTCAATGGTTTTTCCACATACAGACGTTGTAGTGCAACCGCTTGGTCTTCATCCAATCTCAGATTTGACCACTCCAAGAGACTTTGCCGACAATTTACTGTTTCCAGCAGTACCCAAAGTTGAGTCATCTGATAAAAACAGTGTACAATTTGTAGTGCACTTGTTCCATCTTCGCGCCACAGTTCGAGTAAATGCTGCCAACCTGAGCGGTCTTCGATCAGTACCACCTGCATATTTTCCTGTTCCCATGCATCATGAATTGGCGGTATACCCAGGTAGGACTGCGATCTTAAGGCAATATAAGGTTTAGCAAGGCTAGGAATTCCACCTATATCCCCCGAAGACGATTTCAACCCCTTTCGGTCATTTTCTAGCATTGCTGCCAGTGGTGATACTTGATACGGCTGGCAGTCTAAAACTCTCATGCAAACAAGGGTGTTTGTAGCGATATCCTCTTCAGTCGGCAGTGGTTCTAGCAGTTGATAACGCTGCTGTGAGTCGAGATAAGATCCTTGGAGGAGAGGGAGAGTGGGGGAGGATGATCCCTTACCTCCGTGATCTTCCCCATTGCCTCTACCCAAGTTCCCCACTTCCTGTGCGGATGGGGTAACCCCGCCCCTACTTCCTTCCTTGGCAATAATTGCCCACCAAATTGTGCCGCACTCCGCGTTGCAGTTTTGACAAAATTGTGCATTGACTGGTACGTGAGTGGCGCAGTTAGGACACACCCTATCAATCAGGGAAGTGCCACAGCGTTGACAAAATTTGTTGGCGTCAGGGTTTTCAAATTTACAATGAGGGCAAATCAGCATTGTGGAAGTTCCTTAATTCCCATTACTTTCTGACAAAAGCAAGATCATGCAACAATTTCAGTTCGTTGGGGTTGAGGTCACGCCATTGACCGGGTTGCAGACCATCTAATTGTAAGTGAGCTATACTCACCCGCACCAATCGCAAAGTCGGAAACCCAACAGCCGCTGTCATTCGCCGCACTTGACGATTTTTCCCCTCAGTTAAGGTTATTTCTAGCCAGGCTGTCGGCACATTTTTCCGAAATCTAATCGGCGGGTCGCGATCAGGTAGGGACGGTTCTTCCAGCAAGATCTTTACCGATGCTTGTCGAGTCCGGTAATTCTGAATTTCTACACCTGCCTGTAGCTTTCCTAAAGCAACTGGATCAGGAATCCGCTCTACTTGTACCCAGTAAGTACGTTCATGTTCAAACCGTGGATGAGAGAGGCGATGTTGCAATTGCCCATGGTTTGTCAACAGTAGCAACCCTTCACTGTCCCAATCTAGACGCCCTACAGCATATACATCAGGAACCTGAATATAATCTTTGAGGGTACTACGTGTGGGAGTGTCTTTTGTGAACTGACTGAGGACGCCATAGGGTTTGTAAAAAATAATATATCGATAGTTATTGGTCATAGGTCGATATTAATTCTATCATGTCAAATTTTGAAAGATTGGCTGCATCAGGTTTTTAAATTTCTTGTGCCGACCCCTAATCAAAATGGTAGAATTACTTGTGAATGCTAGGGGTGCCTGTACAACCAGGCTGAGATTAGACCCTTAACACCTGAATCCGGGTAATACCGGCGGAGGGAAGCTGTTTATCGAGGAAATCAAATATGCGGACAGAATGGGTTGCCAAGCGACGTGGGCAGAGCAATGTCACCCAAATGTACTACGCTCGTCAGGGCATGATCACTGAAGAAATGCGCTATGTTGCCCAACGGGAAAATCTTCCGAGTGAGTTAATTCGAGCGGAAGTTGCGCGGGGACGGATGATTATCCCTGCTAATGTTAATCACACTAACCTAGAACCGATGTGCATTGGCATCGCCTCTATGTGTAAGGTAAATGCCAATATCGGCGCTTCCCCCAACTCTTCCAACTTAGACGAAGAAGTCGCAAAGCTTCAACTGGCAGTGAAGTATGGTGCTGATACGGTCATGGATCTATCCACTGGCGGTGGGAATTTAGATGAAATTCGCACTCACATCATCAAAGCTTCGCCCGTTCCCATTGGGACTGTACCAGTCTACCAAGCTTTAGAAAGCGTCCACGGCAACATTGAACAGCTAACACCAGATGACTTTCTCCATGTAATTGAGAAACATGCCCAGCAGGGAGTCGATTACATGACAATCCATGCTGGAATTTTGATTGAGCATTTGCCTTTGGTGAAAGATCGCATCACCGGTATTGTGTCTCGCGGTGGCGGAATTTTGGCAAGGTGGATGTTGCATCATCACAAGCAAAACCCACTTTACACCCACTTCCAGGACATCATTGAAATTTTCAAGCAATACGACGTCTCCTTCAGTTTAGGTGATTCCCTGCGTCCTGGTTGTACCCATGATGCCTCCGATGCGGCACAATTAGCTGAACTCAAAACCCTGGGAGAATTGACTCGCAAAGCTTGGGAGCATGATGTCCAGGTGATGGTAGAAGGCCCTGGACACGTGCCAATGGATCAAATCGAGTTCAACGTTAAAAAGCAGATGGAAGAGTGTTCCGAAGCACCTTTCTACGTCCTAGGCCCGCTGGTGACAGATATCGCTCCTGGCTATGACCACATTACTTCAGCCATTGGTGCAGCATTAGCTGGCTGGTACGGTACAGCCATGCTGTGCTACGTAACACCCAAAGAACACTTGGGATTACCAAATGCCGAAGATGTACGCAATGGTTTGATTGCCTACAAAATTGCCGCCCACGCTGCGGATATTGCCAGACATCGCCCCGGCGCAAGAGATCGGGACGATCAAATGTCCCATGCCCGCTACAACTTCGACTGGAACCGTCAATTTGAATTATCACTCGACCCCGAAAGAGCTAGGGAATATCATGACGAAACCCTACCAGCAGATATTTATAAAACTGCTGAGTTTTGCTCAATGTGCGGACCCAAGTTCTGCCCAATGCAAACAAAAGTCGATGCTGATGCACTGACAGAACTAGAAAAGTTCTTGTCAAGAGGGAGCAGGGTGTAGGGAAGAGGGAGCAGGGAGCAGGGAGCAGGGAGCAGGGAGCAGGGTGTAGGGTGTAGGGAAGAGGGAGCAGGGAGCAGGGAGCAGGGAGCAGGGTGTAGGGTGTAGGGAAGGGGGAATAGGGTTATGCCTTAGCTTTTAATGCCTTTTGTAGACTACGTAACATCCTGTGTATTTCATCTGTTTGAAGCAACAAGGGTTGAAGCTGGGTTTCACTTAGGTATTCTAGTCTCCCTGCTAGCATTACTTAAGTTTCAAGTTCAGCTAGTGAACCTAAAGCTATGGAAACGAAACGCAAATACTCCTGCGTTGAATCTCTTGCGTACCCTTCAGCAATATTTGAGGGAATTGATACTGCGGCTCGCTGCATTTGACTACTTAACCCATAAACCTCATATTTCGGAAAGACTTGAGTCAAGCGATAAATTCGCTCTGCCAAATCCATACTCAATTGCCAAACCTTCAGTTGTGTATAACCAGCCCCCATTTTTATCCTTACTCCCTAATCCCCACTCCCTGCTCCCTGCTCCCTGCTCCCTGCTCCCTCTTCATATCTCTGTTGAATTTCTGAAATCGTAAACACCGTCTCAAACTGCAACCCTACTGACTGGTAGAACTCCGCTGCACCTTGCTGCCTATCTACCAGTGAAATTACTTGAGTCACCGTGTAACCTGCAACTCTCAGCCGTTCAACTGCTTTCATCGCAGATTGTCCAGTAGTGACGGTATCTTCTACAACAACGACTTTGGCAGCGTCTGCTAAAATTGGACCTTCAATATATGCTCTCGTTCCATAACCCTTGGCTTCTTTGCGAATAATCAGTGCGGGAATTGGTCGATTTTCATAGGCAGAAACCACACTCACCGCACTGACAATAGGATCGGCTCCCAATGTTAAACCTGCTACAGCTTGGGTATCTAAGGGTAGTAAGGATAACAAAATGCGACCAATTGCCAAAGCACCTAGAGGGTGAAGTGTCACTTGCTTGCCGTTAATGTAATAAGAGCTACGCTGACCTGAAGAGAGGACAAAATCACCCTCTTGATATGCTAATTGACAAAACAAATCTAGTAACTGTTCGCGTACAGTGATCAAATCAGCAGTAGATGCCCACAAGTTTGACTGGGTGGGGGTTTTGGCTTGATAAGTCATTATAAAATATGAAAAATTGTGCTAAACCAAAAGTTGAACTGATCAAAGTTCTGAAATTAAGCATAAGTTAAGATTTGCTCAAAGAGAGAGGAGTTAGAGTCATGGGTTTAAATTTTAAAAATTTCAGTAGTTTATTAGTACTTTTTGCTACTGCACTGTTTCCATCTGTTGCTACAGCCCAAACTGTAACACCCGGTTATGAAACGCCCAATGAGGTATTTGAAAGAGCTTTTTTTAAAAACGATCCTAATTTTTACGCTAATCAGACCTTCATGCGTCAAACAGACTGGATTTTTGGTCCTGGTTCTTTGTCCCACAACTCCTTTCCGGAAAATGAAATTGCGCGAGATGCTCAGTTGGTTAACACTGTCTATCGCGATATGCTCAACCAACAGGTCAGCAATGATCCATATATTCGGACTCCAGATTTACCCAGTCCTTGGAATACATCGATGCTCATGTCTCCCCGTTTAAACACTAACCGTCTCACAGTTGGTACTGAGTATCGGTTTGACCCCGTACCATCTCCATAAAGTACTTAGTTGTTAGTTGTCTTACTAACAACTAACAACTAACAATTTAGTGCGCCCTACTGGAATCGAACCAGTCTGAAGGCGAATTATGAGTTCGCTGCCTCCCCAATCGGCCAAAGGCGCTTGCTTTGCTAAACTGCTAGGTCAAGCCTAGTAAACTATCTTACCACAAGTAAGGGTCTTTAAACGCAAGCTTTTACGATAGTAACATATTTTAGCTATTCCGCGCCCTCGCCTCCCACTGAATTTTTGTACTCAGAATCACTGGTGAGATATAAGGCGCGGTGGCATGAGATCACAGCTTTTAAACTCCTATATATTATATAGTCTAATATTAATTTAGTTGGATTGAAGCTCTGACTTCGATTCTTGAGAAAAGACTAGCAATTCCCTAGAGAGGTCTGTTCGCGCAGCGTCTCCCCTTGGGAGAAGACTCGCTCGTTTCCCGCATACCGGATTATTACTATGAAACTAAATTCTACTGTACTTCTAACGTTAAGTTTGTTAACCCTGATGTTGGGAGCCGGTTCAGTGAGTGCATTTTTGGGATTCGATGTCGGGAGCAAAGCGCTCAAAGGTGTTACAGCACCGGATGCTCGTCCTACAAGCAAATTCGCCAGTGGGAAGGCAAATAACCAGCAACATGGAGGTTTGACGTTATTAAAAGAGGAAGAGATCCTAAAAATTGTCAAATCACGGATTGACGGAAAAGTCAAGGCTGCTAAATCCAAACAGTCAGAGGACGAAGACGAGGAAACCAGTAGCAGTGAGAAAAAGGCAGAAGAGAAAAAACCGCAGGAAGTCGCTGAAGAAAAACCTCGGCCAGGATTTCCAATTTCCTCTGAGAATGGGAAGGTCACTTTGTCTGTACAATCTGCTCGCTACTCAGGTGGTGCTTTGCTATTAAAAGTAAAAATGCAGAACAAAGGGGCTGATTCTGTACATTTCTTGTATAGTTTTTTAGATGTTACTGATGACAAGGGAAGAACACTGAGTGCCAGTGCAGATGGCTTACCAGCAGAATTGCCTGCAAATGGACCAACATTTTCTGGTACGGTGAGTATTCCTACGGCTTTGCTTGATGATGTAAAGCGCATCTCACTCGCCCTGACTGATTATCCCGCGCAAAAACTGCGGTTGGAAGTATCAAATATTCCGGTAGAAAAGTAAGTCATTGGGAACTGTTGACTATTGACAGTTAACGGTTAACTGTCAACTAATTTACACGAGCTTTAGCGGTGAGTGGTAATCCTTACTTAAGTTGGACAGATGTTGAGCTGCGATTGTTGTCAGTGCTGTTTCTGATTGCGCTCAATGCTTTTTTTGTAACAGCAGAATTTTCGATGGTGACAGTGCGGCGATCGCGCATCCACCAGTTAGTCGAAGCTGGTGATGTTCAGGCGATCGCCGTCGAGGTGCTGCAACACAGTATTGACCGACTACTCTCTACAACCCAGTTAGGCATTACCCTCTCGAGTTTGGCGTTGGGGTGGATTGGAGAAAGTACGATAGTGGAACTCGTGGATTTATGGTTAAGGTCTTGGCCTTTACCTGATAGAATCAGTATCTTCATCGCTCATTCCCTATCAATTCCAATCACCTTTTTTTTGATTGCCTATCTCCAGATCGTGTTAGGGGAATTATTTCCCAAATCAGTAGCAATGCTGTATTCAGAAAGTCTGGCGAGATTTTTGGGACCATCAGTCAAGGCGATCGTCCGATTTTTTGGCCCATTCATCTGGATTCTCAACCAATCAACTCGCTGGCTGTTGCGGCTGTTTAATATTCAGTACACCTGGAGAAGTTGGAGACCACCAGTAACTCCCGAAGAATTACAACTCATTATCTCCACAGAACGCGAGTCCACTGGTTTTCAAGCCGGAGAACGAGAACTACTACAAAACATTTTTGAATTTGGGGACGTAACAGTCCAATCTGTCATGGTTCCTCGTACTAGCATTGTAACGTTGCCCATCAGTGCCTCCTTGCAGACCTTTCTGCAGGAAATGGCAACCTCCTGTCACTCTTGTTACCCACTCATTGGAGAATCTTTAGACGACATTCGCGGCGTTTTGTATTTTAAAGACCTAGCAAAACCTTTGGCTATAGGGAAATTAACTTTAGAAACCCAAATCCAATCTTGGATGCGTCCAGCGCGATTTATCCCAGAACACACACCCTTAAATGAACTATTGCCGATGATACAGCAAGAAAAGCCAGCTATGGTAATGGTGGTGGATGAATTTGGCGGTACTGTAGGACTAGTCACTATCCAAGATGTGATCTCCCAAATCATTGGTAATATAGGCGAATCGGAAATTACTGACGAGTTGCTGATCCAGATTGTAGATGAGCAGACGTTTCTTGTGCAGGCGCAGATCAACTTAGAAGACCTCAAAGAAGTGTTGCAGATCAATTTGCCCTTAAAGAAAGAATACCAAACACTCGGAGGCTTTCTGCTTTACCATCTGCAAAAAATCCCCGCTTTTGGGGAAACCTTTCGCTATCAAAATCTTGAATTCACTGTAGTCTCGGTTACCGGACCCCGCCTGCACCAAATTCAGGTGCGGCGTATAGGGGATTAAGAGAGTGTGGGGGGTGTGGGGGGTGTGGGGAGGGGGATTAAGAGAGAGGGGGAATCAGCATAAACCAGCGGGTCAACTAGTCCTAATTCAGCAAAAGCAGCGAGACGTAAGCGACAAGAATCACAGACGCCGCAAGCGATATCTTTTCCAGCATAGCAAGACCAAGTTAGCTCCCATGGAACTCCTAGCTGGTTACCAAGTTGGATAATTTCCGTTTTTTTTAGGTTAATCAGAGGGATGACAATGGTGATGGGTTGTCCTTCACGACCAAGTTTTGTTCCCAGGCGGAAAACTTCCTGCATTGCCTGAATATAGTCGGGGCGACAATCAGGATACCCAGAGTAATCTAAGGCATTGACACCGATGTAGACACGTTCAGCCATCATGGTCTCAGCGTAAGCAAGGGCAAAGCTTAAGAAGATCGTATTGCGGGCTGGAACATAGGTCACAGGAATATTCTGAGACATTTCGTCTAGGGAGCGCATTTGGGGTAAATCTATGGTTTTGTCTGTCAGCGCCGAACCACCCCACAGCCGCAAGTCAAACTCTACCACCTGATGCTGTACTGCGCCAGCACATGCAGCGATCGCCGACGCTGACTGTAACTCTCGCCGATGTCGCTGTTGGTAGTCAAAAGAAATGGCGTAACACTCACATCCATCGGCTAGTGCTTGGTACAAAACGGTGGAAGAGTCTAATCCCCCAGACAATAAAATGACAGCTTTCATCTGATGTTCCTCCTAGAGACTCCAGCTAAATCGGTAATCCGATTAGTTGCGGGTTGTTGACCTCAATTGATGATTTTTGATTTTAAACTGCTCAATACTACCTAAAAAGGTGTTACAAATAAACGTTACTACAAAGGAAAGGACCAGGGGACTCTCTGCTCCCTCTGAATCTTTAAGTAGAATCAATTTTAGATTGTACTTTTATTGATCAATCGTTTAAGTCCGACACTGAGTTATTAAGTTGATCACAAAAACGAGGATTTTTTGTATAAACTACGACAAAAGTACTACTACAGGATTGAACACGCAAAACAGATTTAGATGACGGGAACTCACAATAAACTTTGAAATTCTTCATAAATAGAACCTCTATGTTACCATCTGGATGGTTTTAGACGGTTCGTCAGTGGCTATCAAAGTATTAAAGCTAACGGCTTAGCGTCTCTAAATTTGGTGGTTGAGGAGAGAATGAGAGTGCAAGATAGTAGCATGTCAGCAGGAGAACAAAATGGTCATGGACATCGCAATCAGCTACGACCGATCCGCATAGGTGTGATTGGAGTTGGTAACATGGGACAACATCATGCCCGTGTACTGAGTGCTATGAAAGACGTTGAGCTAGTGGGTGTAGCAGATATTAATGTGGAGCGAGGGATAGATACCGCAAGTAAATATAAAACACGTTTTTTTGAAGATTACTGTGATCTGCTGCCCTATGTGGAAGCGGTTTGCATTGCTGTTCCTACACGCCTGCATTACGCCGTCGGAATTACATGTCTTTTGGCAGGAATTCATGTTTTGATTGAAAAGCCAATTGCTGCAAGTATTTCTGAGGCGGAATCGCTAGTAAATGCTGCTGCTGAGTCTCAGTGTATGCTGCAAGTAGGTCACATTGAGCGGTTTAGTCCAGCGTTTCAAGAACTAAGCAAAGTCCTAAAAACAGAGCAGGTGCTTGCCCTAGAAGCCCATCGAATGAGTCCTTACTCAGACCGAGCCAACGATGTCTCGGTTGTCCTGGATTTAATGATCCATGACATTGACCTCTTATTGGAATTAGCTGGTGCTCCAGTAGTTAAGCTCACCGCTAGCGGTAGTCGCGCCTTAGACTCTGGTTATTTAGATTACGTTACGGCTACCTTAGGCTTTGCCAATGGCATTGTCGCTACCCTGACAGCCAGCAAAGTCACTCACTGTAAAATCCGTCGTATTGCCGCCCATTGCAAAAGCTCATTTACGGAAGCAGATTTTCTCAAAAATGAAATTTTGATTCACCGACACACGACTGCCAACTCTGTGCCTGACTACCGACAGGTGCTTTATAGGCAGGATGGTATAATTGAAAAAGTTTGTACGAATAACACTGACAAGCTGGGAGCAGAATTAGAACATTTTGTGAACTGCGTGCGTGGTGGTAATCAACCTTCAGTAGGTGGTGAACAAGCGCTGAAAGCTCTACGCTTGGCAAGCTTAATTGAGCAGATGTCCTCGGAAAATGGGAGAGCGTGGAATCCGTTAGATTGGCAATCTGAACAGAGAGTGCAATCATTAACCCCCACTGGTTAACATAATTCTTCAGAGGGAACAGGGAACAGGGAACGGGGAACAGTGCATCCCACGGCGCACCTCCGTGGGATTGTAACAAGGAATCCGAATTTGAAAGCGCTTCGCGTCTCGAAAAACATCTTGTTTACAAGTGGGCTTTAAACCCACAACTGAAGTTTTTTTAGTTTCATATTCCTTGTTCCCTGTTTTTTGTAAAAAAATATCCAATCTCTACGGTTCACGGTTAACACTCAACTATTAACTGTCAAGAACCGAAACAAGCGCAATAATTTATTTCTTGGAATCGCCTAAGAGTATAGCTGCTGGATAGCTGCCTCATTTTTTGCAAATTACCGAGTGCGAGCTTATTGACGTATCCGCTCCAGAATCTAAAATAGTGGTTGTAAATCTTTCTCTAGCATTTTACTGTCTGGGTAGTAAAGCTTCAGTAAAAAACAGTATGAAGAAGAAACATCCTTAACTTCAATCCAATAAACGGAAATCTATATTTTTGTGTAAAAACAAGCATTACCTGAGGTAGAATCTGGCATAAACTTTGCTACTTTTGCGCTCACGTAGCTCAATATAGCTTAGCTATCACTAAATGTATTAAGTAATTTCACTTTGCTCTCTGATTACACTAGAGACTAGAAACAATTACTGATACACGCATTTCTGTAAGATGACCATGATCACTTGTTAAAGCTAAGTAAGTACTAGGAGCTTTCATGACAGACCAACCTTCCGCCGCCACCCCAATAAACGCCGCTGCTATACCAATGAATAGAGTGCCGTCGGCATCGACTCCGATCAATGCTAACCCAACAGCTGGACCAAACATTGGCAACACGGGGAAAAAAATTCTCAGTGTTGATTTAGGTAGAACTTCTACCAAGACTTCTATTAGCCGTGAACCGAATAATGTCATATTCGTCTCCTCTAATGTTAAGCAAATGTCAATGGAACAGGTGCGAGGAGGCGTTTTTGAAGCCCGTGCCACAGACCCATTAATGGATCTGTGGTTAGAGTATCAAGGCAAAGGATATGCTGTTGGTCAATTGGCAGCAGATTTTGGTGCAGATTTAGGAGTCGGTCAATCTAAGGTGAACGATGCACTGGTCAAAGTCTTGTCTTGTGCTGGCTACTTCAAACTCAAAGACGAGATCTCAGTTGTGCTGGGACTGCCTTATCATTCCCAGGAGCAATTTGAACGGGAAAAAGAACAGATGATCAGCCTTGTCACCGGTTCTCATACGATGAACTTTCGTGGCGAATCGGTATCGCTCAACATTAGTAAAGTTTGGGTGATGCCAGAAGGCTACGGTAGCCTGCTGTGGTGCGAAGCTCAACCAAAGAAAGGACCCACAATTCTCGATTTTACGAAGATGTCAGTGGCAATTGTGGACATTGGACACCAAACCACCGATTGTTTAATGATTGATAACTTCCGCTTTGCCCGTGGGGCTTCTAAGAGTGAAGACTTTGGGATGAACAAGTTTTACGAACTTGTAGCTGCTGAAGTTGAGGGAGCAGATAGTCAATCTCTGTCTCTAATTTCTGCTGTTAATAAACCCAAAGGCGATCGCTTCTATCGTCCTAGAGGTGCTGGTAAGCCCACCAATCTAGACGATTTTCTCCCCAACCTCATAGAAATGTTTTCTCGTGAAATCTGTAGCCGTGTGCTAGCATGGCTCCCAGAGCGTGTTACCGACGTAATTCTCACCGGAGGAGGTGGAGAATTCTTCTGGGAGGACGTCCAACGTCTCCTAAAAGAAGCAAAAATTAACGCTCACTTAGCTGCACCATCGCGGCAAGCTAATGCTTTAGGGCAGTATATTTACGGCGAGGCACAGTTATCCTCTGCTCGCTCTGCTAGGGCTTAAAACTGATGTTCCAATGGTCAAAAAAGGTAGTTAAATCCGTTACGTTCGAGCCAGGGGTGGCAGACGAAAGCTTGTTGGAGCTGATCGAAAGCCATTTGGAAAAAGAACCCGAAAAGACTTTCAGTGACCTCTGTAAAGAGGCTCTATGGCAGTTTTTGTGCGTGCCGGAATCTGTACGACCTAGCCCAAAAACGGCAGCAACACCAAGCGTGGAACAACAAATCGGTGAATTGCGAAGTCAATTAGCTGACCTTGAGGAACGTTTTTTTGCCCAAGAACCTAATCGTCTGGAAATGATGGAACGCCACCTGATGCAACTTAGTCAACAAGTTGCACAGTTGGCAATTATGGCTCATCAGACACCTACCATTCAATCCCCAATGCCATCAAAACCAGCACCAGGAGTAATCCATGCCACTCCTACACCTGTACAAGAGGTTGATCCCGTCATCAGCCGCATTAGTCAGTTTCTAGATGATTTTTAGGGACTGGTGATTGGGGATTGGGGACTGGTGACTGGTGACTGGGTAAGATCTTACCCAATCGCCAATCGCCAATCCCCCCAATCCCCCCGAATAGATATTTTTTTTACACTGTACCTTGTGTAAATGCTACAATTCCAACTAAGGAAGTTAGGATACCTCAATGCCAGTTGCCGCTAACTCAATCAAGTTTGGTACAGACGGCTGGCGTGGTGTGATTGGCGATGATTTCACCTTTGAAAATCTAGCTTTGGTCGCACCAGTTGCCGCGAAAGTATTAAACGATACTTATGGGAAAACAGTAGATAGCCCTACGATCATTGTGGGTCATGATCGGCGGTTTATGGCGGAGGACTTTGCCCGTAAAGTTGCTGATGTTGTCTCCACTGTTGGATTTGACGTATTGCTGACCGAAACCTATGCCCCAACCCCAGCTTTTAGTTGGGCAGCAAAACAACAGAATGCCTTGGGCGCCTTGGTCATTACCGCCAGTCATAATCCAGGTCAATATTTAGGATTAAAAGTTAAAGGCGCTTTTGGTGGTTCTGCGCCGCCAGAAGTAACCAAACAGATAGAAGCACTTTTATCTGTTAAAGTTCCACCCGCATTAACCCCAGGAAAAATAGAAAAATTTAATCCTTGGCAAAGTTATTGTCAAGCACTCGAAGGCAAAGTTAATATTAATAAACTTCGCGATGCCATATCCTCTGGCAAACTGACAGTATTTGCCGACGTTATGCATGGTGCGGCATCTGGCGGATTGGCAATGCTGCTTGGTGATGAGGTCAAAGAAATTAATAGCAATAGAGATCCCATGTTTGGTGGTAGTGCGCCAGAACCTCTGCCCAAAAACATGAAGCAGTTATTGGAAGTGATGCGAAATCACCGAGAAGCAGCCAGAGGAGGTTTAGCTGTAGGATTGGCATTTGATGGGGATAGCGATCGCATAGCATCTGTGGATGGCGCAGGGAATTTCCTCAGTTCGCAAGTCTTAATCCCAATCTTAATCGACCACTTAACCCTACGACGTGGCTTTACTGGTGAAGTGGTGAAAACTGTAAGCGGTTCTGACTTGATGCCTCGTGTAGCAGCACTTCATAAACTGCCAGTATTTGAAACACCAGTTGGTTATAAATACATTGCTGACAGAATGTTAGCTACTGAAGTATTGCTGGGTGGCGAGGAGTCAGGAGGAATTGGTTATGGTAGCCACATTCCTGAGAGAGACGCACTGCTTTCAGCATTGTATGTACTAGAAGCTATCATTGAATCAGGGCTGGATCTGGGTGACTATTATCGTCACTTACAAGATCAAACAGGTTTTACTTCCGCATACGATCGCATCGATTTACCCTTGGCAAGCATGGAGGTGCGATCGCGCCTTTTGCAACAACTACAAACTCAACCCCTAACAGAAATTGCTGGACAACCAGTGATTGATTGCCAGACTATAGACGGCTACAAATTCCGCTTAGCTGACAAAAGCTGGTTAATGATTCGTTTCAGCGGTACAGAACCAGTTTTACGCCTTTACTGCGAAGCACCTACACTTCAGCAAGTCCACCACACCTTGGCATGGGCAAAACAGTGGGCGGAATAGTGGGAAGTGTGGGAAGTGTGGGAAGTGTGGGAAGTGTGGGAAGTGTGGGAAGTGGGGAATAATAACTCCTAACTCCTGACTCCTGACTCCTGACTCCTGACTCCTGACTCCTGACTCCTGACTCCTGACTCCTGACTCCTGACTATTAGTCAGCAAATAGCAAAGTTGTCACTTGTTCCAACACTTTTAATCCCCGCATAGCCCCCCGAATGAGCCGAGTAGCAGCAATTGGTTGTCGAAGCATTGCTATGGCTAAGGGCAAAGGTAACAGTGAACCATCAGGACTCAGTGCTGGAGTCAAGTCAGGCAAGGTGTGGTGGCTATCGTCACTGACAACTCGTAGCATTGCTACTGCTACCCCAGCTTGACTAAGCAAGTCTAAAGCAGCAAAACCTTCCATATCTACAACATCAGCCCCTAATATCTGACCTAAGTGACGTTTCTCAGCAGCAGAGTAAATGACGCGATCGCTCGTCAACGCCTTGACTATCGAAATCTTTTCTTGAAGACGGAAGTAAAGCAACTCTGTTAAATTGGTATCACAAAGTAGCACTGAGGAAGTATCAGCAGACTGGTAAATACAATCCTGATACAACACCATATCCCCGACTTGGTACCGTGGGATCAAGCTACCGCAAAGACCTAAGACTAGCACACTTGGCTGTGGATGATTCAAAAACTGCTCGCTCTGTTGCCATGTTTGGAGGTATTGAGTTAACGGCTTGATCCCAACGGGGATCGGTATCACCGATGGCTGATAAGTGGCGTAGCGTAAACCACGACACACCGCCTTGTACTCTGCCCCCTGACAAACCAGAATTGAGCCAACATAGCTAGTTTTTCTTTCCATAGTGAGAAACAATACTGTCGAATTTGCTTCTTTTACTTATATGGAGCCTGTCAAGCCTTTTTATAAAGCATACAATTAAAGATCAGTAATAATAACTTCATGATGGTAAAGCCTCATCGCCCAACATCCTTAAGAGAACGCTTTAATATTTCTAGATTAGCTATTCAATATTCTTGGCTGACCCTCAGTTTTTGGATTGCAGTAGTCGTAGCTGGGGTGTTCGCTTTCAGTTCCCTCAAGTATGCTTTATTTCCAGATATTACCTTTCCAGTGGTGGTAGTGAATGCTACTGCGCCCCTAACAACAGCCTTGGATACGGAGACGAAGCTGACCAAACCACTAGAACAGCGCCTCCAATCTGTTGACGGAGTCGATGAAATCAACTCCTCCACCTATCCTGGTCAAACTGCTGTTAGCCTGTCCTTTGCCGTGGGGACTAACCTTGAGGAATCAACTCAAAAAGTGAAAATAGCAATGAAGCAGGTGACTCTGACCAAGGGGGCAACCTTCAAAATTATCCCCCTGAATCTCAACGAGTCAGCTGCTATTAGCTATGCCATAGAAAGTCCCTCGCGCAATTTAACCCAACTGACTAAGCTAGCCAAAGACCAAATTGTTCCAGCAATTAAAAAACTTCCAGGAGTCCTAAAAGTCAATTTGCTGGGAGACCAGCTTACACCTCAAGGGATAGCAGCCAGTGCAGCGATAGCTTCACAAGAGGGAGCAACGTTGGTGCGATTCAACGGTAGAGACGCTTTAGCATTTCAGGTGATTAAGCGTGGTGACGCTAACACACTAGAGGTGGTTAGTCAAGTAGAAAAACAAGTGCAAAGACTACACTCGACTCTGCCTGATGTGAAACTAACCTTAGCTGCTACACAGGCAGAGTATATCCGCCAAGCCACCCAAGCCACGATAGATGCTCTGATTGAAGCAATAGTTCTGTCAGTCGTAGTCATTTTTCCTTTTTTACGGAACTGGCAAGCTACCGTGATCTCCGCACTGGCAATTCCCACATCTCTGTTGGGGACGTTCATCGTGATGGCTTCCTTTGGCTTTAACCTAGAGACAATCACGCTGTTAGCATTAGCATTGGTCATTGGCATTATTATTGATGACGCGATCGTTGATGTTGAAAACATCATCCGGCACATTGAAAACGGCGAAAAACCTCGACAAGCTGCCCTTATAGCTACCAATGAAATTGGATTAACAGTCACGGCTGCAACATTTACAGCAGTAGCAGTTTTTCTGCCGATAGGTTTGATGGCTGGGGTGATTGGTCAGTTCTTCAAGCCTTTCGGCATTACTGTCTCAGCCGCAATGCTCACTTCTTTGTTGGTTGCCCGTACTTTATCTCCAGTTTTGGCTATCCACTGGCTTAGACCCAAATCGTTGCGTTTTGCCTACAAAGAAAAAAATCGAGGTCAGGGCTTTGATCTATTTTACAAAGACATCCTGAAATGGTCTCTCAGCCACCGACGGATAGTCATGGGATTAGCTTTACTTAGCTTCATAGTAGGTATAGCACTGATCCCACTCATTCCGAAAGGATTTATTCCCAAACTTGATCGGGGAGAGTTCAATATTGTTTATACAGCTCCTTTGCCGACTTCCCTTGAGCAGGGGAGCAGGGGAGCAGGGGAGCAGGGGGGAAGAAATTCTCACTCCTCACTCCCAACTCCTAACTCCCCGAATCAGGTTGCCCAGAAGCTAGAAGCAGTCGTCAGAAAATTTCCTGAAGTTGAAACGGTGTTTACTATTGTGGGTTCTCGTGAGGGTGAGCCAAATAAGGGCAAGCTGTATGTGAAACTAAAAAATGACCGCCAAATTAGGACATCGGAATTAGAAGACAAATTACGCTCATCTTTGCCTTCGCTTGTAGGTGTTACCACCAGTGTTGAAGATATTCCATTCGTTGATGATTCTGGGGGTCAAAAACCTCTCCAAATTGCTTTGCAAGGAAATGACCTCAAAGCTTTAAGCAAAGCAGCAAATGCAATCAAAGCCCGCATTACAAAAATGCCAGGATTCGCTGATGTGACAGTTACAGGTGTCGCTAGCGCCCAGGAAACAGCTGTTGAGATCGAGCATCATAATCATCAGCGGGTGGCTTATGTCAGCGCTAACCTTGGCAAAGATATCTCTTTAGGTGATGCTACGGATAAGTTGGTAGCTCAAGCTAAGGCAGTTCTACCCCCTAGCGTCTCTTTGGATCTAGGAGGAGACTCGGGTCGCAGTAGCGATGTTTTCAGTAGTTTTGGCACAACTCTGTGTTTATCAGCATTATGCATTATTGCGGTATTAATTGGGTTATTTAAAAGCTGGGTAGATCCGGTGGTCATTGGCATATCTTTGCCCTTGGCACTTGTGGGGGCGATGCTGTCGCTTCTGGTGACGAAAAGCGACTTTGGCATGATATCGTTGATTGGCTTTGTCTTTTTGCTAGGATTGAGCAATAAAAATGCCATTTTGATTGTTGATTACATTAATCGGCTACGCAATTCTGGGTTAAATCGCACAGAAGCAATTTTGAAAGCCGCACCAGTGCGACTCCGTCCAATTATGATGACGACCGCTGCAACTATTTTAGGAATGGTGCCGATCGCCTTAGGTTTAGGGGCTGGTTCTGAGTTGCGATCGCCTATGGCTATAGCTATTGCTGGTGGGTTAGTGAGTTCTACTGTGCTGAGTTTAATCGTTGTGCCGGTGATATACACCCTGATGGATGATTTGTTTCCTCGAAAGAAATTTAAATGAATCTAAAATCCAAGAAAGTTTTTGTCACAGGTGGTACGGGTTTTATTGGTGCTAACTTGGTGCAGTTACTTGTGCAAGAGGGATACGCTGTCAAAGCGCTGGTACGACCCAGCAGCCGACTCGACAATTTGAGCAATTTGGATGTAGAAATCGTCAAGGGCGACCTCAACGACCCAGATTTGTGGCAACAAATGGTGGGTTGTCAATATCTGTTTCATGTTGCTGCTCATTATTCCCTTTGGCAAAAAGATAAAGAGGTGCTTTATCGTCATAATGTGCTAGGTACGCGCAATGTGTTGGCATCTGCAAAGCTTGCGGGTGTGGAACGCACTGTTTACACCAGTTCAGTGGCGGCGATCGGTGCAGGTGGAGGGGGTAGAGTCGTAAATGAAACTTATCAAAGTCCTTTCGAGGAACTTATTGGTCATTACAAGAAGTCTAAGTATCTAGCCGAACAAGAAGCTATGCAAGCAGCCCGTGCAGGTGAAGAAGTGGTTGTAGTCAATCCCAGCACCCCAATCGGGCCAGGGGATATCAAACCTACCCCCACAGGAGGAGACATTATCTTGAGGTTTTTGCGCCAACAAATGCCTGTTTATGTGGATACTGGATTGAATTTTGTTGATGTGCGTGATGTAGCATGGGGGCATTTGCTGGCTTTGCAGAAGGGAAAGTCGGGCGATCGCTACATCTTAGGTCACCAAAATCTCACACTTAAAGAACTACTGAATCGACTTGCCCAGATTACAGGTCTGAGGGCTCCCCAACAAGCTGTCCCAGCTTGGTTACCCCTAAGTGTAGCGTGGGTTGATGAAAAGATTCTCGTACCCCTTGGTAAATCTCCTTCTGTGCCCTTGGATGGTGTCCGTATGGCTAAGCAACCAATGTATTACGATGCATCAAAGGCAGTACAAGAATTGGGTCTTCCGCAGTCTTCTTTGAACACAGCACTTCAAGATGCTGTAGATTGGTTTGTGGCTCAGGGATATGTGAATCAGAGAGTGAGGAAAGAGAATTGAGGAGTTTTTAATTAATAACTCCTCACTCATAACTCCTCACTCATAACTTTTACAAAAGAGGAGTGATTAAAGCAATGGGAATGCCTTTACAACAAGCTATAGAAATTGGGAAATATTTAGTGACTCAGCGTCTTTTAGGGCGCAAACGCTTTCCCTTAATCTTGATGTTGGAGCCTTTATTCCGGTGTAATTTAGCCTGTAGTGGTTGTGGCAAAATTCAGCACCCGAAAGATGTGCTTGTGAAAAATCTGACTCCTGAACAGTGCTTTGCAGCAGTAGAAGAGTGCGGTGCGCCCGTCGTCTCTATTCCAGGAGGAGAACCTTTAATGCATCCTCAAATAGATGAGATTGTGCGAGGATTAGTTGAACGCAAAAAGTTCATTTACCTGTGTACAAATGCTTTGTTGCTAGAAAAGAGCTTGGATAAATTTCAACCTTCACCTTACCTGACTTTTAATGTGCATCTAGATGGGTGGCGAGAATTGCACGATCAGTGTGTTGATCGTAAGGGTGTGTTTGATATTGCCGTTCAAGCTATTCGCGCTGCCAAAACCAAAGGTTTTCGTGTTGTCACTAACACCACGATCTTCGAGGGTGCTGATCCCAAAAAAATGCAGGAGTTCTTTGACTTCCTCGGCACACTCAATACCGATGGTATCACGGTTTCTCCTGGTTACAGCTACGAATGGGCACCAGATCAGGAGCGTTTTCTCAAGCGCGAACAGACACGTACCCTTTTCCGCGAAATTCTCGCACCAATGAAAACTGGCAAAAAAAATTGGGTCTTCAACCACAGTCCCCTATTTTTAGATTTTCTTACAGGTGAGAAGGATTACGAATGTACCCCTTGGGGTAGCCCTAGTTACAGCGTTCTCGGTTGGCAAAAACCCTGCTATCTGCTAAATGAAGGTCATTACGCTACCTTCAAGGAACTTTTGGAAGAAACCGACTGGAGTCAATACGGTCATACGAGTGGTAATCCTAAGTGTACAGATTGTATGGTTCACTGTGGCTATGAACCCACTGCGGTCATGGATGCAATGGAGCCCAAAAATTTAGTTCGCTCTATTGGCAGTATGCTTGAGATGGTCAAATAAAGCTGACGTACGAATTCTCATATCATGTTCGGTTAATGACTTATAAAATAATTCGTTTGTAGTTGCAAAGAGCGCTCTTAGCAAGACAAAACGTAGTCTGAGTGTTCATCCGAACATGATATCACCCATATATAGTCAACCAATAAAGTGTATCGGCTCAATAATCCGAGGTAGCAGAAAAAAATAAATGTTCCACGAAACCATGATTATTTCGTGCCCAACTCTTGAAGTTGCTGTTTGGCTTGTTGGCTTAGTTCAACATGATCATTTAGTTCCAGGACTTTCTTGAAGTCAACTACAGCCTTGTCCAAAATGCCCTTGTTTTTGTAAGCAAGCCCACGGTTGTAGTAAGAGTTAGTGTAGTTAGAGTCAAGTCTGAGGGCTTGGTTACAGTCAGCAATCGCTTGATCATTGTCTCCCTTTGTACGATATGCCTCACATCGACTGCGATAAAAAGTTCACAAATGTGGCGCTCATTGATAATATTGTCAGGAATCATGGGAAGCTTTGTCCAAAGGTTAGGGTGCAGTTGTTAGCCCCTAAATTCACTACAACTAGAGAGCGATCGCCCAAAATGTATAGACACCTATCCCTATCTCAAGCCTCATCTACTAATTGCTTTACCAGTGTTCGTCTAGTCGCCACAGATATGGATGGCACTCTGACTACGAGAGGAAAATTTACTTCCGCTTTGTTGCAAGCTTTGGAGGATTTAGCACGCGCTGACTTTAAGGTATTAATTGTCACTGGGCGTTCAGCAGGATGGGTGAGTGGACTAGTCAGTTACCTGTCAGTCGTTGGTGCTATAGCTGAAAACGGCGGCTTATTTTATCGATCTGGGAGTGAGACACCAGTAGCCTTAACGCCTATTCCTGACTTTGTTGCCCACCGCCAACAGTTGACAGCAGCTTTTGAGCAATTACAAACCAAATTTCCCCACATCCAGGAATCTTTTGATAATCGCTTTCGTCTCACCGACTGGACATTTGATGTGCAAGGTCTGAGTACAGATGAGCTACAAACCATGAGTCATCTTTGCCGAAAAATGAATTGGGGATTCACCTACAGTAATGTGCAGTGTCATATCAAACCCTTAGGACAAGATAAGGCTGTTGGTTTATTACAGGTGTTGCGGGAAGATTTTCCCCAATACACAAAAGAACAAGTTGTCACTGTAGGTGATAGTCCCAACGACGAAAGTTTGTTCGATGAGCGCTGTTTTCCTGTGTCAGTGGGTGTGGCAAATGTGCTGGAGTATGCCAATCAGTTGCAGCATCAACCTGCTTATTGTACAAGCGCTGCTGAAGGCGAAGGATTTTGTGAATTGGCAAGATTTCTTTTACAAAAATAGCGATCAGTCTACAATCGCCACTCGCTTTGTCTGCATCTGTAAGCAATAATTGAAATACTGTCCCTAATTGCTTTTATTCAAGATGACTCAGCTATCAAAAGCAAGGCGAAGCCGGATATTGCCGAAATCTCAATGGCTGTTCATCTGTCGCTACCTCCTCTACCAGTAGCTTCATCAGCTTCCTTTTCGGTAGACGACTATCATACAGTGCTGCATAAATACTTGACCATTGCCGCCGAAATACTGGGCTTTGTGACAATGTTCTTTTCAAGTCCCCTGAAAATGCCCATCTGCCCAATCGTGAGGCTTGAGGAAGATCTCGGTGAGCTGTGCTTCAGGGGTTCCAGGTTCTGGCTGGTAGCCATATTCCCAGCGTGTCAGTGGTGGGAGAGACATCAGTATGGATTCTGCTCGACCATTGGTTTGCAGACCGAAAATTGTTCCTCGGTCGTATACTAAGTTAAACTCAACGTAACGACCCCGACGGTAGAGTTGGAAATTCCGCTCGCGATCGCCATATTCCATTTTCTGTCGTCGTTGTGCAATAGGCAAGTAGGCAGGTAAAAATGCCCCACCGCAATGCTGCACCAAGCCAAAAAGATCCTCCCAGTTACGAGGTACTTTTCCTACTTGCTGACTATAAAGGGCTGCTGGACCGTCAGTGTCGGGACCGACGTAAAGCACCCCGTCAGCATCTTGATAGTCAAAGAAGATCCCACCAATCCCCCGTTGTTCTTGGCGATGCTTTAAGTAAAAGTATTCGTCACACCAACGTTTAAAGACCGGATAGTATTCTGGATAACAAACATCACAGGCAGATTTCAACAAGGCGTGAAATTGAATTGCATCCTCTGCAAAGGGGTAGTAAGGGGTTAAATCAGCTCCGCCACCAAACCACCAAACTGGTCCTGCCTCAAAGTAGCGGTAGTTGAGGTGCACTGTTGGTACATAGGGATTACGAGGGTGCAACACCATTGAAGTTCCAGTCACAAAAAACTCATGTCCCACTGCTTCTGGTCGTTGTGTCAAGATCGAGGGAGGTAGCGTATCTCCCCAAACTTCTGAAAAGTTGACACCGCCTTGTTCAAATATACGCCCTTCCCGAATCACACGAGTTCGTCCTTCACCACCTTCCGGTCTCTCCCACTGGTCTTCCCGAAAGCGAGCTTTTCCATCAAGTCGCTCTAAGGCGCTGCAAATTTCATCCTGTAAGTTCTGCATAAACTGCTTCACCCGATGACGTGAATCAACAGGTGGCGTACTCACTAAGTTCGCAGGAGAATTAAGCGATAGGGTTTGATTATGCTGATCTAAATGACGAATCATGTTGAACACTTCTATGTAAGAGTTATCTTGTTTCTTTTCTAGACTTTATAGCTAATTAGTTATACAGTATCCCAGTTGTTTCAAAACTTAATAAACGTTTGATATCACCAACGGAAGAACACCTAGCACCGCTGCGCGGAAGTCAAAAGTCAAAAGTAATATATATCAACGCTTTTGCCTGTTTGAAATGGTTGCTTTATTTCCGCCGCGTTGTACTAGTAGGGTGTCAACATCGTTTTGATGGGTTCGTCGTTTGCGCTTTAGACAGCGCAAACTACAAACGAATTGATTTTTAAGGAATGTAAATCTTTCGGCGACAGGGTCTGGTCAAACAATCCAAGTTAGTATAACTTTATAGTTATGAAAGTTTTTAGCTGATTAGCGGATAACTCATGGTTAACACCTTACCCCAGTCTGACCATAAAGAACCGAAGCCCGGAATTAAAGCACCAACCAAAGAAACTGTACTCACCCCCCGGTTTTACACCACAAACTTTGAGACTGCTGCTAGCCTGGATCTTTCTGCCCAGGAAACGGAATTGAAGGCGATGCTGGAAGAAATGCGGGCAGACTATAATCGGCACCATTTCGTGCGGGATGAGGCATTTAAGCAGTCTTGGGAAAACATCGATGCAGATACCCGCCGCGCTTTTATTGATTATCTGGAACGTTCCTGTGTCTCAGAGTTTTCTGGATTTCTGCTGTTTAAAGAACTATCTCGTAAAATCAAAGAACGTAGTCCACTTTTAGCTGAAATATTTCAACTGATGGCTCGTGATGAAGCCCGTCACGCTGGATTTCTCAATAAGGCGATGGGCGACTTTAAAATGTCCCTTGACCTTGCTGAGGTCACGAAAACCCGTACTTATACATTTTTCCCCATTGAGTGGGTGATTTACACCGTTTACCTGTCAGAAAAAATTGGCTACTGGCGTTACATCATTATTTATCGCCATCTGCAAAAGCAGCCAGAGCATCTATTCTACCCCATCTTTCATTACTTTGAAAGCTGGTGTCAAGACGAAAACCGTCATGGGGATATATTTAAAGCTTTGTTGCGATCTCAACCACAACTCTGGAACAACTGGAAAGCAAGATTGTGGAGTCGCTTCTTCTTATTATCAGTATTTGCCACTCACACACTGACCGTTCACGAACGGGCTGGTTTTTACCATTCACTAGGACTTGACCCAACAGAATTTGATCAGCAAGTCGTTCGCAGTACTAACGAAACGGCTGGTCGTGCTTTTCCCGTAATGCTCAATACCGAACATCCAAAATTTTTCCCACGTCTACATCACTGTTCAGATTACAATTTGAAGTTGATAGCGATTGACCGCAGTTCTCAGCCTAAAGTTGTGAAGCTTATCCGTAAAGTGCCCTTAGTTGCCGCAATTCTCTGGAATCTCCTATGCCTCTATCTGATTAAGCCAATCAATACAGAAGCCCTAAGGGAAATGGTTCGTTAGCTATTTCGATTTTGCCCCCTCAACTCTTACTGAATACAATCCTCCGAATCAGTGGCGAGATATACCGCTAAAATTGCATTGCCACTTGCTACGAAGGTCAGAAATACACAAATGTCAGGGCGGGGAGACCCCGCCCCTACGTATTTTTCGTGACAAATTAACTCAACAATTCATCAACTGCTATACTGAAACCTTTGAGGGCAGCTTGAGTGCTGATAACTTCACCTGAAATAAACACAAGTCGCTGATTTACCGTCATGAGAATAACCCAGTGATTTTCAGGAAACACCAGCCAAACTTCCTCGCCTCCTGATCGCAAATATTCTTGAGATTTTGTAATTACCTCTTCTGCTGGGTCAGTAGGGGCAACAATTTCTGCAACGAGTGGAAAACTTTGAGGGAAAACAGATGGTTCACCAAACTTGACCAGTAGTTCTGGTGTCAGATAAGCAACATCAGGAGAACGTCCGTTTTGATTGGTTCGACACGGTACATCTATATAAACTTGTCCCCTTAGTCCATGAGCATCATTGTAACTTCTCCAGTAAAAGTATAAATTACCTTGGATGCGTCTGTGCTTGAGTGTCGCTGCCCTTTTTTGCACTAATCCCCCATTTACCCATTCTGTGTCATTCATAGGATTGTGCGACCAATCTTCTAGGGAAAAATATTTTGTGATTTCCGTAGAATTATCCATATCTTCCATTGCTATCTCCTTTACCAGATTTAGTAAGATGCTACCTGATTATGTTCGATCACAACTGATAATCGCCTTGGTGCTTGGATTTCTGTAAACAGGGCGATCGCCTAAGCAAAATTTTCCCTATTTTTTGCAACTTCACCCATTTTTTCATCAGTCAACGCCAGTTGATAGTCATGTTATTTCCTGATTCTGACTGCTGTATTCTGAGAAATTATGTTAAGTTAGTTAACAATTTTACAAGACATGTACTATCGTTACTAATGAGTAATGTAAAAATGAATTGAAAACTTTATAATGTGTTGAGATTATACTTAAAGATTGATGCTCGACCTCAACACTACAGCTGAGTTTTCCCGTGCCAACTGCGTTGCCATTTGCGCATTTCTCGTACCAGCAAACTTGCTTGCGACATTGTTGACGATTATTTTTGCTGCTATACATCGTCCATTACACCAAGTTTTGCAAAGTGCTGGAATCGCCAGCATTTTTGCTTTAGTGATGGTACTACACGTCTATACTTGGTTTTCAATAGGTGTCGTGATGGCTCCCACTTATATCTTGCTGTGGCTAGGCATCTCCTGCTTACTGACTAATTTAGGAGCGATTTTGTTTCGGAGATACTACACCAACCTTTCACATGATAGCAACTACCCAACCAAAGCCAAGGCATTGGGATTCTCTGCTAAACGACCATCTTCCATATAAATAATGCGGTTGGCAATATCGAGAATACGATTGTCATGAGTCACTAACAAAATTGTGCAACCATGTTCTTTAGCAAGGCGTTGCATGAGATCCACGACATCACGACCAGATTTTTTATCAAGCGCTGCTGTTGGTTCATCAGCAAGTACAATTTTAGGATTCGCAACCAAAGCACGTGCGATCGCCACCCTTTGTTTTTGTCCACCTGACAGGTCATCAGGATAGTAATTGCGACGCTCCCCTAATCCTACCTGTTCTAGGATGGCAATGGAGCGGGTTAACATCTGTTCGGGGGTAAAATCTTTGTGCAGTTCTAAGCCCATCTTGACATTCTGTAACGCCGTCAAACTACCGTGCAGGTTGTGTGCTTGAAAAATATAACCGTTGCGGCGTCGCGCTAGAGTCAGTTGTGCTGCACTTGCACTGCACAGTTCTTGTTCCAAGACTTTCAGACTACCAAATTGGGCAGAACGCAATCCACCGATCAAAGTCAGCAACGTCGTTTTGCCAGAACCAGATGGCCCTGTCATAATAATGATTTCACCAGCATGAATTTCCAAGTTAATATCAAACAGCACTTGCTTACGAAGTTGACCACGACCGAAGTAGTGTTCGAGGTTTTGGATAGAGATGACAGGTTGCATTATTGTTAGTTGTTAATTGTTAGTTGTTAGCGTCCTTCTCTCCCCACCCTCAAAACATATCAGCCGGGTCAGCAGCCTGAAGTTTGCGGGTGGCGATCGCGCCAGAAATGGTACACATCACAACAGTTAGCACAAATACAAACAAGGCTCGTGCTAAGGTCATGTAGATAGGCAAATTTGTTGCATTCCTCGTTAGGGAGTAAAGTGCAAAAGGGACTATCGTTCCTGGAATGAAGCCAAGAATTGCTAGAATGATTGCCTCTTCAAAAATCACTCCTAGTAGGTAGAGATTACGATACCCCATAGCTTTGAAAGTAGCGTATTCCTTCATATGGGCATTCACATCAGTGGAAAGAACTTGATAGACAATAATTATGCCAACGATGAACCCCATCGACACACCTATACCGAAGATAAAGCCAATAGGGCTTTCTTTCTTCCAGTAGTCCTCCTCTAGCTGGATAAATTCTTGGTGGGTTAGGACTTTGACATCGTTTGGTAAGTAAGTTTTTAATGCTGTTACTACCTGCTTTGCATCATATCCTGGCTCAACATCAATTAACCCCAAACTGATACTGGCTACCTTTCGGCTGGGAAATAGTCGTAAAAAATTTTCTTCACTAGTAATCAGGTTACCATCAGCGCCAAATGAAGTTCCCAGTTGAAATAAACCACTGAGGGTGATGGTATGGTTCTCTATTTCAGTGGTAACGGTTTTCCCCTGTTTCATTTGGTCAATGGCAACTTTGTAATCCCCTTTAGAATCTTGGTCAAACAAGAAAGTATCAGGTAACTGTATCTGATCCAACTGCTGATTTACGAATTGTAGGTTAAAAGCAGGTTTCTCAGGATTAACCCCAATCACTTGAATTTGTGACTCGCGGCGATTTTGAGGATTTTTCCAAGTGACAAGACTGATATACATGGATTCAGCCGACTTTACTCCAGGTATATCAGATGCTTGGTAAAGCCGCCGCCGCGAAAAGGTGGACAGATTTTGAATGTTACGCGCCTTTGCACTGATTAAAACAATGTCTGTTCGCAAAACTCGATTAAGGTGAGTATTACTGTCATACAGTGCATTCTGGAAGCCAAGCTGCATAAACATTAGAACATCAGCAAAGGCAATGCCTGACAACGCTACTAAAAGACGGCTTTTTTCATGATTCAGTTGCACCCATCCTAGAGGTGTTCGCCGCTGTAGTTGCTGGATCAATTTCATCACAGATGAATCACCACCTTGACTTGTAAATTGGTAAACTTAGCAGCTTTCTGACTTGAGGCATCATCCAGTTGTATATGAACTTCAACGACTTTGGCATCTATATTACTACTGGGGTCGGTGTTGATGACATTCTGCCGACGCACCTGTAGGCTAAGCCAATCAACTTTTCCTTGCAATGGGCCTGGTAGAGAATCACTGAGAACTCGCACATGTTGTCCGGGATGGATTTTGCCAATTTGACTTTGGTAGACTTCGGCAACCACATACATTTGGTTTGTTTGCCCAATCTCAACGATGCCATCACTTGACACCACTTCACCGGGACGTGTATGTATATCGAACACCTGACCGTCTTGGGGCGATCGCACGTAAGCCTGTTTCAGATTTTCCTTTGCCTGATTTACATCTGCCATAGCATTTCTGACTTCGGCTTTTGCCTCTTCCACATCCACTGGACGCACCTCAGCTATTTTCTGGAGTGTCGCTTCAGCTTCCCTGACTTGCTTAGTGCCATCAATCCGGGTGAGTACTGCCCTAGCTTCTTGGAGTTGTTGTATTGCAGTGTCTAAACTCAGGCGCTTACTGTCAAATGAAGACTTAGAAATTGCACCTTGAGAATACAGCTGCCGATAGCGTCCATATTCAGCTTGAGCATTGTTTAACTCTGCCTCTAGTTTTCTATAGGTTGCCTGTTGCGCTATCTTGTCACCTTGCCACTGGGCTTTCAGTCGCTCAACTTGGGCTCTTTGTGCCTCAATTTCACCAGGTTTTGCACCTGCTTGAACTTTAGCTAGGTTTGCCTCCTGCACTCTGACTTGTTCCTGTGCCTTGACTAAAGCAGATTGGAGGCGATCTTTGCTGTCAAGAATGGCAATGACCTGCCCTGCCTTAACTACCTGATTTTCCTTCACTAACAGTTGATCAACCCGATTTTCTTGACTAGACGTAGGCGCAGAAACTTTGATGACCTTTCCCTTTGGCTCTAGTTTTCCCAAAGCAGTCACTGTTTTGATTTGAGGTACACTGACTTGGGGCGTTTGAGTCACCCTAGACTGCGGTGAATGTAATCGCCATCTGTAGGCTATTATTCCGGTAGTAGCAAGAGTTGTAACCATTGCTAGTATTATCAGTTGGCGATGTCCTTGTTTGAAGGATGTGGAACTGTTAGCTATTGCATCACGCATCATAAGCAGTTCAGAGATGACTGTACTAAACAGTTTAGTTGTTTTCTAAAACTAAACTGTTTAGTACAATACTGTCAAGAGTCATTTGTATGAATTTTGTATGAATAAAGAAAAGCAAATACTCTAACCTGCTTTTATCAGCTACAAACAGAAGTATGGAATCCAAACATCTAGAACGTCAATTCTCAGTAGAAAAAGTCGGAGCCATTCTGGCAGGTGCAATGCAAGTGTTTCTAGAACACGGTTTTGCGGCTACAACGATGGACCAAGTATCAGCAGCAGCAGGTGTATCTAAAACAACAGTATACAGTCACTTTCAAGATAAGGAAGGATTGTTCAATGCTCTGATTCAGGAATTGGTACAAAAGAAATATTGCTCAATATTGAATTTCCAACAAGCTCAATCCGTTTCGGATGAAGTATCTGTGTCCCTGCGGCAATTAGCGTCGCATGTGCTAAACAATAATAATACTAACCAACAGTGGGTAGCATTCATCCGCTTAATTATCGGAGAGTCTGGACGCTTCCCAGAATTAGCGCGAGCCTTCGTTAGTAACCTGGAAAAAGTAAGCTTACAGGACCTTAGTCAATTCCTCGCGTCTCATACTGAACTCAACTTGTCTGATCCTGAAGCAACTGCACGAATCTTCATCGGAACATTAGTGCATTTCCTAATTATTCAGGAACTTTTGCATGGCAAGGATATTCTGCCGATGGAGTCGGAACGCCTGATTGACAACCTAATTGACTTAATCACAGTTAACCAAACTGCAAAGAACTTACACGCGGATCAGTATACAGGCACAAGACAGAAATCATCTAGGCGCAACCGTACAGATGCGGGTAAGTTTACCACAGACTATCGCTCTGAGCCTAAACGTCTGAGATCTATCAGACTCACAGACACAGCTTGGGAAAATCTGGCGGCGATCGCAGCTACAAATGATCTGACTCGAAGTGAGTTGATTGAAATGTTTGCCCGGAATAAGGACTAACCAATAACAACTATCCACTAACGACTATTTAGCTTGCGACTTTGTCCAAAAAACGGTTGAATTTATCGCTATCCATCAAGCCATTTTCTAATAATATTCGACGTACAGCTACTAGATGCACTGTTCGTACATACGCCTGTTGCTCATAACCAGGTAGGACAACTAATGTACCAGATGATTGATACTGGTAAACTTTCTGCTTACCAGATGTCATCATTGCTACGAATCCTATACTTAATAGCAATTGCTCTAGTTGAGTAAACTTAATTTCTCTAACCATGATGACGAATCACTCCTTGTAGCTGGTTGAGAACATCATCTTTGAATGTAGCAAATTTTTTGATTGCCTGTTGATCTAATATATTGTCTTTAGATAAGCGAACAGTGACACTTTCACCAATCTTGGACAAGTTGAAGCCTTCTAAGCTTTCAAAATATGCTTGTAAATATAGCCAATAAGCTTGACTGTTGACTGTTAACACTGGCAACCTTTACTTCTAACTTTGGCGCAACACCAGTCTCCACTTAATCGCTATATCATTCAATCTCCTTCTCTATAAGGTCAAGAATTTTTTCACAATATTTAATAATCGTTACTTTATTAGCTTGATGCCAATTGGTGTCTGTACATGAAGCCTGTATCCGACAAACTCGCTCTTCAATGTATTTACTCTCATTCAATGAGAGTTCTCTTCCACGTCCATAACCATTGTTAGATAATCCCCATATGATAGACACTCCCTTGATTAAAAGAATCGTCATTTGCTCTGGCTCAATTTTGATAGTGACAATATCACCGTCATCTGAAAAAACAGCAAGACTACCTATTAAAGCCCCTGCAGTTGCTCCGATTGGTGCCGCTGCTAATCCCGCCGCAGTAACAGCACCCAGACCCCCAGTGAAAATTACAAGACTTGCTCCAAGAATACCAAATATAAAAGCACCAAACCCTCCCGCAACTGCGGCTATTCCACCTGCGAATCCCAATCGATTTAGCAAGTGAACTTTTGGTTGCATCTTCAGGAGTAACTGGTCTTTTGATGTTGTTGGATATTCAGCAGCTACTTTATACAAATCACAAACATAATAGACAAACTCAATAAGTCCACCGTTGATTATTCGTGCTAATTTCTCTTTTGCTTCATCTTGCTTTTCTCTGTTTTTAAAATCTTCCTTTGAAATAGTAACAACTGCTTTTTCTCGGCAATCCTCAATAAAGGAAGCTAGCATACTGCAAGCTTCTTGTCTAATTTCTCTCTGCCGCTCCTCAAATCGTTTCAAACCTTCAACAAAGTATGATTTCTGTTCAGAGTCAAGAATTTCTAAAATATTATGGTAGAGTTGATTGAGCTTTACAGGACTATCCCAATGGGCATCAAATAAAACTATACGCTCAATTCCTTGTTCTTTGAAAACGGATTCCCATTGGTCAATTCGCTTTTTAACTGCGGATTTTTCACTCGCTTCAAGCTGTTTTCTGTACTGATTTAGAACTGCCACAACTTTTTGGCACTTCCTCAGAATGATATTAATTTCTTCTTTATAACTATCATCAGGTACAACACTGAGACTGGCGACATAGAGAACAACATCGCTTTTTTCAAGAGCTTCTACAGCATCCTGATCGTAAACAAGCTTAGGTTGCCAATTTTGTGGCATTTTGAAGTTTGGATTTTCATTTAAAGCATCAAGATACATCATTAAAACAGATGCATACTGAAATCCTGGAGTGTCTATAAAGTTTGCTTGAAGACCATCAAAATAATAAGCTTGTCCTTTCTTTGTAACGTTAGGCGAGTCATCAACTTCTCCAATAGATGTCTTCATCAAGGTTCTAATTAGAGTCGTTTTTCCAGTATTGGTGTGACCAGCAATGGCAATGTTGATTTTTTTTGTCATCTTTACAGATAACCTCTAAATTAATGCCAACACCAAAACTTTAGCACGGGAACACGGCATGTTATTTACTTCTACATGGTTTTTGTGCCAAATTCCACATCAGTGCCAAAATATAGACTGCTGTAATCTGCCGTAGGAGGCAGCCCTTCGCGATCGCCTAGACGAGCGTTTGCCTTCAGGGAAATCTCTATTTAGGGATAAATTTTTTTGGAAAAATGAGCCTAATTGACCGTAAGCTAACTCTCAACACCAAACACATTGCCAAGCATCTACCAGATACTCCACAAATGGGGCAGCTACTTCAAAAAGAAGGTAGTGTTCATATATTTAATGATGAAGCCACAATGGAAGCAGTTACTCAAGCAATCCTGGAAAAAGGAGAGTTGACAGGAGTTGTTCGCGGACACGAACGCTATGGATTATACTTTTCTGAGCCTGTGGGATATCGTATCAGTATCGATGGCAGTAGAATTCCATTATATTACGCCGAAATGAAAGTTAAAGGAAACAAGTATCATGTCATTCCTCGCACAAAACCTAGCTGATAATTGGGCTTTTACAGAGCTGTGGGTAGACCCAACAGCATCACCTCCTTACGTTCTGATTTTACTGAGCGACACTCAAGGAAGGAGTTGCGTTTACGATCCTACTCAGCATTACCAAGTGGTGTTTTCCAGTGATTCTTATGAAGAAGCAAAACTTTGGTTACTCGAAGATGAGTATGAGCGTGTCGAAGGACGACTTACAGACACAATGGTAGCTTAAGCAATCTTTCTTTTTCGTGAACGGTATCGTGTGTCTCTGATTCTGGTTTAAAGATCCTGGTTCTTCGAGTATGTAACACGCTTTCTAACAGATCTAGGTTCCGCGTGATTTTCGTGCTGACTTGGGCTGTGTTCGGTGTGTACCAAAGTATTTCTCACTACGGTAACGCAGCCACACCCGCAACACTTGTGGAATCTGTTCTTTTTGTTCCGGGGACAGCGTATTGTAAAGGGCTAACGCCCGATCGCGTTCACCCCGACAAGCAGCGTTGTTGTGAGCATCCCAATAACTGCGGGCTACTCGAATCCGCCGACAGACTTCTTTAATTAGCGCTTCTCCAGCCAATGGAGTGTCCTGCTTCACCATACTACGCCATATCTCTCTCATCCCATTGTAGGTGAAAAAGCTGACGGTTGAAGGTTGACTGTTAACTACCTACCACGATCGCGTTCCAAATCATGAATGACTTTTTCTGTATACCACTCCTCTGGCATTCCAGGATAGTAACTCTTTGCCTGTTCAATCAGTCGTTGAGCAATTTCCCAATATCCACCAACTAGTCTTAATAAGCGCTGGCGTTGCAAGTTATGCGTTGTCTGTCTTGACTCAGAGTTAGGGACTTGAATTTTTTTCAGGCTATCTAAAACTTGTTGGTAATTTCCCCAGTCTTCCTGTTCACAAAACATACTTGCTGCACGCTGATAATCTTCCACAGCGCGTTGCATTTCTTCTATACAAGTATAAGCCATGCCTCGATAGTAGTAAGCTTGAGCATCATCAGGATTAATTTGCAGTGCTTGGGTATAATCTTTAACAGATCCAGAATAATTCCCCATTGCTCGATAAACATTTCCTCTAGCAACATAAAGGAGCGCATCTTCAGGTTGCATGTGGAGTGCAGAGTTAAAATCAGCAAGAGATCCTTGATGATCCCCTAACTGAAAACGGGCTTTTCCTCGGTTACGATAGACGATCGCCTCGTGAAAATTCAGTCGCAGTGCTTGATTAAAGTCCGAAATAGCATCTCGATAATTTCCCAGTTTACAACGCACAACCCCTCGACAACAGTAAGCTTGAGCATCCTGTGGATCGACCTTAAGCGCCCAGTCTAAATCCTCCATTGACGAACGTGTATCACCCCTTTCTGCTTTTTCTAATAACTGAGTGAAATAGGACTTTTCAGATGCTATTGGTGTTCTTATATAACTAGGTTGCTGAACAACAGCCGATTTTTGTGTAGGTTGTAACTGTTTGATCTTTTCCAAACATTGACGGCAGTTTTCTTTATCATTTTGCGCCAGATATAACTCTGCTGCCTTTTTGAAGTCGGCGATCGCTTCCTGAATAGATCCATATTTGCGGTGTACCGTTCCCCGCAAATTATAAACAGCAGCATAATTGGGACTGAGGCGAATGGCTTGATTCACATCCACTAGCGCCCCTGGCAGATTTTTCAGTCCCATCCGTGCCAAGGCGCGACAATAATAAGCCTCTACAAATTGAGGATTCAGCTTCAGAGCTTCTGTATAATCTGAAACAGCCTCAAGAGTTTTTCCTGAGTCGTAGTATGCCAAACCCCGTTGCCAGTATGCTTCGGCAAAGTCAGGTGCAATTTGCAAAGCCTGGGTCAAATCCTCAATAGCCCCAGTATAGTCTTTTTGCTTAGCTCTTTCCAATCCTTTATTGTAAAATTCATTATTCATAGTGTTAGTTATATGATTGACTATCTTTACCGCTACCCACCCTTATATTCCGGAATCTTAATCAAGCGATACAAGCGATTCTTTGCTGATGTTAAACTAACTTCCGGGGAGATTGTAACAGCACACTGCCCAAATACAGGCCCAATGACAGGGGTGTCAACTCCTGGTAGTGTCGTACAGCTATCCTTAAGTGATAATCCTAAACGCAAACTCTCCTACACTTGGGAACTGATTCAAGTCCATGATAACGAACCGACTTGGGTAGGTATCAATACTGCTTTGCCTAATCGGATCATTAAAATAGCTTTGGAAAAACACCTTTTCCCAGAACTGGGCGAATATAGCCAATTTCGCGGTGAGGTTCCCTATGGACAAGATCATAAAAGTCGGGTAGATTTTGTCTTATCTCAATCCCATTCAACCTCAAAAAATAGTGAATTGCTATTCGCTGAAAATAGTCGGAGTATTTATCTCGAAGTCAAAAATACAACTTTAGCCCAGGGGAAGTTAGCACTTTTTCCCGATACAGAGACAACACGGGGACAAAAGCATTTACGGGAACTGATGGCACTCCTGCCTGGAAGCCGTGCTGTGATGCTTTACTTGATCAATCGGGGCGATTGTACTGAGTTTGCCCCTGGTGATGGGCCCGACCCAATTTATGGTCAACTATTACGGGCTGGCATCGCCTTGGGTTTAGAAGTCTTGCCTTGTCGTTTTGAGGTGACCCCAGAAGGTGTCCGTTATTTAGGTTTAGCACAATGTATGTTAGGAGTCAGGAGTCAGGAGTCAGGAGTCAGGAGTTAGGAGTCAGGAGTCACGAGTCAGGAGTCAGGAGTTAGGAGAGAAATAGGTTATTTCTGCACTAGTTACCTCACTTCTTTAATACACTGGTCTTTATACAGAATACAGAGGAACGCGATCGCTATGGGTATGACCCTTACTGAAAAAATCTTGGCAAAAGCCTCTGGTCGGTCAGTAGTCGAACCGGGGGATAACATCTGGGTTAATGTCGATGTGCTGATGACACACGATGTCTGCGGTCCAGGAACTATTGGCATTTTCCAACGTGAGTTTGGTGAAGATGCCAAAGTCTGGGACTCGGAAAAAATTGTGTTAATTCCTGACCATTATATTTTCACTGCTGACGAACGCGCTAACCGTAACGTTGATATTTTACGTGATTTCGCTCACCAGCAAGGTATAAAATACTTCTACGATATTACCGACCGATCCAACTTTAAAGCTAATCCTGACTATAAAGGCGTTTGTCACATCGCCCTAGCCCAAGAAGGTCACACACGTCCTGGGGAAGTTTTATTTGGCACAGATTCCCACACCTGTAATGCAGGGGCGTTCGGTGAATTTGCTACTGGGATTGGCAACACTGACGCTGGCTTTATTATGGGTACTGGCAAGCTGTTGATCAAAGTTCCTGCCACTATGCGCTTTGTCTTAGATGGTGAAATGCCTCCTTACCTGTTGGCAAAAGACGTGATTTTGCAAATTATCGGAGATATTAGCGTTGCTGGAGCAACCTACCGGACGATGGAATTTGCTGGAGAAGCCGTCCAACGGATGACGATGGAAGAACGGATGACCCTCTGCAACATGGTGATTGAAGCTGGTGGGAAGAATGGTGTGATTGCACCGGATGAAACCACATTTGAGTATCTGCACTCCCGTACTGACAAGCCCTTTGATGCTGTTTACACAGATCATGATGCTAAGTTTTATAGCGATCGCCGCTACGATGTCTCCCAACTAGAACCAGTCGTCGCCCAACCCCACTCCCCTGATAACCGCGCCTTAGCACGAGATTGCAGCGATGTCAAGATTGATCGTGTTTACATCGGTTCCTGCACAGGCGGTAAAACCACTGACTTTTTCAACGTAGCGCAAATTCTCAAAGGTCGCAAGGTAAAGGTTCCCACCTACATAGTACCTGCAACTCAAAAAGTCTACGAAGACCTGTTCAAAGTCAAGTACGCAGAGCAAACCCTCGCGGAAATTTTCTTAGACGCAGGTTGCATAGAACCCACAGCGCCTTCCTGCGCCGCTTGTTTGGGTGGACCCAAAGACACCTTTGGACGCTTGAATGAGCCAGAAATCTGTGTTTCCACCACTAACCGCAACTTCCCCGGACGCATGGGTAATAAAGAAGCTGGAATTTATCTTGCTTCCCCCTACACCGCTGCTGCTTCCGCACTCACTGGGTATGTCACAGATCCACGTGAGTTTATTTAAAGAGTGAGGAGTTATTAGAGCATTTTTTACCTAAATGAACGACACTGTTTGTAAGGGTGCAAGGCATTGCGCCCCTACGAATGTGTGTAATTCATCACTCCTGACTCCTGACTCCTGACTCCTGACTCCTGACTCCTGCCTCCTAACTCTCAATTTTTTGCCATGATTATTTTAGTGATAGGCGTTTCTGGTTCTGGCAAGTCAACCATTGGGAAACTGTTGGCGGACTCTTTAAACTGGGAGTTTAGTGATGCTGACAGTTTCCATACCCAAGAGCATATCGAGAAGATGAGACATGGGATTCCCTTAACTGATGCAGATAGGGAACCGTGGCTGCAAGATTTGCAAGCAGCAATCAAACAGTGGTTGGAAGGAAATAAAAGTGTGGTGTTGGCGTGTTCGGCATTGAAAGCTAGCTATCGCCAGATGCTTGTATTGGATGGTGAACGGGTGAAGCTTGTTTACCTCAAGGGTTCTTTTCAGCAAATTGAGCAACGGCTGCGATCGCGTCTCCATCACTATATGTCCCCAGAACTCCTTCAAAGCCAGTTTGATACTCTAGAAGAACCAACTGATGCAATTACGGTAGATATTTCAAACCCACCAGAGATCACTGTGCAACATATTAGAGCGCGTTTGGGGATTTAGAAATAATTTGACAATGTTTGTTAGTGATGGCAGCATGAGAAATAAAGAAAACCTCTCTCAAGAAGGTACGCTATGAACGTCTATCTTGGCGAAACATTTGATAAATTCGTTGGCGAACTCATCGCTTCCGGTCTCTATCAGTCACAAAGTGAAGTGCTTCGTGAAGGTTTACGGCTCCTCAAAGAACGAGAGGACTTGAGGCAACTACGCTTAAAGGAGCTGCGTCAAGAGATACAGAAAGGGCTTGACTCTTTGGCACGGGGAGAAGGAACGCCTTTCGATGCTGAGGAGATCAAAGCTGAAGGGCGAAAGAAGCTCGCTGCACGGCAAGAAAACGGAGCGTGATCCGTGGGGCACATCATTAAATCACCGGAAGCACAGGCGGATCTCATAGACATTTGGCATTACATTGGAGAGAACAACGAAGCGGCAGCAGATCGGATTCTTGATGACATCGACCGGAAGCTTACGTTTCTCTCAAACTCTCCGTACATCGGACGTGAGCGTATCGACCTTGGGTCTAGTCTCCGTAGTTTCCCAGTGGGTAGCTTCGTCATCTTCTATGTACCGATTGAGAACGGCATTGAAGTTGTTCGCGTCCTTCACGGCGCGAGGGATATTGAAAACCTTCTCTAATTACCTTGTAACATCTAGACTTGCTAGAAGCCCTCATGCAACAAAAGCTGCCAAAATATCATCAGGCAAGGGATCGTCAAAATCTGGCGCAATTGTAATCATTCCAGCCGCAGTACCCGGAACTCTAGGTGGCAACATCGGCAACGCCGGAACAAGCCGAGCAATCTCTTGACCATCCTTAAGAATGGTAATCTCTTCACCTTTGCTAACCCGATCCAGCAAATCAAGTAGGCTGGTGGTAGCTTCCTCAATCGTGATGCTCATTGTCATAGTGATCTTATTCTAGATAAACACTGCATCACATATATTATACAGAGGTTTTGAAGGGTTCTTGACCTTCCCCCTCGCTATAAGTATTTTGCTCCAATACCAATGACCAAAATTAATGAGTCAATGATATAGTAGTACAAAAGAACTATAGAGATGCTTTGCAGAAATTGCTTTCCTGCAACAGTCATTTACAATACACACGAATGTAGTGAGAAAGCCATGACAAATTCTAATTCCCTGCTTTCGAGTTATCAAGCATTAGTGCAAAATCATGCGAACCAATTCGATCCTGAGGTTGCAGCCTTACAAGAACTCGTACAAATACGAATGCTGGAACTTCACTCAAGAGAACAGGCAATAGTAGAAGCGCAAGCGATAGAGTTAAAGCGTATCACAGATGCCCTTGCTACCGACGCAAGGTTTTTGTTGTCAACACCAGAATTCAGCGCATTTGTGCAGGAGTTTAAGCAGATGTCTCGCCCTTGGTACTCTCGGAAACCGGATGTTGCGATCGCAGACGACCCAACGACCTGGTTATTGGCAACACTCGATTTACCAATAAGTTTAAGCAACTACCAGACCCAAGAAGATCCTGACGCATATGATGACGAACGTACCCATATCCTATACACCTATTCTCTATCATTGAGGTTAGGTGAGACAGACCATAAGATTGAGGTACGTCGTAAACGCATCTACAATGTAAATGACCAAACAGAGTATTCTCTACAAGAACAAATTAACTACGACATCTCAGGTGAAGTAGGTGGCATCCTCAGAGAGATAGAGTACCCAGAGGCTCAAAAAGCTCAACTGACTGAGGAATTAAGTGTATTGGTGGGGTATGCTAGTACCCTGTTTGCCCTCACGCCTAGAACTGCAAGCTTTGAATATAGAGTGCAGAATGGGGAGTAGGGAGTATGGGGATATATCTTAGTTTATCTGCTTACGGCAAAGTGTCAACCCGTGAAGCATTGACGGTGTTTTGGTCAGCAGGCATTCGGCATGTTGAACTGGCGATTGGACCCCGACCTGATACTGATGCAATGCAGGCAATTCAGGATTTTAGGCAAGAAGGAATGGTTTATCGAGCGCACCATGCCTTCGTCTTTTGCGATCGCCACCATCCCTTTAATTTAGCACAACAGCAAGACTGGAACTATTTCGAGGTATTGACAGACTGCTTGGCTTCTTTAGGTATCACAGCTTACTCCGTGCATGGCGGGAGTTTTCCAACTAGAAGCGATCGCACAAAAGCCTATGCAAAATTTCTCGAAAACGTCCAATGTCTCCACAAACTTTGCCAAGGGCGAGGCATCGTTCTCGGCGTCGAAACGATGTATCCAACACTCCCCAGCAGCGGTAAGGAGAACCTTTTGGACAATGCAGAGGAAGTTGCACAGTTCTGCCAAGATGCCCCCGATATTAAGATCGTCCTTGACCTAGCGCATCTGAACATCTGGCATCACCACAGCGAACAAGCAAAACTGCAATGGTTGAAACTCCCACCAGAGAAACTTTTAGAGATTCACATCTCCGACAATGACGGGCGACAGGATATCCACTCCCGCATTACCCAAAAGACGTGGTGGGTATCGCAGATTGCTCAATTCCCAAACAAAGTTCCCATAGTACTAGAAAGCCGATTGAATCGGTTGCCTGTCTCAGGTGTGCAGCAAGAGTATAATGCGATCGCTGCCCTGATTTCTACCCAAAATGTTGCCGTCTTGAATGTTTGAATGAAAACTGTAATAATTACGGTGATAATCAGGAAAGTTTTAATTAGACATCTCCGGTGCAGGAGGTATCGACACTGACTGTACAAGCCTTTTAGATTCTTTTTTGGAGATGTCTATTTGCTTAGCTACGACATCAGTTATGTTGATATTTTTCTAATTTTTTCCAGCACAATCCAAAACAGATTAAGCGATGAACAATCAAACACAATACAACATTGGTCTAGTCATTTTTCCCGAAATGACCCAGCTCGATATCACCGGACCTCACCAAGTGTTTGCTTTCATCCCAAACGCTCACATTCATTTCTTATGGAAGACTCTGGATCCAGTAAGAAGCAAAGATGGCATGACAATCTTGCCAACTACGACCTTTGATGCCTGCCCACCTCTAGATATTTTGTGTGTTCCTGGTGGACCAGGACAGGTAGCAATGATGCAAGATACTGAGATGCTGGAATTTCTCCAGTTACAGGGCAAGACAGCAAAATATATCACCTCAGTCTGTACTGGCTCTCTGATCCTGGCTGCGGCTGGATTACTTCAAGGTTACCGGGCTGCTTGTCACTGGCTATTTCTTGAGCAGCTAGCAATGCTTGGAGTGGAAGTGGGAACTGAAAGAGTTATCATTGACCGTAACCGCATTACAGGCGGCGGCGTGACTGCTGGCATTGACTTTGGCTTAGTGCTTGCTAGTAAGCTTTGCGGTGAAAACACGGCAAAGATGATTCAGCTTTTACTACAATACGACCCAGCACCGCCTTTTGACACAGGTTCACCAGAAAAAGCCGGAGAGGTTCTTGTTCATCTGGTGAAGAAATTAGGAGCGCAACTGCTTGAGGCATCGCTCGCACAGACAAAGCAAGTAGCATCTCAGTTGTCTTTGAATATAAAGGAAGATTCATTGCACTGATTGCTTGTGGTGGCAGGGTAAGATAGTCATTGAATCCAGTATCAATCACAAAATTCAGAGAGAAATCTAGTTGCTGCGGTAAACGAAAAATAACTGGAACTATTGCTTTGCGATCAATTAATCTTCCGTAAATCATTCAACCGTACGCACCATAGGAGCATGACCAAAGCTGACAGCAACATCGTAACCAATTCGCATAGTAAATAACCTGGCGTTTGGATTTTTTTGTTTCAAACTTAATGCTGATTCTACACCAGTTTTATCGATTCCATATTCGCCAGTTTCAGCATCAATCACAATCATCTTACCAATATTATCGCCATGCTCCACTGACGAGCGAATCCCATTTTCATAAAACCGCTTAGCTCTTTGGGCAACTTCCTCTACAGTCCAAAAAATAGCTTCCATAATCATACTTTACGCCTACTAATATTTTATGGACAGAAATAAGATTAATCTTCCAAGCATACTACAGTTTTATCTGCGTACATCTGCGGTTTTTTACCTCTTTGATTGTACTCAACCAAAAAACCCTCTAAAAGAATTCAGCCAAGAAGAACATTAAGTATATAATACTCCTGATAGCGCCTCATCATACAGAATTCCATCAACCTCAAGAACTATTGACACAAACATCAGGAGGAACAATGGCTTGGGTAGCAGGAGAGCAATTGCAGGGTGGTAAATATACCATAGAGAGAGAGTTAGGACGAGGACGCTTCGGTATTACCTACCTTGCAAAAGATAAAAATGGCGATCGCCTAGTCATTAAGACCCTAAATAATCTCCTGCTGAACTCCCTAAATCAGCCAGAACGGGACAGGCTAGAGTCTATGTTCTGGCAAGAGGCGGTGAAACTCACTCAGTGCAGACACCCCCATATCGTCCAAGCAGGCGAACCTTTCAAGGAGGGGAACCAGTGGTGTATGGCAATGGAATACATTGATGGTATCAGCTTGGCAGACCGCCGTCAAAAAGTCCTTTCAGAGTCAGAGGCACTGACCTATACTCAGCAAATAGGTGAAGCACTGATCCAAGTTCACCAAAATCACTTAATTCATCGAGACGTCAGACCAGAAAATATCATTGTGCGAGTGCGATCAGGCAAGCCGGAAGTAGTTTTAATTGATTTCGGTTTGGCACTGGACTTTGATCGTAACCTGACAGCAGCCAGAACCAAAGAAATCTCCGAAGGATTCACCCCATTAGAATTGTACTCTCAGCAAGGTCCACCAACCGGAGCTTATACTGACATCTATTCTCTAGCTGCAACCCTCTACGTGCTACTGACAGGGAAAATACCTGTCAGTGCAATTAAACGCAAGCTGAATCACGTAAACTTAGATCCTCCACAGAAATTGAACCCTCAAATTAGCGATCGCGTTAATCGCATGATTCTCCAAGGGATGATGCTAGACCCCAAAAAGCGTCCGCAATCCATGCGTGAGTGGCTAGACTCCTTAGGATTAATGAGTCTTGCTGCGTCTGCTACACCACCTGCATCCACTTCAAATCTAGACAAGAAAATCAATTGGTCAGTCGTTTGGACGGCAGTAGGAGCAATAGTTACGCTTGTGGTAGGGATACCAGCCTGGATAACTATATTCAACTCGCCTAAGACAGACAATTCCCCCGCAAACACGACTCCTGTTCCCTCATTAAGTAAGAAACAGTAGTTTGAATTATATTACTATATATAGTGACTTTAGCCTGATCAGTAAATTTACCAGAAAATACTAATGGTCTGGGCAACGGGGCAACAATTGCAAAATGGTAGATATGAGATTCAGGAAGTCTTGGGACAGGGAGGCTTTGGAATTACCTACAAAGCGCAACACCTCCAGCTACTATACGAAGTTGTCATCAAGACACCAAACAAGTCTCTTAGCAATGATCCAGATTATGACAAGTATGTACAGCGTTTTATTAAAGAAGGAGAAATCCTAGCACGTCTGTCTCAAGATCCCCATCCTCATATTGTAAGAGTGATTGACCTCTTTCTGGAAGGTGACACCTACTGCCTGGTCATGGATTACATACCAGGAGAAAATTTGTTTGATTTGGTAAAGCGCAGGGGAGCATTACCGGAAGCGGAAATTGTGCCATATATTCGTCAAATTGGGGAAGCACTGACAGTGGTACATCAGGCTGGGTTGGTACATCGAGATGCTCACCCTGGAAATATTATGCTACGGAGTAACGGTAAGGCAGTTTTAATTGACTTTGGCATTGCTGCTGAGTTGATTCCGACCACAGTGAGTTCTAAGCATTTCGCCAACGTAGGATTTGCTCCTTACGAACAAATGAAAGGCGATCGCCAACCAACAGTAGATGTCTACTGTATATCAGCCACCCTCTACTATGCTGTTACTGCTCAAAAACCGCCTACGTCTTTAGATCGTAAATTATACAAAAGTCGTCTGATACCACCTAAGCAAATTATCCTCAGTATAAGTGATAAGTTAAATCACGCAATCCTTAAGGGGATGGCGTTAGAGGCAAAAGACCGCCCTCAGACTATGCCAGCATGGCTAAAGCTGCTAGAAGCATCCCAGGTAGTCACTCAACCGATTAAGCGAAAACAATTACCGATTAACCGAAGACAATTCTTGAAGTGGGCGGGCTTGGGAGGAGTCAGTTTGGTGACAACAGTAGTTGTCCGTAAGATTTTTAGTCATCCTGAGTCTAATCCTTTACCCAATCTTGAGGTTACTTCCTTAGCCAGCCCTGAGGTTACTTCCTTACCCAGTTCTAAATCTACTCCCCTACCCAGTCCTAAATCTACTTCCGTACTCAGTCCTAAGTCTACTCTCCTACAAAGTTTTCCGTTTGAAGTAGTAAAAGTAGATCTGCAAGGAAAAATTACCAACCACCGCCCTAGTCAGGCAAGATTTTTTACTGAAAACTTGGGTAATGGTATAAATCTAGACATGGTTGAGATTCCGGCTGGTTCTTTTAAGATGGGTTCACCATCAGGGGAAAAGGGTCGAGGTGGGGATGAAGGACCACAGCATATGGTAAATGTGCCTGCTTTTTTAATGGGTAAGTTTGAAGTGACTCAAGAACAGTATCAGCAAGTCATGGGCAGCAATCCGTCCTACTTCAAGGGTGCAAAACATCCTGTAGAGAAAGTTTCCTGGAATGATGCGGTGGAGTTTTGTAAAAAGCTGAGTCAAAAGACTGGGCGCGAATATCGCCTACCGAGTGAGGCAGAGTGGGAATATGCCTGCCGTGCAGGAACGACGACACCGTTTTACTTTGGGGAGACGATAACAACTGATCTAGCCAACTACGATGGTAGTTACACTTACGCGTCTGAGCCAAAAGGCAAATATCGTCAACAAACAACAGATGTAGGAAGTTTTCCACCCAATGCCTTTGGTTTATACGATATGCACGGGAACGTTTGGGAGTGGTGTCAAGATACATACCATCAAGACTATAACGGAGCGCCTTCTGATGGAACTGCGTGGACAGATAATGATAATTATTATCGAGTGCTGCGCGGTGGTTCGTGGTTCAGCCGTCCTGAGGATTGCCGTTCTGCGTATCGCTACAGGTACTTCGCCGACTACGACAGCGACAGTATCGGTTTTCGGGTTGTGTGCGGTCTTTCGCCGAGGACTTTTAGCCCTTGACACTTTTGCCCTTTTGCCCTTTGCCCTTCTTCTCTTTAGTGAGCGAAGCGAACAAAATTTTTTTCAAGAATTGAGTCAATATACGAATTTACGAAAATGGGATGTACCCAAGGGGCTTGGCAAATTTCAGACCTTATTCTTATCTATTTGGAATTCGCACTGTTGAAAAACATAATTCACGGCAGCAAATAATTTATCTAAATCTTGAAGTACGTATAAATTCTTATTTCTCGTGAAAACATCGGCACTCAATTTTCCAAATTGCCATATTTTGCCGTTAGAAACAATCCCAAAAATCTCACTGACAAAATCATTGTTAATTCGCTGTACTGCTATCATTTCGGCTAAACACTGACCCCAACCTTCTTCAAATTTGTCTTGTTTAGCTTCAACTGTTAAAAAATAAGGCTTATCAAAAACTATTATTCCTAGAGGATTTCTCTTTGTAATTATATAATCTGGAATGCCTGATAAATCTTCATCATAAGCTAATGTTTCATGACTCCAAAGGGTGAGTTTACTTCGGTAGAGTTTCCATACTTCTTTCAAAACTGGATAGATAAGATTCTCACAAATAGCATCTTCAGAATTATCAATAACTCCATCTGTAAATAGCAAATCTAATTCTTCTTGAAAGGACTCTTTGACTGGAAAATCGACTTCCAGCATAAAATTAGATTGTATATACTTTACTTGAAACTTTTTAACAACTGCACTAATACTCTTGTAATTGCTAAATGCCATTGTAATTTGCCTTTTTATACATTACAATTTCTAATTGACAAAAGCAATCCTATTTTAACTTGTCACGAATGCTCTTTATGTCGCCCGTACACATACCCTTCTATCCACGCCTGTTGATCAAGACATAACTATGCTTCACTTTGACCTTCTTGTTGTCTTCGCGTCCAATCAGCAGGCTCAATAAAATCCGTCGATGATACCATAATTGCAGGCTTAAAAATTATTTCAATGCAGTGTGTTTTGTCTAAAACGTGTCAATAAATCTTCTCGTGAAAGGGTCGAGAGCGGCAACAGTAGACTGCTAAACTCAGACGTAGGCAAATCCGTTAAGGGTTGAATGATTGTCTCTAACTCTTCGTCAACAACACCAAACCGACTAACGAGAAGATTGCGAATAATGTCTTGCCGTTCTTCCACTCGTCCTTCCACTCGTCCTTCCAATCGCCCTTCTTGTCGTCCGATACGTTCGATGCTGCTAATGTATGGCATTTGGTTTTCCTCCTCGAATTGTCTCATTTCGTTCCGAAAAGTCGGCGACTTTCGACTTCGCTCAAGTTTCGACTTCGCTCAACTCACGATCTCTCAATTGGTTGAGCGAAGTCGAAACCAACGGCGGAGGTATATTTATTCCTGTAAATAACCTAAAACGTTCTATTATTAGTTTTGTCTAAAACGTGTCAATAAATCTTCTCGTGAAAGGGTCGAGAGCGGCAACAGTAGACTGCTAAACTCAGACGTAGGCAAATCTGTTAAGGGTTGAATGATTGTCTCTAACTCTTCGTCAACAACGCCAAACCGACTAACAAGAAGATTGCGAATAATGTCTTGCCGTTCTTCCACTCGTCCTTCCACTCGTCCTTCCACTCGCCCTTCTTGTCGTCCTTCTTGTCGTCCGATACGTTCAATGCTGCTAATGTATGGCATTTGGTTTTCCTCCTCGAATTGTCTCATTTCATTCCGAAAAGTCAGTTCCAGCGGATCTGGTAACCGCATCATGTTGTCCAGTACCAGGAATATATTGATAATATCTTGTCGCTTATAGCCGCGTCGGTAAAGCCCTTTAATCAAACTCAGTTTCCATTTTAGCCGTTCCAGAGCGGACTGGGTCGTATCCTGGGTTTTGCGATGCGCCATTACCACCACCGCGAACGGGTTATCGCTTGCTTCCAAGCTTTCCCACGTATAGTCCAACAGCTTGATGACAGGGAACCGCAGCCGCATTTCGCAGCCCCAGCGCCCATAGCCGTATTCCTGGGGTCGCCAGTTCGGTTGGTCATCCCCTAGCACCGCCAGACTCACTACTTCTCGACCATAGCGATCGTAAATCCGATAGTGGTAGATAAACATCCGCTTGGGAAACCCGTTGTCCATCTGGCTTTGCAACTCGATATGCAAAAGCAGCCATGCTTCCTCTCCCCCGATCAGCCACACTTTCAGCAGCTTATCGACAAAGCGCGTCCCGACTTCCGCATCCCGAACAATCTGCTGAAACTCCTTGTCGAGAAAATGATATCCCCGTTCCCACGCGATGCAGGAGTGTGCTTCAGGGAAGAAAAATCTGACGAATGGCTCGAAATACTGCTCAATTGCGGTTTTCCATGATTCGTCGTAGTTTGCAGGAACATTGGTTTCCAGTTCTGTCATGCTGTTACTTCAAAATGTTATTAAATTGAGTCAATACAGGATCGCTTGTCATAGCTGATTATTCACTTACGTGCCTAGATTATCTATTAATTCTTCTAAAGCTGATTTTTTTGTATTTTTTGGTAGGTAATCAAAGACTTTCTTTAAAAGCTCTGGAGATGCATTTTTAGCAAACCAGTCTTCGCTAGGATTGTCTATCAGATTTAAAAAATACTTTAAACGTTCTTCTATCGCTTCTCTGTCTGACTTTTCCAGTTGTCCAATCCGGGTTAACCAATCTCCTGCTGAGTCTTTAAAACAGTTAGCATCAACAGTACATATCTGATGAACTAGAGCGAAGGAATTTTTATTAAGACCATTTTTGCTGGTAGGGTTAATCGGATATGCTGTAGGTAAACCTTTATCTTGTTCTCTTGAACTTGAAGTCAATGGAATAACCGTAAAAGTTTCTATATAATTGTAGTCATCTTGGAATCGATCATTTGTCCAAATAATATAAGGGTGTTCTCCCCTCAACACCCTACTTGAATTAACTCGCAGTGTGCAAGAGGTAGTCCTACATTCAAGTTCACCCGGTTCATTTAAGTCATAAACATGAGTATGACCAAGTTTGCAACGGAGACATACTCTATAGGGATTTATAAAATAGAACCAACCTTGTCTAGGTCTATATCCAGCCACTTTATAATCCTAATTCACTTATTAACTTTTCTCTTTCCGTTTGTAGGTTAAGCCGAACTTTTTCGTCTGGTTGATGGACACCTTTAACTTCAAGCATTGGAGCCGTGCTATATACATAATCTAATAAATGATTCAGTTTATCTTGTCCTGCACCAGCCCATTCTCTCCTAATATTATCAAGAATTAGCTTAAGACCTAGAGGTAATCCCAAATCCTCTGAATTACCCGCTTCAGCACCAAGTTTGATGAAGGTTGTATTTCCCTGAAGTTCTTGAATAATCTCTTTTCCATTCATTTGATTTAAAGCAGTATCTATGTCCTCATGCCAAGGACCATAATGATAATAATACCAATCAAGTTCAGTCAACTGCTTTCCTGTCCATTTGACAGAGTAAAGATCAGCCAAATACAAAAACTTAATGATCTGTGTTTTTGTGATATACCCTTTTGTCTCGTAGACAAAATATTTTATGAGCTTGTCCAGCATCGCCTTCAAGAAACATGGGGAGTGGGAAGTGCGTAAGGGCGGGGAGATCTTTTTTCGATCCATAACGGTTCGCAAATCCCCCATTTAGCTCAAACGCACCATGAGTACAAATGTACTATATTATAGATATATATTCAAAAAAGTTTTTATAACTTTACATTACCTTGACTTCTTATTGTCCCGATCGCACTCCTACCAAATCAGTAGAAATAGAAGTACCAAAACATAATATTATCACTCCTATATGTCAACTAATTCAAGCTTAACCCGTTTACCAACTACTTTAGCAGCGCGTTCAATAGTATCCAGTGTTACAGATGTATTATTTGGATCTAGCAAGCGATCAAGAGATGATCTACTTGTTCCCATTTTTGCTGCCATTGCAGTCTTGTTCAAGTTTTTTTTGTTCATTGCTTCGCTAATTCGCCATGCAATGATACGTTTTGTAGCAATCAGGTTAATTTCTTCAAGCGTCCCTTCTTCTTCAAAAATGTCATCAAGAGATGAACCAATATAAGGATTCTTATTCATCCTTCCGCCTCCAAAATACGTTTACGTTTTAATGCTAGAGTTAATTCTGCTATGGCAACAATACGCCAGACTTGGTAAATTTCTTGTTTTTCATCATGAGTTTTAAGCACCCAACTAAACATCCTCAAAACCAATAAACAGCGGACTAGTCCAAACCTTAGAATCATCCACCTGACGACCAAATAAATAAACCGGCACAAATCCATAGGATGTAGACTGAGGCTGTAACGTAAAACTACCACTCACATCATGAGACAATCGATTAGCACTCAAACGTTCTGCTGCAACAAACATCTGCGTTCCACCTAATTCCTGACGTAAAACTCCTTGCGCCAAAAGATCAACACCTGTAAACTCCCAAAAGAATTCAGGACAGTGAATGTACGGATTTGCCTTCAAAGGACTGGACTGAGTGTGGCTGTCAATCTGAACACGGAGACGGAAACGAGCTTTGGATAAATCAGAAAGTTCCAACTCCAGGGTATCCGAGTCCCCATAAGTATCTGAACGAAACTCCAGCTTCAGTGGTCCATCTCGTCTAACGTACTCTTCTGGATGCTCTAGTCCATAGGCTCGATAACTCTCAACCTCAGTGTGAGAGTATTCTAGAACTCCCCGCCACTTAGAACAGCGATAACGGTCTTTAATGCGAGCACCACCCCAGCGTAAACGAATTCGATTTGGTGCGTAACCAGCTTCAGATTGTAGATTGCGATGCCACAGCAAACCCTGATCAGTATATGCCATCAACTCATCCCAACCACCGACGCCGAAAAATCGATAGTGGACGGTGACAGGCCCATCCGCTACGAATTCGTCTCCTTGAATATATTCATTGCACCATAGCAAAGCCACAATCCGCTCCCCTGTCGTCGCCCAAGTATGACGAGAACGCAAAGCTTGATTGATTGCTGTCTTTGTCAAAGATGGAGCAAGAATTCCAGTCACGCCACCGTTAACCCCAAAGACTGCGGTACCTGGAACCCCACCGCCACAGCGCCCGCGATGTTCGTCTCCGTTGGCACATACACCAACTTTGTATCCACGGCTAATGGCATCTTGATAGAACCACGCAAAATGTCCCCAAGACGAACCAATTTCAACTAGTCGCTCTAGTTTAGGATGATACCAATCTAGGATAGCGCGACGTCCTCCAACATGGGGAATGAGTAAGTGCTGCTCTGGAGCATGAATATAAGCAGCATACAGGCGGTCAACGGGCCAAGCTCCCGGCTGAAGTTCTTTGCCCTTCATCTTTTCGTTCCACTCAAAGGAGCGAATCTGCTGACCTTGGCGATTATAGGGAAATAGGACTTCTTCACCTAAGAAAACAACGTTGCGATCGCCCCCCGCTGCTGAATTCCCACACCATTCTGTTCCAGGGTAGCAGAGAAACTCGCCTTCCTTGGTCACCGCACGGCATAGTTCCACATCTTCCTTCCACTGTTCCTCAGTAATATTAAAATCATTTGCCGTATAACCCAAAACATCCAAGCCAGCGACATCTCGACCGTAAGTAAAGTTATACTCCGTACTATTCGTTCCAACTGTGTTATTCGAGTGAACGTGAAGGTCTGCAAAAAATGCGCGAGGATAAGCAAGATTACTGTCTGCAATGATAGGAGTGAGAGCGCTTTGTAACTCAGTACCTACGAGGATTGCTTGAAGTACTGTTTCCTCATCCGTATTTAAAGTCAAGCTGGTCTTTGCGACTGCCCAACCTTGCTCTGGTAAATCAAGAATTTGCTCCTCTCGTGTGCTAGATTGACTGATTAATCGGAGTTGCTCTCCCAAGTCTCTGCAAGTATTACCCCAGACATCCTCAATGCGTATTATTACAGGGAAGGAAACACTTGCTTTTACCAGTCGTGGAGTGACAATTGCAACTTTGGCAGGTAACCCTGGCACAATATCAATCACGACATCATCAGGAACTTCAGCAAAGCGAGAAGTGCCGACTGGGTCAATATAAGTACGGAAGCGGAACCCTTGCTCAATAAACGTTTGCACCCTTGTACCTATGCCACCAGCACGGCGATCGCCCAATCGAATAAAAATCTGGTCACCTGGTTTGAGATAGCCATCTACAATATCGACAATAATTGCTTTTTGGTAAGGACGTTCATGCCCCTTCTGGTCAAACCGAACCTTGAGTGACGGTACTGTTGAGGGACTCTCACCCGGAAGTGTTGGGCGAGCCTGGTATTCTGCTGAAAGATAATTAGCCCCTAATGGATCTTCTGTCTGAAACAGCGCCCAGTCCGAGTAGAACTTAAACGTTACCTTAATCCAGGCACTATCTGCAAGACCAGAAGCACCAACTTCGTAAGTCAGTAGAATCGACTGCCAACTTCCAGCCTCAACTTGTCGAGTTGAACATCTCAGATGACCAAGAAACGGTAAGGTGTTGACATACTCCAGATATCCTTGAGGATGAGAGTATTCTCCCAGCAATGAATCTAAGTTTTCGTTTGAGATCGAGTTTTGTTGAGTCATAATTTTAACGTATTGGTACTAAACCCGCCTTTTCAACAAATTGTTGACCTTCCTTAGAGAGCAACAGATTAGCGTAAGCTACTCCGGCTTGTTCATCTGCTTTAGCGTCTCGACGGATGATGATATATAAGTACCTGGTTATGGGATAGGTTCCATTCTGGAAAGCTGTCAAGTTGAGACGATGGTCCTTGACGACGGGTACATACTGGTTGCTGTTACTAGGAGCCAACGCTACAGGACGAATTGTCCCTTGAGTAGCAACAAGCACCGCTGCACCGATACCTATTGCGCCTGGAGTCGTGGCAACATCATGAACAAGTACAGTATAATCCCTACTAGAACGCACATTAGGACTAACATCTCCAACTTTTGAATCAAGAAGTGTTTTCAGTAAAGCTGTTGTCTTCATGTTTATACTAAAGGGTACAATAGGCAAGTTTGGTCCACCAACCTCTTTCCAGTTGGTAATCTTGCCTGTATAAATTGCCTGGAGTTGAGGCACTGAAAGTCCGGGAATGGAAATATTTGGATTGGTATAGCAGGCAATCCCATCAATAGCAACTGGTACTTGATCCAGACGAAAACCGCGCTCTATCGCTCTCTTGTGTTCAATATCTTCAAGGGGACGACCAGACAACGCAAAGCTGATTTGACCGTTAAGCAGCATGTCAATTCCTTTCTTAGTTCCAGGTTGGTTGTCAACTGGTTCAGCGTAGCGGAGGAGGAATTTCGGGAAAGCCTGGTTGATAGCCTGGTGTGTGCCTTGAGCAACTAGAGACGCAAAAATCAGGGAGCCACCAAAATTAAATGTACCTTCTGGCACATTCTGGACTTCCTCCATAGATTTGTAGGATTGAATATCCGATAAATCTGAGGAACTCTTGCCAGAAGAAATCGTCCGGTTATTGTTATTCGTAAGAACACGGAATTGCTGCCCGTAATAGTAGCCAAATCCACCAAAAATCAAGAATATTAGCGCTAAAAGTCCTAGAAACACATAAGGAATTAGATCAAATCTACCAACTTTGTTGCTGATAGGCACAATAGTGCGCACAAGATTATTACCACACTTGAGACAACGTCTAGCTCCAACAGGATTTTCATCGTAGCTGCATTTAGCACAGACCACTCCGACTTGATTATTAAATTTGTTACCACTCATTGAATTTCTTTTTGTAAATGACGCAACAGCTAAAATAATTCTTCCTTTACCAGTTGCTGGTAATGAAATTTCGTGGTAGACACCTGAAGATTCGTAAGCTTACGCAGTAAATACAATATCACAATTACATGTCAACCTAGACAAAGCTGGCAAATCTCTTTGCTGGTGTGGTAACTATAGGTTGTCATTTTTCTGACCATAGTGATCCTTAATAATTCCGAAGAGAGAATAATCGGAGTGACGGGAAATGCTTGCTGCACAAGCAAAGCCTGCTTAATCGGACTAACGTAAAAATAGGGTTGAAAGTTTAATCTTAGGAGAGTAATAAGAGTACTAAAAGAGTTATAGTAACTCAAGTAGCTAGTTATGGGGATAGGCGATCGCACTAACTTCTTGGTAAAAAGCGCCCAGTTTTCGCTAATCCACAGCTTCGGTCAGAATCCATTCAATGAAAGCAAGATTTTATCCAAGAAAGTAACAGGAAACTGTTTATTTCTTCACCAAAGTTAATGTTTGTATAATTTTGTTCATGGTTTACCTAAACCTTTTGGTATAGGGAACTTCAGTTACAGCAGGTAAGAATTCAGGACTCAGGACTCAGAATAGTTAAGGAAATGTTACTCCTCTGTTTGATTGTGAGGGTGCAAGAGTACATAAGTCCTCAGAATGTAACCTAATATCTTGATTATTCACCAATTCTGAATAAAAAAGTCCTAAATTCTTACTACAGCAGAATACATCTGCCAGAAGTAAAAAAGGCTTTGTATCTAGCTTTTAGACAAAAGCATTGGATCTCACTTACTTGCTATCGGCTGTATAAATTGAGCATTTAGGAATCAAGATCATCTACCACAAATTTTGGCTCAGACTATGCTAAACAGTAAAAAACGAATCCTCACTTTTCTAGGTTGGGCTTTCTTCTCGTTATTGTTTGTTATTGGTTGTAGTAATCAGATTACGACTAATTATTTGCCAATTTCTGATACTACTGCCCCAGGAGTGAAATTAACCATATCAATAGCTGCTACTCTCAAAGATGCAATGGAAGAAATAAAGCCTCTTTATAGTAAGCACAAGTCAAACGTTGACCTAATCTATAACTTTGCTTCGTCAGGTACTCTGCAACAACAGATTGAGCAAGGTGCGCCCTTTGATGTGTTCTTCTCTGGTGGGACTCAACAAATGGAGGCTTTACAGCAAAAAGGTCTTTTAATTGATGGAACCCGCAAAAACCTGCTGAAAAATCAGATTGTGTTGATCGTATCCAACAATCTCACCGGGATCAATGACTTCAAAGACCTAGCGAACAAGCGCGTGAAGAAGATTGCTTTGGGAGAACCCAGAAGTACTGCTGTTGGACAATTTACTGAGCAAGCCCTGAGTAAGTTCTCGATTCTGGATCAAGTCAAAGCCAAAGCTGTCTACGCTAAAGACGTCCGTCAGGCCCTCCGCTATGTTGAGTCAGGTAACACCGATGCTGGGATCGTTTTCTTCCCAGAAGCTAAAAGCTCCCACTTAGTAAAACTTGTCCAGATCGTACCCGAAACTAGCCATTCCCCAATTCTCTTACCGATCGCAGTCCTCAAAAACAGTAAAAATGTCAACGCTGCCAAAGAGTTCATTCAATTTCTTTCTAGTGATCAAGCTAAAGCAGTCTTTAAAAAGCAGGGATTTGAGCTAGCAGGGAGTTCATTGTGGGATGACAATAACAGAGTCTTAGGTTTCTGGAAGGATAAAAGTTCCTTGTCAATTGACTTTCAAGAAACAAGAGGGAGCTCTTAGCAGGGAGCTCTTAGCAGGGAATAGGGAGTAGGGAATAGGAGGTGTTTCTTTCATTCATAGCGGGTGGTGCGCCGCCCGTGGGGTGCTTTCAAGGAACTTGACATCTTCACGTCGATTTACCTTTAATTAGATGATTTAATGCGTGCCATGTTATAAACATCAACGTAACTGCCTTCTCGAAACGCATATTTCTCAAGTCTACCTTCCACCTTAAATCCAAACTTTGTATAGAGATTAATTGCTGGCTCATTGTCTACATAGACCGTTAGCTGCAATGTACCCCAAACAGTTTTTGTTTGAGCATAAATCTTCTGAATTTCCTTATAGTCATCCGGCTCAACATGACGTATCTTAATTTCCATAATATTTACTCTGGTGTCGCTTGCCAAATTATTTGCGTTGCGATCGCCTCCTTCTAGCTCAATCATTGAACTTTACCCCAAAATTTACACCCAAAATCTCTTCTATTTTGCGAATGTGCTGGTAAAAGTGTAAAATGAGATGTAAAGTAGAACTGTGGGAATCCTTGATCGGTATATGAAAACAACGCCGCCGAAAATGACTCTTGCGCCCGTGTTCTACACACTGGCTCAGGTTCAGTTTAACCCAATTGCCCAAATGTCGGATTATGTTGCCCATTTGCAGGAGCGCCTGCGCCGAAGTGGGTTCCCTGACTTCCGTGCCGAAAATCAATTTGAACTCACAATTCGCCGACTGGACGAAGCACAACCTGATGTTCAGCCTACGCAGCATATGCGCTGGAGCTTCACGAATACTCAGCGTACTGAAGGATACCAATTGCTCTCGAATGCCTTGGTTTTTCACACTACTACATACGATACCTTCACAGATTTTTTGGAGAAGACCATCTCTGGCTTAAACTTGGTTCACGAAATTGTTGAACTGGCTTATGTTGAAAGGATTGGACTTCGTTATCTTGATGCTGTTGTGCCGATGGATAATGACACACTGCAACAATACTTGAACCCATCTTTGCTGGGCTTTTCTGCGAACCTAGAAGGTCGTCTAAGCCATAGCTTTACTGAGACGCTCACAGTGATCGAGGACGGCAATTTGGTTGCTAGAGCAGTTATTACGGATGGGGCATTAGCTTTGTCACCCGACTTGATTGCGTTACATCTCAAACTACAACCCCGATTCACAGAGATTAATGGTCGGAATGCTGTGTTAGATACTGACTATTTCGTCGTTAAACGAAACAGCTTTGATCTCAAACAAATTGAAGATCAACTTTTGAAGGCGCATGACATCATCGCAAATGCTTTCAAGGTTTCGGTGACTGACTACGCTAGAGAAAAGTGGGCTTAAGACTATGAATATGACAATAAATCCTTATCCCTCGTCTTTTATTCAACCTAAAAACACCTATAGCTCTCATGCAGCTACCAAATTAGTTGCCCCACTATTGGTTTTGACAGCAGGTACAGGTGGTGTTATGACTGCGCATAGTACTGCTGAGCTAAACAGATGGGTCTATGATCCCCGTATACATGTCGAACCTTCTAAGGCAAAGCAGGTTGATATGCGCTCCCCTGCTGAGCATGTTGCGAATATCCGTGATGTATTTGCTGTAAATATGTCTGATCTGGCTTCTGTTCTTGGGGTCACTCGTCCTACTGTGTATGCTTGGTTGGCAGGACAAGAGCCAAAAGGAGAAGCAGTCATACGTATTCAGCAATTGTCCCGCGTCGCCGACCAATTTAACCAAGCAAACATCATCCGTCTAGATAAGCTGGTGCATCGTCCAATTTTAAATGGGCGTTCCTTGCTCGATCTACTCAAGACAGATGAAGACCCTATAGCGGCTTTATCCACTCTCAAGGCAATAGCCGATAGAGAAGCGCAGACTCGTTGTGTACCTAAGGGGGCTGGCAAACACCTGAAATCCCTCGATGATGTGTTGTGTGAGTCTTCTGTGTCTATCTATAAGAGGAGTTAGTGCAAGCAATGCCTTGGTCCCGAAACACCACATGGCAACAGGGTAGCGTACTGGCTCAGAAAGACTTTCAGGTAGTGGGCTTGACCGATGCACCTGATGCTGATCTGGCTATAGCACTAGGTAAATCAGTGCGGATGGTGCGTCACGTCCCCCCCAGAATTTGACCCCTGAAACGAAGTTGAACACCACTTATCAATAATCGACCAACTCGAAAAAACCATAGATACCAACCTCAAACGCGCTGAAAGACTTCGCCAAAGCATCTTAAAACAAGCCTTTGCAGGTCAACTCGTCCCCCAAGACCCCAACGACGAACCCGCCGAAAAACTCCTAGAACGCATCAAAGGCGAAAAAGCCAAACAGGTGACAACCAAAACCAAGAAAAAGACCAAATCTCAGCCCCAATCATCCACACAATTAGCATTACCATTAGAATAATGCCCAATTTGTACATTATCGGCGGTGCAAACGGTTCTGGTAAAACTACCGCCGCCCTGCAAATCCTACCCTACTTCCTAGAAGTATTTGAATATGTCAACGCCGATGAAATAGCAGCCGGACTTTCTCCTTTTAACCCGGAATCCGTAGCCAGTCAAGCCGGAAGATTAATGTTAGAAAGACTAGAAACTCTGGTCAATGCTGAAGCTGATTTTGCTTTTGAAACTACATTAGCGGCTCGGAACTTTGCCCGATTCTTGAGAGAATGTAAAGTTAAAGGTTATATGATCAACTTAATTTACTTTTGGTTACAAAGTCCCGAATTAGCCATTACACGGGTACGCAGACGTGTAGAAAGTGGCGGTCACAACATCCCAGAAGATACTATTCGCCGTCGTTATGAACGCGGACGCAGCAACCTAATTAACTTGTATTTACCTGTGTGTGATACTTGGATAATCTATGATAATTCTGGGTCTGAACCTCTATTAGTGGCTGCATCAAATATCAATCAGGAAGCAATTATCTATGAACCCCCAATCTGGAATCGAATTACAAGCAGGGAATAAAGCGCAAATTCCCCTAACAGAAATCCATCAAAAAATTGATGCCGGTGTCAAAGCTGCTATTGCTAAAGCTATTGAAAGACACCGCCGTTTGGGAGAATCTATTAGTATTTGGCAAGATGGACAAGTTGTTACATTAACCGCCGATCAAATTCCTCCTCTTAATTCAACTGTTAGTCATTGTTCGCGATCAAGCTGTTAAACGGTAGGACGGACGCGACTTACACCTCATCAGATAATCAGGTCAACTTTACAGAGTTAGCAGACTCGGCATTTCAGTTTGGGAAGGCACACCATATAGATCCTGGGCACATCGTGTTAAATTTTGCGAATAATTCCGGAAAATGGGAAGTTGGTTATGCTGCGGCCAAGCTTCTGCAGGGTGGGAATCCGCCTGCGCCGATGGTGATCAACGAAGCGATGTGGGGTGGCATCGACTCTGAAGTACTACCACCGGTGTACATTAACTAATTATTTGTCAATAGCAGGTATTTATCAGAGCTAAAGCCAGAGCCGACGAACTGGGCATTAAACCTCCTTCCCATATGACTGTTTATCGGATTTTGCAACCGTTAATAGATGAAATAGAGCAAGCTAAGAGTATTCGCTCTCCGGGTTGGCGTGGTTCGCGGCTATCGGTGAAAACCCGTGATGGGAAAGATTTACAAGTAGAACATAGTAACCAAGTTTGGCAATGCGACCATACCCTTGTTGATATTTTATTGGTAGACCAGCATGGGAAAATTCTCAGTCGTCCTTGGTTGACAACAGTTATTGATAGTTATTCACGCTGCATTATGGGGATTAACTTGGGCTACGATGCACCAAGTTCTCAAGTTGTAGCTTTGGCGTTACGTCATGCAATTTTACCCAAGCAATATGGTTCAGAGTATGGACTTCACGAAGAATGGAGTACTTCTGGTTTACCGCAACACTTTTATACAGATGGGGGCAAGGATTTTCGCTCCAACCATTTGCAACAGATAGGAGTGCAATTAGGGTTTGTTTGTCATTTGCGTGACAGACCATCTGAAGGTGGTAGTGTCGAGCGTCCGTTTAAAACTTTTAACACAGAGTTATTCTCAAGTTTACCAGGATATACAGGGTCAAACGTTCAAGAACGCCCAGAGTCAGCAGAAAAAGAAGCTTGCTTGACGCTGCGACAGTTAGAGCAAAATTTGGTGCGTTACATCGTTGATAACTATAACCAGCGACTTGATGCACGTATGGGCGACCAGACAAGGTTTCAACGTTGGGAATCAGGGTTAATTGCAATGCCAGATTTGCTTTCAGAGCGGGATTTGGATATTTGCCTGATGAAGCAGACACGGCGACAAATCCAGCGTGGGGGATATTTACAATTTGAAAATATTATGTATCGGGGTGAGCTTTTAGCTGGTTACGCAGGGGAAAGTGTTGTGTTGCGCTATGACCCCAGAGACATCACAAAGATTTTAGTTTACCGCAGGGAAGGGGATCGGGAGGTATTTCTTGCCCGTGCTTATGCTCAAGATTTGCAGACAGAGGAACTATCTTTGGATGAGGCAAAAGCTAGCAGTCGTAAAGTGCGCTCAGCGGGTAAGGCTGTGAGCAATCGGTCAATTTTGGCAGAAGTTCGGGAACGAGAAACTTTTTCTACATCAAAGAAAACCAAAAAAGAGCGTCAAAAAGTAGAACAGGCTGAAGTTAAAAAAGCCAAACAATCCATACCTGTTGAGCCAGAGGAATCAGTAGATGCGGTATCTATTGATAACGAACCTGGGTCAGAGATGCCAGAAGTATTTGATTACGAACAAATGCGTGAAGATTACGGGTGGTAAAAATGACTTCACTTGAAGCTCAAGCAGTCGCCAAACAATTGGGTGATATTCCGATTAATAGTGAGAAATTGCAAGCGGAGATTCAACGATTAAATCGTAAGGGTTTTGTTCCACTTGAACAAGTACAAATTCTTCATGACTGGTTGGAAGGAAAGCGCCAATCACGTCAGTCTGGGCGTGTTGTAGGTGAGTCGAGAACTGGTAAAACTATGGGTTGCGATGCCTATAGGTTAAGAAATAAACCTCTTCATTTGGCTGGAAAACCACCAACTGTACCTGTGGCATATATCCAAATACCCCAAGAGTGCGGCGCTAAGGAGTTATTTGGGGTAATTATGGAGCATTTGAAATATCAGGTAACTAAAGGAACAGTGGCAGAAATCAGAGATAGGACGCTGCGTGTTCTCAAGGGTTGCGGAGTTGAAATGTTGATTATTGATGAGGCTGACCGCTTCAAGCCAAAAACTTTCGCGCTTTGTGCGTGATATTTTTGACAAGTTGGAAATAGCAGTGATTTTAGTTGGTACTGACCGATTAGACGCAGTCATTAAGCGGGATGAGCAGGTTTACAACCGTTTTCGCTCTTGTCACCGTTTTGGGAAAATGTCAGGGGAAGATTTTAAGCGGACGGTGGAGATTTGGGAGAAGCAAATATTGAAACTGCCTGTTGCTTCCAATCTTTCGGATAAAACAATGCTGAAGACTTTGGGAGAAGCAACCGGAGGTTACATTGGTTTGCTAGAGCGCCGGTCGAGTAGAAGGTATTGACAAATGAGGCACGGCATGCTTGAGAAGTGGTGTGAATTCCGCAAAGCTTTTACAACCTTGTCGGTTTGATAGTTTCAAAAAGTAAGCATCCAAGAAAGACACCCTCATTC
>CAIVAU010000142.1 GCA_903903925.1 uncultured cyanobacterium
AGACCAGCAGTTAACCTATCAAGAATTAAATCAAAGAGCGAACCAGTTAGCACATTACCTACAAAGCTTAGGAGTTAGACCAGAGGTGCTGGTAGGTATTTGTGTGGAACGTTCTGTGGAGATGGTGGTGGGACTATTGGGGATTCTCAAGGCAGGTGGGGCTTATGTCCCCCTTGACCCTAATTATCCAGAGGAACGGCTGAACTTCATGCTGTTGGATACTCAAGTATCAGTTTTGTTGACGCAACAGCACCTTGTATCAGGCTTACCCCAACATCATGCTACTGTGGTTTGTTTAGATAATAACTGGCATAATATTGCCAAGGATAGCGAGTATAACCCAGTTATAGAGGTTGTATCTAGCAACCTAGCTTACACTATTTTCACTTCTGGCTCTACAGGTAAGCCGAAGGCAGTGCAAATTCTACATAGTGCTGTAGTCAATTTACTATATGCTATGCGCCATCATCTAAGCATGACAGCAGATGATATCATCCTTGGAGTCACAACTTTTACCTTTGACATTGCAGCATTAGAAATATTTCTGCCTCTGATTGTCGGTTCTTACTTGGTCATAGCAAAACGTGAAGTTACTGCTGATGGTAATCAGCTGTTAGAGTTACTAATAAAGTCTAACACCACACTTATGCAAGCCACCCCAGCTACTTGGCAATTACTCCTAGAAGCTGGATGGCAAAATTCCTCTCAATTGAAAATACTCTGTGGTGGTGAAGCTCTACCTCAAAAACTAGCTAACGAATTACAAGCAAGAAGTAGTTCATTATGGAATGTTTATGGACCAACAGAGACTACTATCTGGTCACTTATTGCTCAGATAGATTTTCAGTCAGGATTAATTTCTATCGGTCATCCTCTTGCAAATACTGAAGTTTATATCCTAGATCTCTATTTACAACCAGTTCCTATAGGTGTACCTGGAGAATTACATATCGGAGGTGTGGGTCTTGCTAGAAGATACCTGAACCGACCAGAACTGACTGCTGAAAGATTTATCCAAAATCCCTTCTCTGATGACAAATCAGCACGCCTTTACAAAACAGGTGACTTGGCTCGTTACTTAGCTGATGGCAATATAGAATACTTAGGTCGCAGCGACAACCAAGTAAAGATTCGCGGTTTCCGCATCGAATTAGGAGAAATCGAAGCAGTCCTCAGTAGCCATGAGCAAATCCAACAAGCTGTAGTTATTGCTAGAGAAGATATTCCTGGTAACAAACGATTAGTTGCATATCTAGTCACTAATAATGTCTCCCTGACAAGCAATCAAGTGCGAGAACTACTGAAGCAAAAGCTACCAGAGTATATGATACCCAATGCCTTTGTCTTTTTAGACTCCATACCATTAACACCCAACGGTAAAATAGACCGCAAAGCATTACCAGCAGCTAATAGAGAAATTACTGTAGAACAGGGTCATATAGCGCCACGTACAACCATAGAAATTCAGTTGGCTCAAATTTGGTCATTTGTAATGAATATTAAACAAGTAGGAGTGCGAGATAATTTTTTTCACCTGGGTGGTCATTCCCTTTTAGCTATTCGACTCATATCCGAAATTGCACATCATTTTCAAATCAAATTACCTTTAGCTACTTTGTTCCAATCTCCAACTATAGAAAAGCTGTCATATCTTCTCCGATCCTCCGCAGAATCTTTACCTTGGGCTGCCTTAATTCCTATTAAACAACCTAATGTTAATCGACCATCTTTGTTCTGTATCCATCCTGGTGGAGGTACAGTTTTTTGCTATCAAGATTTAGTGAATTGTCTGAGTCTAGAACAACCATTCTACGGAATACAATCTATTTATTTAAATCCTCAAGTTCAGCCTCATCTTAGTGTCGAACAGATGGCAAAACACTATATTAAAGAGTTACAATCTGTTCAACCTCATGGACCATATTTTCTATCTGGGTGGTCTTTCGGTGGTTTAGTAGCCTTTGAAATGGCTCAACAACTTACCCAACAAGGTGAAAAGATAGCTCTATTAGCTATATTAGATACTGATCCTCTTATGAGACAATCTCAATTACTCAAATCTATAAATAAATTAGGCGATGTTGACCTGTTTTTATCAAAACTGGAGGGATTTTACGGTCTCTCTGTAGATAGACTTGAGCTACAGAAACTAGAACGAGACCAACAGATATTTTATTTACTGGAGAAAAGTAAACAATATAATATATTTCCTGAGTATTTTGATATAGCTGAACTTAGCTTATATTTAAATGTTGTCCAGCTCAACCGTCAAGCAGCAGAAAACTATAAACCTCAATATTACCCAGGCTCGATAATTTTATTCCAAGCTAGCGAAACTCAGGAAAATCTTGCATCTACTTGGACTCAACTAGTAGAAAAAGTAGAAACTTACATAGTTCCTGGCAAACATGGAAATATGGTTAAATTACCTTATGTAAAGATACTAGCTCAACAATTACAGAAATACTTAGATACAACCCACATTCCGCACTTCAGTTCGTAACATGAATACAAGTGTAAAAAGCAGCATTGTTAGAATCAAGAGAAATACTGAGAATATATAAAGAGCAGCAATCAACAGAAAGAGGATTTAGATTTATCAAAGACCCGTTATTTTTTCCGGATAGTCTGTGTTAACGCGTGGGCGTTAGCTATACTCAAAGCCTTTGGTATTTTAACAGGAGAATTATTAGGAGACTTGAAACCTGATGCCATAAGACTAATGCTGATGTAAAATAGACGCTTTACTTATTAGCGTACTACTTAACATATTTAATACTCAAATCCGATTTTTTATACATGTCTTAGCAAAATATTCTGTATTCTAAACTACAAAATTAAATGCGCTTACCCTGAATTGGGCTTAAGTAAATTAAATCAGTGATTTTTGTAAAGTGGGCATTATTAATCCTGAAATTTATGCCAATTTACTGGCAGAATATCAACCCAAAGTAATTAAAACCGACGAAGAAAATGATCACGCTATTAACCTAGCCGAAGAATTAGCACATCGTCAAAACAAAACAGCAGAAGAATCTGCCTTATTGGAACTTTTAATTGCTTTAATTGAAAAATACGAGGACGAAGAATACCCAATGGGTAACTCAAATCCTCACTCTATGCTGTTGCATTTGATGGAAGCTCGTGATTTAAAACAAGCAGATTTAGTCGGAATTCTCGGTGCGAGTGCGGTAGTATCTGAAGTTGTCGATGGAAAACGGAAAATTACCAAAACTCAAGCTAAAGCTTTAGGTGAGTTTTTTCATGTCGATCCTGGTTTATTTATTTGATTGGAGCTTGAGAATTTCATTCACGGGTATTGGGCTTAAGTAAATTAAATTGGTGATTTTTGTAAGGTGGGCATTACCCACCACATATTAGGAATTAAAATTCTCCTAGACGATACAAAGGGTGCATCCCATTTTTGTAAATTCGTAGTGCGAGCATCTTGCTCGCTTATAGTACACGTGAGCTTTCCGGCTCACACTACTGATCGTCTTTTTTGCAAAACTGGGATGCTCCCGATACAAGTCTGCTAGCGATCGCAATTTTGTCACAAGTTAAAATCAGAAGTACTCTGCGTTTGAAAACACTTCATTACCAACATTATTTGATTTATACTAAAAATATTGGTATGAATTATTGCCATTATCAAGAATTAATAAGTAAAAAATAATCAATAAATCAAGTCTTAAAATAAAGACTAAATACAAGTGGTTTCAAAATTAACCTGTGGATATTTTGCAGATAATTCTGCTGGCTGGAATCTTTTTTTCAGCCAGTATTATTAGCGTGATTGCTGGTAGTACATCTCTGATTACTGTGCCTGTCATGCTAGAATTTGGCATAGAACCCCGAACGGCGATCGCTACCAACATGTTTGCACTGACTTTAATGAGTGTTGGGGGAACATTACCTTTCATTGGCAAAAAAGTAATTAACCCTAAACGCTTACCATTGCTAACGTTATTAACTATAGTTGGGTCATTTTTAGGAGCATTACTGGTACTGAGTTTGCCATCTAAATCAATGCCATTGATAATTTCTATTGCAATGATAGTAGTAGCTATATTATCAGTGATTAATCGTCATGCTGGAGTAGCCCCATATCAAGCTATCCCTCCACGTATTGCAGAAATTGCAGGCTATGTAGTGACGTTTATTCTTGGTATTTATGGAGGTTTTTTCAGTGGTGGTTATGTCACTCTACTCACCGCCGCTTATGTCATGCTATTTCGGATGACATTTGTAGAAGCGATCGCAACTACTAAATTTATCAATATATTTTCTTCTTTGATAGCCACCATAATTTTTTTGCAGCAAGGAATAGTCGATATCAAATTAGGCATAATTCTCGGTACTACAATGTTTATAGGTGGAATCATTGGCGGACGTTTAACTCTCAAATTGAGTAATGTGTGGTTGCAACGTATTTACTTGACCGTCGTTGCTATCCTAGCGTTGATCACATTGCGGAAATCTCAGGAACAAAATCAGCCAGCTAGTACAATTGATTAGCAAGATGAGCAACGAAAAAATCTCATTTTTTAACCTCTCCCTACTTTAAGGAGAGGTTTAGAAAAAGGTCTAGTTTTGAGCCGCACCAACTGCGGTAGGTTCACCAAGCACTTTGGTAAATCTTTCTATGTAGAAGCTAACAGGATTTTCTACTGCTCGAATTGATTCGCGATCGCGCAGTGTGTTCCACCATTGTTGTATACGGGGTGTTTCTGATGGTAGGCTGAATTTGCGGAAATGTTCTAGAAGTGGTAAGCGCTCAAACCAGGGATAAAAGCTGATATCAACTAAACTTACCTTTTCCCCTAACCAGTAAGGTCCATGACCAGACAGCTTACCTAATCCTTCTTGCTCAATATATAGAAGGGATTCGATAAACTCTCTACGCCCTTGTTCTTGTTCACTGATCTCTTTACTGCGGAGCAATTTGTTAAACGCAGGTACCAAGCGAGTGTTGGCGTAGTCGATCCAAATGCGGGCGATCGCTTTTGCTCCTGGTTCGTGGGGTAATAAAGCTGGTTCTGGAAAGACTTCATCTAGATATTCATCGATAATCGCAGATTCATAAATCTTGATATCCCCATGGGCGATCGCAGGGACTTTCCCATAGGGTGAAATCTCTGTGTACCCTTCGGGTTTATTTTGTAAGTCTATTTCAATCGGAGTAAACTCAATTCCTTTTTCTAGCAAAACAACACGGGTTCTTTGGGAGAACGTTGAAGCTTTGGCGAAGTAAAGTTTGAGGTTAGTCATGAACTGCTTTCCTTATGTTGTAAGTGATTCGGTATTGGAGATGAGGAATTTTTAGATCACTTTGGCAAGTATCTACACCAGCGGCATACCAAAAGTACGGTTAACCACTCGCTTTACCGTAAAATACTGTGTGTCATGTTGTCAACACTAACAGCAGGGGGCTTGTATTCTCATTAGGGTTATGCAATACTGGTAAAGTAATCAACGGTAAATTGGTCGATAAACAGTATTGAAGCCTCTGATACACATAAAGTTATGATTGCGACAGTTAAACCCTCATATATCTTTAACTTGCAATATTTACTTTAAATCTCAAGGAGTTCTATATCTATGGCACTGACCCTTTCAACAATGCTACCTGTGGGTACTTTAGCACCTGATTTTCATTTACCAGATGTGGTTAAAGGTGACACCATTTCACTCTCGACCTTTGCTGATAAAAAAGCATTGTTAGTGATATTCCTCAGCCGACATTGTCCGTTTGTGCAGCATATTAAATTGGAATTGGCAAAACTGGGTAAAGATTACAGCGATCGCAATTTGGGAATTGTGGCGATTAGTGCTAACGATATCAATACTCACCCTGATGATGCGCCAGAATTACTCAAAGCCTTTGCTGAAGAATTGGATTTATCCTATCCTCTACTTTACGACGAATCACAAAAATCTGCGAAAGACTTCTTTGCTGCTTGTACTCCAGACTTTTTCCTCTTTGATGCTGACCGCAAGCTTGCTTATCGGGGACAGTTAGATGATAGTCGCCCGAAGAATGCTCAACCTGTGACTGGCGCTGATTTACGCAGAGCAATTGAAGATGTTTTGCTTGATCGCGTGATTACTTGGGAACAAAAGCCAAGTATCGGTTGCAATATTAAGTGGAAGCCAGGAAATGAACCTGCTTATTACCAACTACCAGCAGTTGCTGTATAGAGATTATGTTTAAATAGGCTCTCTCGCATAAGGTTTGATGAGGTGCGAGATCGCACCTTTTTTTATTGTATTTTTTTGAACTTTCCAAGTTGGTGTTGGTATTGAACCGAGATATGCGCGTATCCTATTGCCGAAAGTTAATCAATAGCTGATTGAGTGCTACTGTGTCAATTAAAAATGCATCGTGACCGGAGGTTGATTTCAGCCAAACTAGTTGAGCATTAGGAATTAAATCTGCTAGTTCTTGCTGTTCTACTGGCGGATAAAGAATATCAGAATCAATAGCAACAACTAAAGCAGGTTGTTTAATACTTTGCAAAACAGATTCATAGTCTTGACCGTGAGCAATATCATGACTATCCATCGCTTGGGTGAGAGTAATGTAAGTATTGGCATCAAATCTTTCTACGAGCTTTTGACCATGGTATTGTAAGTAGCTAGCGATCGCAAATTGGTTAGCAGATGCATCATACTGTCGTCCAAAGCGTTCTGTAAAGCTGTGCCAAGAACGGTAAGTACTCATCGCCATCATCCGTGCTACCGCTAATCCTTGGTTTGGTGGCTGTTCATCTGTGTAGTTACCCCCTTTCCAGTTGGGATCAGCATAGATAGCTTGTCTTTGGGCTTCACTCAATCCAATACACCAAGCTGAATGTCTTCCAGACGTGGCAATGGGTGCGATCGCTTTTACCATTTCCGGATACAATAAAGCCCACTCTAGGACTTGCATCCCACCAAGTGACCCACCAATGACTAGTTGTAGAGATTTAATTCCCAGATCTTGAATCAGTGCAGCTTGTAAGCGAACCATATCCCGAATTGTGATTGCAGGAAATGATGCACCGTAAGGGATTCCGGTTTGTGGATTGATTCTAGTTGATCCCGTCGTGCCGTAACAACTTCCCAAAACATTGCTACACAGGATAAAATCGCGATCGCTATCCAGTGCTTTTTTTGAACCTAACAAACCTTCCCACCAGTCATCCGCATCAGCCGAACCAGTTAACGCATGACAAATGAGCACTCCATTATCACCTTTTAAGTTTAACTTTCCCCAAGTCCGGTAAGCGACCTGAACCGCAGTTAATACTTCGCCTCCTTCTAACTCAAACAGCGAGAGATGGTAATACTGAGTGTGCGGTGAAATGAAGTGCTGATAATTCATCTGTCAAGGTGAATGGTAGATGAGGAGGATGAGAAAGCAGAGGAGACAAAGCCTAATTAATCTGTTGAAATGCTTGCTCAAAATCTTCTTTAATATCGTCGATGTGTTCAATTCCCACTGAGACGCGCACTAAATCAGGTGTCACACCGGCGGAAACCTGTTCAACATCACTGAGTTGTTGATGAGTTGTGGAAGCTGGATGGATGACGAGGGTTTTAGCATCCCCAACGTTTGCTAGATGACTCGCCAATTTGACATGATTAATGAAGGCTTTACCTGCTTCTAGCCCACCTTTGATCCCAAAGTTTAAGACTCCGCCAAATCCATGTTTGAGATATTTTTTGGCTCTTTCATGATAGGGGTGATGGGTAAGTCCGGGATAATTGACCCATCCTACTTGTGGTTGCTGTTCTAACCACTGGGCTAATTCTAGCGCATTGGTGACATGGCGCTCTACACGTAAAGAGAGAGTCTCTAACCCTTGCAATAACAGAAAAGCGTTAAATGGACTCAATGCAGGACCAAAATCCCTTAAGCCTTCTACTCTAGCGCGGATAATGAAGGCAATATTCCCAAAAGGACTACCTACACCAAATACTTCTTGAAAATTCAGCCCACGATAACTGGGGGATGGTTCAGTAAAGATGGGAAATTTGCCATTACCCCAGTCAAATTTACCAGAATCGACAATTACGCCGCCAATAGAGGTGCCATGACCACCAATCCATTTAGTTGCAGATTCCACGACAATATCTGCACCATGTTCAATTGGTCGAGCCAAATACCCACCTGCACCAAAGGTATTATCAACAATTAGGGGAATTCCATTTTCGTGAGCAATATGAGCTAGGGCAGCAAAATCTGGAATATTGAATTGGGGATTACCAATGGTTTCAACGTACAATGCTTTTGTGCGATCGTCGATCGCCTGACGGAAATTTTCTACCTCGTCTCCTTCGACAAATTTGACATTTATCCCTAAACGTGGTAGAGAAACTTTAAATTGGTTATAAGTTCCGCCGTATAGAAAACTGGTAGAAACAATATTATCACCAGCTTGGGCGATCGTGCTTAAAGCCAAGAATTGTGCAGCTTGACCGCTAGAGGTGGCTAATGCGGCGACACCCCCCTCTAAAGCCGCAATTCGCTTTTCAAATACATCCGTTGTCGGATTCATAATCCGAGTGTAAATGTTTCCAAACTCTTGCAGAGCAAACAACCGCGCCCCATGATCCGTATCGTCAAAAACGTATGATGTTGTTTGATAAATTGGTACAGCACGGGCATGGGTTTCTTTATCTGGTTCTTGCCCAGCATGGACTTGCAACGTTTCAAAGCGATATTTTTCAGACATAGAAAATTATCTGCATCAAATATATTTTTTCAGTAGTACCGTCAACAAAGATTTACAAATCTATCGACTTACCGTATTTTAAATTAAAAATTTCAAAAACGCTATTGATGAGCACAAGTAGTTAGTTAGAAATTCTGTTGGCAACGATCGCAAACGATTAACGATTTCCTCTGGTGGTAACACCGTCAAAGAGCGAATTTCCTGCACTGCTTTTTCAAACTTTGGTTTACTGTATTTGGGACAGTCTAGTTTTTCTGCTTCTATTTCTTTAAGCGGGTTTCTTCTTCAATCTGAGCTACAGCGGTGCGATATTGGGCTTCACGACTGAGCCAAAATCCGACTGTACTTCCGAGAACCCGTTCTAACTTCATGGCAGTTTCTTCATTGATGGGTGCTTTGCCATTGATGAGTAGACTAATATGCTTTGTGGTGTAGCCTAATCGCTCTGCTAACTGTGCTTGTGTCCAATCACGCTCTTCTAGCAAGTCAGCGATGGTGTCACCGGGAGGAGATACCCAATCTGGAGTAAATGTTCGGGTTGTCTCAGTCATGATAATCTCCAATGAAAACAATACAAACAGCAGTAACTTTTGACCAGTCAATACTTCCATCTTTAGCCAAAGGGATGGGGTCGTTATCTGGCTTGAATACAAGTCGTGTACCACCTTCTAGGTCTACAGCAAATTCACCTGCCCTATCTCCTTTTAAGGGATGGGGATGACCTGCAACTAATTCTGTAGAAGATGGGTTTGAGTTTGGTTGTGCATCCATTGATTTGGAAAGTATTCCAGAATCTGCTACTCCAGTATTGAAAAACAGAAAGAGTAGAACAGGGACTGCTATCCCTCTGGATTCTCAACCAAGTAAACGGATTTTCATCAGCTACAAACGGGATGTCCAGCCAGACGAGAAAGTAGCGTTACAAATTGTACAAGCACTGTCACCACAACACCAAGTTTTTATTGACCAGAAAATCCTTGTAGGTACAACCTGGGCTGAACTCATTGAAGCAGAAATCCGCCAAGCAGATTTGATGATTGTCTTACTGAGTGAGCATTCAGTCCATAGCGAGATGGTGGAAACAGAAATCAAAATGGCGCACAAATTCGCTCAAGTGCAGTCAGGACACCCCGCCATTCTCCCAGTGCGATCAAGGCAAGGAACTGCAAACACTCATTGGGCATAGCGGGTATGTCCTTAGTGTCGCCTTCAGCCCCGATGGCAAGACCATTGCATCTGCAAGTTCTGACAAAACGGTAAAGTTGTGGAACACCCAAGGCAAGGAACTGCAAACACTCATTGGGCATAGCGGCATAGTCAAAAGTGTCGCCTTCAGCCCCGATGGCAAGACCATTGCAACAGCTAGTTTGGACAACACGGTGAAGTTGTGGAATCTTGATTTGGATGATTTACTGGTACAGGCTTGTACTTGGATAGGCGATTATTTGAATAATAATCGTTCTGTGAGCAAGGAGGATAAGGGTTTGTGTGATGGAGTGGGATCAATTAAACATTAAAAATTCCGAAGGCTTCGTGAAAATCTGTATTTGAGTAGCGAGTAAGAAGTTTGATGCTTTAGCTGCTTTAATTCAGACGGAGAAGGTAATGGATAAACATTGGTCGAGTTTACTTAGAAATATTTGCAACAAGCTTAGGCAATTCAATGGTTTAAAGTGAGACAAAATCCTTCTTAAGTAAGGGGTTAAAACATTTTGTGCATGTGTTAAGTTCTACATGAGGAGTGATAGATTTGTATTAAAAATATTTTATGATTTCCGATAATCGTGCTACTGTGAGAAAAGTGTTAATTATCACCCTACTGCTTAACTTATTTGTGATGGGATTAAAAGCAGTAGTCGGGACGTTGACAGGCTCTCTTAGTCTCTTAGCTGATGCCTTGCACAGTGTGACAGACAGCGCCAGCAATATTTTAGGATTGATTACCAGTCACTTTTCTTCCCCAAACCCCGATCGCGAACATCCCTACGGACATCAAAAGTTTGAAGCGGTAGGAGCCTTGGGAATTGCGATGTTTTTAGGTATAGCGTGCTTTGAAATTCTCCAAGGAGCAGTCGATGGAATTCTCAAAGGTGGTCACATTGTCAAAATATCAGCACCACAGCTATGGTTATTACTGATTGTCTTAGGTGTTAATATTTTTGTAGCGTATTACGAACGTGCCGTTGGAACGCGGATCGGTAGCGCAATTTTAATTGCCGATGCTAAACACGCGATGAGTGATGTTTGGGTAACAATTTCTGTGATGGCTGGTTTGGTTGGGGTTTGGTTGGGATATCAGTGGCTAGATGTGGTTTTGGCTTTTCCAGTCGCTTTGTTCGTATTTTGGAGTGGTTGGGAAGTTTTAAAAGAGAATTTGCCGTATCTTGTGGATCAAATGGCGATCGCACCGGAGGTTATTAACGCGATCGCCCTTTCTGTTCCTGGTGTGGTGAACTGTCATGACATAGCTTCTCGCGGCGTTTTAGGTCGCCAAGTCTTTATTGAAATGCATTTAATCGTAGATGCCAAAGATGTAGAAACTGCCCACCGGATCACCGAGGAAGTAGAAAGGCAACTAGAAGAACGCTTCAACCCAGCAAGGATTTTAATTCACGTTGAACCACCAGCGTACAAATCAAATCAAATCACCTTTTAGCTACTGATCTTAACCAAATCTGCTACTCAAACGTACACAAAAGCTTTTTTTTACCAAAATTTAACCAAAATTTATTCAGAATATGTCTGGTTTCTAAGTATGTTCTAAGTAGATCTTAGTAAATTCTTTACATTTAAAAATGAAAATTCGTAAAACTTTGATTGGATTGACAATTGGTGTGCTTTCTGCAATCAGCATTTCTGATATCTGCAACATTCAGTTGGCTAAGGCTGAATCGGTCAATGATACGTCAACAGATCAGGGAGTTTGCAGGAAGTTTGCTGCTGGTACATATCTCACGACAATATCTGATTCAACAGGTCAGTTTGCATCTCGCTCACTTATCACTCTGACCACTGACGGTAATATCCTGGTTACAGACTCTAACCAAGGTGGTGTTTACCAAGGTAACAATCAGTTCAATCCTTTCACCACCTCTCATGGTTCTTGGAAGTGTAATAAAAATGGGGAACTTACCGCCACGACATTAAACTTCAATTTATCGGGGCCTCTACCTTTAGCAAGCCATCCTCTGGGCATTGCTGGGAACAATTATAGCATTAGATTCAATCAAAATACTCAGACGCTGCAAGGAACAATCGATCTGCGTTTCTTTGATTTAAATGCAACTGTGCAAGAAGTTACTGGTTCCAGTGGGACGCCGCTTACGTATACACTTACTGGACAGCGCGTTACTGCTAAATAGTAGAACAATAACATTACTGGTAGGTATCCAAATTCTGCCAGTCGCGCCTCGTAAAGCACTGGTTTATCTGACTCTAGCTGTGGCGGGCGTCGGTATTTAGCGAGATTCAACAGCGGTTTTAATGGTTAGCTGGTTCAGTTCTTCCTTAAAGAGTGTGCGCGGTATCCCAACCACGCACCGCTTCTTCAACCCATAACGATCGTGAATTTCCTTAAGTTCAACAGCCTTCAACTCTCTCCATTGGATGATGTTTTGAGTAGCAAATGAAATCATTATCTATATGAAAGCTGAGACACTGCTTCTGTGGGTGCTGACTCAGTCTGTTGGATTGCGATCACCAATCACGGCTCTTTGAGACTTATGAGGGTCGATCTCAATAGGAATATATTGTGAGCTTTTCCTTGGGTTTGGATTAGCTCACTGCTACGTGTACTTAAGTCATAGTTGGCATACAAGGAGAAAAGATGTCAGGAAATACGTCAAACTCAGAAATGCTGTACCGAGTTCTTGGTAGTACCGGAGAGAGGGTTTCCGCGATCGGACTGGGTGGTTGGCACATCGGCTTGAAGTATGTTGATGAGCAACTAGGTATACGTATTGTTCGCACAGCGATAGATCGTGGGATCACCTTTATGGATAACAGTTGGGACTACAACGGTGGAGTCAGCGAGATCCGTATGGGGAAAGCACTCCGCGATGGCTACCGAGACAAGGTGTTCCTGATGACGAAAATCGATGGTCGATCCAAGAAAGAAGCAGCAAGACAGCTAGACGAATCACTTCAACGCCTTCAAGTTGATCACATTGATCTTGTCCAACACCACGAAATCATTCGGTACGAAGACCCGCATCGAGTTTTCGACCCAGAAGGGGCAAATGCCGCTTTGATTGAGGCGCGAGAAGCTGGTAAGCTCCGATACATTGGCTTTACCGGACACAAAGATCCCCATGTTCATCTGCATATGCTTGAAGTTGCAGCTGAGCGCGGGTTTAAGTTTGATACGGTTCAGATGCCGCTCAATGTCATGGATGCCCACTACCGGAGCTTTGCGAAGCTGATTGTACCAGAACTGGTCAAAAATAACATTGGGATTCTGGGCATGAAAAGCATGGCGAACGGCATTCTATTAAGGTCAAATACTGTAACGCCAATTGAGTGTCTGCAGTATGCCCTGAATCTGCCCACATCGGTTGTGATCACGGGAATTGACAGTATGGATATTCTTGATCAAGCGTTTGAGGCAGTGCGTACATTTCAGCCAATGAATGAGCAGCAGGTGCGATCGTTGCTAGCAAAAACAGCAGAAGCAGCATCACGAGGCGAGTTCGAGCCATTCAAAACCTCGTCAATTTTCGACAGCACTGCCCAGCATCCAGATTGGCTTGGAGAAGAACCACAGCGTCTTCAGCAATTGATATCAGCGTAAAGTACTTATACTAACCTGGTTCTGAATAGTAGCTGGTGTTGATAGAATTAGTAGTGTCAGTAATCCGCGATGTTCGAGAAAATTATGGTATCTGTTGCTGGCACAATTTCTCCTCTTTTAACAATTCCGCCTTTAGAAAACGGCGACAAGCTCACTCGCACCGAATTTGAGCGGCGCTACCATGCCATGCCTAATCTGAAAAAAGCAGAATTGATTGAAGGAGTTGTTTACGTGGCATCCCCATTGAGAATTAAAAGTCATGGAGAACCCCATGCTTACATCATAGCTTGGTTGGGAGTTTACAAAGCTGCCACACCAGGGGTGGGTTTAGCAGACAATGCCACGGTGCTAATAGATGCTGATAACGAGCCGCAGCCGGATGCGTTATTGAGAATTGAAATAGGCGGACAATCGCGTATTAATCAGAATGATTATCTGGAAGGTGCGCCAGAATTAATTGTAGAAATTGCTGCCTCTAGTGCTTCCTACGATTTGCATGAAAAGCTGAAGGTTTATCGTCGTAATCAAGTGCAAGAATATTTAGTGTGGCGAGTTTATGACCGCCAATTTGATTGGTTTAGACTAAAAGAAGGGGAATATATCCAACTTGAACCGAATCGAGATGGGATAATTTGCTCTCAGATTTTTCCTGGTTTATGGTTAGCTAAATCTGCATTATTGATAGGGGATTTAGTTAAGGTATTAACTATTTTGCAGCAGGGATTATCTACACCAGAACACCAAAGTTTTGTAATGACAAATTGTCATTAAACTTTGTAAGTCAGATCAAAATTAGGCACATTGCTTGGTGCCCTAACCCACCAAACCCGGTGCGCATAAACGCTACCGGGTTTCTATCCCTAAGCGACCCTTAACAGCAACCGTCTTGGAGTGAGAAACAAAAAATTAATTTAGGCAGGAATGACTTGCGCAATCAGTGAGCGTTTATCAAGAGACTGGACTTTACCTACTTGACTGAGATCATTGACGACGCGGTCTAACAGTTCTCCTGCTTGATCGCGATATTGATGTTCTCGACCTCGTAAACGAATAGCAAACTTTACTGAATCGCCTTTACTCAACCACTGAATTGCTTGCTCAATGCGTAAGTTGTAATCAGCCACACCCACATTTGGACGGAGTCGAACTTCCTTTACCGTGGGTTTAGCACTCTGTCCCTGACGCTTTTTCTTTTGATACTGAAGCTTGCCATAGTTGAGGATCTTTGCTACTGGAGTGTCTTTACCTTGGGATACAACAACTAGGTCAAGCTCTAAGCTCTGTGCTAGCTCCAGAGCCTCGTCTGTGTTGAACAGACCACGATTGTTATTCTCATGGTCGATCAAGAAGACTTGAGGTGACTTGATTTGCGAGTTAATCAGTTGCTTTTGAACTACGATAATGATTTCCTCTCTATTGTTCAATACTTTTGCTTTCCACGTAATGCCAACGTAACACAACGCTAACTACGAACACACATCCCACCCACACTCACCCCGGACTGCCATCCTTGCGCTAAGGGGACTTTCCAATGGTTTGGTGCTTGGGAATTGGATTAAAGCTCATAGATAAGATTGTTAGAATAGCAAAACATAAAAGCACCCTTACGTTACTTATTTTAATACAAAGTACCAGAATTTTCTATCTGCCAATAGTGGATTGACAAATATTAACAACTTGCTAGGACCATCATGGTTTATGGTCGCAGATGCGATCGCCCATCTCCCTCTCAAAAATCAATGACTTATTTCACTGCAGGCACTGCTGAACTCTTGCCTGTGGGGACTGATACGTGAGGCTACTACATAACATCTTAACATCTTCAAAGGTGAAGCTTTGGGAATCCTTTTAACCACGACATACAGCAGTTTGAGATCAAACCCGCCACAAAAATAAATTCCTAGTATAAACTAAAACCTGTAACGTATGATATGGTGGATTCTGTGTCAGAATTGAATGGTATTTCCTCTGAAGCCAAACTTCGCACAAATGAGTAAAGCGGAACTCAAAGCTTATGTTTTAGCAAATCGCGATGACACAGAGGCAATTCGCTTCCTGTTCCGGATTCCACTAGGTATAGAAGTAAAGCGGTATCCGGCAATGTATGATCAGGAGGGTATGCCCATTGCAGAAAATATTCGTGTTGCCGAAGAAGCTATTCGCCAAAGAGTCGAAGAAACTAACAATCCTTAACAAAACTTGCTTCTCCTCACTCCAAAAACACTCCATTCCCGGTCAAAAATTACCTACAGCTTGAAGTGCGGAATGTGGGGTGAAAAGCGATCGGCTTCATCAACCTGCGTTTCCCGATCGCCCAATCCTCGTTACGCCAGTCCAACTAACTTTGCGCTCAAATCCCACATACGTTCAGCTTTTTCATCATCACGGGCTTGGGGAGAGACTCTTTGGACAAAAGACTTGCCATCTTTCTTCTGGCGATTTCCCCAACTCCAATAGACACCAGATTGTTTGTATTCAGGATCGGCAACCACCATCGCGACTCTTTCTCCAGACAACTCCTGAGACACATACCCCCCAGTGATGTACTTCTGGAATTTGGGGAAAAGTTTCTGAAATAGGGGATAGTGATTGCGGAAGAGTGGCGTTTCTGCAACACACCCAGGATAGAGAGAGGTAAAGGTAATCTGGGTCGATTCGTGATAGCGCCGATGTAGTTCCCGCATA
>CAIVAU010000143.1 GCA_903903925.1 uncultured cyanobacterium
TAATAAGGTTGTCAGATGTGGAGACAGATACCAAACCCTTAATCAGTTCTGACTCCTGACTCCTGAGTCCTGAATTAGTGCAGCGCTTCCTCCTATACTTGAACATTCTGGCCTTTTTTGCCACTCACTCGGTAATATAAACCATCCACCGTCCCAAAACCTATATCCAAAACCTATATATTTATGAAAATTTCTTAGATTTAACTCGTTACCAGGGGAAGTAGCTGTATAAAGATATCTCTGCATATCTTGGCAATTCTTTGAAAATACCCAGATAAATGTAGTTTGACATTGGAGAAAAAACGAGGTATGATTCAAGGGCTTTTGCTGGCGATCACCTTCATCTCCATGTACGCCCTCATCTCACGGGAAAGAATTCAGCTACCACCGGGAACCGTTGTGCGAATGCCAAGTTCCTGGCAGAACTATCAAACCCTGCGTGAAAGCCGAGGGGACTCATCGATTCCTCGAATTAAGTACCACTGTGGAGAAATTCTGCTGATGTCTCCTCTCCCCAAACACGGACGGGATGCCAATATCCTAGCTGACGTCGTGAAAGCATTACTCGATTCCCAAAACCGCAACTACGAAGCATTCACTCCCATCACAATGGAATTACAAGAAGAAGGGGGAATTGAGCCAGACTACTGTTTCTACATCGACAATTGGCAATCTGTTGTTGGGCGCGATCGACTGCAATGGGATACCGATCCATCCCCCGATCTGGTGATTGAGATTGATGTTACCACCTATACTGATACAAGTGATTACTTTCCCTACCGAGTCCCAGAGGTCTGGCTGCTGAAAGGAAGTAAGCTTACCATTTACGGCTTGCAGGAAACAGAATACCAACCACAAACCACAAGTCGTTACTTTCCTGGTGTTGATTTACCCATGATTGTGGCTCAATGTTTAGAAGCTGCAAGCAAACATGGGACTGGACTCGCCCTTCGAGAATTGCGCCAGCGTTTGTCAAGGGATGGAATTTAAGAGGGGAGCATCATCACCCACTCCAGGGGCGCAAGACCTTGCGCCCCTATAACTTCATTATTCCGTTGGCAAGGTTAAATGAAAGTCACTTTTCCTGTATCCAAGCTGTAAACAGCACCCACAATTCTTAAATTTTGGGGACACAGCTTACCTAAGAGTGTTGATTCCTGCAATTGTCTAACCTGACATTGTACGTTTTGTACAACAGCTACATCAACGTTTGCGGGCTTGCCACATTGAGGATCTAGCAAAGGTTTACCACCTTTTAAGCAGGGTTTAATCGCGTCAACAAAGGAGTTGATGTCACCTGGCAATACTTCGTTGTCCGCAGCTGCGATAACCGCTCCACATCGTTGATGACCTAGCACCACTACCAGTTGAGAGCCTAACGCAGTAACAGCATACTCAATACTGCCTCTGGTTTCACGTGTAACAATATTCCCCGCGACTCGAACATCAAAGATGTCTCCAATACCCTGATCAAAAATAATTTCTGGGGCTACCCGTGAATCTGCACAACTGAGGATAGCTGCAAATGGAATTTGCTTACAAGCAACTTTTTGCAATTGCTCTAGTGATTGATTTCGGCATTGGCGTTGATTAGTGATAAACCGCTGATTTCCGGCGATCAACTCTTGCAGTGCTTGATCAGGAGTCTTTGGAGGTAATGCCTGTGCTTCAGCAGGTTGAGTTTGCCAAAGTAAATCACTAGCAGCTACCATCATCCCTAAGGCCCCTGTCGCTCCTAGTCTTAAGAAGTCGCGACGCTCTGTGAAATGCTTGTTTGGATTCATAATAAAGTTCCTAATCGGTTTACACCCGTCACTAAAAGGCATGGGATAGCTTAACGGGGCGCGATCGCCCAGAGGCAAAACAAACGATGTGTTGACCCAATGTCAAAATCAATGAAATGAATTGTAATAAATGTCTTCGTAGAATATACTTACAACACTTGAAACAATCCGATATCAGTGTTTAATCTTATATTGTTTACGTCAATGAGTATAGAAGTATTTATACTATTGATTTTTTATTGTTTGGAGAAATCCGGGTCTACTATTCTGGGAACTTGCGCTCCCTCACTTCCACAGCATAATCCTGCACAGCTTTGGTGATTGTCTCTCGCAAATTTACATAAACTTTGGCAAATGGTGGTTGCTTTTCGGACAACCCAAGTACATCTGATGTCACTAAAACTTGTCCATCACAGTGAACTCCTGCACCAATACCAATCGTGGGAATACTGAGTTTCTCAGTAATCTGTAATGCCAAGTCACTGGGGATATGCTCTAACACAATGGAAAATACACCCGCTTGTTCTAGGGCGATCGCTTCAAGTAAAATCCTTTCAGAGGCTTCCTGTGTTTTCCCCTGTTGCTTTAATCCGAGTTGATGTACGGATTGGGGTGTCAAACCAACATGACCCATCACCGGAATTCCAGCTTGTACCAACCGGGCAATAGTTTCTACCATGAGTGGATAACCACCCTCCATCTTCACGGCTTGCGCCCCAGTTTCTTTCAACACCCTTCCGGCTGAGTACATCGCTTGTTGGGGACTTTCTTGATAGGTTAAAAATGGCAAATCTACGACCATTAAAGCGCGTTTCACACCACGGCGCACTGCTTTAGCATGGTGCAGCATCTCCTCTAAAGTAATTGGTAGTGTTGTTTCGTACCCCAATACGATCGCCATCGTATCCCCCACAAGGATTAAGTCTACTCCGGCTGCATCTAATATCTGGGCGATCGCATAATCCCACGCGGTCAATGCCACAATAGAACGTCGCTGTTGTTTCCATTGGATTAATTGCTGGGTGGTGACTGGCATTTTTGGAATTATGAATTATGAATTATGAATTATGAATGGGGAGTTAGGAGTTAGGGGTTAGGGGTTCCTCAACTCTCCCCACACCCTACTCGCTGTGTTTCTTTTTTATTCCTCACTCATCACTCATAACTCTTAACTGCTCATTTGACAACTCGACTAAAGGCAAGATGTGGTTTTGCACTTTCCATTTTCGGCATTAACCAAGCCAGACCTTCACTGGTGCCAATCCACAATTTATTACCGACGTCTGGTGCTAAAGCAAGAACACGGCTAGATGGAAGACCAGGAACTTGATCGAGTGTTGCTCCGGTATTTGGATTTAATCGTAGCAAACCATTATTAGTCCCGACCCAAACACTGCCATCTTTAGCAAAGCGGACAGTGGTGACGTTTCGTCCCCGTAGGGCAGTTACAGATCGCAGCACAATACCATTTTTTGGGTTAATAACTAACAAATTATTGGGCATTCCTGCCCAAATCAATCCTTCTGGACTAATAGCTAAGGCTTGAACGGTCGCCCCTGGTAAATTGCTAATCCGCTTCATGATTAAAGCACTGGCGGTATTAACTCGCACGACTCCATCAAGAGTCCCAACCCAAAGTTGACCTTCGGCATCTAGGGTGAGGGCGTTAGCACTAACACCAGGGAGGTTTTTTAATGTCGTCATGATCAAGCCTTGGTCTGGACTAATTAAGGCTAAGCCGTTATCTGTTCCTGTCCACAAATAACCCCGCTTGTCAACTAATAAAGATAATACCCGTTTAGAGGGCAAAAATAAATTCTCGGCTGTAATTTCGCTAGTGCGGGGATCGACTCGCTTTAATCCCTCATAGGTTCCTACCCACAAACGTCCAACTTTGTCCTGGGCTAAAGCACCTATGGTCACATTTGGTAAACTAACGCGAGCTAAAATTTTGCCAGTGTTTGGTTCAATCCGCGACAACCCTCGCCAAGAACCTACCCAGAGATTGCCTGTAAAATCACTCTGCAAAGCACTGACACGATAATCTATTTCTCTCAATTTTTCTAGTAATCGCTGCTCTTCAGGTAACGGGTCTTTTCTGGGTGGCGGTGGGGAAGCTGGGTAAGTAGGGAAGAGTTCAGATGGATCAAAGTCAGAGGTTTTTTGAGCCAAGACACGGAGTCGAACCTGTGTGTCAGACATCGTCATCCCGGCGATCGCTACAGTATTTATCCAGGGCAGAGCTACCAACCCTAGTAAGGTAGCACTCATCAATAAATTAATACGCTTGTGAAACAATACCACGGTCATTTTCCCTCCGGAGATTCGGAAAGAACTCAGGAGTCAGGAGTCAGAATTCAGCTTGGGAATTCTACCTTACTAGCGGATAGCGCAGCGTTAGCGAGGAACGAGCGACTTAAGGGGCTTTAAATCCTGATCTAATTCATTCTGACTCCTGACTCCTGACTCCTGAATCCTTCTTCAATTACAGTGTTCCCCCACTTTGTATCTTTATTAAACTTGATTGGCAATTTTTTTCAAAAAAAAAGGGGAATGGGGTCTGGAGAGTGTGGAGAGTGTGGGGAGTGTGGGGAGAATTCAGTACCTCCCACACTCCCTACCCTTGTGAGAAATCCGGAATCCCCCTCATTCCCTACTCTCCATGCCCGTTGAAAAATAAAGTTTTTAACTTTATATTATCGCTTACATTCTGTAAAGTTTTCTTAATAAAATGTTAAATAATGTGTTTAAATAAGTAAATTAAATAAAAAAGTTAAGAAGATTCAAAGAATAACTTATGGATTTATTGATATATTGTGGAATAAGTTACAAATTACGTGGTGTGCAATTTTTGTCTTTCGCCTAGCGCTCCTCTAGAGCTTCGCTTATATGTCGAAAAAGTCTAGGGGTGTGTGAGGAATAAATAAAAACAATTTTTTATTTTTCAAACGAGTGGAAAATAACACTAGTAGGTAGATCTTGCGGAGATTTCAAGGGTGTAAGCCTTAAACGGGAATTATCCGCGAATCTACCAAGTGTTTGGAGCAGGAAAACTGCCAACATCTACTAGAGACAAGCCTGTAAAAAAACATTTCTGATGTACCTTCTGTCAACAGAGAAATCAGAGACCAGGGGAAATTGCACTTTTACGTGATTGGTAAGTACAAAGAGAGACTTCTTACAAGGGAAACTATGTCTTACGCTCAAACGAAGACTCAGACAAAATCAGGGTATCAAGCAGGGGTTAAAGATTACAGACTGACTTATTACACCCCTGATTACACACCTAAAGATACCGATCTTTTAGCAGCATTTCGCGTCACACCCCAGCCTGGAGTTCCCCCCGAAGAAGCAGGTGCTGCTGTGGCGGCTGAGTCTTCCACTGGTACTTGGACAACCGTGTGGACAGACTTGCTGACAGACCTAGATCGCTACAAAGGTCGTTGCTACGACATTGAGCCAGTTCCTGGCGATGATAACCAATTTATCTGCTATGTTGCCTATCCTCTAGATCTATTTGAAGAAGGCTCTGTAACCAATATGTTTACCTCCATTGTGGGGAACGTGTTTGGTTTTAAAGCGCTGAAAGCTTTGCGTCTAGAAGATTTGCGTATCCCTGTTGCTTACCTGAAGACATTCCAAGGTCCTCCCCACGGCATCCAAGTTGAGCGTGATAAGTTAAATAAATATGGTCGTCCCTTGCTGGGTTGTACCATCAAACCCAAGTTGGGTCTGTCTGCGAAAAACTACGGACGTGCTGTGTATGAGTGCTTACGTGGTGGTCTAGACTTCACCAAAGACGACGAAAACATCAACTCCGCACCATTCCAACGGTGGCGCGATCGCTTTACGTTCGTTGCTGATGCGATCCACAAAGCTCAAGCTGAAACAGGTGAAATCAAAGGGCACTACCTGAACGTCACGGCTCCTACTTGTGAAGAAATGCTGAAGCGGGCAGAGTACGCTAAAGAACTCAAAATGCCCATCGTCATGCACGACTACCTCACCGCTGGCTTCACTGCCAACACAACATTGGCTCGCTGGTGTCGTGACAACGGTATATTGCTGCACATTCACCGTGCGATGCACGCTGTGATCGACCGTCAAAAGAACCACGGGATTCACTTCCGTGTATTGGCTAAAGCGCTACGGATGTCTGGTGGTGACCATATCCACACAGGAACCGTTGTTGGTAAATTGGAAGGCGATCGCGCAATCACCATGGGCTTCGTTGACCTACTGCGCGAAAACTACGTTGAGCAAGACAAGACTCGCGGTATTTACTTCACCCAAGACTGGGCTTCTATGCCTGGTGTCATGGCAGTTGCTTCCGGTGGTATCCACATATGGCACATGCCTGCCCTTGTAGAAATCTTTGGTGACGACTCCGTACTACAATTCGGTGGTGGTACCCTCGGACACCCTTGGGGTAATGCTCCTGGCGCTACCGCTAACCGTGTTGCGTTGGAAGCTTGTATTCAAGCTCGTAACGAAGGTCGCAGTTTGGCTCGTGAAGGTAACGACATCATCCGCGAAGCGGCTAGGTGGTCTCCTGAACTGGCTGTTGCTTGTGAACTGTGGAAGGAAATCAAGTTCGAGTTCCAAGCAGTTGATACCGTCTGATATTAGTTAGAAGTGTAAAGTTAGGAGTTAGGAGTTAAATTCAACTAATAACTCATAACTCCTAACTTATAATTCATAACTCATCAGGGCTGAGGTCAAGCATGAATATCAAGCAAATTGCGAAGGACACAGCAAAAACGCTCTCTAGTTACCTGACTTATCAAGCACTGAGAACGGTGTTGGCTCAGATCAGCGAAACCAATCCTCCCTTGGCACTTTGGCTACAACGCTTTTCTGCTGACAAAGTTCAAGACGGAGAAGCATATATTCAAGAATTGTTCAAGGAAAAGCCAGATTTGGCTTTGCGGATCATGATCGTTAGAGAACATATCTCTGAAGAAGTGACCGAATTCTTACCAGAAATGGTTCGTACTGGCATTCAGCAAGCCAATATGGAACACCGTCGCCAGCATCTAGAGAGAATCACGCAATTCGATGTCCAGACCTCTACCCCTGAATCAGAACAGCAATCAACCCCAAATCCTAATAACCAACAACCACCCACTATCATTTAATTATGCAAACTCTACCAAAAGAGCGTCGTTACGAAACCCTTTCCTATCTGCCTCCCCTCACTGATGCCCAAATTGCAAAGCAGATTCAGTACATTCTGGATCAAGGTTACATCCCAGCTATTGAGTTCAACGAAATATCTGATCCATCAGAAGCTTACTGGACACTTTGGAAGCTACCTTTGTTTGGTGCTAAAACCACTCAAGAAGTACTGAACGAAATCCAATCTTGCCGTTCTCAGTTTTCTAGCAACTTTATCCGCGTTGTAGGTTTTGACAACATCAAGCAGTGCCAAATTCTCAGCTTTATTGTTCACAAACCCCACAACAGATAATTTGTCTGGGTAAGCTGTAAGTAATTTGTATATCCCTTAATAAAGAGAGGTAGAGTTATCTGCCTCTCTTTATTGGCTGGTGGTAAGAACCCCATAAATTTATTTATGGGCTTGTACCTTTTTGTTTTTTTGACTTTTGACTTCCCGCAGGGCAGTTCCCCACTCCCCTTTATCTAGGAGAAATGGGAGAGGAAATGGGAGATTCAGATGCGCTCTTATTGATGTCGTCTTTGTACTGAGATGGTGCTAAAGCAGCTGCTTTGTCAAATAGAGGTTTTGCCTCATTAATTTTTCCCTGTTGCTTGATCAGCATAGCCTTTGCTAAGACAGGACGAAAATCCTGCCCGTCATTTTTGATTGCTTGGTCGTAAATAGCAAGAGCTTGAGTGTAGCGTTTTTGGGAATTATAAACGTTACCTAGCATCACTTGCACCGCCACTGTATCCACACTTCCAGGCTGAATTTTATTAGCCTTAGTTGCTGTCGTGAGGGTATCTTGCAGCAAACCAATTGCTGCTTGCGGACGTTTTTGCTTTAGCAAAAGAATTACCATACCTTGCAAAGCTTTTATGTCACCTGGTTTTGTTTGTAGAATTGAGCGATAAGCAGCAGCCGCGCCTTCGGTATCGCCAATTCCTAATTTAGCTTGGGCAAGCAGCACCGTATATTGTGTATTTTCCGGATTTAGTTTGGCAAGCTTTTCTAAGGGTTCAATAACGCCCTTAATATCACCCTTTCCTTGCCTAAGAAGTTGCAACCGTGCCTCTAATAAGCTTTTGAGCGCAGCTTGGTTTTCTGGTTCCCGCTGCAAAACCAGTTCTAAACCCCGGATTTCGTCTTCTAGTTTTGATTTACCCTGTGCTTCATTTTCCAGTTTTGATTTTTGCTCTGGAGTTGGCTTGTTCAATGCCCCAATGATCGGAACTATCGAAACTCCCAAAAAAGCTAGGAGTGCCAGTACCAACACAATATTAACCATCCAGCGATTGCGACTTTGAGACACGAAAACTTCCTTAACTCTAATGAAAAAGTCTATTACAGAAATCAAGAAAGTTAAAATTTTGAAAAACTTTGCGGAATCCCGTGTATCTCTTGTGAATTTTATAACAAATAGGCTATTGTCGCGCCGCTTTCTTTAGAGATGACTTTAGGAGGAACCACGAGAATTATTGCTATGGTATGCTTCCGAAACTACTGTAAATGGACAAACTGGCGTGCGACTGCTGTAGGACTGGCCTGTAACTGCCGTCGCACCTTTAGTGTTACATAGGGCGCTGTAGAGTGGCTGTCTTGGAAGGAAATATACTTACAAGCGCCGCACAAACGCCCTTTTCAGATGCCTTTATTCAATCCCACAATGGGGATGTGTCTCCGCCGCAAGGAGTTTTTATGAATTCCGACCTGATGCCTTCGCCTGAATCGTCCAATAAAAATGCCTCAAAAGAGGCTCAAACCGACAAAGTTGCCCCTGCGAATGTACAGCCATTGGCAGAAACCTCTCAACAAGAGGATTTGCCCACAATCTCACATGAGACTGCCGATGATGGAAACTTCGTAAATCGCCAGCAACCAATTCCGCCTCCCAGCGAACCAATGCAGTACCGAGCCATTGGTTTAGTACGAGGTCGCTATCTTGCCAGTAGCGACCAATTTACTCAGGGTACACTGTTAACTGCAGATGGTACACTACTCGACGCCGTCCTTCTAGGTCGGATCATGAGTTTAGTGAAGAATCATCTGGATTTAGACACAGAACATCTGTGGGTAGTTTATCCGCGAACTAGACAAGAAAACGATAAATTGCACATCCAGATTGTAGGGGTTTGGGAACCTGAAAAGCTTGCTAAGCAGCAACCAGTAGACATTATCCTCCAAAACCAGACAAACAACAATGCCTCAACAGAGATCAGCAGACCCTCAACAGAAATGCCAGATGGTGGTTTTTCTGTTCGTGGTGAGGTTGTTTACCAGTCTTTTGATGCTGAACACTTAGTCATCAAAATCAAGCAGGCTGCCCGCAAACAATCTGACAAACCCAAGTATTTCAAGTTGAAACTTCAAGGTCAGCTTCAGACTAAAGCAGTAGGAAAGTTTTGGGACTTTCAAGTTAAACGGGATGCTGACACCCTAGTTATAGAAAGCGGTGAGGCGATCGCTGAATTGCCCAAAAAACGAAGACCACCACAGAAAAGAGGAACCGGAGGACCCGGAGGAGGGCGTCGTCCTAGTTCTAGTTCTAATGGCAGGAAACCATTCCCCAGAAGAAATGGAGAAACCCCCCGCCCCATTCGCAAAACAGGTGACGCCTCTGTTACGCCACGACCTTTACCTAAAAGTCCCACTCCTAAACCTGTCAAGCGACCAAAACCAGATGAATTATGAATTAAAACTCTGTCCAGCGGTCTTGAGGGAGAAAAGACCGCTCCATGGGAATTTGCGAAACAGGTTCTGTTAGGGTAAACTTACCTGTCTCGATCCACTCTTTCAAGGAGAGTGCGACTTGTCTAGAAAGAAACATACTAGCAAGCGGTGCAACGCGTACTGTTTTGCCCTCAATTGTGATGCGCCCAGACTTGAGTTGGGCGTAACTCACTAAACCAAAGGTGGGACGAACACGCCGGGGAATTGAAAAATCCACTATCGGCGCTACTAAGTCTTTGTCTTGGACAGCACATCTGGCTACGACTACTTCTTCTAATACAGGGAGTGGTACGCCTACTCCCAACATTAAAGAAGGACCGTAACTTTTAAAGTAACAACCGCGTACCCAACGGGCATCCATCTGCTTAGCATCGCCAATTAAAGCTAAAGTCGCTGCTGGACCAATCGGTGTCCGATTAGGTAACCGCTTTTGTAAGGGGAAGTGCTGGGTGCCTTCCCATGCTACATAGCCAATACCGCCGCCTAAGAAAATGCGCGTACCAACACCAATAAGTTGCAGATCGGGGTCGTTGAATAGCGGAGAAATAGCACCAGGGTTAGAATAAACAGCATTGCTTAAACGTGGTTGCAACGGCCCAAGGTATGTAAATAAGGGGCGATCGCCCCCATTAACCCCCACAATAAAGTTTTGGTAGAGATTACGCGGATTGAATAAATAAAACTGGTTAATAGTTTCACGGGTAATCGTAGTTTCAAAGGTTGCCCTAGGGTAACAATCTGTGACTTGTCCTTGTGCTCGTACTTGTACAGGTTTACCAGCGATTAAATCCTCAATCACATGACCTCCGCCACGTTCCCGGACTTCTTCTCCGTCCATTTCTTCTACTGCGCAACTCGCGCCCAAGTATAAATCTACTGCCCCAAAACCAGAGTACGCTGGCACACCTTCTAACCAGCAGCGGCGGATTTTAATCGGGGGGTCAGTATGTCCTAGGTTAATAATTGCACCACTAGACTCCATCGGCTCAAAAGTGCCAGTGGTGATCACATCAACTTCCTTTGCCGTTTCGGTAACACCAATTTCTACAACACGTGCTTTTATTTCTTCTATAGTCATCACCACAGCACGATTGCAACTGATTTTGTCGTTGATTTCCGCAATTGTTCGCATACTTTATGTAGCGGATTAACTTTTAGGGCGAGATGGTTGCTAAGTAGTTGGTTAAATCAGTGTAGCTTTTGAAATTTAACATCGCCTCACCCAACTCTTCTAGTTGAGTGAAGGATAAGGCACAAATCTTGTGTTCGATTTCAGGATCAATCAAACCTAACTTGCGAGTGAGTAGCCACAAAATTAATGCTTCCTCTCCTTGTTGTAACCCTTTTTGGTAGATGTCTTGATAGTTCACAGATTCTTTCATAGTTTTTTGGAGGCACTGCTGATGGAAAATGAGTTTCACGCTGAAAATCCAACAGCACCTTACTCAGGTTAGCTTAAGATAAGCACTACCAAGCTTTTTTAGGGGTACGGGGGAGTGTGGGGAGAGGGGGAGGGAGAAAAAGCTGATCCGAGTAGTTATTGAACGATGGTCAGTGTAATCACTTAGTTATAGTACAAAATTCACACAAATCATAAAAAACCCCTCTAAAATTACTTAGAAGGGGATAATTTTTAGTTGTACGTTAGGACTGAAAAACTTAGAGACACGTTTTAGATTACTATGATGAAATAAGTATTTATACTTCCCTTCGCTACCTAATTATGAGCGTCGGGATCTTTCCTAAGTCTGGAGAGGTTTTCAAATAACCCTCTATCAACTCTCCTAAAGCCAATGGCTGATTAGTGCTACACCAGCAATAATCATCGATAGTGGTTCCTTTGTTTTTGAGACGGACAATGAAGTAGCTTTTATCCTCTTCATCAGTCGCCACAACACGGTAACAGTCCCGCCCTGAGTAAGGATTTTCTTGTCTAGTCACGATTCTGTACTTAACCTTTTAGTATTGTCAACAAAAGTGTCTTGGATAAAACACAAGTAATTTTAATTTGTCAGTGATAAAGATCACAAGCACCTTCACAAAATATTTACAAAAGAAGGGAGCTCTTAGCAGGGAGCAGGGAGCAGGGAATAAAGAAACCAGAAAAATGCGCGTTGTGGGAGTAGCGCCCACTTAAAAAAAAAAGATGTGTTGCCAGACGCGCAAGCGCGAGAAACATTCGTCAGAAAAGTTCCAATCCCTCGAATGGGTGTCGTGGGTTTCCCTATTCCCTATTCCCTATTCCCTATTCCCTATTCCCTATTCCCTATTCCCTGCTCCCTATTCCCTATTCCCTGCTCCCTGCTCCCTGCTCCCTGCTAAGAGCTCCCTCTTGTGGCTCCCTGCTCCCTGCTCCCTATTCCCTGCTCCCTGCTCCCTGCTCCCTGCTAAGAGCTCCCTCTTGTGGCTCATCAGACGCAGGCTCTGTTTTAGGATTAGTATCCCATTGATCTAAAACATCTTTAATCAATACTTCTTGTAACCAAATCTTAGCCACAACTGTCAGGGGCAACGCCAAAAACAATCCCAGAAAACCAAAGAATGTGAAGAAAAATAACTGGGAAATTAAAGTTATAGCTGGTAACAGTGATACTTGATGGGCCATAACAAATGGGGTAATCAAATTTCCCTCAGTCTGCTGAATGACAAAGTAAAGAGCCAAAACTGTGAGAGATTTCCAAGGAGTATCTAAAAGCGAGATCGCCATTGCTGGGATCACGCTAATCGTTGGGCCTATGTTGGGAATCAAGTTCATAAATCCCGCCAAAACCGCTAAAGCTAAAGCAGAGGGAACATGTAAAACTGATAAGCCAATCACACTCATCAGTCCAACTGCACTCATGGCAATCATAGCGCCTGTGATCCACCCCTCCAAAGACACCTCACATTGATCCAAAATTCCATCTACCCGCCGCCGATAAAATGAGGGAAACAGCCGCACAAATACCTTGCGGTAAGCCTGGGGGTTGGCTAATAACATCCCCGTCCAAACCAGCAGTAACAAAATCTTCAGGAAAACCTCCAAAGAGCCTGAGACGAAGGCAAAGGAGTTTCCTAATGCACGATTTACTAGGGGTTGTGCTTGTTTACCCAAGCTGTCAATATCAGGTACATACGGTCTTAGTTGTGAGGGAACACGGGCTTCCAGTTGGTCGAGCAAATGATTAAGGCGTTCCAACCCCTTGGGAACTCGATACGTAAGTTCTTGAAACTGAGCGGCAAAAGGCGGCACAATCAGCCAGAAAAAACCTACCACGATGATGAAAAAAATGGCTACTGATAGGAGGACAGCTAATCCACGCTTCAGACCCGAACGTTGAAACCTTCTGGCTAAGCGATTTAAGGTAGTGGCTAAAACAACTGCGGCAAACATCAGCAAAAGTGCTTCCCGAATTTGCCACAGAATGTATAAAGCAAGAAGTACAGTGATTAAGCCGATCCATTGACCTAGATTCACGCCTCGACTCCCAACATATGGCAAGCTATTATTGAGCAATTCAGCTAGATTAGCTGATTTTTGCTACTCCCGCCACATACCTGAGATCAATTTGATTGCTGCTGTTGAAATCGCCACAGGAAGGCGATCGCCATGATCGCTGTTGGCAACAAAACCATGATCAGCGCGTTGGTTGGTGTTGCTGGGATAGGTAGACTAGGCCCTGTGTACTTAATCAAAAACGAGATTCCAGCCGAGAGTAGAAACACTTTCAGAACAAATCCAAGTTGATTTTCCATTCGTTTGGTGAGTTTAGACTAATTATTCCATAACCCTAGGGCTAGAAGCGCGACTTTGCGTTGTTCAAGTTTTGTTTTAGAGATAAAGTTCTGCCCCAACTCTATAATCAACTGACAAAGTATACAGACTTTGTTGACCAGCAGCAAAGATTTCCTTAATTTTCCCTAACTTATCCTTATCGACTCAGCAGAGATTAATCCGTAAAGTGAAATTGTCCTGAAAAACGGATGGCATCGACACCCTCTAAACAGGACAAAGCATTCACAAAGGCTTGAAGGAACACAGAAGGGAACATCATGTCTACGACATCAAAGAAATCTTTGCTGCTTCTCGGCTCACTCATTGTTTGCAGTTCTGCTATTTTTGCCAATTCTTGCAAGGCTTTTGCTACAGACGCTAAAGCAGGTCCAATTTGGAACGGTGATGAAGCAAAAGTTAAATGCACCGCAGCCTGCACTGCCATCGGTGAAAAATGGACTGGTAAATGGAGAACAACAGTGTGGGGTCAGGAGACGATTTGTGGTTGTAAGTAGTGTTCTTGTTCTGTCCTGATTCTTTGACAATTCTGACTCCTGACTCCTGACTCCTGACTCCTCTAGATAGATGACATCCCTTGATTTACCATCGAAGATGCTCATAATTTCATCACAGCGTAATCAGAAATCTTGAGCAAAATCATGAATCTGTTCAACCCTTTACTTGCAGTTCAAGCAGCAGCCGACAAAGGTCTAATCAAGCCCCTTGGTAAAGAACAATTGCTCTTGGTATTGCTGGAGTTAGCTATGCTGCTATTGGTTGCCAGAGTCTTAGGTGAGTGTATGCGTCGAATCAACCTGCCATCGGTGATCGGTGAACTACTTGCAGGGGTGTTGCTCGGACCATCAGTGTTCGGCTGGGTTCTACCACATTTACAGACCTATATTTTTCCTCACAGTCAGACACAATCTGATCTGATCTCGGTCGTCTCCTGGTTAGGAGTGCTATTTTTACTGGTTGTGACTGGACTGGAGACAGACCTCAATCTCATCGTCAGCAAAGGTAAAACGGCACTGCTGATTTCTGTGGGGGGTATTATCGTTCCCTTTATAACTGGATTGGGGTTGGGTTGGTTTCTCCCAAACAATTTTTTAGTGAATCCTGCTCAACGTTTAATCTTTAGTCTGTTTATTGCTACTGCTATGAGTATCTCGGCAGTTCCGGTGATTGCCAAGGTGCTAATGGATTTGAAGCTGATTCGACGGGACATTGGTCAGGTCACGCTCGCAGCCGGGATGACGGATGATACTATTGGCTGGATTCTCCTTTCTGTGGTATCTGGGTTGGCAAGCAGTGGCAAATTTGATTTCCAGACGGTGTTGAGGGCAGTTGGGGGAGCAGTTCTGTTTTTGGGATTTGCTTTTACTCTAGGGCGATCGCTAGTAGCTTGGATGTTGCGCTGGGTAGACGATTACATTGGGGGGGCAACAGCTAGTTTATCAGCTTTGTTAGTTCTGGCGCTCAGTGCTGCCGCTTTGACCCACACTTTAGGAATTGAAGCCGCACTGGGAGCATTTGTCACAGGGATTCTGGCAGGACAATCGCCGCGCTTTAGTCGGGAGGCGGGACTGACGTTGGAGCTGATAACTGCTGGGTTTCTGGCTCCTATCTTCTTTGCCACAGCAGGATTGAAGGTAGATTTACTACAAATGCTGGTTCCCCAAACGTTGCTGATTGGTTTGGTAGTGCTAGCGATCGCCTGTTTTGGCAAATTCACCGGGGCCTACATTGGTTCTCGTATAGGTGGCTTAAGCCATTGGGAGGGCATTGCGATGGGTTCAGGGATGAATGCCCGTGGCGCGATGGAGATTATCGTTGCAACTATCGGGGTGTCCCTAGGTGTACTGAATCCGCAAATGTACTCGATTATTGTGATGGTGGCGATCGTCACCTCACTGATGGCTCCTCCTCTATTGCGCTGGGCATTGTCTCATGTGTCAATCAGTGAACAAGAAGCTCAAAGGCTGGAGCAAGAAGAAATGGCAAGCCGCAGCTTTATCAAGCGCATCCGACGGGTACTCATGCCAACCCAAGGGGGACCGAATATCACCTTAGCTGCCCAGTTAATCAGTCATCTAGCACACCAAAATCCTTTGGAAGTGATGGTTCTGTTTGCCAAAAGCGATAAAAAGCCTAAACAAAAATCAGCAAATGCTGTCAAAGATGCCACAGCAGAAGCCGCTATCATCGCTGTAGAGCAAGAGTTCGATCTTCCAGAGGACACTCTGCTGCAAACTAAAGTTGAGTCGGGACACAACAAGGCTGAGGTGATTCTCAAAGAAGCCTGCAAAGGGTATGACTTGATTGTGATTGGCGCAATAGAACGTCAGCGTGGGAGGGGGGCATTATTCAGTTTGTTAGTTGACCGGGTGGTTCAGGAAGCTCCCTGTGCTACAATGGTGGTGAAATCAAACCTATCGTCAGACCAGGGGCAGACCAATGGGAGTGGATACCATAGGATTAGCCATATTCTCGTCCCAACTAGTGGTAGCGAATACGGTGAGCATGCTATTGAGGTAGCAAGTACGATCGCTGCCCAGACAGGCGCGATAGTTACCCTCGTGAATGTTATACACAGGACTCAGCAGGAATACATTCTGTTTGAAGAGCAAACGAGGCGTTCAGTTACAGAAATTGCTCGACAGATTGTGTATCAGCAGGCTGAAATTGGACGTGGACTGGGTGCGATCGTTAAAACTGCGATTCTCACTGGAATTCCAGAGTTTGAAATTCTCAAGTTTGCCCGCACCACAGAAGTAGATCTGATCGTTCTAGGTAGCAGCGTGCGCACAGTATCAGGTCGGGCATTCTTTGGTCACCGCACCGATGCTATCCTGAATAAAGCACTTTGCCCAGTCGCCGTGATTACAGTAGCTGGGAATTCTAACTACTGACACTTCAAGTCTGCACATTACTTAACAATGTTGTCAAATATCGCGAACATAGCACTCGTTTCATCACAATCGATGAGAGTGGTGGTGTTAATCTAGCAGATCTCTCAATTAGTGACCCCCTATTCCCTACTCCCTACTCCCTACCCCCTAATCCCTACCCCCTAATCCCTACTCCCTACTCCCTACTCCCTACTCCCTACTCCCTACTCCCTACTCCCTACTCCCTACCCCCTACCCCCTAATCCCTACTCCCTACTCCCTGCTCCCTGCTCCCTGCTCCCTGCTCCCTCTTAATATATTAACAATTTCGATAGCAGCATCACCTTTCCCATATAAGATAGGCCATTCAGATGGTTGAGTGAAGTGAGTTATTGATTCCCTTAAATTTTCAGGATGTACAAGTTTATTCCATCCCCAATCTACAGTCTCTTTCCATTCCGTTTCCTCTCGGAGAGTGAAGCAAGGGCGTCCCAAAATATAGGCTTCTTTTTGTATTCCTCCAGAATCTGTAATGACAGCTTGGCAAGAGCTTTCTAGCATTAGCATATCCAGGTAACTTACTGGTGGAATCGCTATAATTGAGTTAGTGGTAAGATAGTCATTCAGATCCATCTGATGAATTTGAGCTTTTGTCCGAGGATGGATCGGAAACACAACTGGAAGATCTAATTGTGTAAAGCTGTTCAGTATAGAACTTAGACGGCGACTATCATCTGTATTGCTGGGTCTGTGGATAGTTGCAAGGTAAAAGTTGTTGGGAGCAAGTTGATGCCTTGCTAGAATCTCAGAAGTCTGCTTTGCTTTAGCCTGATAACTCAAAATAGCATCCTTCATCACATCACCAACCAAATGGACTCCTTCAGCAATTCCCTCTTTTTGTAGACACTCAACTGCCAGAGGTGTTGGTGCAAAGAGAAGTTGTGAAAGATGGTCAGTGACAACGCGATTAATTTCTTCAGGCATTTGTCGATTAAAGCTTCGCAGCCCTGCTTCTATATGGATCAGTGGTATATGTAGCTTTGCAGCTACCAAAGCCCCTGCTAGCGTTGAGTTGGTATCTCCATACACGCAGATCCAGTCAGGTAGATTTTGAAGTAAAATTTCCTCTATTTTTTCCATCATTCTACCTGTCATTGCCCCATGATTCAGGCTATGAATATTTAAGTGATAGTGAGGTTGAGGTAAGTCTAAATCTTGGAAAAAGATATCCGACATCAACGAATCAAAATGCTGCCCTGTATGAATAATAGTTTCATCAATTCCTGCATTGCTCAAAGCACAACTAACTACAGATGCTTTAATAAATTGTGGTCTAGCACCCAATATTGTAATTATTTTCATAAATCATTTTTAGTATATTTGTATTCCATTGAAAGTGCGGGTTTCTGTTGGAATAATTGTCGAATGATGAGTTTAGCAATATACTGTAAGTGACTCCTAATAACTCTTGCAACCCGTAGTTTCGATTGACCAAAAACTCGGTTACTTAATTCCGTTGGATACTCTACCACCTTATATCCACGCAACATAGATTCTGCTAAAATTTCTACCAGACCGAGAAATCCTGGGTAGGTCACTTGTACTGTTTCCATGACTTCCCGCCGATATGCTCGAAACATACTTGTATAGGTATAGAGCTTTTGCGGCAATACTAATCTATAAAGATGTGATAAACCTTTACTGAGAAATAGACGCCAAGCAGGAACATTTTTCACCATTCCTTTTGGATGGTATGGAGATGCTGTGACAATATCGACATCTGAATGCATTAAATGCAATAAAGGAATGAGGTAGTTTGGATCGTAGGTGCAGTCGCTATCTATTGTGCAGATAATGTTGCCTGTCGAATACGCAAAACCGGTTCGGATTGCTGCAGAAAGCCCTTTATTTTTCTGGTGACGGACTATTTCAGCTTGTTGATCAAAGCTTTTTTGTAGCTTAAAAAAAGTGTCGTCGGTACTGCCGTCGTCAACAATTATAAGTTCGACTGACCGACCTAAACGTAGCTTAGCTAATACTGGAAGCAGTTTTTTCTCTAAGGATTCGATTCCCTCAGACTCATTAAAGCATGGAATAATAATACTTACTGATTGCTGTTCCCATTTATTCTCAAGGTCTAAGGCTTGTAAGTTCATGTTTTTGGCTCCAAAATTAAGGGGAGTACTTATAAAAATTACCACTCATACAAAACCCCTTTCCACCAAAGGGAAGGGGTTTTATATAGGGAGCATCCCAGTTTTGCAGCAAGACGATCAGTAGTGTGAGCCGGAAAGCTCACGTGTATTATAAGCGAGCAAGATGCTCGCACTACGGATTTTCAAAAATGGGATGCACCCTTTTATATATGATGCTGTAAGTCTCAGAATTCAGGAGTCAGGAGGAATTGCGTATGATTGGTAGATGAATAAGTAGGTTTAATACCCACCCAAAATCTTTCATTTAGTGGTGGTATTTAAACCTGCCACTAAATGATTCTGAGTCCTGAATTCTTATGTTCGATGTATCCTAAAACGTAATCTGCTCCGCATCAAATGGTTTCATCAAAGTGAGCACTCCGGTTTTCTGATCCACAGTAAAGAGAGAATTAGTTGCTGCATAAGTGGGATTGGCGAGTGCATAGATTTGACCTGTTGGAGATATGGTTATGCTCAACAAGTCATTTGACAAAGGCTTGTTGTTATAGCTCAATTTCACCACTGTGTTAATTGATTGGTTTGCCAAGTCCACCGTCACCAAAGTTGTAGCACCTTCTCTGCCAAGAGTGGTAGCGTAAATTGTTCCATTTGGGGCTTGAGCAAGATTACTGTACCGTCGGCTTGAGTTCAAACTAGGCAGACCGGCTGCACTGCCTGAAGTCACTTTACCTGTCGTGCGGTCAATAGTTCCCAAGGTAAAAGGTGGAACACCTGCATTGAGACTAATGACACTGAGAAGAGTGTCATTTTTGATTGCCGCCAAACTTTCAACTGTACTATTGTTATTTGGCAATCCTGATACTATCAAACTATTTTGAACTCTAGAAGACTTAGGATCAATGAAGATCAGGCGAGTGACATCACCATTGGGCGAGTTTAATACAGAGGTGTTAACCACCGTGCCATTGGATAGGGTAGTTAAACCAGTTAGCCGCTCTTGAGGCTCAAGAGATGAGGCTTTGGGTACAACCTCAGGGGGTGTATTTGCGTTACTAACTGTCGTTGTCGCAACCGTAACACTTGATATTATATTCTGACTAGGCGTCACGTCTGCAGTTTTCACGGTTAATGCCGGGGTACTCTTGGCGGCGGTGACAAAGCTGGAGACTTGGGGGTTGGGGTTGCTAACGCTGACCGCATAAATCGTCGGCGGCGACTGGGCGACGGCTTTACCTGCGAGGTTTGCGATCGCTGTTGATGCTGCGCTGGCGATCGCCAACTGACCAAATCGTCTACGTCTTATTCTCAGATGCATAACTTGTCTTCCTTCCTATTGCTTAATGATGAGTCCCAAAAAATCTGAGTAAAATTGATGCTCTTTCACCGATTTAAGAGAGAGCCTCACGCAGGCACAACTATGAATGAGCTTGGAGTTAAGGGTTTAGCTCCCATACTTGCCAGTACGTTGACAGCAATTTGCTTACCACGATTATCTTCGCGAGACGTGACACCTAGGCTGTCTAACCCGTTGGCGTCCAGCACCCACAACCACTGAATCGAGCCAGTCGCAAAGACCTTAGCTCCGCTAGCCGCAGTGTAGCGAACGGCATTTGAGATCAGTGGATTGGCTGTAGAAGGAAAACCTTGAAGATCGGTGTCATCTGGTGGGTTTTGTGATGATGGCGATGTTGACTGAGCAAGAACAACTAGCCCACTGGGGGATGCATTTGTGTTGACGGCATCCCATTCAAAGCCCACCAATTGATTTAGTGTATCACCGTTTTTCATGCCAGTGTTGGCGTAATAAGAATCACTAGTGTTTGTAGCAACAAAGTTGAACCCTCCGGCGAAAACATCTTTATCAGCAATATACATCACTCCCAGCAGGGCGCTTTCGGGTAGATTGTTCAGTGGGTCACGGAACTTGGTTGTTGGCTCGGAACTTGTTGCTTGAGACTTGTAGCAGACCATCACCCGGTTGGTTCCCCCAACAGTGCCATTCTCGAAGCGCACTCGCCAGTAGCAAGTATTAGCAGAGAAAAACGCTAAGTTGACTCCGGCATCACGGGCGTTCTGGACATTATTGCGCTGATCTATCGACCAGTACTCATCGTGACCGACCGAGAGGTATGTTTTGTGCTTCTGTAGCAACTGGGGGTTAGACTCAACGTCTGTGTTAGTGACGTAGGTCACATCATAGCTTTGGGACTCTAGCCACCGCACCATATGGTACTCGTAAAACAGTAGACTATTGAACTCGTATGGATCAGTCGTTGTTTGTGCGAACGGTCGGTCGTAAGAAACCTTCAGCGCTGCTTGACCACCAATACTGTTAAATCCGTACAAACTGTAACCATCATAGTTGTTATAAGCGAGGAAGGTATTAAAGCTGGTCTGGAACAATATATCAGAAGTGCTGCTATCATTGCGAACGACAAACCACACCTGTGACTGCTTACCACTAGTACTGTCAGTTAGCTTGGCAATATACACACCACTCGTCCAATTAGAACCAACTGAGAGTGTGTAGGAAGTTGACCAGTTACACTCAACACGGTTGGTAGTAGAGTCAGTAATTGTACAAGCAGGTTGAGTCATTCCATTGAGCGCACCACTGCTCGTGATCAGCCTACCTCCGCTGCCTGCGTAGTAACCTAAACGGTACACATCGATAGTGAATTGCCCCGGTGTTGCCAAGGAAACTTTGATGTTCAGCGACCCACCCTGATTGACACTCGTTGCTGAGGCATAGCCGGCAATTTCAGTTGTTGTTTGGTTAGTGATCTGCCAGTTTGTCGTGCCAGGATTTTGGTTTTCCTGATAAATGGCATTTGTTGGAGGCGGAGTTGTAGATGTGGAGGGGACGAATACGATGTCGCGGAAATAGTTGCTGTTTTGGTAGGAATTTGTTGGTAAAGAACCCAGATTACCATACACCCCATTGTTGCCGTCAGCAACTGTTTTGAGATCTCCGTTAACAATGGAGGTTGCTAATGCATTATTGTAGGTGGCGGCAAAATATTGATTGACGCTGACGGTCACCACATAGGTGGTGTTGGCGCTAATGTTTAGTGCAGTACTTAGAGCCTGCTGCTGCCAACCGGAGGCTGTCTCATTGGCGAAAGTCACACTTGCTAGGATACTACCCGTTGATGACCAAATTCTGCCTATATGAGAGCCAGTTTCACTCGCGGCTTTCCAATAACGAATTGCAGTAATTTGACCTGCCTTTCCACTCTGAAACTTCAGACCCAGTTCGTAGGTCGTATTATCAGTATCATTTGGATTAATTGGTGTCTGATTTGTAAAGATGCTTTCAGTTGTTGGAGGCGTAGTCGTAGATGCAACGAATACGATGTCGCGGAAATAGTTGCTGTTTTCGTAGGAATTCGTTGGCAAAGAACCCGGACTACCATAGACCCCATTGTTTCCATCAGCAACTGTTTTGAGATCTCCGCTAACAATGGAGCTTGCCAAAGCGTTGGTGGTGATAGCAAAATAGCTATTAACGTTGACACTCACCACGTAGGTGGTGTTGGCATTAATGCTTAGTGCAGTGCTCAGAGCCTGCTGCTGCCAACCGGAGGCTGTCTCATTTGCGAAAGTTACACTTGCTAGGAGAGTACCCGTTGATGACCAAATTCTGCCTACATGGGAGCCAGTTTCACTTGCGGCTTTCCAATAACGAATTGCAGTAATTTGACCTGCCGTATCACTCTGAAACTTTAGACCTAGTTCGTAGGTCGTGTTATCAGTAGCATTTGGATTACTTGGTGTCTGATTTGTAAAGATGGTTTGATTTGTTTGAGCCTGAGCTATTAGTACCCCAGGCGCTTGCATTTGGAAAGTCATGACAAAAATTCCTAGTTTTTGGTGGGAACAGAAAAATTCTATGGAGAGTCCCTGATCAACTTAAAAAAATGTATAGCGTGGCACTTACTATTAGTGTTAAATTTTACCTTAAGTTACGCGCATAGATACAAATAATAGCATCACCATCCTTAGGAAAGATATGAATTTTAGGAGTTAGAAGTTATTCTGATCTAAGACAGAACTCAGAATTCTTCTTAAGACTGACCACAGGAGAAGATTAAGGGTACAAGCCCCTAATTTTAATTATGGGGATTCCCCCTGCTCCCTGCTCCCTGCTCCCTGCTCCCTGCTCCCTCTTAAGCATGTATTCTTTCCTCATGAATTCTTCCACGTGTTTTACAACTGTATTATTATTCAGAGTCTCGTTGACAAATTGTGAGGTATTGAGAACGAAAAAATCATTGTGTTCGGTGACAATCTTTGGCACTAAGCTTGAGTAGTTTAAGACCTGTAATGGTTGCATTTTTTGGGCGCGATTAATGTGTGATACTACAATGTCATCTGCTTTTAGTTCTGGAAATATCAAATGTAGTCCTCGGAAAAATAGCTTTCTCAATTCATCATCGGGCTGTTGCAGGAGAGGGTCGTTGGAGAGTACATACTTTGGTAAGTAGGTGATGTGTAATCCTGCAGTCTCTTTCAAGGAAACCAGATTGCTCATACCGATGATTCCCGTAAAGGGTATACGTTGATCGGCAAGATTTACAATGTAATAAGGCACTAATGCCTTGCGGGTAATTAGTACCATGCAGATGACGCCCATATATTCCACGGTTGGGCGATCGCCTGAAATCTTGATCAAGTCTTGGGCAACAACATGTTGCAAAATATTCACTGGCCCGGTAAAGATGACTTTGTCAAAATGCTCTTTTTTCCCACTATGCTCAACCCATATCCCACTGTCGGGATGAGATGCAATATGTTCAACTGTAACACCAGTACAAATGTGACCCCCAGCAGAGCAAATTAATTTTTCTAACTGGTCAAAAACAGTTTTGTAACCTCCTACAACATAACCAAATTGTTCTTTGTGCAGCGAGGAATCACGGGCAGAAAATAGCCGTTTAATGTATGACCAAATAAACACAGCCGACACACGTTTGTAGTTCTCACCCAATTTAGCCAATAACAAAGGTTTCCACAGCTTTTCGTATGTATTTCTGCCAGAAACTTTCAGCAACCAATCTTCAACTGTTATTTTCTCAAGCCCCTGCCAGTTTTTGATCCGTGAACCATACAAGAGAGTAAAAGCCAACCTCAGCTTTCCGATCAAACTGAGGGGTGGGAAGCGCAGAAATTCTATGGTGTTACTAATCGAATACAACTTTTGGTTTATGTAGCACCCTGTCAGAGTTGGACGCCAACGGAGTTCTTCGCCAAGACCAATCTTCTGGATAAAATTGATTAAGTGAGTATCTGACGGTAAAATGACATGATAAAAACGATCCCAAACAAGTGGACCGTAATCATGATATGTGGCTAGTCCACCAAGCTGCTTATTGCTCTCGAAGACAGTTACTATGTGACCTTGGAGTGAGAGCCGATGAGCTAATACTAGCCCCGTCATTCCGCCACCGATAATACCAATATTCATGATCTAAATATATTAATATTTATAGAGATTAAGACTGCGTTGCCATGCAATAGTGCGAGACAGACCCTCTTCTAATCCTACCTCAGCCTTGACACCAAGAATCTTTTCGCAACGGCTGCTATCAGGAACTCGCCGTCTGACATCTTCATATTTACCACCTGTAAAAGATTCATAAGGAACAAATTTCACCTTCAGTTCTCCGGGGGTATGACTAAGTCGCTTGATCGTCTTAGCTAGGTCAATAATAGTAATTTCATGATTGCTACCAATATTGATAATTTCACCATTGGCTTCGGGTTTTACAGTTGCAGCGTAAATACCTGCAACTGTATCACTAACATAAGTGAAACTGCGGGTTTGCAATCCATCACCATGGATGGAGATTTCATCATCATTCAATACTTGTTCTATAAAAACAGACTGAGGCCCACCCCACCATGATAAATGATGGCGCGGTCCATAGGAGCCAAAAAATCGGAGGATAACAACTGGGATGTCATAGCTATCTTGGTAAGCGAAAGCCAAATGCTCATCAAAAAGTTTTGATACAGCATAGCTCCAACGAGCTACTTTTGATGAGCCAATAACAGAGTTATCATCCTCGTTAAAAGGTAGTTTTGGGTTGCGACCATATACATCAGAAGTAGAGGCAATTACACATTTACAATTAAGCTTTCTTGCTAGCTCTAGAATATTTTCTGCTCCCTGATAATTTATTTTTAGAGTATCAATAGCTTTCCCATAACGAGGAATTTTGAAAGCAGCAAGGTGAACAATACAATCTATGTCATTGACCAAATCATCAAATGTACTCTTCTCAGTGACATCTTTTTGAAGAAATTGAAAGGATTTGTTAGTAAAATGCTCAGCTATGTTTTCTAACTTCCCCATTGAAAGATTGTCAATTCCAACAACCTCATGGCCAGAATTCAAGAGTTTCTCCAGTAAGTGAGAACCAAGAAAACCAGCTACCCCTGTCACTAAAATTTTCCGAGGAAAGTCAACCATATTAATACCCTACCTCTTGATACAAAGCAATTTGTTGTGAAGTTGAAAGTTATTTTTGGACGACGAGAACGACACCAGCCACAATAATGACTATCCCTAACCACTGACTCAGTACAACCCTCTCACTTAGAAAGTGATAAGAAGCCAATGGGACAAGAGCAAATGTTAATCCAAGTGCAGGAAATGCCTGGCTCAAAGGAATTGTCCGCAATATGACAAGCCATAAGATAGTGACTACTACATAACAGATAAACCAGATCCAAAAATAAGGAGAAAGTAAAAAGCTTCTCGGTGATGCGCTTGCTGCTTGAGTAGAAGAAGAACTTTGAAATGCATATTTTAGCGATAGCTGTGCTAGTGTATTTAGGATAACGACAAGCATTAACATCAGCAACGAAATGATGCTCATTTCCAAACACCTCGGTTGTGAGTAATATTACAAAAGAAGGGAGCAGGGAGCAGGGAGCAGGGAGTAGGGAGCAGGGAGCAGGGAGCAGGGAGTAGGGAGCAGGGAGCAGGGAGCAGGGAGCAGGGAGCAGGGAGCAGGGAGCAGGGAGCAGGGAATAAAGAAACTAGAAAACTTTAGTTGTGGGTCTAAAGCCCACTTTGAACAGAAAAATTCACAGTTTAGATTCGCAATTTCACAATTCTAGAATGAAGGTATTATTAAGTTAATGCAAACACTGAAAATGCTTGGATTAAAGCCTCGGTAACTACTTTTTGTGATGATACAGTAAGCTCAGGAAACATTGGTAAAGATAAGACTTCGTGGCTCAATTTTTCACTGCTTGGTAGTGAACCCTGAGAATACCCTAAGTTAGTATGTACATGCTGTAAGTGTAGAGGGATAGGGTAGTAGACCATTGTGCCTACTCCTTTCTCCTTCAGGATTTTTTGCACATGATCGCGTTGTCCCTCTAGAACCCTGATTGTAAACTGATTCCATACTGACTTTCCTTCTTGGACAACTTGAGGTAGGATAATGTTTTTAATTTCAGCAAGTTGATTGATGTAATAATTAGCGATCGCTGCTCTAGCAGAATTCCACTGCTCAACATATGGTAGCTTTACTAATAGAACTGCTGCCTGCACAGTATCTAATCGGCTATTGAGTCCCAGTTCATCATGCTGGTATTTAACTTTGCCTCCATGGCGGCGTAAATACTCAACTCTTTCCGCAATTACAGGATTAGAAGTGGCGATCGCCCCTCCATCCCCAACACAACCTAAATTTTTGGTGGGAAAGAAGCTGAAACAACCAACGTCCCCAATTGTCCCGACTTTTTTTCCTGACCACATAGCTCCGGTTGCTTGAGCACAATCTTCAATAACTTTCAGATTATACTTACGCGCAATTGCCATGATAGCCGTCATATTACAAGGACGCCCGTACAAATGCACTGGCAAAATGGCCTTAGTGCGTCCTGTAATTTTTTCCTCTATTAAATTAGGATCAATATTGTAAGTATTTAAATCTACATCGACGAAGACAGGAGTTGCTCCCACTATGCCAATTGCTTCTGTCGTGGCTATAAAAGAAAAAGGTGTGGTGATGACCTCATCACCAGGCCCAATTTTCAAAGCTCTGAGCGCTAAATGTAAGGCATCTGTGCAAGAATTGCAGGAAATGACTTGTTCGCACTCTAAATATTGGGCAAATCGTTCTTCAAATTCCTTAACTTGAGGACCCATAATATAGCGTCCGCCAGACATGACAGCACAGACATTTTTTTCGATCTCAGCAGCAAGCGCTTGATATTGATAAGTTGCATCAAAAGGTGGGATGTTCACAGTAGTCATTAAATCCTTATGATTTGATTTTCGCCACAATATTGATACTCGCGGTTGCAAGCTTGACAAACAGTTGTTTTGACAAAATATTCTAACTTCGCACCACACTCACACATCCACCCAGCTTGTTTTGCCGGATTGCCATAAACTAGTGCGTAATCTGGAACATCTTTCGTCACAGTTGCACCAGCACCAATAAACGCATAACGACCAATGGTATGACCACAAACAATTGTGGCATTTGCACCTATCGTAGCTCCAAGTTTTACCAATGTTACTAAATAATCTTCTTTTGTATTTCGAGGAAAAGCTGATCGTGGTGTGTTTATATTTGTAAACACACAACTTGGACCACAAAAAACGTCATCTTCTAAAGTAACACCACTGTATATAGAGACGTTATTTTGAATTTTTACATTCTGCCCAATTTTAACCCCAGCGGCGATAAATACATTCTGTCCGATTTTACATTTTTCTCCAATGACCACATCTTGCATAACATGGCTAAAGTGCCATATTTGGCTTCCAGTTCCAATCGTACATGGTAAATCGACATAAGCTGATTCATGTACAAAATAATCATTCTCTTTGGACAAATTTAGACTCCTTTAAATCAACAATTTCGCCTTGAGATTTTAGTGAGGCTTGAGCAGACTGTAGAACAGTCAAAACGTCAATACCATTTTGAATACTGGTTAGTGGGACTTGTCTACTTTGAATGCAACTGAGAAAATGTTGACATTCTAACTTAAGAGGTTCTCCTGTTTGGATGGGAATGATGGTTTTAGAATTTTGTTTGAGGACTGGGACGTTATGTAGTACGTCAGCTTGCTGATCATAAAGCGTCAGCTTTGCATCTACAGAAACATCATCAAAGACGAGGGTTCCAGAATCCCCAACTACCACAAGCCGATGTTCTTTAAAAGGATGTAGCCAACTCACAAAAATATGAGCACTTATATTTTGCTCAAACTTAAGATTCACAGTACAAAAGTCTTCAACTTGACCTAAGTAAGCACTACCTACAGCTTGTACAGATATTGGCAGTGCGCCAACGAATCCTAAAATAGAACAAATATCATGGGGAGCAAAGCTCCACAGCACATTCTCTTCATTCCGGACTTTACCTAAACTTAAGCGATTTGAATAAAGATATCGTAGCTTACCAATTTTTCCTTCAGCTACTAAACAGCGAAGTTTGACCAAAGCTGGATGATACTCCAGCAAATGTCCCACCATCAAGATACAATCACTTTTACACGCAGCCGTCTGGATCAATAGTGCATCTTCCAGCATTAAAGCTAAAGGCTTTTCGACAAAGACATCTTTACCCATCGCTAAAGCTTGCATGACCAAGCTTGCATGAGTTGGTGCTGGAGTTGCAATGACTACGGCTTGTACATCTGGCATGTTCAAAACTTTGTCGAAATCACTCACTCCCTCAACACCATATTGTTCCTTGAATGTTTCAAGGGCTTCTTGGCTGGCATCACAAATTACCCGCAGAACACCTAACTCGGCAAAATTTCTCACTAAATTCTTGCCCCAGTACCCGCAGCCAACTACTGCCACATATTTGTCAATGTGAGGCATTATAATTACCGAATATTTTTTGTTAATTGTTTTTTGTTTTAATACTACCAGCAGTATTTGCTACGCCCAGTAAAGTTTACATCAAGCACCAACAGTATTCGCAGTCTTTAATCCTCTAGCTGCTAAAACATTTCGTGTGTCAATAATCAGAGATGAATGTTCAGCTACCAATTGATAATCGACATTCTCATGCTCAGTCGCAATGATTACGGCATCAAATTTCTGCAAATTTTCTTTAGTTAAAGCCATAGATTTCATATTTATTTCTGGGTAATGACGGTGATTAGCACAAATTGGAGCATAGGGATCATGATATTCAACATTTGATCCATGCTGCTTTAAAAGCTGAATTAATTTTAGGGATGGACTTTCTCGTTGATCATCTACGTTTTTCTTATAAGCAACTCCTAAAATCAGAATCCAAGAGTTTTTTAAAGGTTTGCATTCGTTATTAAGTGAAGTTGCTAATCGACTTACCACATAGTTAGGCATTAAATTGTTGACTTCGCCAGCTAGTTCAATAAACTGTAAAGCAACGTCATATTCTCTGGCTTTCCACGTTAAATAAAATGGATCAATTGGAATACAATGCCCACCCCATCCTGGGCCTGGATAAAAAGCCTGAAAACCAAATGGTTTCGTTTTTGCTGCTTCAATGACCTCCCAAATATCTATGCCCATTTTTTGGAAAAGCATTTTTAATTCATTAACAAGGGCTATATTAACTGCACGATAAATATTTTCTAAGATTTTAGTTGCCTCTGCTGTTTGAGTTGAAGAAACTGGAACGGTTTTGACAATAATCTGATTGTAGAGAGTTTGAGCCAGTTGAAGGCATATAGGTGTGATTCCACCAACTACCTTTGGGACATTAACTAAAGAATACTCTTCGTTAGCAGGATCTTCTCGTTCTGGAGAGTAAGCTAGTGAAAATTCTTGACCAACTATTAAACCACTTTTGGACAGAATAGGTAACATAACCTCTTCTGTGGTTCCTGGATAAGTTGTACTCTCCAAAACAACCAGTTGTCCTATTCTCAAGCTATGAAGAATTGCATCGGCTGTATCAATAACATAAGTTAAATCAGGCTCTCTGTGTATTTTGAGAGGAGTAGGGACACAAATAATTATGACATCAGCTTCTCTCAAACGAGACATATCGTTAGTGACATCGATGAGTTCATTATTTAAATTATCTAAGGAAATATGCTTAATATAGGAATCTCCTTGTTTTATCCGATCAATCTTATGTTGATCGACATCAAATCCTAAGACAGAAAAGCTTTTTTTTGCAAAGGCTACTAAAATTGGTAATCCTACATATCCGAGACCGATAATTCCAATTTTTGCTTGTCTGGTTTCAATTTTTTCCTTGAGATCTTTTAGCAACATAATTAATAACCTCAATTAGAGGAACTCTCAACGCAA
>CAIVAU010000144.1 GCA_903903925.1 uncultured cyanobacterium
CTTTACACTGACCCTGGCATGGACTACTACGAGCAGAAATACCAAGACCAAATCCTGAACAATCTCAGGAAAAAAGCTCAGTCTCTAGGCTTTGACCTGATTGCTCAACCCACTGCCACCGAGAGTGTTTCTTGAGAGCAATTTGAAAGTGTGCGTAAGTGCTAGCAGTATTGAATTCCGAAGTGTCTCTACGACATCTTTGTAAAAATTTAACAAGAAATATTACAAATGGGAGTTAAAAACAGGTAACAGCCTAATTGTAAGATACTAGAGATGGCTGTGTAGAGAACTCAAAAAAATAATGGGTGCTTTTTTAAGTTTGTTGACAGTCAACCGTCAACTGTGATGCTATTGGATATTTTTTTATATGTTCGGCTATGTATAGCAATTTTCGTTTATACGTAAGGATGGGGAGATGTGGTGGTGGTGTTTAGTATACTAAACGCAATTCAATTTGCCCGTGGTGTTTTCACAATAGGTTTTCGTCATAAAGTTAAGACAAGTACCCCTGCTGTTCACCAAAAATACAAAAGCTGTAGACGCGTAGTTGCCTATTTACGGTATTTCCCGTGGGGTAGGACTAGCTTTCGGTCCAATAGCTATGGGAAACCAATCTTAAACCGCAAAAGTCTGGTTTCAAAATGGGTAACAGCAAAAGTCCCTACCAGCCTGATCACCTATGCTAAAAGTTATGTACTCTGCCGCCAATTCACCCACTCCAACTTCTCAGTGGGATGATTTAACTAAGCTCCCAACTCCAAACTCTGTTCACTGGGACAACATTAAAGCCCAGTTGGACTTGGTGCTGTTGGCGTTAGAAACTCTGACTGGCATTGGCTCCGAAGCAATGCTACAAGCGGCGATGAATTTGAATTTAGAGTCAAAAGTGCCAGACCGAGTGGCACTCTGGCGATTACGCCAGTCAAATCCGCTACGTAAAGGTCAGGGAGGGCGAAAAAAACTAGATGTAGAAGAAGCGCGAGCGCTTGTACTCATCACTTGCTACCTTGCCAAAGAGCACCAAGAATTGATTCGCCGTGCTGTTGGTTTGTTAGAACAAATGGCGGAAAACAATCGCGAGCCTCATCAGGCTGCTTTATTGGGCGATTACATCGATGCTTTCTGTAACACATACCTGGAACGGATGGAGGAGGACTCGACAATCTCTACGGATCAACTAACCAACTTAGCGCTGAAACTACTGATAGATTTACTTTTTTACAGTGGTCCTGCTGGACACCGCCGTCTTTGGCTAGCACTTATAGACCGTTCAACTAAACTTTGAAAATTTCCTGCTCGCAGTTCCTGCCATGCCTGTATCAAATTATGTGATTCGTCGGTATACACCGCCCACTTGCACTTTAGAAGTCTTGGCGCAAAACTCTGCATTGTCGCGCTGGATGGGAAAATCTGTCCTGAAGCAGCTTAGCTTTGAGCTTCGATTTGATGATCCACGACTACCAGAGGAACAAAGGCTCGCTATTCGGGGTACTCAAGACCAACTTGAAGCTTTGTATACAACGGTAACAAACTACGTTCAAGAGTTACTCCAAAAGTCACCTGAAAACTTCTGGGTGAGTTCCTCAAAATTAACAGAGTCAAGCAAAGTGCCTGATGCTTTTCCAACGTCAGACTTTAACGATTCTTCTGTAGAGACTAACAACCCTAACTCCTTTAGCACTCAGATACCAGGGACAGAGCTCCAAATCCAACCCAGTCACCATTTGACTCACGACTTGTTTCTGAGCTCCTTAGCAAATCAAGTTTCTGGCCCTGTTATTCAACTAAGTCTGTTGCAACTCTTTGATTTGGCAACTGCTCTAGATGAATACTCGGCTGATGTCCTAGCGCTGCCGAATATCAATAGTAACCGTTCAGCAACTGCTGTGGCTACTTGGATACCTGTCGCCGCAGTGATAGCTTTAGCCGTGGGTTTAACACCAGTAACCTTGCAATATGCTCATAGCATTAAGCAAAAGCAGCAAACAGCCAAAAAATCTAGTCCGACACCAGAGAAAATTGCCTCAGCACCCCCGCCTTCACTACAGCTGTTAACCCCACCACCCTCACTCCTCCTATCTCCGGATAGTTTGCCGTCACCACCAAAACCACCTCTAGGCTCTATGCCATTGGTTGGTTCCGCTGTGCCCCTAAACCCCCAAGCATCCCCGAATTCCACTTTCCCGACAACGTTTGGAACATCCATCAAATCTAATTTTCCCTTAACCTCCCAAACCTCCCCTAATACGACTTTTTCCCAAGGGTCGCGCCCATCTTTTGGGAGTACACTGACAGTACCTGGAACGACGACGGCTCAAACGTTTCCATACTCTAAGAAAGGAACACCTCCCACACTTGGAAAACCACAAATAATTTCTCTTCAACCGAATTTAAGTCATAATGGGACTGGTTCAACTTTCAAGAAGAGTCCTCAAATTGCTCTTCAACCTAATGGTCAGAATAGGACTGGATTAACTCCTAATGGAGAAATTCCTCTATCTCAAAGTGGAATACCATCAGGTAATTTTTCTACAGCAAGTAATGCATACCCCGACGCAAATGTCAACCCAAATCTTGCTACTATACCTAATAATTCCAGCAATCGCATTAACCCACTCAATGTGCAACCAGATCCTTTAGCGACCAGCGAGAATGCATCATTAATCGCTAAATTAAAGGGAACGCGTCCCAATACCTCCACAGAGGTTGCTACTAACAATCGCACATTGTTTGACACAGCCCAAGTTGCTGAAGCTAGAGATTACTTAAAAAAACACTGGCAGCCACCTGCTGAATTGAAGCAACCAATACAGTATAGTTTGTTAGTAGGCGTTGACGGCACAATTGAACAAATTTTGCCTCTAGGAAAAGCAGCAAGAGACTTCATTGATCGATCAGGAATGCCTTTGATTGGTGAGAACTTTGTTTCTCCTAACAAAAATGGACAAACTTCGAGAATTCGAGCTGTTTTAAGTCCTGACGGTAAGGTGCAAACCTTTCCAGAAAATAAATAAATACAGAATTCAGGAGTCAGGAGTCAGGAGTCAGCCTAGGAATCCTGTGCGACTGGCGGATAGAGCAGCGAAGCGCGAGTCCGCGAGCGTCTGAGTAAAGGGGTCTAAATCCCGATCCAATTGCTCCTAACTCCTAACTCCTGACTCCTGACTCCTGACTCCTGACTCCTGACTCCTGACTCCTTCTCTAATTATGTCTACTCTTCTCCAAACACTACTCCTCGAAACTCTCCCAGAAGATACAGACCCTATCTTGCGTTTGTATATAGAAAAGTTACTCCCATCTCTAGAACAAGAATTTGCTTTAATTTCAGCCTTAGGTGGTTCTTACGAAGCACACTACCAATCATTATCGAACCTCAAAGACCCCTATGCCGAAGAAAAAGCCCAAAAGTGGTCGAGTCGCGCTGATCAAAATTTACTGGTTCATGTTCTTAATGGCTTACTAACAGCTTGGAACATTAGTAAATATTTACCTCAGCCTTTATCAGATATTGAAAAATATCTACTCTGTTTAGGATTAACATTGCACGATTACAACAAATATTGCAACGGTCAAAGCGAAGAAACACCGAAAAATTGGGAAACTGAGGAAATTATCAATCTATGTCGTAATTTAGGAGAAAAGTTCAAATTTAACTTATTTTGGTCGGAATGGCAGGAGTATTTATGTGAAATTGCTTACTTGGCACAAAATACACAGAATAAAGTCGGCATCAATCTTTACCCTGCCAACTGGCCAGTTACTAAAATTAAAGACCGTCGCCGATTAGAAATTCCTCTACGTCGTCTACTTGCTTTTGGTGATATTGCCGTACATTTCAGTGACCCAGCGGATGTTGATACTCAAACTGGAGGACAACGCCTACGGGAACAACTGCGATCTTTAAATATTAACAAAGATCTGGTTTACCATCGCCTACGAGATACCATAGGCATTCTCAGTAATGGTATTCATAATGCCACAATGAACTTTGCCAAACAATTAAATTGGGAACCACTTTTATTCTTTGCCCAGGGTGTGATTTATCTTGCACCAGTAGATAGTAAAACTCCAGATAATATCGAACTTCAAAACCATATTTGGGAGCAGATTAGTGGGATTTTAGCAAGTAAAATGATGGGTGGAGATATTGGTTTTAAGCGAGATGGGAAGGGCTTAAAAGTTGCACCTCAAACCTTAGAGTTATTTTCACCATCCGAACTAATTCCCCATCTACCACGAGTTATTGAGGTCAAAGTAGCAAATAGTAAAGACCCTGCTACCCCCAAACGTTTGCAGAAGTTGTCTTTAACTGAAACTGAACAAGAATTTCTGAATAAAGGTGCAAATATCAGTGCTGATAGAATTGCTGAATTTATTTTACTGACTCAAAAAGAGTTTTTTGGTGATTCGCCAGATTACATCAATTGGATAATTAATAAGTTGGGAATTCAAGACAAAATATCTCCCGAACAAACACAAGTACAGTCAGGAGGTGTAAATTATGGATGGTATCATGCTGCCGCATATTATGTTGCTATTCATGCAAGTTTAAAGCCAGAAGATATTTTAAAACATATTGAAAAATGGGCAGAGGATTTAGCAACCTGGGCAAGTGAAAATAACTTGCTGCCTTCACACACTAGCCCAATCCGCAAGATTTTTTATGAATACTTAACACAATATTTAGAAGTTAAAGGATGGGAAAGTCATTATCCGTCTTTTGATGCCGAACTTACAGCTTATGCTGATGCCAAAACAAAGGTAGCTAAACAACCTATTTGTTCATTAAGTTCGGGTGAGTTCGCATCTGAAGACCAAATGGATTCAGTCGTTTTATTTAAGCCGCAGCAATATAGTAATAAAAATGCGCTAGGAGGGAGACAAATAAAACGCGGTATTTCAAAAGTCTGGGCTTTAGAAATGCTATTGCGACAAGCTTTTTGGTCAGTACCAGCCGGAAAGTTAGAAGAACAACAACCAGTATTTTTATTTATCTTTCCTGCTTACGTCTATTCACCACAAACGGCTGTTGCTGTCAAATTGTTGGTCAACAATATGAAGCTGATAAACCTTTGGGATGTCCGCAAGCGATGGTTAGAACTTGACATGAATATGAATGCTTTGCAATCAGTGACTTGGTTAAATGATGAAGCAGAATTAGGACGGTTTAAAAAAGAAAAATATAACAAAGAAGACTTGCCTTTTATGGCAATGAACTATACGACGACTCGCGGTAAAACACTGACTGATGCCTGGGTGCAACCTGCATTCTTAGCTTTATCACTTCCCATATTGCTAGGAGTAAAGGTGATAGCGACTAGTAGTTCCGTACCACTGTATAACAGCGATCGCGATTTCAAGGAGTCTGTCATTCTCGATGCACCTGCATCATTTTGGAATTTACTTGGATTGTCTAATTCCTTGCGAATTCAGGATTTCCCAAATGCAATACAGCGACTTTTAATTGCCTACAGTCTCCATCTAGATACTCGCAGTTCTCCACCAGACGCTAAGTGGCGAGATTTGATTAAAACAGTTCGGGAGATTACAACAAATGTACTCAATATTTTTTGTTTAGCAGCAGAGGGTTTACGGCGTGATCAACGAGAGATACCTAGTCAAGATGAAATTAAACGTTATTGGAAATATGCCCAAATATGGGTAGGGAGTGAGAACAAAGTTGTCCAAAATAATTCACAGAGAGATGGAGGGAATTATCTCATGAAGTTAATTGAAAAAGTTGTGCAACAGTATCGTGTGTTTTATCAAGCCAATTTAGGAGAATCTAGCCATACGATTTTACTACCTTTATCTAAAGCATTGGAACTCATTTTGTCAGTTCCTCAAGAAGTTGATGTTGATGATTTAATTTTACAAGCTTCTGGGCAAATTAAGGATGCTTTGGAGAGACAAGAAGTTTATAAACGTCCTTTAATGATGGATAAATCAACGGAGGTAGCTATAAGAAGGGAACGAGAATTAATTGCAATTCATGGGTTTATGACAACCTGCGTCCGCGAATTATTTCTTGAACTGTATAAAGGCGATCGCGCCTTGTTACAAGAAAATCGTAACCGGATTAAATCAGGTGCAGAATTTGCTTACCGTTGGTTAGCTTTGCAAGAAAAATCTGCCAAATCGTCCTAATTTTCTGATTCCCCGTTTAATTTAAATTCACAGGAGAAAAAAATGAGTATTCTCGCAACACTAAAACCCCAATTCCAATCTGCATTCCCCCGCCTAGCATCTGGTTCGTATATCCACTTCATCCTGTTGCGTCACAGTCAATCATTCCCAGTATTCCAAACTGATGGTATCCTCAATACTGCACGAACACAAGCTGGTTTAGGAACCACCGAAGCAAGCAAAAAACAAATCAGCCGTTTAGTGATGTTCAAACGCAAACAAACAACCCCTGAAAGACTTGCTGGGCGAGAACTACTCCGGGGGTTAAATCTGACCAGCGCAGATGAAACTAATAAGGATAAATGCTGTGAATACAACGGCGAGAAATCCTGTAAGAAATGTCCTGATTGCATCATTTACGGATTTGCGATCGGCGATAGTGGGTCTGAACGTTCCAAAGTATACTCAGACTCCGCTTTTTCCCTAAGTGCTTACGAACAGTCACATCGCAGCTTTACCTTCAACGCCCCTTTTGAAGGAGGAACAATGAGTGAAGGAGGAGAAATGCGTAGTAGTATCAATGAATTAGACCACGTTATTCCCGAAGTGACTTTCCCTACAGTAGAAACCCTGCGGGATTCCACTTATGAAGGCTTTATCTACGTTCTAGGTAATCTGCTACGTACTAAGCGCTATGGCGCACAGGAATCACGTACTGGGACAATGAAAAACTACATAGCGGCGATCGCATTCTGTGATGGCGAAATCTTTAGCAACTTACATTACACCCAGGCACTTTACGACGCCTTAAAAGGTGATGTTAACGCTCCCATTAGCCACATTTTACAACAAGTAGAAACAGTAGCGAATCATTTACTCAACGACGAACCAGTACGGAAAACAAAGCTCATTTTTGGTCCTGAGTTAGAACAACTACTAAACGAAGTCAGCATACTTTATCAACATGAAGCACGTTTAGTAGAAACAATGAGTACACTATACCAACAAACCAGAGCCTACGCAGAATCATTTGGTGCATTCAAAAAGAAAAAGTAAAAATTCCCTGTAGGGGCGGGGTTCTCCCGCCCATCCTGGTAGATCAATAAAAAGGTTCAACACCCCGATTAAATCCACAATTGGTCTTTACTTTGATTTTGACTCCTAACTCCTAACTCCTGACTCCTAACTCCTAACTCCTAACTCCTGACTCCTGACTCCTGACTCCTGACTCCTGACTCCTAACTCCTGACTCCTGACTCCTGACTCCTTCTTCAATATGACACTATATCACTGCACATTAACACTACATGATAACGTTTTCTTTGCCACGCGAGAGATGGGAATTCTTTATGAAACTGAAAAATATTTGCATAATTGGGGGTTAAGTTTTGCACTCTTTGCAATTCATTACATTCCTCAAACATATCGACTACAAGGAGAACTAGCACAAAAACCAACATATTTAGATCCAAACAGTGAACAAAACCTTCTCCATCTCAATCATGCCAGTATTTATGTATTTCCTGCTCAACCGATCAATTGGTCATATCAAATTAATACCTTTAAAGCTGCGCAAGTTGGCTATTATGGCAAATCAAAACAGTTTGGCGATAAAGGTGCTGAGAAAAATTACCCAATCAATTACGGAAGGGCTAAAGAAATAGCTGTAGGTAGCCAATATCGCACTTATATTATCGCCCCAGAAAACATCAAAATTCCGCGCTGGATACGTTTAGGAAAATGGGCAGCAAAAATCAGAATCGAAGCAATAAAAATTCCCGATCAAGTTTTGCAAAACAAATCCGGTGATTATACCTGCTTGCATCCTTTAAATCCGTTAGATTTGCCAAGCTATACTCGAATGCTACTTTATAACCGGATTGTGATGCCTCCTGTTAGCTTGGTCAGTCAGGCACAGTTACACGGTGAGTATTTAGTAGCTAAAAAGAATGATTGGGAAGCTTTTAAATCAACATTAACGACACAACAATATCAGCAATTACCAGAAGAAATTTATCTACCAAAAGGAACATTTTATGGAGCAGGAAATGTCATTGCAACAGCATAAATTTTCTACATTACATTCTATCGTTATTGAACTTGCCGCTGCAGATTTTGGGGATATTCCCCCTAATTTAGCTCGTGCATTGCACGCTTTGGTACTTAAGTGGTTGACAGCAGCAAATCCATCTGTTGCCGAAGCTGTTCATGCAAGTCAAAATTCACCATTGACTATTTCAGGATTGTTAGGAAATCGCCGTCAGGGTGGGGTGCGTGCAGGAGATTATTTTTACTTTCGGATTGGGTTATTAGATGGTAGCTTAATTGAACCATTAATGCAGGGACTTGAACGGTCAGAAACCCAATCTTTAGTATTAGCAGATTTCCCATTTGTACTACGTAATATGTATACTTTGCCGGCGACACATCAACTAGCTGGTGCTGCTAACTATGCTTTATTATCTAATCCTCCTCAGGTTTTAAACGAAGTTGAATTGCATTTTTTATCTCCTACTAGCTTCAAGCAAAATCAAGGCGTACAAACATTTCCACTACCCGAATTGGTATTTAACTCCCTACATCGACGATGGAATATTTTTGCCCCAGAACAATATCATCTTCCGGCTTGTGAATGGGATGCTTTGGTTACAGCCTACGAACTAAAAACCTATGCACTCAAGATGGAAGGAGGCCCGGAAATTGGGGCACAAGGTTGGGTGCGCTATCGATTTATTAACACCGAAATCGCACGAATTGCGACTATATTAGCAAACTTTGCCTTTTTTGCTGGGGTAGGACGTAAAACTGCTATGGGAATGGGACAGACGCAAGTGGGAAATTCAAAATTCAAAATTCAAAATTCAAAACAACTGCGTAAACAGGATTTGAGAGTCAAATGAACGAACAATTCTATCTTCCCTTAGCTTATCTAAATGCTTGGGAATATTGCCCCCGTCGTTTTTTCCTTGAATACGAACTGGGGGAAAACGCGGATAACGAACATCTTATCCTTGGTCGCCACCTGCACCGTAATGTTGATGACGAAGGTAAGAATATTGAAGGTGATAAGGTCATTTATCGAAGTCAGTGGGTGTGGTGCGATCGCCTCCTGATCAATGGTGTCATTGATGCGGTGGAAGAAATAGACGACCAGCTTATCCCTGTGGAATTTAAAAAGGGACGCATGGCAAACCACGAAAACGACCATTTTCAAGTGTGTGGTGCAGCTTTGTGTCTCGAAGAACGCACAGGAGTCTCTATTGCGTACGGAGAAATTTTTTACTACGCCAATCGTCGCCGCCAAAGAGTAGATTTTACACCAGAATTGCGACAAGCGACAGAACAAGCAATTCAGGCAGCACGGACTGCTATTGGCAAAGCCATGCCGCCACCTATCGATCACCCAAAAAAGTGTCAAGATTGCAGCTTGCAGAAAATTTGCTTGCCAAAAGAAATCAAACAATTACGCCTTGAGGTATAAATTATGTCTGTTTTGTATGTTACTCAGCCAGATGCAGTTTTAAGTAAAAATGCTGAAGCCTTTAAAGTCGCCTTAAAACAAGAAGATGGCAGTTGGGAGAAAAAATCAGTTCCCGCCCAAACTGTAGAGCAAGTCGTATTGATGGGAAATCCTCAGATCACTGGCGACGCTCTCGTGTATGCTTTAGAACTGGGAATGCCCGTACACTACCTTTCTATGTTCGGTAAATACTTAGGCTCTGCCCTTCCTGGATACTCGCGTAACGGTCAGTTGCGACTGGCGCAGTATGCTGCTTACTATGACAAAACTCATCGCTTAGAGATTGTCAAAACAATTGTTAATGGCAAAATCCACAATCAGCATGCTGTTTTATATCGCCACGACCAAAAAGATAATCCCGTCAAATCCCGCAAACAACTCCTCAAAGAACAAACAACTCTCGATGAAGTACGCGGTGTCGAAGGATTAGCAGCGCGAGAATATTTTGCCGCCTGGTCAGTCATGCTTGAAGAACATTGGTCATTTAACGGCAGAAATCGCCGTCCTCCCACGGATGCAGTCAATGCATTATTGGGATTTGCGTATGGACTTTTGCAAGTACAGGTAACAGCAGCGGTACATATGGCTGGTTTAGACCCCTACGTTGGTTATTTGCACGAAGCAACCAGAGGACAGCCTGCAATGGTTCTCGATCTGATGGAAGAATTTCGTCCATTAATTGCGGATAATTTAATCCTTTCGGTTATTAGCCATAAAGAGATTAAACCCAATGATTTTACTGATCATCTTGGTGCATATCGACTTGCAGAAGCCGGACGCAAACAGTTCTTGCAAGCGTGGGAACGAAAAATGAACGACGAGTTTAAACATCCCACCTTTGGCTATCGTTGTACCTATCGTCGTGCAATTGAATTGCAAGCACGTTTACTGAGTCGGCATTTACAAGAAGGAGTTCCCTATAAAGCCCTAGTACTGCGATGAGTACTTTGTTTTATCTCATAATTTACGACTTGCCAGACACAAAAGCAGCAAATAAGCGGCGAACCAAACTACATAAAATGCTCTCTGGCTACGGAACCTGGACTCAGTACAGCGTGTTTGAATGTTTTTTGACTGCCGTACAGTTTGCTAAACTCAGAGTTCAAGTTGAGAACTTGATTAAACCAGCCGAAGATTCAGTGCGAATCTATATTTTGGATGCAGGCGCAGTACGTAAGACTATGACCTACGGTTCCCAGCAACCTCGACAGCAAGAGACGATAATACTATAATGATCTGGTGCTACTGCAATTTTTTGGCAGGGGAAAGCACGGGCAAAAACCCCCCACCTCCCGCCAAATCGACAGAACCTTGACAATTCAATAGTTTCAGCGATTTACGTATGAGCTTAGAGCCTGTTTATGAATGCCGGAAACGGACTTTTAAAGTAGACCTGCCAAAAATGCTGGTGGGAATGGCTCTATCCTTAGCTTCTGGCTGGCGGTCTTTCA
>CAIVAU010000145.1 GCA_903903925.1 uncultured cyanobacterium
CATCAAATGACAACACCGCCAGGGTGTGGGACTTATCTGGTAAACAATTAGCCGAACTCAAAGGGCATACCAGTTTAGTCAGAAACGCCAGTTTTAGCCCCGATGGCCAACGCATTGTCACTGCATCAAATGACAACACCGCCAGGGTGTGGGACTTATCTGGTAAACAATTAGCCGAACTCAAAGGGCATACCAGTTATGTCATCAACGCCAGTTTTAGCCGCGATGGCCAACACATTGTCACTGCATCATTAGACAACACCGCCAGGGTGTGGCGGGTGGATAGCCTTGATCAACTCTTATCTCGCGGTTGTCAATGGCTGAATGATTATTTGGTGTTCAATCCCAAAGACTTGCAAACCCTAACGGTGTGTCAGAATAAAGCAAATTTGATGGCAGCAGCGCCGTTTTTGGTTAAAGAAGGTGAACAGGAAGCTAGAACAGACAATATTGATAATGCGCGTGCTACCTTCCAAACAGCTTTTAAATGGAATCCCAACTTAAAATTTGACCCCGAGGTAAAAGCAACAGAGTTTGCTAACAAAGGTAAAGCTGAACGCTTGATACAGGAAGGGGCAAGCATGGTGAAAGAGTCCAAAGTCCAGGAAGCAGTCGCAGATTACAACGAAGCCCAAAAGTTAGATCCAAAAGTGGAAATTTCTGCCGATTCTTGGAATACTCTCTGCCGCCAAGGTAGTTTGCGAAAACAAGCGAAGGTAGTAATATTTGCTTGTGACAAAGCCGTTAACCTTCAGCCTGATAATGGTATGATTCGTGATAGTCGCGGTCTTGCTAGGGCACTAACAGGCGATACCCAAGGAGCAATAGCCGACTTTGAAGCATATATTGCTCAGGCTGATGATAAAGATACTAAAGCACAACGGCAACGCTGGGTGAAAGATCTAAAAGCTGGCAAGAGTCCTTTTACAGATGCAGAACTGAAGCCTTTGTTAAAGGAGTAATTTGTCATACATATATATAGCGTGATATCAGCCGCCATCCAACGTCTGAAACAACCATGGGTGCATCCCAGTTTTGCAAAACAATGATCAGTAGTGTGAGCATCTTGCTCACGTAAGCTACAAGCGAGCAAGATGTTCGCACTACAAATTTACGAAACCGGGATACACCCAACGACCATTCCCCGTGAATGCACATGATGTTCAATTTGTACAATGCGTAAGTCCCAATTATGTACAAGAATGAAATTCTTGGTGAGATTCATAAATATAGAGAAGAATATGCTCGATCATTTCAATATGATTTGCGAGAGATTTTTAATGACTTGAGACAAAAGCAAGTAGCCCACAAAGATAGACTCGTCAGGCCTCCAATCAATCGCTGGTCTAACAAATCACTGCACCCGACCAGAAAGGCAATTCTTGCCTAAACTTTGCATTTTTTAATGATTTTGTCAGCATCTCTCTCACTGCGAATGCGAATGTGTAAAATTAAGCAAGAGCGATCGCTCGACAAAAGTCTTCTCGGCAATTCCTATAAGTCCGACAAAAATGGGCTAACCGGAAGTTATAATCTAAGTAATATTATTTTACTATTGCGCTTTGCATGGAACAATTAATAGTTAAAGTGGCTGATAAGGAAAAAGCAGAGATGCTATTTAAGATTCTTTCTGCTTTAGATTTTGTTAGCTCTGTAGACGTGATTGAAGATAAAGCAATTATATCTGATAATGAGCAAGATTTTTTTTCTTTGGCGGGGCTGTGGGAAAATAGAAATATTACTGCTGAGTCGATTCGTCAACAAGCATGGCGAGAAAATATTAAATGATTTTATGTAAGAATACATCCGTCAGAATTGTTAAAGAATCGGCAGATAAGTAGTAAGACAAAATTAATTACACAAAATTTGACCTGAAAACCTTATCCAGCCAAGAACCTAATGTGTAATTATTTCTGTCCGATTACTTAATAAGATCTGTTGTGAGATGTGGAGACAGATACCAAACCCTTATAAGTTCTGACTCCTGAATTCTGGTTAAAATAGGTTAAATACAGCCTTGTCACAACGCTTTGTCAGTGCGCAAACTATGTCAGAAATTATTACTGCGGTCTACTCTAACGGGATGCTGCGCCCCCAAAACCCTTTGTCCCTAACTGATGGGCAAACAGTGCGGCTGCAAGTTTTGACTCTAGAAGCATCCTCGGAAGCCGAACAGATAATTCAATCCCTAGTGGCTGCGGGACTGGTCACTCCTCCTCCCCATCGCAGTGATGTTGAGCCAGTCTCAGAAGAAGCGTGGCGTGAACTGACCCAAAGACTGGAGGTAAGCTGATGTGCAGCTAGATTGTATAACGCGAAAACGTAAAATTATTGTAGTGCGGGCATCTTGCCCGCGTCTCATAGACAAATAAACACCCGGTAAGCCCCTCTCCGAAATCATTATTGAAGAATGGGGTTCAATGTGACTTTTGACTTTTGACTTTTGACTTCCCCGAACGCGAGTGCGTCTCCCCTTGGGAGAAGGGGCTGACCGCCTACTTCAAAGTTCAATCAGTGGGTGAACTAGGATTCGAACCTAGAACCAATGGATTAAGAGTCCACTGCTCAGCCGTTGAGCTTCTCACCCAATAGCCTATGATACTAAATTTATTCCGCGATCGCCACTATTTTTTCCCTCTGCTGAGTATGATTAAAATCTTAATCACACTTAGCCTCAAGGGTTTTCTGTATTTTCCTGATAAATTGGTTGCCATTTTGCAATCAAAAACTATGAATATCTAATAATTAGATAAGCTATAGATAAATTTTACTTATGAATACCCAAAAATTAACCCAACTCCCTATTCCTCCACACTTTGAACCCCAAAAAGTTGGCAAAGTCTGGCGTGTACCTTACCAACAACGCGCAGACGAAGCTCAAGCATGGGCAAAACAACACAACATCAAACCAGCAGATGAAGACAAAACCCGTATTTGCTTATTGTTAATAGATGTTCAAAACACGTTCTGTATTCCTGAATTTGAACTATTTGTTGGTGGAAAATCTGGTACTGGGGCAGTAGATGATAACTCACGCTTGTGTGAGTTCATCTATCGCAACTTGGGGATCATTACCACAATTACGCCGACAATGGACACCCATAAGGCAATGCAAATTTTCCATCCTATCTTCTGGATTAACTCAGATGGTGAACACCCCACCCCATCTGCTACCAGCATCACCCCAGCAGACATAGAAAAAGGTATTTGGAAAGTTAACCCAGCCGTCGCTTCTAGTCTTGGAACTAAATATGAATTCTTGGAACAACACTCTTATTACTATGTTAAACAACTCAGTCAAGATGGCAAATATCCCCTAACTGTTTGGCCTTATCATTCCATGTTTGGAGGTATAGGTCATGCCTTAGTTTCTGCTGTGGAAGAAGCCGTATTTTTCCACTGCATTGCGCGTAATAGCCAAACACAATTTGAAATTAAAGGTGATAACCCATTAACAGAAAACTATTCTGTTTTACGTCCAGAACTTTTGGAAAGTTTTGATAAACACCCAATTGCCCAAAAAAACACGCGCTTAATTCAGCAACTTTTAGCATTTGATGCTGTAATCATTGCTGGCCAAGCCAAAAGTCACTGCGTTGCTTGGACAATTGATGATTTACTAACAGAAATTCAGCAGATAGACCCTAACTTAGCGAAAAAAGTATTCCTACTAGAAGATAGCACTTCCCCCGTCGTCGTTCCTGGTGTTGTGGATTACACTGATGCAGCCGACGCAGCCTTTGAGAGATTTGCCGCAGCAGGGATGCATTTAGTGAAATCGACTGAAGCTATTGTTGTTTGTTAGAACAACTCATCGCTGAAGATAGCTTTTGGGGTCTAAAGCAACCCAACCCAAGGATGAGCTAGAACGCACTTCAAAGTGGAGAGAAGGTTGACTTGAAGTAGGTGTTCCAGTGACACCTACAGTTCCTACCAAGTCTCCTTTTTTCACTTGCTGACCGACCGAGACTTTGATGCTGTCAAGCTGGGCATAGCGGCTTTGCAATCCTCCACTATGATTAATGATGACTAACTTGCCATAACTACCTTGCTCATCAGCAAAAGCTACTATTCCTGCACCGATCGCCTGTACAGGTGTTCCCTTCGCTGCTAACAAATCCACACCACTGTGGAAGAAAACTTTGCCTGTATTCGGATTCACCTGCCAGCCATAAGGTAATGCCTCTTTTGCTACATCCGGTAAGGGATATCCAGCTAATTTACTAGCAGCAGAGGTGAGAGACTCAGTTGAAATCCGATTCAGCGCTCGTTTTCTGTTGGGAACAAATACCACTGTAGGATTTTTTAGACAACCATTGATCTCATACAGTACATCAGGACGGATTTTGTATTCTGTTGCCACTTCTCGCCACGTTTTCCCGCGAGGTATTTCCACCACGATCCCATCGTAGGGAGGAATTTGCAGTTCGCTACCAACAGTGACCCTACCGTTTTGCAAAGCTGAATTCATCGCAATAATTGTTGCTGGGTCAAGACTATAGTGCTGCGCTATGTTTTCAAGAGTTTCGCCTGGTGCAACTTTATGGCGCTGGAAGCGTTCAATAGCTGAAGTTGGGCAACCAGTCCCAGGAACCTGTGCTGCGACAAAGTTTGCGAGTGTAGATACTAGCCCAAAGGCGCTGAGGGCGCTACAGATAAGGGCTAAACGGGGTATAGGGCATGGGGCATGGGGCATGGGCAATGGAAAAGAAAAGGGAAATCCAGAAAAATTTTACCTATCTATAATTTTATAATTTTATAATTCTATGCTCCATTCTCAATGCCTATATGCCGTAAGTGTAAAATTCATCTACCAACTTGCCTTTGGCTTGACTACACTTAGAGACAGCGCATCTGTATTTCTGTCCTTAAGTGTAGTCAGCAAACCCACTCTTCGCTCATACCGCTTACCCCCCATTTCTCTGTTCGCGCAGCGTCTCCCTTTAGGAGAAGACACGCTCGTTTCCCGCATCCCAGATTATTTCTATGATGATAAAGTTATCTTTAAAGCAACTAGCCGTTTATATCTCCTTACTGGTGATTGGTGGTGGTGCAGGCTTGTTAGGCAGTCGCTATTTCATGCCACAAAATCGCTCATTTCAGGAGTTAAGAAATGTAACAGTCGTGCCTTCAGAAACCGCCGTCCCTAATATGGGTAGAGGACAAATTGGGGTTGCGGTCGGCGATAATATAAATTTTATTGCTGCCGCAGTACAAAGAACTGGCCCAGCCGTGGTGCGAATTAATGCAACCCGCAAAGTCGCAAATCCAATTTCTGACGCGTTGAAAAATCCCCTCCTACGGCGATTCTTTGGGGAGGATGAGCAACCTATTCCCCAAGAACGAATTGAGCGTGGTACAGGGTCTGGATTTATTTTGAGCGAAGATGGACGATTAATCACCAACGCTCATGTGGTAGCTGACACCGATACAGTGCAAGTGACTCTCAAGGATGGTCGGACCCTTGAGGGTAAAGTTATGGGAGTTGATTCAGTGACAGATGTGGCGGTGGTCAAAATTCCAGCTGATAAATTGCCAACCGTCAAACTGGGTAATTCCCAAGGCTTGGTACCGGGACAGTGGGCGATCGCCATTGGTAATCCCCTAGGCTTAGACAACACCGTCACAATTGGGATTATCAGCGCGACTGATCGCACCAGTACACAAGTTGGTGTGCCAGATAAGCGAGTCAGCTTTATCCAAACTGACGCAGCAATTAACCCTGGCAACTCTGGTGGTCCGTTGTTAAACGCTCAAGGTGAGGTCATTGGGATCAACACAGCTATCCGTGCTGATGCTAAGGGACTTGGTTTTGCCATCCCCATTGACATCGCAGCCCGCATTGCTAATGAACTTTTTACTAAGGGACATGCGGAACATCCCTTTCTAGGTATTGAAATGGTAGACCTTTCTCCTACCAAAAAACAGCAGATCAATCAAGAAAATAATCTCAACCTGAAGCAAGACACTGGCATTGCAATTAAGCAAGTTCTAGAAAGATCTCCAGCAAAGCAGGCTGGACTGAGTCCGGGTGACATTGTTCAAAAAATCAATGGTAGACAAGTCTTGACTGCTGCCCAATTACAGAAGCTGGTAGACTCCAGTTCCATAGGCGATATCTTGGAAATTGAGGTCAACCGCGACGGGAAGAATCAAAATCTGAAAGTTCACTTAGGTGGTTATCCTCAAGATTAGTCACAGAACTTGGCAAAAGTAAAAAGTAAAAAGAAAGAGTCATAAAAAGTTGTTGCTCGTTAGTTTTTGGTTGTTCCACTAACGACTAACAACTATCTACAACCAATGACTAATGACCGTTATTCAAATGATCTAACTGCATTCGCTGTTCCATCTGGCGGAGGAAATATCCCGTCATCATAGCTGAGGCTAAGAGCCCAGCCAAGTTATCTCGGTCTGTGGTAATTTGCACGTTGAAACTTTCAGCAGGCAGCATCCCAACAAGCCCTTGGACGTTTTGCGAAATGATTTGTTTAATTTCGGGGCTAACAGACTGGGCAACACGGGTTAAAACTTCAGGAGGCTGATGCTGTAGATATTTGAGTAACTGATTGGGATGTTCCTCAAAGTTATCAGAAAGAAGCTGATTGGGGTGTTCTTCAGGGTTGTCATTCAAAAAGTCAGGATCAAACACCATTTGCAATTTTTTTAGCTGAGTGGCTAATTCTACTCTAAACCATACTTTACCGGAGTTAGGGGTTAGGAGTTAGGAGTTAGGAGTGTGGGCTGTGGGAGGAGAAGATTATTAAGTAATATGTTTGTAATAAAAAGTAATTATTCACTTACTTCTCTATCTCCCCCCACACTCCCCACACTCCCCACACCCCCCACACTCTCTCCAAATGGTTGGGGGAGTTGTTCTATCTGGAAATACTGATGAAATTTTGGCGTTACTTGTAGAGAGTAGGAGCGAGAATCACTGTCACGGCGTTTCTTAACAAAACCAAGTGCAACGAGTTCTTGGACGTGTTGATATGCTCCTGAACCGCGCAGGTCGATTAACTCAGTCTGGAGTATGGGACTATGGAGAGCGATCGCCGCTAAAGTTCTCAATGCGCCCAAGCCTAATTCCACTGGAATCAGTGTTTGCACTAAGTCATAAAAATCAGACCGCAGTTGTAGACTATAACCATTTGGGGTTTCTACAACTTCGAGCGCACTCTCTCGGTGGGCATACTCGTCAATTAATTCAATTATGCCCTCCTCTGCTGCGGCGCGATCGCAGGCGGCATATTCAGCAATTTCACTGATCGACAGGGGCTTACCCTTTAAGTAGAGAATCGCTTCTATTTTTGTCGCTGCATTCATCTAGTCTATTTCTAAGAATGAACTCCGCTAAAGCTAAATCTTGTGGAGTGGTAACCTTCAGGTTTGTCTCCTCGCCCTCAACAATTTGTACATGCAAGCCGCACTTTTCAAACAAAGCGGCGTCATCGGTAACTTCCCAACCCTGATTAATCCCTGACTCATGGCACTGCTTTAACAAGTTAACATCAAATCCTTGTGGAGTTTGTGCTGCCCACAGTTGCCGACGGTCAGGTGTACCTTGAATTATGCCATTTTCATCTACGACTTTAATTGTGTCCTTAACAGGTACAGCAGCAATCAAACCAGGACAGTGCAAGAGTGCATCAGCACACCGATCAAATAAATCTGCTGTGGCAAGGCATCTAGCGCCATCATGAATCAACACAACTCTTGCAGACTCTGGCAGCGCCTTCAAGCCATTATAGACCGATTCTTGGCGAGTGGAGCCACCAGGGATCAATTCCACTGGCTTAGTCAACTGCTGTTTAGCTAAAATTTCGTTTAAGTCTTGCCAGTCAGTCGGTTGGGAAATAATCCCGATCCAACTGATAGAACGCGCAGCTTCAGCAGCTTTGAGCGTCCAGCTAATAATTGGTTGCGATCGCAGTGCTAGCAGGAGTTTATTGCGGTTACTCCCCATTCTCCGTCCTATACCTGCAGATGGAATTAATAAATGCACAGTCTTCCTCAACTCTATACTGGATAGTAATTCCCAATCTTCCCCTAAAATAGGGAGCGAGTAAGCGTAAATAAATATTATGCGAGTAGTAGCCCTTGTACCTGGCGGAATAGGCGACCAAATTCTGTTTTTTCCTACTCTAGATGACCTGAAGCGCCATTACCCTAACGCTCAGATAGATATCATTGTGGAACCTCGGTCAAAGGCTGCTTACCAAGTGAGCAAGTCAGTGAATGAGGTACGGACGTTCGATTTCAAAGACCGTAACAGTTTGGCAGATTGGGCGAATCTAGTGGGCATAATTCGCGAGCGCGAGTATGATGTCGCTATTGCAGTGGGGCCAAGCTGGTTAATGAGTTTTTTACTCTGGTTAACAGGAATCCCCACACGCATTGGTTATAAAGGCAAAGGATCTGCTTTTCTCACCAATCCAGTCCCCTTGAAAACACAGCAGTATGCTGCTGCTATGTATCATGATCTACTCCAAGGACTAGGCATCCACGAAGATTGCCCAGAGTTAGCAATCAATGTACCAAAACCAGATATCGCATGGACAGATAAAGAACAACAACGGTTGATAATTAGGGAAACTGGCTACATTTTGATTCACGGTGGATCTAGTGAATCAGATCAGTCTAAGGGTCTGGATAAAATCTATCCTGTCGAGAATTGGCAGCAAATTATTCAAGACTTTCAGCACAAGCAGCCCGATATGCCCATAGTTGTCATCCAAGAACTGGACGAGCAAGAATTTGTACATGGTCTCCAACAAACCGCACCAGACATTAAAATAACTTCCCCAGAAGATATAGGCAAGCTAGCAGCGATGATCGCTGGGGCGAATTTAATGTTATGTACTGATAGTGTGCCGATGCACCTGAGTGTGGCAGTACAAACCTATACTATTGCCTTGTTCGGTTCTACAGAACCAGCAAAGTTATTGCCTCATAGCGATAAATTTCTTGGGATTAAATCCCCTACAGGCAAAATGAGTGATATTTCACCCAAAGCTGTGTTGGAGAAAATCTGGGGTGGCTAGACCGATAACAGGGTGTGGGATGTAGCTTGTAGAGTTGCAGCTTCGGGAAAAAGGTAGGGTGGAGGAGTGCAACTTCCCTTGAATAAATTCCTCTTCCCCCCGATCACGCTTTGGGGGTCTCCAGTCCCCTACACCCTATACCCTTTTTCCCATCAAGAAACCGGATTTTTGGCGCATGGTGCATAAGTCCTGTGCTGTTGCTGGTGGATTATAGAATACAGCTGATGAACTGGGAAAATTTTATAAATTATTGAATTAATTAAGATTTGTGAAAAAAAAGGTTTTAGCAAAAACCTAACTTCAAACCGTTATTTTGGCTAAATTTTTGGGAAATCTATATGTATAAAGAAGCAAATTAACCACAAAGCAAAAAAAATTAGGTTAGAACAAAGATGAGTAACCTCAGTGCAGCAAGGCTGAGAATTGGCTCAACTTTGGCGACCACTTGTATCCGGAATATTATCTGTATTAGTTTTTCAAGTAACCACGACTAGATCAATAATACAAGATGTGGTTATATTTCTTCACTTCCCTTCTACTTTAAGGCTGGTGCATCTACAAAAAACGTGATGAACTCTCAGAAAGGAAACAAAAATGGCGATTCGATTACACAGCTTTATTAGCAGCGGAAAACGTTACATCCAAGTAGAAAGCCAGCCTCATCATATTACCGGAATTTTTAGAACAATCATGCACTCCTCCCATAATTTGCATTTTTGGAAATTTAAAGATGCAAAAAGTGCATACTTCGAGTGTGTAGAAGATGGTACAATTACCTTCTACCAAGCTGCAACCCCTGATGCCGACAATTATGGGATTTGGACTTATCTTGTATATGAATATCTGGAAGGTGAAGAAAAAGTATTCTGCGACTTATCTATCGATACAAGTATAGATCCTTTGCAAAAACTATTGTCTGGTCAAAAATTGATTCACAAAGCTGTAGACATTAATGAATATCTCTACTATCAATATAATCAGGCTGAATATCTGGATGTAAAACTTCCAGTAGAGTGGAATACTCCAGAAGGAAGAAAAATTGCCAATGTCATTTCAGAGGAATTTAGAGGTTTTAAAGCATCCCCGGTTTTTGCAGAAGGTGCAGGCAAAGAATATATGAAATCAGTTTTAGACGGATTTATTCAAGCTGCACATCAAGTTTTAGCAGGAGGCGGCACTGTCAGAGACTTTGACTTAATCCAACTTGATATTCTTGATAAAACTAAAATAGATGAGATCGCAAACTCTATTTTAGAATACAACGATTATCGGATTTGGCAGGCGGCTTTGCCCAGTAAATCCAAAGCAGTTGAGTATGCCTTCAATAGCGCATTAAACTTATTATGCCAGATTAAATAAGCAGGGAGCAGGGAGCGCCCCCTGCTCCCTCTTAATTAAGAAATATTTCAAATAAAGTATCATCTAACTCATAACCCAGTAGTTGAGCCAACGATTGAATGCGGGATTTACTGGGAATACCCTGCTGTTTTAACCAGTCGGTTAAAACAAACAGTTTGTGCATTAGAAAGATTTCTAAGGCTTCAGGATTATACTGAATTCCTTCTTTGGTTCTGAACTGGTGCGGTACAAGCATCGCGGCATAACGGCCAAATTCTCCGGCTTTCCAGTCAAGTAAGAATGGTAACCAGGGATAGCGAGCATCCAAGCGGATAAACCATAGCCGCACTTCTGAGATTTCTGAGAGTTCCCGTGGATCGCCCTCGTTTAGAGGATAGTTAATCTCAAAGTGCAACTGCTGTTCATAGGATGCGATCGCCCCTTCTTGCAACAGTTTTTCAATCACTGTTCCCGCTGGAGAGAGATCCAAATTGTTAATGTCGTCAGTATTGAGTGCGATCGTGATTGACATTGACTCAGCAGCAGATTTTGCTCAACAGTAATACAGAGAATCCAGATTAGCAGCTTTTAGCCCTCGACGCTACACCCAAAAGCATAAAAATGTCTGACTCCGCTGCTAAACAGATCCCCTGCTCCCCACTCCCCAAGCATGACTCCAACCTGAGGTGGACGTTGATAGCCATTTTAAGCTAAAGTTGTAATGAGTTTGTTTTAGATTAAGGTTAAGATAAAGCAACTGTCAAATAAGACAAAAATTCTTCACGGCTGTCTGTGATTCCCGCCGCAATTGAAAGCTAAGACACAGGTAGATAAAAAAATGCAAAGTGCAAAATTTTTGGACACCTAAAATAACAAACCTTAAAAAGGAAAAATTCGCCTAAAGGTTAAAAAATTTAAATATGCCAAAACAAGTAGTATCGATAAAACCAATTCGTTCGCTGGAAGATGCTCTTGAGCGTTGTCAAATGCTGGGTATGCGCGTTAGTCGTCAGCGTCGCTTTATTCTAGAACTACTGTGGCAAGCAAAAGAGCATCTTTCTGCCAGAGAAATTTATGATCGCTTGAATCAGCAAGGCAAAGAGATCGGTCATACTTCTGTCTATCAAAATTTAGAAGCTTTATCGAGTCAGGATATCATTGAGTGTATTGAACACTGCGACGGGCGTTTATACGGCAATATCAGTGATTCTCACAGTCATGTAAACTGTTTGGATACAAATCAAATTCTAGATGTTCATGTGCAATTGCCAGAAGATGTCATTCGTCTGGTAGAAGAACAAACGGGAGTACGCATTACCGACTACAGTATTAACTTCTATGGCTATCGCAAAACAGAGGACAGCTAGTTAATCTGTAGTTGTGGGCGATCACAGCTACAAATATAATGCCTATACCAACTGCCTGCTGATCGCAATATGGTTTATTTCGATGAGCGCTCGCCCGATAAAATTATTGTTAGTTGATCAAGATCCAATCTTCCGTTTAGGGTTAAGGGTAGCGCTGGAAGAGTTCCCTAACTTACAAGTGGTATCTGAGGCAGAAACATATACCAATGCCTTGCAGCTTTTAGCACAAGCCCAACAAGACCCCACAAGCGTGAATTTGGTTATTTTAGAACTAGGCAACACTCACTCCACTTCCAGCCAGCAGCTAGGTTTACAACTCTGTCAGCAACTCAAAACCCAGTACCCCAATCTGTCAGTGCTACTCCTCAGTTCCGTTCAAGAACAAGGGCTGCTTTTGGCAGCAAGGTCTGCTGGGGTCAATGGTTATTGCCCTAAAGGCACTCCCGTTTCTGAATTAGTCACCGCCATACAAGAAATCGCAGCGGGTCGTTCCTATTGGTTTGGGGAAGTAGAGGGGGACTCCCTACTGCGGCGCTATAGTAACTTGCCACAAAACCGAAAATACAGGCTGCTCAATAGTCTGCGTTTGTCAGGAATCCATTACATCAACACCACTTTAGGGCAAGTGACGGCAAAATTGCAAGTTCCTGGACTCCCATTGCTAGAACGGGCAATTTTGGCTGGAAAGCAGCGAGAATTGCTGGCGGCCTATTGGCTTCTCAATCAGGTATTAGGTTCACCACACCAAAACCAACTGATGCTGCCTGCTGTTGATTCCTCACTGAGTAGTGCTATTCCTCCATCAGATCCTAAAACGCAAAATTCACCTTCTCTACTGAACCCCAAAGCTTTGCAAGCAGAATTATTTGCCTCTTGTATTAATAAGCTTCAATTTAATTTAAAAAATATTACTAATTTTCCTTTAGAAATTGACATTTTACGATTAGATAAAAAACGAGATTTGCTTTATATTATTCTACAGAATTTTGTGCAAAAATTAGATGAAATTTCTGTATCTCAATTAGAAGTTGAGCAATTATCGGAAATCAAAAATTCTATATTAATTGATATATGGCAAGCAGCAATAGTAGGATTTTTCGGAAGGTTTTCTAGGGTGAAAGTGGGAGATAGTCAATTAGAAATTGTTACTTTATTGCTGCAAGACGTTGATGTTGTGCAAACAGAAATCCTGGATAAGATTCCTTTAATTAACGAATTAATTTCTTATCTGTTATTTCAAACCGATTTGCGTGTAGATAATGCCTTATATGTAGCAGGGAGTTTTGAAGCAAAGGAGCAAGGGTTAATGCTCTTAGAGAATTTGTTAATTCAGGTTGGAAATGGTGTAGTGCAGCCGCTACTGAATAAGTTGGCAGATGTAGAAGAGATTAAGCAAAGTTTTTATAATCGCCAAATTCTTTCCACACGAGAAATTGAACGGTTTAGAAATAATTTGTCTTGGAAATACCGCATCAGGAATTATCTAAAGGAGCCAAAAGCCGTTTTTGAAAGCCGTTATGAGCTATTTGTATTTGCTCCTCGCGGTATTGCCACGGTTTCGATCTATGCCCCACGTAGCCAGGAATTGGCACAACTTACTGGTATTCCGCTAGTAGTGACCTTGATGTTAGAAATTCATGATGCGATCGCACCTCGTTTAGAGTCGCTATTATCTTTCTTGGGTAGTGGAGTTGTCTTCATTCTTACCCAAGTAGTTGGTCGGGCTCTAGGTTTGATTGCTCGTGGTATTCTTCAAGGGATTGGCAATGTTTCGTTACAAAAGAAGGGAGCAGGGAGCAGGGAGCAGGGAGCAGGGGAGCAGGGGGGCAGGGGGGCAGGGGAG
>CAIVAU010000146.1 GCA_903903925.1 uncultured cyanobacterium
ATTCCCTATTCCCTATTCCCTATTCCCTATTCCCTATTCCCTATTCCCTATTCCCTATTCCCTACTCCCTATTCCCTATTCCCTATTCCCTATTCCCTGCTCCCTACTCCCTATTCCCTACTCCCTATTCCCTATTCCCTATTCCCTATTCCCTGCTCCCTATTCCCTGCTCCCTGCTCCCTGCTCCCTATTCCCTATTCCCTGCTCCCTGCTCCCTGCTCCCTGCTCCCTCTTAGATCTGTGTCGCTCTAGATAGTGTCCGCATGTGGCTTTTTATGCTGGATTTAGGGTGGTATCATCATCAGACGTTCTTAAGTGTATGATATTACCTCTCCCCTGTCAGTGGGAACGAAGTTAAATGATGTATCTAATTTACCTTTCCCCTAGGAGCGCAGACTAAATTGGCTGGCAATCAAGCGATATTATGAACCTGATTTACTTTCTTTTGCGTTCTTCTTGGGGAATGATGGCGATCGCCGTCATCACCGGATTTCTCAGTGGCGGCACTAGTGCTAGCCTGATTGCCCTGATTAGTAGTGCGGCGAATCGTAGTGCCACTTCGCGCCTCACATCCATAGCTTGGGGTTTTGCTGGACTTGCCCTAGTTGCACTTATAAGCAGTATTATTTCGCAAGTGATGCTAGTTCGCTTGTCTCAGAAAGCAGTCTTCCAATTACGGATGCGCTTGAGTCACCAGATCCTTGGCTCTGATTTGCTGCATTTAGAGCAGCTTGGTAATCCTCGACTATTGGCAACCCTGACCGAGGATGTAGAGTCAGTAGCCAATGCTGTTTCTGATATTCCTTTCCTCTGTATTGATACTGCGATCGTTTTAGGTTGCCTACTCTACATAACTTGGCTGTCCTGGACCGTATTTGTGATGGTTTTATGCCTGATATTAGTGGCGGTCGCCACTAACCAGTGGCTCATAAAAAGAGGACAAAGATTTCTCACTCTTGCCCGTGAGGATCAAAATCTGCTGTTTAAGAATTTTCGTACCATCACTGAAGGAATCAAGGAACTTAAGCTGCACTACGGACGACGTCAAGTTTTCCTTAACCAAGACCTCAGATCAACAGCTACCACCTTACGACGTCACAACGTTGATGGTCTGACCCTTTTTGCCGCAAGTACCAGTTGGGGGAGGCTGCTGCTTTTTTTTGCGATAGGTTTTGTACTGTTCGCACTTCCCAATCTCATTGCCATCAGTCCCCAAACCCTCTCTGGCTACATCTTGACCTTCACCTATTTGATGTTGCCAATGGACAACATCGTGAACAACCTTCCCCGTTTCATTAAAGCCGGCGTTGCCTTGCGTCATATCGAATCTCTGGGATTATCTTTAGCTAATCGAGCCGAAGTATCAAGAGTTCCGCCTGACTTTAAGTTTTCCTGGCGCTGCTTACGATTTAAGGGAGTCACCCACACTTACACTCAAGAGCAAGAAGACAGCAACTTTATCATGGGACCCTTAGACCTAAAGTTTTATCGGCAAGAACTAGTGTTCATTGTCGGTGGGAACGGCAGCGGTAAATCGACTCTAGCCAAACTCCTGACAGGACTTTACATTCCTGACGCCGGAGAAATTTGGTTGGACAATCAACTCATTGACGAAGAGAATCGAGAGTGGTACCGCCAGCATTTTTCGGTAGTGTTCTCAGACTTTTATTTGTTTGAAGACCTTGTGGGCTTAGAAAATGCAGACCTAGATATTCAAGCCCAAGAGTATCTGAAGCTACTCCAACTAGACCATAAGGTCAAAGTTGAAAATGGCAAACTTTCCACCACGGCTCTTTCCCAAGGACAGCGTAAGCGACTAGCTTTACTCACAGCATACTTGGAAGACCGACCAATTTATCTATTTGATGAGTGGGCAGCCGACCAAGACCCAGTCTTTAAAGACATCTTCTATACCCAGTTGTTACCAAAACTCAGAGATCGGGGCAAAACTATACTGGCAATTAGCCACGACGACCGCTATTTTTATTTAGCAGACCGAATCATAAAACTAGACTATGGTCAAGTAGTTCACGAAAAGCAATATTCAGAACAAGAGAAGCAACCTCTCTGAGGAGTGTGGAGTGTGGGGAGTGTGGGGAGTGTGGGGAGTGTGGGAGGTCAGGAAGGGGAAGAACGATATAGATCCCCAAAGAAAGATAACTCCTAACTCCTAACTCCTGACTCCTAACTCCTGACTCCTAACTCCTGACTCCTGACTCCTAACTCCTGACTCCTAACTCCTAACTCCTGACTCCTGACTCCTAACTCCTGACTCCTAACTCCTGACTCCTAACTCCTGACTCCTGACTCCTGACTCCTGACTCCTGACTCCTGAATTCTTACTTACCCTATATGACAAAACTTTTGGTCACTGGTGCAGCTGGTTTTATCGGCTTTCATTTAAGCAAAAGACTTTTAATGATGGGGGAAGAAGTTCTTGGTATAGATAATCTTAACGACTATTATGATGTCGGGTTAAAGCAGGCTCGGTTAGCTCAGCTAGAAAATTACAAGAACTTTCGGTTTTGCAAATTAGATATAAGCGATCGCACAACCATGGCTGAGCTATTTGCCAATAATTTGCCATCCAAAGTAATTCATTTAGCTGCTCAAGCTGGTGTCCGTTATTCGCTTTCCAATCCTTATGCTTATGTTGATAGCAATCTAGTCGGTTTCCTCAACATCCTTGAAGGCTGTCGGCAAACAGAGGTAAAGCACCTCGTCTTTGCTTCCTCTAGTTCAGTATACGGAGCTAATACAAAGAAACCTTTTGCTGTCGATGATAATGTAGACCACCCTATCAGCTTATATGCAGCTACAAAAAAAGCGAATGAACTGATGGCTCACTCTTACAGCCATTTATACAATTTGCCCACAACAGGTCTCCGCTTCTTCACTGTTTACGGTCCTTGGGGACGACCAGATATGGCTCTATTTTTGTTTACTCAGGCAATTTTGTCAGACCAACCGATCAATGTCTTTAACCAAGGTAAAATGCAGCGTAACTTTACTTATATTGATGATGTTATTGAAGCAATTATTCGCGTTCAAGATAAGATTTTTCAACCTAATTCAGATGCAGTAAAACCTACATTAAGCTCGAATATAAGTCATGCTCCTTATAAAATATATAATATTGGAAGTGACAAGTCGGTGAGATTAGATGACTTCATTGAGCTTTTAGAAAATTATCTCGGCAAAAAAGCAAAGAAAAATTTACTCCCACTCCAGCCAGGTGATGTTCCTGAGGCTGAAGCGGACGTAAAAGATTTAGAGCAATTTGGCTTTAAGCCCAGCATCACCGTTGAGGTGGGAATTCCACGCTTTGTTGATTGGTATCGTTCTTACTACCAAATTTAATACAGCAGTCAGGAGTCAGGAGTCAGGAGTCAGAATGGATGGGAAATCGAGGTAAAGGGGTATTTTAATCCCTTTCCCCCTTTCCCTTTTAGGTTTCAGTGTAATCTACTTAACACCCAAGTAGGCTGCTAGCTCCTCAGATCCACCGATTAACTTACCATCAATAAAGACTTGCGGAACTGTAGTTGCTCCTGTAACCGCTTTGAGAGAGTGCATAGTGGCATCTTGCCCCACAACAATTTCTTCATAATCCATGCCATGTTCCTTCAGCATAGCTTTGGCACGGGCACAGAATGGGCAACCTATTTTTGCAAACAGAGAAACGCAATTGGGTTTTGCTGCTTGGGGATTGATATAGCGAAGCATTGTATCTGCATCCGATACCTTAAATGGGTCGCCTGGTTCTTCTGGCTCAATGAACATCTTCTCAATCACACGATCTTTCACGAGCATAGAATAGCGCCAAGACCGCTTTCCAAATCCCAAATCTGCTTTATCCACCAGCATTCCCATGCCTTCAGTGAAATCACCATTACCATCAGGAATTAGCCTGATATTCTCGGCCTGTTGGTCTTTTGCCCATTCATTCATCACAAAGGCATCATTAACGGAAATACAAACAATGTCATCCACGCCATTTTCTTTCAAGACTTTCGCTAACTCGTTGTAACCAGGGACATGAGTAGATGAACATGTCGGAGTAAAAGCGCCTGGTAATGAGAAGACAACCACGGTCTTGCCAGCAAATAGTTCATCAGTTGTAATATCTACCCACTGGTCGTTTTCACGAGTATGGAAAGTAACGTTTGGAACTTTTTGTCCTTCTCGATTCGTCAACATTAGTCTATCCTCCTGAAGCAGTTATTTAGATCTTCCCTACAAACCGTAATCATTATGAATATGGTTGTCAAGGCGATCCCCAGTAGGTTACTATTCAAACTTCACCCTCAGAAAAAAATCATGGGAATGTTCAAGATGTTGAAGTCAGTCAACACAAAAGAAAAATGGGGATTAATATGCTTATTGATGATTATTTCTGTGGGGATTTTAGTTCATATGCTTCCTATATTTTGGAACTATAAAACAGATGAACTAGGAAAAGAAGAAGATATATATTACTTATGGATAGAAGGAAAACGAATTCTGTTGGGAGAGAATCCCTATGCAAGAATTCTAATGAGCAATATGAGAGATAATAAAAAATATGCTACATATTTTCCATTTTTCTATATAATGTCTTATTTAACACAATTACTTGGGTTAAATAATTACCAAGATTGGATTAGTTTTTGGCGATACATATTTTTAGTTTTTAATCTAGGGGTTGGCTTAGCACTTTTTAATTATTTTTATCAAAAGAGATTAATTCTCATATCAATATTTTCCTGTATTTTTTGGTTATTTAATAGATGGAATTTTTATGTAACTTTGGTTGCTGATATAGATTTTATTCCGATTTTTTTCTTGTTAATTTCGCTTTTTGTCCTACGAAAAAGAAAGTGGCTATCTTTGATTTTTTTTAGTATCTCTTTGGCAATAAAGCAGATAGGAGTTTTTTTGATTCCACTTTATTTAATTTGGATTTGGCACTCAGCGAATAAGAATAAAATCAAACAGTTGTTAATTGCGATCATGGTAATAAGCAGTATTCCACTGTTGACATCAATTCCCTTCATTATTTGGAGTGCTGAGAGTTTAGTAAAATCTGTACTATTTTCTGCAACTAGACATCCAGATAGTGATTTTGGGGCGTTTTCAGTTGATACATATATTGCATCTGCCATACCTCAATTTATTGGATTAACAGCCAAATTACCAATGCTATTTATGATGAGCTTGATCTATCTGATTGCCCTTAAGCGTCAAATCGAAATAAAGATTGCTTCTCTATTAGTAATGATAGTTTTTATAGATTTTAATTCTGTCTTATTTAACCAGTACATGTGTTGGGTTGTTCCTTTAATACCACTAGCTATTACAGCAGGGAATAAAGAAAATTATGTAAAAAGAGAATCCCCATAAATAAATGATGTTGTTGGTCAATTCGTGATTTCGTGATGGGTTTAACCCCAATACCCTTGCTTTTTCACGGGTTGAGAAGTTCGTAGTAAGGACTTTAGTCCTTAACTCCAAGAACTACGAACCCTTCAAAATTGATGACACAGACCACTAGTGGTCTGTCAAATTCATTTTTATGGGTTGGTAGTGTGAGCGTCTCGCTCACGAAGCGAGCAAGATGCTCGCACTACCTAGAACATCTCAGTTCCCCCAACAACATAACATGTGTTTTTGTCAAGGATAATTTATACAAAATAAGGTACGGTTATCCCGGTACACACAGGCTATAAGAATTGCAAACTTTTCAAAGTTGATTTGTAGTGAGGGAGAAGTCCAGAAATACGATAATATCTGATTCATAGAAATCAACCACTAAAATTAAATTCAAGTCATCGAGGATGTTTGAACGTGAAATCTCTTGCTAAAATTCTTGCTGGTTTATTCTTGGCTGTAATGATTGCGGTTACTAGTTTTCAGGGTATTGCTAATGCAGCGCCTGCACAAAATGCATTTGCTGGAACTTGGGCTAATGGCAATCTCGTTATTACCATAGAAGAAAAACAGAACATCATCACTTCAGTCAAATTGTCCGATGGACGACCCATTTTCCAGGGATTTGAAGTGGATCTATATGCACCAATCATCAGTGTAAATTTCTCTGATGACGCACCATTTACAGGTGTACTATCTGGAAATAAAATCTTATGGTCTAATGGAACAGTCTGGACTAAAAAATAACAAATAACAATCTGTAAAATACATAGTGCGATCGCTTTTTTTAGAGGAGAGTGATAGCCCTATGTATTTAAAGCAGCGAAATCGGCTGATTTAGTAGTAACTATCTGAAAAGTCAAGTGTTCGCTTTTTTGTAGAAAGAAGAGTGATCACTTAACAATTTAGATATCTCTCAATTTTACAAAGCAGGACGAAATACTCTGTCCAAAAGATGTGGGAATACAAAACCACAATCCAATTCAAGTCATCGAGGATATTTGAACATGAAATCTCTTGCTAAGATTCTTTCTGGTTTATTCTTGGCTGTAATGATAGCGGTTACCAGCTTTCAGGGTATTGCTAGTGCAGCGCCTGCACAAAATGCATTTGCTGGAACCTGGATTTGTAGCGCTTGTTGGTCCTTGACTGGTATTGTTGTTACCGTAGAAGAAGAGCAGAACATCATCACACTCAAGTGGCCCGGACGACCGATTTTCAAGGGATTTGAAGTGGATCTATATGCACCAACCATCAGTATAAATTTCTCTGATACCCCAGGTGTAGTATCTGGTGTATTATCTGGAAATAAAGTCTTATGGTCTAATGGAGCAGTCTGGACTAAAAAATAACAATATGTAAAATACATAGTGCGATCGCTTTTCTTTATAGGAGAGTGATCGCCCTATGTATTTAAAGCAGCGAGAACGCCTGATATTGTAGTAACTATCTGAAAAGTCAAGTGTTCGCTTTTTTGTAGAAAGAAGAGTGATCACTTAACAATTTAGATATCGCTCAATTTTACAAAGCAGGACGAAATACTCTGTCCAAAAGATGTGGGAATACAAAACCACAATCCAATTCAAGTCATCGAGGATTTTTGAACGTGAAATCTCTTGCTAAAATTCTTTCTGGTTTATTCTTGGCTGTAATGATAGCGGTTACCACCTTTCAGGGTATTGCTAATGCAGCACCTGCACAAAATGTATTTGCTGGAACTTGGGTTGATCTCGATAATGCCACTATTACCGTAACTCAAAATCAAAATATCATCACTTCGGTCAAATATTCCAATGGAAGAGGTTGTTTCCAGGGTTCTGAGGTGGATCTGTATGCACCAATCATCAGTGTAAATTTCTGTGATGACGCACCATCTACAGGTGTACTATCTGGAAATAAAATCTTATGGTCTAATGGAACAGTCTGGACTAAAAAATAGCAATCTGTAAAATAGATAGTGCGATCGCTTTTTCTTTATAGGAGAGCGGTCGCACTTACTTTTTGAATTTGATAATATAACCTTAACGCAATTCGTAGTGAACTACCGCAATACCCTGATTATCTCTATAGACTGCGGAATTATCATTGTTGAAGATTCTCAATGTTTCACAATTTGCTAGAGTCAGAGTCTTGCTATAACCAATTAACTCAACTCTAGAATCACCTTTTTGATTTGTTATATAAGCAATTAATGCCCCTGGGCGCTGCTGAGGAAATTTCAATGATCCGGCGCAAATTTGATTAGGTTGAGCGCCATCCCCAGTGAGACCTGATTGGCAACTTGGGCCATAATCCCAGCGAGCAATTCCTCCATTCACTTGAATGCGTGAAGTTGTAGTAAATGTAACGTCTTTTCCGGATTTGTTTACTAAAGGAAGGAATTCGTTTCCTGTGTTATCTGGTATTGAATCCCGGTTTGCTGGTATTTCAAGGTCACCAGTCCTTGCAGCATATTTAGCTTCAAGGACTGTAGTTGCATGTGCAGGGAGTTGGTTGCCATTACCGAATATTGCAATGCTCAGGGTGAATAAGAGGACTGCAATCACTTGAATGCACTTTTGTAATTTCATTCTCGGAAGCTCCAGTAGTTGATCATAATGAAATTCGATGAAAAAGCTAAACTTATGGAAAGTTGTCAGATGTAGGAGACCTTAGAAAAAGCTTTTCTTCGTCTGCATACAAGCTAAAAAGATCCCATGAAAAGTTAGGCTCTTCTGGAATGAAGTACGTAAACTTCCGATTCCATCATTCAGACGATTTCAAAATCGAATCGATCATATAAGACCAATCATTATAAAGTCAAGTATGAAACACCATAAATTGATTTTTTATTTTTTATTGTTTGTAAGAAATCCGAGTTAAAAAGTAAAAAGAGAATCCCCATAAATAAATGAGTGGAGATTTGAAAGGAAGCCTTGTTTCTTGGCCTTTTTCTTTTAACTTTTAACTTGCTCTGTGAGTGTACCGCCCATTCCAACCTGGAGTCGCCTTCCACGCCAGTAAATGCTATTACCAACGGCTCCGCCGACAAAAATGATAAAACTTAACAGATCGCGAAGTGGTAGTACCCAGAGCCAGCGAACCAGTTTCGGGCAGCCTGTGCTATAAATAGCTATCAGCGCTTGGATGATTCTGACGGTTATAGTAACCAAGGATACAATAATGACCCAAGGATGAACACCGAAAAGGAGGAGTAAAGGGATACAATACACTGTGCCAAAAGTGAACACATTACCGTAATAGAGCGGTCCTTCGACGTAACGGATGCTTCTAGCCCAGCGCAACTCCCGTTGAAACAGTTGTCGGAAGGTTTGGCGTCCACCGTCAGTTTCTGCGATATATGGCGACAGTTCAATTCGATAACCAGCATTTGCCACCATATTTCCGATGTGGGAATCTGATCCGATCTGGTTGACAATACTTTGTAATCCACCAGCTTGGGACAGTACAGATTTACGAACAGCCATCGTTGCGCCAAGAGCAAACCATAGATGACCACCAGACAAACTGCGAGCCAGTAGCACACTCGGTATGTTGTCTGTACACCTTCCCAAAGAGGCTATAACAGGCATCAGAAACTCTGGAGCATGAGCAACGTAACCGCATGTCACCAGACCAATAGAAGGATCAGCTAACGGCGCTGTTACTGTACGCAGGTAGTGCGGTTGTACGTAAATATCACTATCTGTGAAGATGACGAGTTCATGCTGTGCCGCCTCAAGCAAATGGATGAAATTGCTGACTTGATAGTTAAGACCAAGTGCTTCCAAGCAGAAGATTAGCCTAGCGCGATCAGGAAATTTCGCCACCACTTCTTCGAGGATGGGCACAGCCGGGTCTTTTGGGCTCATGACGCCAAACAGTACTTCGTAGTTTTCATAGTCTTGCTGGCAGAAGCTCTCCCAGTTTTCTCTAGAATTTTCATCCACACCGCACACTGGGACCATCACCGACACTGGCTCAACGTTTGTACCCTTTTCTTGTTTAGGAGTTGCGAAGAACTGAGCAGTCGCGATCGCACAGCAAAGGTAGTAGCCTACAGATCCTGTAATGAGGGTGAGCAGGACTAACTGTAAAGCGATTATCATCGTAAGTATATTTACTTAAAAGTTATTCTGTGAGTAAAATAGCATAAGATTAAACTCAGTGTAACTGAGCTTTCGAGTGAAATTTCTCATACCTTGTGTGGAAATATGGGGTTAATGGTTTGATGAGTCGTGACTAATACAGCTAAAATGCCTACTCTAGCGTCAAAGCGTGAAGCCAAATCTGATTCACGTCGTCGGTTCGTAATTATTAATGGGGACGATTTTGGATTCTCTTCTGGTGTTAATCAAGGGATCATCACCGCTCATCAACAGGGAGTACTAACGAGCACTAGTCTAATGGTGACAGGTCAAGCATTTGATGAAGCAGTCAATCTGGCTCATGCTCACCCGAAACTGGCAGTTGGGCTACACTTGGTTTTAGGTAGCGGCAAGGCGGTATTACCTCCAAGAGACATACCACACTTGGTCGATACAGAGGGGAATTTTTCTGACAAACATAATCAAGCTGGGATACACTACCACTTGAACCAAGATGCTCGTCGGGAACTACCTTTGGAAATTCGCGCTCAGTTAGAAAAGTTTCGTTCCACTGGGCTGCAACTTTCTCACGTTGATGGTCACAACCACATGCACTTTAACCCCATAGTGCTGCATACCTTAGTTAACCTGAGTCATGAATTTAATATTAAAGTTATCCGGCTTCCTTATGAAGAACTAGGGATGACTTTGAAAATAGACAGTAGCGATCGCTTGATAAAGACGATTTGGTATCTTGTCATGTCCGGGCTGCGTTGGTACGGCGAACGGTTGCTAAAACCAAAAGGGATTATCTCACCTGAACGCGTCTATGGCTGGCTTCAAAGTGGGCGGATGACCGAAGCTTACTTACTCGGTCTCATACCACAGATCCAAGCAGATCTGATAGAAATTTATGCTCATCCAGCGATCGCGATCGCTGGAGAACCAAGGAATGGACCACAAGGGGCAGGTCAGTTAGAACTTGATGCACTCCTCAGCCACCAAGTCCGTGAAATGTTAGTTTCTCACGGCTTTGAATTAATTAATTATATTGAGGGAGCAGGGGAATAGGGGAGCAGGGAAAGAAACCTTTTTCATGCTTGGTGACTTCCTTCTGCCTCCTGCATAGCTGCTTGTCAAGAGTTTTCCGCTTTTGAGAGGTTCTGCTTTGTAGCTTGAGGTTGGCGTTTAGGTAAAAGTCTGATGCCAGATAGTGCAACTTGAGCCAGCGATGGTAGAAGTTGAGGCTGAAGTAGCCTAGAATCGAAAACGCTCATGCGTCGAGCATTTTCTTGCAGACAATTTGAGATCAGCTTCTCAAGGCTAAAACCTTCCAAGAAGACGCTGGCTTCAGTAGCTGAAAAGTCACTACCACCGTTGTGTTCAGCGCTACGACCAACCACACCCATGATTCTTTGAACAGCTCTACCGTAATGCCAGAGTGAATAGGGAGATCGGAACAATGTAGCTCCTTGACCCCTACTTGAGAGAAGATAGGCTACCCAGTTGACAAAAAACACAATGTGGCGTGTTTCATCTTGCAACAGCCGCTCAAATATATTGAACATTGGTTCTGGTAGAAACCCAGACTGGCGGGCGATTTTAAACAACCCAAATCCTAAGAAAGCATCCAGACACTCACCATAACCAAAATCAATAAAGGCTTGCTCAACGTTTGTAGACGGCTGAGCAGGAGCATGACCAGGAACTTCTATGTTATAGTGCTCAATCATATACTTGAATAGCCGACCATGAGCGGCTTCTTCCCTTCCCATCAGGGCGATCGCGTCTTGCAGCAGTGGATCGCTGATCATTGGGAGGTAGGCATCTATCTTTGCTCCAGCTTCCAGTTCAGTGTTGAGGGCTTCTTCCCAAAAGGGAATTTGCTGCAAGCGCTCAAGTGCTAGACCATCAAGTTTAGGCCACATGAGATCCTCAGGCTCAATCTGCTGGTGGCTTTCCATAAAGCTGCGGGAGAATAATTCCTTATGGGCAAAAGATCCGATTTTTATCTCATTCATTTAACAATAACTCCATTGGATAACCTGACTCCTAACTCCTAACTCCTGACTCCTGACTCCTGACTCCTGATTCCTGACTCCTGACTCCTAGATGTGAGTCTCAAAAGGCGTAGGGCAATTTTGGTCAGTTTAGGGATCAGTTGTGGTTGGAGTAGCTCTTGGTCAAAAGTGCTCATCCGACGAGTATTTTCTTGAAGGCAGGTAGATAAAAACAACTCAGGGGTCAAATCATCCATAAAGTTACCAGCTCCAGTGGCAGTGAAACCCTCTTGTTGATCCTCCATTGAGCCACTGAAGGCTTTAATTTTATCTTGAAATGCTCTCCCGTAATGCCAGAGAGCATGAACCCCGCGTAACCAATTAGCCTTGCTATCCTGATGAATTTGTGCGTAAGTTACCCAATTAATAAAGAACATGATATGACGTGCCTCTTCCTGAAGAACTTGATCGAAGATGTCGAACAATGCTTCAGGAAAGTAGTTAGCTTGGCGGGCAATTTTGAATATACCAAAAGCTAAGAAAGAATCGAGGCATTCCCCAAAACCAAAGTCAAGGAAGGCAGTTTTAATATTGCTGGGAAGTACAGGCGCAGGAGGTTGGGAAATTTGAATGTCGTAATGGTTGATCAAAAATCCAATCAGTCTGCCGTGGCGGTCTTCTTCCATACCTTGAAGGGCGATCGCTTCATGTAATAGCGGATCGCTGATCGTCGCAGCAAAGGCGTTAACCATAGCCCCAGCCCCTTGCTCTGTGCGGAGGGCTTCTCGCCAGAAGGGGATACTTCGCAGACGTTCAAGCCCGACACTATCAAGAGTGGGCCAAGGGAGTTCCTCCAGCTCAAACTTGACGTGGCTGGTGATGAAGCTATGGCAGAACAGTTCTTTATGGTTTTCGCTTCCAAGTTTCATTTTTAGGTGTTAGTTGTTGGTCAGAAGTCAGGAGTCAAGTCGCTTCGCTCCAATTCAAAATTCAAAAACGGTCAGGAGTCAGGAGTCAGGAGTCAGGAGTCATTGGTTGTTGGTTGTTGATTATTACCACTAACAACTAATGACTAATGACTAACAACTAATGACTAACTACTGATGGCACTTTTGCAGCAGATTGGGTACGGCGGTCTTTCAGGTAGGAAAAGAACTCGCGACCTTCTCGTAGGCGGCGGACTAACATCTGGGGATCGCTGAGCATTTCACCCACAATTGGGATGATAGCTTTAGGTCGAAAGTAAAACCGACGGTACAACTGCTCGACTGCATCTTCAATTTCAGTACTGGAAAGGTTCTGATATTGCAGTGTAGACATTTGAATACCAGAGTTTGCAATCAAGGAATTGTTAGTAAACCAACCGTTTTCCTGAGCTTGTCGATAGAGTTCAGTACCTGGATAGGGGGCAGCAATGGAAACCTGGATGGTATGAGGACTAATTTCGCAAGCAAAGCGAATCGTTTCCTCAATTGTCTGTTGAGTTTCGTCTGGCAACCCGATAATGAATGTGCCATGTACAGTGATACCAAGTTTGTGGCAGTGTTCCATAAACTTCCGGGCAACTTCCAGCTTGATACCTTTCTTAATGCCATCCAGAATTTGCTGGTTACCTGATTCAAATCCCACCAGCAACAGCCGCAAGCCGTTGTCGCGCAATTGCTTGAGTGTCTCGTAATCTAGATTAGCGCGGGCGTTGCAACTCCAGGTTAGATTCAAGCGCTTCATGTGTTCGCTAATGGCGATCGCCCGGTGTTTATCGATAGTAAACGTGTCGTCATCGAACATATATTCCCGCACCCGATCGCCGAAAATCGCTTTGGCTTCTTCCATCTCTTTGCCAACTGCCTCTGGGCTTTTAGCGCGATACTGGTGACCGCCAATAGTCTGAGGCCATAGACAAAAAGTACATTTTGCCGGACAGCCTCGTCCAGTGTAAAAAGAAATGTAGGGGTGCAGGAGGTAGCCGATGAAATATTTTGTAATGTCTAAGTCACGCGCATAAATTGGTAGGACGCTGGGCATGACATCCCAGTCGTGGATTAATGAGCGCTCCTCCGTGTGACACAGCCCTGTGGGCGAATCGGAAGGGTCACGGTAGCTTAGACCCTGAATTTGATTCCAAGGTTTGCCTTCCGCCAGTTCCTTACATGTGTAGTCGAACTCGTTGCGACACACAAAGTCAATCACTGGGTTGTCACGTAGCGTCTCCTCTGGTAAGACTGCGACGTGTGCCCCAATGAAGCCAATTTTCACATTGGGGTTCTGGGCTTTGATCGACTGAGCACACTTGACGTCATTTCCCAGGGAGGGCGTGCTGGTGTGCATGATAATTAGCTCATAATCTTTGGCAATTTTCAGCACATCTTCCACCGTCTGACCATGTGGTGGCGCATCCACAAGCTTGCTACCCGGTACGAGGGCTGCGGGTTGCGCTAGCCATGTGGGATACCAGAAAGAGGTAATCTCTCGCTTGGCTTGGTATCGTGAACCTGCACCACCGTCAAACCCATCGAAGGAAGGAGGATTAAGGAACAGGGTTTTTTTCACTCTCATTCTCTCCTTGTATTGAGCAGGGCAATAAACGCTCTAGCACGTTGTTATGTAATCTACAGTAATCCAGCAATCAGGTTAATTGCCGCCCCTGTTAGATCGCATTCATGTTCACACCAATCAGTGGCTCGATCAGTGCTAAAACATCACTGCGGGTAAGTTTAGCTTTGCCACTTTCAAGGGCATTTAGGGTGCCATAAGCCAAAGTCAGCGGAACTTGACAAAAATCCAAAGCTGGCCCAGCGGGAAGGGCATTGGTATAAGCACCTGCCATCGCTAGATTTCGACGAGCATACTTTTGCATATTTTCTGCATCCCAACCTTGTGGGAAGAAGTCCACCCCACGGGACAAATCTTCTGTATGATTACGGAGCATATTGACGACTTGTAAGCCCCGACCAAATCCAATTGCTAGGCTACGGTTTGTTTGCGTCCCATCGTACCAAGCCCATAAATCCGAGAGTAACAAGCCAACTGCACCTGCAACGCTAAATGTGTAATGGTTCAAATCAGACTCTGTGCGAATTTCCCAGTTAACTTCTGCCCAGTGAGCCATCCGGTCTGCCATTGCAGCAGTCGCATCCCAAATCCGAGGTGCAATGGTCGCGGGTGCTAGGAGTGTCCATTCTCTAATCCGAATCGAGACCTCTGGCAATAAATTCTCGTGTGTGTTCAATCCTAAGGAGAAGGTATCAATAGAGAAGCCATCAACCCCAGATTCTTGTAATGTTGAGCTAATGGTGCGCAAAAATTTTGCCTTGGTAGGATTATCCAGTTCTGGATGATCTTCAATTTCATCAATAGCTCGGAAACACAGATAGGCTGATGCCACTGCTTCTTGTAAGCCAACTGGTAAACGAACTATTGGGATGTAAAAAGTTCGGCTAGTTTCTTTGAGGATGTTCAATGCATCTCTGTATAAGTCCATTTATTGCAACTCCATAGGGTATTGTCAATTTAGCCTGATATGGTTGGTGAAAAATTAACTGCTCATCATAAAGAGTTGAGATTACTGAGAATAGTACCCTCTACAAAAGTTCATTAATTTCAGTGAGCGGTATGCTGGGTGAAATAGCAAAATGTAGCATCTTATGGACAAAAGTTCAAACATTTGAGAAACTGCACTACCTGGGAGTAAATGCATCATTTCCATCAAGCTGGATATCTGAGTCACCATCCTTGCACCCCTGTTGCTTTTGGCACTAACACAGACCTGAGGATGTAAAGCTACAGGTTTTAAGTGTAGACACCTAAAATTAAACAATTTCAGCGTCAATAAAGCCATAGTCCCCCTTTTTTTTTCGTCGTTCTCGCGGAGTGGCTATCGACAATTGCTGCTTTCGGGGTAGAATTTGTGCCCATTTGAACACCTAACTGCCGCAGGCGGCTGCGTTTCATCTCTGCCCACATCCCATTCCTTTGCCAACAGTGGAAGTATTTGTTGTATACTGTCTGTCCGTGAAAGTCTTCCAATAGTTCCCGCCAAGTGCGAACCTCGTGAAGGTAAAAAGACGACCTGTTGTTTTTTCACTCTAGAGTAAGGGTTTGATCAACTGCCATGCTGTATCTCTCAAAGCTTATAGTGTAAGGTAGGACTGTATACCATTCATCGCTATCCTTTAGGTTGGCTTCATCCTGTTGCATCTCCCCTTCGCTTTTTCTTCAACAACGTTACGGTTATTACACTTAAAAATGCTTGAAAACAGAGATCATCCGCAAGAGTGCAATTTGGTTACGTAGCAACTGCGAAATCTCTAGCAATAGATTTCACTGGGTTTCAAACTTCACCCTTCTTGATGCCCTGCATTTGTCTCTCCCAGATTATACTCATCATTTCGTATCCTTTGAACATGCGTCAAGCACTTTTAAAAAATTTCCACAGCGTTTCTCGGTTGACCAATTATCGAAGAAAGGTAGAGGGTAGTCCTCATGAAACTAGTTTCACCGCCAAGCATGAAAAAGGGATATTCCCTGCTAAGAGCTCCCTGCTAAGAGATCCCTCTTTGAAGTCAGAAGGCAGCTATGCTAAAGGGATTAATTGCATCTATTCATGGTCTTACAGTAATGAAAGCAGAAAATCCCTCTTCCCCTTAGTACAGCGTTTGATAAATTCGTGGCGTTTTGGTTTGTAGTTGCTAAGAGCGTTCTTAGCACCTATTTTTGGTATTCTTTCATAGAAAAATATGCTCTTTACCCTTTATATATGCGTTAGCCTTGACTAAACGTGATTGGTGTGAAAGAATACGCGGTTAAATTTGGGTTGAGCAAGAACGGGGTGCGGGGGAAGTTGAAGAAGAACTCAAGAGTCAGAAATCAGAATCAAGAGTATGTGGATTCAAACCCCACCCAATACTGCGTAGGTTTTGGAATTTCTTGGTTGAGGCAAGCAGTATAAGAGCAGGGGGAGAAATTGAGGCTCTTGAAGAGTTTTGCCTCCCCTGCTTCCCCTGCTTATCCGAGCAGTATTGAAACCCCACCCAATTGTAGACACCCAGTCGCACAAAATTCATGCGCTCATTCTGACTCCTGACTCCTGACTCCTGACTCCTGAGTTCTGAGTTCTGACTCCTGACTCCTGACTCCTGAGTTCTGTATAATTCTGCTCAAGGATGGAAATGGTGGATCGCTACCCATGCCCGTAGGACTTCTGCCACTGTCCAAGCTTGGGCAATACAGCCTCTGGGAATCATCGGCGCATCGCCATCAAAAATTTCACTCAAACTACCGATCCCGTGGGTGCAGAGATGATGAGCCATTGGCTCTAAGAAACGGCGAGCCTGTGCGGGATTTTTATGGACGCGCAGGTGTGCTAGAACGAAGGGACCCAGCAACCAGCCCCAAACTGTCCCTTGGTGATAAGCACCGTCACGCTGATACTGATTACCTCCATAGTGTCCCTGATACTGGGCATCGTTGGGAGTGAGCGATCGCAGTCCATATGAAGTCAGCAACATTTGTCCACAGGTCTCTACGACTTTTTGTTGTTGATCTGGCGTCAGCGGACTTTCTGGTAGTGAGACGGCAAAGATTTGGTTAGGGCGCAATGATGGATCATCTCCATCGGGACCGTCTAAAACGTCGTAGCAGTATCCTGTAGAGTTATTCCAAAATCGGGAAAATCTGATCTGAACACGGTCAGCGATCGCCTCATACTCTTGATGTGGCTTACCTATTTGGCGGGCAAAATTTGCCATTGTCCGCAGGGCGTTATACCACAGAGCGTTGACTTCTACTGGTTTACCAGTGCGAGGCGTAACTACCCAATCTCCGACTTTAGCATCCATCCAAGTGAGTTGTACACCAGATTCCCCTGCATAAAGTAAACCATCTGCTGCATCAAGGTGGATATTGTAGCGAGTTCCTTGACAGTGCCAATTGATGATATCTGCCAGGATTGGAAACAGTTCAGACAGCAGATCATTATCCTCGGTAGCGCTGTGGTAGCTGCGAATGGCTTCAAAATACCAGAGTGTCGCATCGACTGTATTATATTCTGGTACTTCCCCTGCATCAGGAAAGCGATTGGGCAACATTCCTTGGTCTACATATTTCGCGAAGGTTCGGAGAATTGAACGAGCAACTTCTAGGCGTCCAGTCGCAACAGTCAATCCTGGTAGACTAATCATCGTGTCGCGACCCCAATCACTGAACCAGTGATAGCCCGCGATGATGGTTTTGCCGTAGGGGTCGTTAGGCGATGGGCGATCAACAATAAATTGATCAGCCGCAAGTACCAATTGCTTTACCCAAGCAGGAGAGTCGTGAGGCTTGGACGAGTGGTTGGTTTTCCAGATATCAATTAACTTTTGCTCTTGTTCGTAGTGCTGTTTGAGGACTGCTTCACCATTTAAATCTGGTTGCTTCTCAGTACTAGCAACAACGGTTAAAGACTCCCCAGGATGTAGTGTGACGAGTAAGGTCGCGGCGTGTAGATGGTCTTCTCGATCGCTCAGTCCTCGGTAACGTTCTACCGCCAAGTCAAATCCGTAGTACCAATTGTTCACAGAGGATGCATTGCCATGGTCGCTCAGTAGGTAAAGTTGCGTAGCACCAGGATAAGCAGTAACGCAGATTCCCTGTGCAACTGTCTCAACTGTCATATCCCAGCCATTTCTTTGAGTGTCACCATGATAATCACGGTAGTTAACTATTGCTTTGAGTGTTAGCTTCAATGGTTGGGAGCCCCGAAGTAAGACATATTGCACATAGGTAGTGTTAGCGCCCCGTTCCATCCATACCCGTTTTTCTAACAAAGCATCAGCACAGACAAAACTCCAGACAGGGACATTGCGCGATAGCGAAAAACGCTCAATATTCAGGTAGCCGTGAGGACTAACAGTACCGTCAGCCCAACGATTGGTGTGGAGGGAGTAAGAACACTCATTGTAAGAAACAGTTTCATCTAGCTTGGTTAGCAGTAAAGTACGACCTAGGGGTGGTTTTAGGGCTGCAACCAGTAAACCGTGATAACGGCGGGTAAGCAGCCCAGCTACAGTCCCAGAAGCGTAACCGCCAATCCCATTCGTAACCAACCACTCCCTTGACTCTGCAATGTCAAGGTAGCCGCAAATTTCACGTCCAAATTCAATATTCACGATACTATTCTCCTGGTTAATGACCGGAAGTTGCTCTCAAGAAACACTCTCGGTGGCAGTGGGTTGAGCAATCAGGTCAAAGCCTAGAGACTGAGCTTTTTTCCTGAGATTGTTCAGGATTTGGTCTTGGTATTTCTGCTCGTAGTAGTCCATGCCAGGGTCAGTGTAAAG
>CAIVAU010000147.1 GCA_903903925.1 uncultured cyanobacterium
GAAAGATGGTTGCACTCCCTTATACCTAGCAGCTTACAGGAAGCAGCGGGAGATTGCTCAACTTCTGCTGAACTATGGAGCCACTATGGAGCCAGATATTGCTTTGATGCTTGGAGACATTGAATTGGTCAAGTACTACCTAGATCAGAGGGTAGATGCCAATTCCAAACTAGCAAGAGGATTGACAAAAGGAGATTCATGGCTAATTGCAGCTATCGGGTACCAATATAAAAACAGAAATATTGTTGAACTGCTCCTCAATCATGGTGCTTTAGTTAATGAGAAGACAGGAACTTTTAAGTTTTCCCCACTGCATCGGGCATCGATTATAGGTAGCCTAGATATTTGCTCACTTTTGATCACTCATGGTGCAGATGTTAACGCAGAAGATGTACATGGCAATACTCCACTGCATCGGGCAGCCCAGTATGGACATCAAGATATAGTAGAATTCTTGTTGGACTGTAGCGCTAATGTCAATGCCTTAAATCAAGCAAGAAGCAGCGCATTATTTCATGCAGCGCAGTTCCATCGCCTACAGGTGGTCGAGTGTCTGTTGTCTCGTGGAGCATCCGTAAATTTAACCGATGAGCAAGGTTTTACGCCGCTTCTGAGAGCTTTACAGACGCCAGACGGCGACGAGATTGTTAGATTGCTAGTTACCCATGGTGCTGATGTTAATGTTCGATACCCTTATGGAGCTAGATCTAGTGCACTGCGTATGGCTATGAACCAGAAAAACAAAGATCTCGTTGAACTACTCTTAGCTCATGGTGTGCGAGAAGATTTAGAGTGAGTGCGACACACTTCACTGTGATTGTGTTGCTAGCATAGGAATGAAAGGAATACTATCGAATATTCCAAGAGTTCCAGAACTGCTTGGGAAATCACCTCACTCACATTTGTCAAAAAGTACTCCATTGTTTAGCACTGACTCTTATGGGCTTGGATTATGAATGGGTGACCCAACCTCCACCGGATGCAGCATTTGAGCCTTTCGTCGCAACATTTAGAATTCCCGACAATTCTTTACCACCAAAGGAAAACAATAGTTTCTTCCCAACTGGTTGGGTAGCTCAGAAAGTGAAAAGGCTCATTGGTGAAGCATACGTCATCAGCGGGTGTCGTCCCAATAGCGAATGGAATGCCCAAGTAACCGACGAATATGGAATAAGCATTGTAATTCAAGGATTTGCAGATATGAATCACAGAATTCTAACTGCTTTCCCTGGTATAAATAGCTAATAGACATCTCCAGAAATGAGGTATCGATCCTGACTGGACAAGGATTTTATCTTCTTTTTCGGAGATGTCTAATAATCTATATTCTGCTAGGATAAGGCAAAAGGTAAAACTCTGGAAATTTGTAATTTGATTATTCGAGGCTTAGTAAGCTGTTGCGCACTTAATTTGTATATGGGACGCGGGCCGAAAAGCCCGCACTACAATAATTTTACGTTTTCGTCTTATACAATCTAGCTGCGCATCAGCTTATCCCAATATTTAAGCTAATTTTCAGAATTAATCTAGCAGAATTAATTTTGGATATGTTACTAGTGCTACTAAATTTATATGTTTTACTCTGAAGGAAAAATCTGTTCAGCCTTACTTATTGCTGCTGCTCGCGGAAATAAAGATATCGTAGAATTATTGATTGCTGCTGGTGCAAGCGTTCATGTTATAGATGGTTTGGGTGAAACGCCCTTACATAAAGTATCTGCGAACGGACATAAGGATATAGTTCAACTTCTAATCGATAAGGGAGCGCAAATTGATGTTAAAGCAAAAAATGGTTGTACTCCTTTATACGTTGCAGCGTCCAGTCAACATAAACACATTACTCAACTTCTTTTAGACTATGGTGCTGTCATGGAACCAGACATCGCTTTAATGCTTGAAGATATTGAATTAGTCAAGCACTATCTAAATCAAGGAGTAGATGCGAATTCTAAACTCGCTAAAGGATATACTACCGGAGAATCATGGCTCACCAAAGCCGTTGCGTACCAAAACAGAGATTTGGTTGAACTTCTTCTAGATCGTGGTGCCGATGTCAATGCAGAAGATAAATATGGAAAAACCCCTCTGCATGGGGCAGCCGAGTGTGGAAACCAGGATATCGTCGAGTTTCTGTTAGACTGTGGTGCTAATGTTAATGCCCTAGACTTGTCAAAAAGTAGTCCATTATTTGAAGCTGCACGGCTTCATAATCCACAGGCAGCGAAGTCTCTTTTGTCTCGTGGTGCGTTCGTCAATTTAACAGACACCTCTGGATGGACACCTCTCCTGCGTGCTTTTCAGCAGTCAGGTAATGATGAGATTGTTAGAGTTCTTGTTACATATGGTGCTGACGTTAATGTTCGAGGTTGTCGAGGAGAGAGTCCGCTTCATCTAGCTGTCGCGCAGAATAACAAATATCTAGTTGAGTTACTGTTAGTTCATGGTGCGCGACAAGGTTTAGAGTGAGTAAGTTTTTGGCAAAACCTTCGCAGTATTGCATTTTTAACTTCTGAAGAATGTTCAAAGTTTACAGGGGATAGCTCAACAAAAATATTGTGCTGCTAATCCTTCTGTTTCTGTATGCGGCGGATTTCCTCTGAAAATATCCGAAACTTTACATCATCGCTTCAGGCGGCACTGGCTGAGTTGTCCCATTCTAACTAGGGCTTGTGTGATTTTATGTGAAACCCTGTGTGGGTCTTACAACAAAATTGATAAATTTCGCATAGCATAGGAGTGAAAGGAATACCATCGAAACGGTCAGATTATCGATGTAACACAGGAGGATCACAAAGCTATGTCCGACTTAAACCGAGGAATCATGAAATTTGAAGGTGCTGATTCTCCAAAAGTCGTCACCATCTCAACTGTGCTGATCTTGGGTTCAATTGTGGCACTGATTATTTGGGCGCTGCAAGCAGCTTACGCAGTCAGCTAGAGGAAAAGCATTTTAGGGGGAGTGGGGAGTAGGGGAAGCTATTTTGTCGAGTGGGCTTTATACCTACAACGCGCATTTTTTATTCCCTGCTAGAAAGCGACTGACGGGCGACACACCACTCGCTACGAAGGTCAGAAATTCCTCTGCACTTCTGTAAGGGCGGGGGGACCCCGCCCCTACACACTTCTATCTCCTAACTCGCTTTCTATGTCGGAACTCTGGGGTATTTTGGTTATTTTCATCGTTTGTCCTCTGTTGGGTGCATTACCGCTGATTGCTACGGTTACTCAAGCTTTTGGCAAGCGGAAGTTAGCTGACATTGGTACTGGCAATATCAGTGTCTCGGCGGCTTTCTACCATGGTGGTACATGGGTAGGGATTCTGGCAGTTTGTTCAGAAGCTTTCAAAGGTATAGCTGCAGTCCTGCTTGCTCGATCTGTCTTCGGAAGTGGTTCGGCTTGGGAGTTAATTGCTCTCATGACTCTTGTACTAGGTCGGTACTGGGTAGGTAAAGGAGCAGGTACGACAAACGTTGTCTGGGGATTTCTGGTACATGATCCACTGGCGACAGCATTTGTCTTGTTGTTTGCCAGTATAGGCTTTACCATTTTACGCTCTAGAAAACTCGCAAAATTTGGAGTTTTAGTGCTCTTTCCCCTGATTTTAGCGTTCCTGCACCCACAGGATTTATGGAGAATATTGGCTGCTGTTGCCTCGGCGGTTTTACTAGGCTGGATTTATACACAAATGCCGGATGATTTGGACTTAAAGGCTGAAGAAGCGCAAACAGAATCGCGAGGAGTATTTCAATTTTTGCGGGGCGACCGAACTACTCAGGGGGGCGGGGGAGCAGGGGAGCAGGGGGGCAGGGGAGAAGAATTGACATCGGTAATCTTACGGGGGGAAGGGAGTATTTTATCCCTTGATGATGATTTGGATGGGTTGCTATTTGGTCACAAGGCAGCTAGATTATCTCAAATTAAGCGATGGGGTTATTTAGTGCCAAAGGGATGGGTACTAGCTCCCTTGGATGACCCAGGATCGTTGATTGAATTTCTTCAACCGTCGGATTTATCTCCGCTGGTGGTGCGTTCTTCAGCAATTGGAGAAGATTCGGAACACGCTTCGGCTGCTGGGCAATATGAAACGATTCTGAACGTCACGACTCAAGATGGGCTGCAACAGGCGATCGCCCAAGTTCGGTCTTCCTACAATCATCCAGTTGCAGTGCAGTACCGACGCGATCGCTCTTTGAACGAAGCAGGAATGGCGGTACTGATTCAACAGCAAGTCCAAGGAGTCTTTTCTGGTGTTGCCTTTACCCGCGATCCTATGACTCAACAAGGCGATGCTGTGGTCATAGAAGCATTGCCAGGAAACGCAACGCAAGTTGTCTCTGGACGAGTGACACCAGAGCAATATCGTGTCTTTGTGGTCGAAACAGAAAATTTTGCCTCTGCACAATTAGAGGGCGAGGGGCAAGTCCCAGCAACAATCATCAAGCAAGTGGCATACTTAGCCAGACAGCTAGAAGAACGTTACTATGGCATTCCCCAAGATATCGAGTGGTGTTACGACGGTCAAACGCTTTGGGTGTTGCAAGTTCGACCCATCAGTACCCTGCTACCCATCTGGACGCGCAAAATTGCGGCTGAAGTCATTCCCGGACTGATTCGCCCATTAACTTGGTCGATTAATCGTCCATTGACTTGTGGCGTTTGGGGAGGAATTTTTGCTTTGGTGCTAGGTAAACGCGACCTTGGCTTGGATTTTAGCCAAACAGCAACGCTGCACTATTCAAGAGCTTATTTTAATGCCTCTCTCTTAGGAGAGATTTTTTTGCGCATGGGTTTGCCTCCTGAAAGTCTGGAGTTTTTGACTAGGGGAGCCAAGTTGAGTAAGCCGCCCTTGAAAACCACGTTGCGGAATCTACCTGGACTCGCAAGGTTGCTGGTACGGGAATTTTATCTAGAGAAGGATTTTAATCGGGATAATCGCAGACAGTTTACTCCTGTTTTATCTCAATTAGCTGAAGAATTAGTGAGTGATCTTGAGCCGACGAAACTGTTGGCAAGAATTAACCTCATCTTGGAGTTACTGCATAGTGCAACATACTACAGTATTTTGGCTCCGTTGAGTGCGGCGTTGCGCCAAGCAATTTTTCGAGTAAAGGATGAGGACATTGATCATAGTCTCACACCAGAGGTGGCGGTGTTGCGATCGCTTCAAGATTTAGCCGCAACTGCCAAACAGATGTTACCAGAGTTCGAGCCTAATCAGGTCTTTGAGAAGTTGGCGCAAACACAAGAGGGGCAAGAAATTCTGGAAAAAGTTGAGAAATTACTCTCTTCTTACGGTTATTTGAGTGAAGTGGGAACCGATATTGCAATTCCTACCTGGAAGGAAGAACCCCAGCCTTTAAAGCAATTGTTTGTACAATTTATACTCTTAAATGAGCCGCAGAAGCGGAACGAGAGGAAGAAGAAAGGTTTTGTGCAGCGGCGTGTAGATCTCAAGGGAAAGGTAACGGAAGTTTATTCAAAAGCTTTAGCAGAGTTGCGTTGGTGTTTTGTGGCGCTGGAAAAGATTTGGTTAAAGTCAGGTTTACTTGAGCAGCCTGGAGATATATTTTTTCTAGAGTTTGATGAAGTGCGGCGTCTTATTGAAAATTGTGAGCCCGAATTTGTTAAACATTTGCAGGAATTAATCCAACTAAGGCAATGGCAACTGAAAGAAGATAGTCAGTTAGATCCAGTACCCCTTTTAATTTATGGCAATAATCCCCCAGCCTTGATCCAAACTGTTTCTCTCTCCCCTGATCATGTTTTAAAAGGCATTCCCGCCAGTCCAGGACAAGCGGAAGGAATAGTAAAAGTTTTACGGAATTTTCAAGCTTTGCCAGAAATTGACCAGGATACGATTCTAGTAGTACCTTACACAGATTCTGGTTGGGCACCCCTACTAGTTAGAGCTGGAGGATTAATTGCCGAAGCCGGTGGAAGACTTTCTCACGGAGCAATCTTGGCCCGCGAGTATGGCATTCCTGCCGTAATGGATGTCCGAAGTGCTACCTCACTTTTGCAAGATGGTCAGAGGGTAAGGATTGATGGGAATAGAGGTATTGTGGAAATATCCTGAGATGAGAGGGTCATGCTCTCCCCAACCGAAACCTAAAGAAAGGAAAAAGCCCTCATCCTTTGGCTGAGGGCGGCAATTAGGGTGCATCTACCATCTTTATATCCAGCATTTTTTCCCTGCATCCGGAAAGTTTAAACATGAACAACAGCGGGTGTAAGCGGCTCTCCCTTTTACCCCACAAACACATAGGGATTTTCAATGTCTATTCCTGTGACAAGAATCTTGATGCTGATATCCAACTCCGTTCGTAACTTGAAGAACCGAAAACCAAACCAGTAGCACCGCCTACCAACGCACCTACCGTACCACAAATAGGTGCGGCAGGAGCCAAAACAACGGTTTGAGTACATGCAACTGTACCGACCACAGCACCAGCAGCAGCACCAGCAGCAGCACCCTTTAAGCTTGGGTCGATTATAATCGTCCAAGAATCGGGGTCTGTTTCATGCTTGAGAAGTACTGCCCCCGCACTGCCATAACCATAATTACCATCGGGGCGTGTTTTGTGCCTGAGAATTACTGCCCCCCCCACAGCGGCATCATCATCAATAGAATCAATATCTTGTGGTATTGCATAAGCAACTGCAGTATTTAACAGAAAAACTACAGATAGAAAAAACGCAACAATTAATTTAGATAGACCTTGCATGAGTGCCTTAAACCTCAGTTATAGGAGAACAACCAGAAACAGCAACCTGATCCTATGATTAGTATTCCCAGACTGCAAATAGATTTAACAAAATAGATGTGCTTTAGAATGCTTTATTTGATAGACTACGATAATGCTAATTTATACGTTAGCTTTAAAAACGCAGCTATCTACCGTCCTTGGAGAAGCTATATTTACTCTATTTGGTGAGTCTAAGTACAACACCCGTGAATGAATGGAATCTGAACACAGTAGTTGGAACTCTAAAATAATATAAGATAGAGCTATAATCTATATAACAGGTAATGGCAGCCAAAGATTTATTTCATGATGCTGTAAGAAAATCTCTCTTAAAGGAGCAGTGGGTGATTACAGATGACCCCTTAAAAATCAAAATTGAAGGGGTGAAGTTTGAGATTGATTTGGCAGCAGAAAGGGTGTTTGCCGCTGAGAAAGAAGGACAAAAAATCGCTGTAGAAATCAAAAGTTTTCTCAACAACTCTGTGCTTACTGATTTTCACGCCGCCTTAGGACAATTTTTAAACTATCGACTTGCTCTACAAATAACTGAATCCAACAGGGTACTCTATTTAGCAGTGCCTTTCGATACATTTGATTCTTTCTTTCAAGAAGTGTTTGTTCAACAAGCTGTTAATCTTTATCAACTCAAGTTGATCGTTTATGATCCAAATCAGGAGGTAATTATCGCATGGAAAGATTAGAACATTACCGTCAATGTATTCGTCAGTTGCTCAGTCAAGAAGTAACTCTAGTAGAGTCAAATTCAGACATTGAATGTCAACTAATTTTTGATGTAGAACATGACCACTATCAGTTATTAGATTTAGGTTGGGATGGTCTTAAACGAATTTACAACTGTTTTATCCATTTAGATATTAAGAATGACAAGATATGGATTCAGCGGAATATGACTGAAACAGATATTGCACAAGAATTAGTGGATATGGGAGTATCAAAGGAAGATATTATTTTCGGTTTGCATCCTCCTTATAAACGACCTTATACAGGCTATGGAGTTGCTTGATTCCTGGTATTTCTCTTTTTTCTTACTGGATCTGAAGATAGGAAATTGATTCGGTGTAGGGGCGTATTGCAATACGCCCCTACTTGACATTTCGAGACAATAAGAATATCAATTTTGAGGGTTAAAAGTATCAGCTACTCGTAAAGGCAAATTTAAAAAACGGAAAAAGCCCTCAGCCAAAGGATGAGGGCGGCAATTAGGGTGCATCTACTATATCTATATCCAGCATTTTTTCTCTGCATCAGGAAGGTTTTAAAAAAATGAGCTAACAGGAATCTTAATAATAAATTTTGCTCCTTGTTCTGGAGCAGAGATACACATAATCTGTCCGCCATGTTTTTTCACGATAATCTGATAGCTGACCGATAGCCCGATTCCAATACCTTTACCTACAGGTTTGGTAGTAAAAAAGGGGTCAAATAACTTTGAGTGTATCTGTTCATTCATTCCCGGACCATTATCAGCAATGGTTATGACTACCCAGTTATCATCAAGTAACTCAGTGCGAAGAAGAATTTGGGGCGTAGGGAAGCTAGAACTGTGAACAAAGGAGTCCGATCTGCTGGGAGTCAGCGAGCGATACGTCTGAGTGTTGCCCTCTGGAAAAAACTGTGGTTTTGCCAACAGAAGTCCGAGTGGGGAGCTTCCCTTCGACAGTACAGGCTCCGCAAGATCGGACTGCCTCACCACGTAGCTGCTCTCCTTCATCTCCAGAGAAGATGCCAAGTTACCAACTCCCTCCTCTAAAGCATCAATTGCATTACTAATGATATTCATCAATGCTTGGTTGAGTTGACTGGGGTAGCACTCAACTAAAGGTAATTGACCGTATTCTTTAATAACTTTGATTTCTGGATGCTTATCTGTTGTTAATAATCGTTGTTTTAGAATCATTAAAGTACTGTCGATACCTTGATGAATATCGACTTTTTTTTGTTCAGATTCATCAAGACGAGAGAAGTTTCTCAGCGACTTGACAACCTGAGTGATTCTCTCCGTTCCCCCTAGCATAGAATTGATAACTTTAGTATAATCTTGAGTGATAAAATCCAGATCTATCGCTTCAGTTAATTGTTTAATTTTTTGTGAACTATTGGGAAATTCCTGTTGATAAAGTTGCACTAATTCCAGCATATTTCGGACATACTCAGATGCATAGATGAGATTGCCCTGGATAAAGTTAACTGGGTTATTAATTTCATGAGCAATACCAGCAACAACCTCTCCCAGAATAGACATTTTTTCGCCCTGGATAAGCTTGACTTCAGACTCTTGTAAGTCTTGTAATGCTTTAGAAAGTTGTGCTGTTCTTTCTTTAACCTGATTTTCTAAATTTCTTGTTAAAGAATATAACTTAGTATGAGTTTTGATTCTTGCTAATACCTCTTCTTCCTGAAAAGGCTTAGTAATATAATCGACTGCTCCCAAACTAAAACCTTTTACCTTATTTTCTGTGTCGGAAATAGCTGTCATAAAAATGACTGGAATTTCACAAGTTACTGGATTTTCTTTCAATCGTTTACAAGTTTCAAACCCGTCTATTCCAGGCATCATTATATCTAACACAATCAGACATGGCAAACTATATTGAACCAGTTTTAGAGCTCTTTCACCATCAATAGCTGTAGCGACTTCAAAGCCAGCCTCGGTCAATATCTCTGAGATAACTTTTAAATTAGCAGGAGTATCATCCACTACTAAAATCAAATTTTCTTCCTGTATATGCATGAATTTTAATTTTATGAGGTTTTGAGGTATTGACTGATTAGAATCTCAATTTTATGAGCCTGAAAACTTTCGGCAAATCCTAAAATTTGTTGGACAAAAAAAGTATATTTTTTATCTAATTGCTCGATTCTTTTCGCTGTTTCTATTAATTTTTTCATGCGACCCAGTTGGGTAAGCTCAAGTAATATGGCTAAATCTTCTTCACCAGGAACTACTATTTCTAAGCTAGGAATTTCTGTTGGGAGTTGGGCAGAATTAGTCATAACCTCATCAGTCGAAGGTGTTTGTTCGTATTCCCATTCAATTTCCAAATGCTTTTCTAACAACTGAAATAGCTCTTCAGCCAACAAAGGTTTGGGAAGAAAATCATTGCCACCAGCATCTAAACTTTTTTGGCGATCAATCTCATATACTGAAGCTGATGAGACAATGACCCGAAGATTTTTTAAGTTTTCTGACTTACGTATTTGTCGCAGCACTTCATACCCATCTATGACTGGCATTGTTAAGTCAGTGATGATTAAATCTGGCTGAATTTGTCTAGCTAGTGCTAAACCTTCGGTACCAGTTTCTGCTTCTGCGATAGCAAAGCCTATTGGCTCTAGCAACCTAACAATCACTGATCGATTTTCCCATTTGTCATCGATCACGATTATAGTTTGTTGCCGACCTCTGTAACTAATAATTTTCTTTCCTATGATTGTAGTTTGCTGCTGCCAATCAGTGGCTAAGGCGAAATCAGCTTCAAAAGAAAAAACGCTACCAACACCCAATTGACTTTGCACTTGGATCTGACTACCCATTAATTGAATAATCTGGTTGCAAATTGCCAGTCCCAGTCCCGTTCCTTCAGACTGGCGTTTTTTCTCTCCTACTTGTTCAAAAGGGATGAAGATTTTGTCGAGTGACTTGGGGCTGATACCGACACCTGTATCTTCAATAGAAAACTTTATTTTGCTCGTTGCTAATTGCTCCTGACTATTAGCCATTAATAATGAATGACTCGCAATCACCTCTACCTTAAAAGTGACTGTACCTTTGTCTGTGAACTTAATGGCATTGCCAAGCAAATTAAGTAACACTTGTCGCAACCGTTTTTCATCAGTCACGATACCTTCTGGTAATCCAGGAGTATGGAGATAGATAAAGTCAATGCCTTTTTGTTCTGCACGAACGTGACTGATTTCCATGACTCCTTGTAAAAAAGAGGGAAAATGTAAGGCTTTAGGGTGCAGTTCTAGTTTGCGGGCTTCGATTTTGGAGAGGTCTAAAATATCGTTAATCAAGGTCAGTAAGTGAAGAGCACACTGATGGATAATGCTGATCCCATCCTTTTGCTTAGGCGTAGTTTGCTTGTCCCGCAGAAGGATCTGAGCATAACCCAAAATTCCATTGAGAGGAGTGCGGAGTTCATGACTCATATTTGCTAAAAATTCACTTTTAGCTACGTTAGCAGCATCGGCAACAATTTTGGCTTCTTTGAGATCAGTCGTCCGTTGCTCAACACGAATTTCTAGCTCTTCATTAGTTTGGCGTAGCATTTTTTCACTCTGCAAAAGTTGGACTTGTGCTTTTTGGAGGTGTTGCAGAGTTTGTGTTAGTTCAAATGTTCTTTGCTGAACACGTTCTTCTAATGCGTGAGTCATCTGTTGTAGTCTGCCCTCAGCTTGCTGACGCTCAATAATTTCTTTTTCTAGGTTCCGATTTGCCTCTTCTAGTTGGGCATTGCTCGGAAGAGCTAAAATTTGGGGAATAAGTAATACCAGGACTACAGCTGTAACGACGGAAATGACCGCTGTCATTGCCTTGAACGACCCGCTTAGCCAGTAAGTGGGATGCCAAAGCGTCCACACATCCATGAGATGACCAGTCCCGCAAAAGACAATGAAGCTTCCGAAAAGAAAAAAAATGGAGTTAAAAGGTAAATCCCCGCGCTTACGGACGATATAAATGAGCAAGAACGGAATTGAGTAATATGCCGCAGCAATTAGTGAGTCCGAGGTAATGTTAAGTAAAACAAGCTGAGTCTTCCATAAGTAGCAGTGTCCGTGAGGAATAAAAGAGTCTGAACTCAAGAGATTTTGAATAATTTTCAGCATCTTAGCATCAAAACAGTAATGTAAACTCGTATATTTTTGGTCGGTTGCTATCGGTAGTGGTTAGTGCTGAAATAAAGTGCCTTGAAAATTTGATCACTGATGATCAAAGTATGGATTTTTTTAGGGAGTAAGAATGATTTTTTGTTATGGTAATAGTCTACTTAACTTTTATTAAAGTTCTTAGGCGCAAGCGATGAGGCTAGGATGAAGTTTAAGTAAAAATTAACGACTAAATACAAGCTTTTATACCGAGAATACGCAAATCTGTTCAACTTTAGTAAAGCTGCTGTTGGCACTTGATGCCTGTGTTATGGATCACCTCTTTACGATGGGGCGATCGCGCCCGCATAGAACAGTTCTCATTTGGACACAATAATATCAGTCTGGGTCTTTGCGGTTGATGTGCTTGCTGCTTTAGTCTAATTTTCAGTTTTTTTTACGTCGAACTCAGGTTTGATTGCAGTTTTCACGAATTGGGAGTACATTGGGAACACAAGGAGTGCAACAGGAGAAAAATCATGTTTCAGACAGCACCCGCCCAAAAAGAAACGCGGCTTTCTATTCGGGCAACAGAGTCGGAAAAAGCTATACTGGCACAAGCGGCACGAGTGCGCCGCACGAATGTAAGCCAATTTGTATTGCAAGCATCGCTTGACGCCGCGAACGCTATTCTTGTGGAGCAAACCGAGTTTCGCTTGCCCCCTGATCAGTGGGAAGCTTTCTGCGAACGTATTGACGCGCCGCCAAAAGTCATTCCGGGGTTGCAGCAACTATTCAGCGAACCGGAACCGTTTTAATGTCAGGTGAACTGTTAAACCCGCCCGTCCTGCTTTCCAAGAGTCACGAAATCGCGGGTTTTGATTGCGGTACGCCACCGCTTAATGATTTCCTCATGAAGTACGCCCTGCAAAATCAGGCAAGCGGCGGAGCCAGAACTTACGTCCTGACACGCGCCGAGCAAGTAATCGGCTATTACAGCCTTACGCCCGCGTCCATATTGCTGGAAGATGCCCCCGCTCGTGTCATCAAAGGGCAGGGACGTTACCCCGTGCCGGTTATCCTTATGGCACGGTTTGCGATGGACAGCCGAGAACAGGGGAAAGGCTTAGGCAAAGCCATGTTCCGCGACGCGCTGCGCCGAGCGCTGAACGGATCAGAAATTATCGGGGGACGCGCTTTTCTTGTCCACGCCAAAGACGAGAAAGCCCGCGCCTTTTACCTTAAATTCGGCATGGAAGAATCCCCAACCAATCCTCTGCACCTGCTTTTTCTTTTCAAGGACATTCGGCAGTCTCTCGAAACAGTGGACAAGCTATAAGTTTCTTTTAATACACATGATGCCTAATTTGTATAGTGCATTATTAATTGCTGTTACAAAGAACTTGTCATCACCATTGGTCCATCTGGGGTGTTAGGTGTCGGTGATGTTTCTATAGTCACAACTAAAGCTGTTACTTTACCACTTGGAGGAGTAGAAAGTTTAACAAAAACGGTTCCATGCGAACTCGCGTTAAACTGCCCTGAAGGGATCTTTTCACTGCCAACAACTGACCAAAGTTGATAACTTTGACCTTGAGGTAAAACCGGGAGGTTCTGTAGGATTAAAACCACTTTTGGTTCACCTGGAGTCATGACGATACTTCCAGATGCGGCAGATGCCATGTCCATACCTTTAAGGGAAACTAAGTGAGTTTTAGGATGTTGTAACATTGCAATCACATCCGTTTGTCGAGATACTTCAGCCTGCATAGTACTCAAGTTTTGCCTAGTCTGGTAATCATCTAAACCTAAAATCAGAACTAACAGTGCGGCAATACTTCCAGCAATTTTACGACCGATAAAAGCAGATCGCTTTGGTGCTAGGTTGCTTTTGACTTCAGCATTGGCAGATTGAAGGAGAGCTTCGCGGAGGTGTTGTGGCGTTGTTACTTCGGGTAAGGCATAAGGTATGAGTCCCAGCACTTCCTGCAACTGATGTACTTCTGTGCTGAATTCAGGATATTCTTTAAGTAATTGCCTCAATTCCTCTGCTTCTTCGTGGTTGAGGTTGTCAAGGGCATATCCCGCGATCAACTCTTCTAATGATTTAGGAAGCTCAGGTACAGTCATATTGGAACTAATCTATTAAGTCTTTTAGGTTTTCTCTCAGGTTCAATAAAGCTTGCCGAGCCCAAGTCTTAATCGTTCCTAGGGGTATATTTAATTGCTTAGCAATTTCTGATTGACTTAGACCTTCGTAATAAGCCATCTCTAATACCTGCCGTTTATTGTTTGGCAGTTGTGCTAAAGCATGGCGAACGTACTGGGAACGCTGACTTAAAGATGCTGACTCAAAAGGTGTGGGGGTGGAGGTTTCTGTCGTCGTCATTTGACTCAGTTTCTGGAGAAATTTTAGGCTTGTGCTACGGGACCGAAGTTTATCTATTGCCCTTGAACGAGTGAGAGTTGTCAAAAAGCTCCCTAGAGAACCGCGATCGGGATTGTATTTCCCACTGCGCCAGAGAGTTAGAAAAATCTCTTGAGTCAGGTCTTCTGCTTCTTGGGGACTGGCTAGGATTCGGATTGCTAATTTATAAACTAAACTAGCATAACGATCATAGAGTACTCCTAGAGCAGAAGATTGACCTGCCTTCAAGGCGCGAAATAGTTCTGCATCTGTCTGTGGTGGGTTGGTTGGTCTGGAGTCAGCAGAGTCAGGAGGCATAGGTTTTCCAGAATAAGCTTAAGTGACAAGCTTAAAATTGATGACATTCATTGCGATCCAGGGGTTTCCAACAAGAACAGAGTGGCTTTTGTTGAAATACGACCCCCATAGCAAATTGGATGTTTTTGAGCCCATCTGCTAACCTACTTTCTAAGAAAAGTGAGATTAAAGTCCAAAAACTTCACAATATTTGCCATCCAAAACAGCGGCAAATCCCTATTATTAGGAAGAACTGTTATGAAGCAGTAGCTATTGCTCCGTGACTCCTTGAATCAAAATATCTCAGTAGTTGGAAGAAAAATGATGAATTGGAAAGTACTGTGTTTACTCCCTGGCCTGACCCTAGCAGCATCTGTGCCTGTTTATGCCTATTCCACTAGCAACAGCCAGACTACGCATAGTGCCACCCTGATTGCTCAAAGTGAGCCACAAAATGCGACACCTAATGCTAGTCCTGCGCCTACCACCGATGCTGCACCCAACGACAGTGGTACGATGACAAAGCCTGACACTACACCCAGCGACAGCGGCACGATGAAAAAGCCCCGTGCCAGAACTCACCGTGGTGGGACAACGAAAAATTCCACTGGCACACTCAAAATTGGTAGCACGGGAGAGGCAGTTAAAACTCTCCAGACTTTTTTAAAGCAGCAGAACTTTTATACTGGACCGATTAGTGGCAAATTTGGTCATCAGACGCAATCAGCGGTGATAAAATTCCAAAAGTCTAAAGGTCTAAAAGCTGATGGAGTCGTTGGACCTACGACTCAGAAAGCGATGCAATAAATCTTTGCCGTACTATAGAGGCTTTTGAGGAAGCGTTGAGGAATCTTAAGCTTCCTCTTTCATAACGGCATTTGTGGAAAAAGAGGAGCCAGCAAAAGCTGTATCTTGACATCCCAACCTAAAAGAATTGCGATCGCCGTTGCCACCACTATCACTCCACCAATTTTCTGCAAAACCAGAGCGTGGGAACGCAGACTTAACATTCGCTTGCTGAGATAACGACCCCCATAGGCGATCGCAAGCAGCGGCAACCCTGCTCCTAAACCATATAAAAGGAGTAGAATAAAGGCATTGACAGCGTTATGCTGGACGGCAGCTACGATGAGGATACTGCCTAGAACTGGCCCAGCACAGGGCGTCCAGAGCAAGCCGAGTTGGCTTCCCAACCAGAATTCTCCCATTAATCCCACCCGCGCAGGTTCTTTTACCAAATTGGCTAAAGGTAAGTAGCTGAACAGTCGGTAGCTCAAATTCGGAAAAATTGCTAGAATGCCTGCAAAGAGTAACAGAGCGATCGCCACGCTGCGTAATGCATTGATCAGTCCTGTAAACCAACTTGCCGTTACACCTAACAGACTACCCGTGGCAGCAAAACCACTAATCAACCCCGCTACTAAGGCTAAAGGCCCATAGCGATGAGACTGTAGCGATCGCCCAAGGATTAATGGCAGAATCGGTAAGACACAAGGCGAGAGAATTGTTAATAACCCTCCTAAAATAGCAAGGCCACCTGACACTGTAGAAACGGTCATCGGCTTAACCTAATAACTGCTGAATTCTATGTTCTGTCTCGTCATAAGCACCTTCCCCAATGTGGTCGTAAAGCAACATACCGTTACGGTCTGCTAAAAACAGATGTGGCCAGAATGAGTTATGATAGGCGTTCCAGGTTTTAAAATCATTATCTACAGCTACTGGATAAGTAATCTCGTGTTCCTTCAATGCGTTTTTAATATTGTTGACTTCCCGTTCAAAGGGCAACTCAGGGGTGTGTACTCCAACGACCTTCAACCCTTTAGCCTCATACTGCCGATGCCAACGGGTAATATAGGGTAGAGTCCGCTGACAATTGATGCAAGCAAAGGTCCAGATTTGAATGAGTGCAACGCTACCTTTTAGGTCTGCTGCTTTGATTGGGCCAGAATTAAGCCATTGACTAATACCCTGAAACTCCGGTAAAGGCCGACCAGTTGGTACGTTGGCAACAACTTTGGATGAGATAGGAAGACTATGGGCTGAACTAGGAGATGGAATAGGATCTGAAGTAGAAGTTTTGCTCAAACTAGAATTCGTACATGCAGATGTTCCAATAGTTCCAACAACCCCTAACCCAAAGTATAAAAGTAATTGACGTCTCCGCCACAAAAACTTATCCATGAAACTATCTCCCTTGATACTGACTGATCTACGGGCAAGAAGGTGAATTGGATGTTTTGTTTAAAAAGAGGGAGCAGGGAGCAGGGCGAGGAACGGTATAGGGAAGGTGCTCCCTGTTTGCCCTACTCCCTCTTAATCTCATCCAAAACGGCGTTTGCTGCGTATTATACGAAGAGACTACTCTTTCCAAAATATCACGGGTCAGTAACTGTGAATTCACCTGCACGCTCTAAAAAACCTAAGTCCCAACCTAGCCCGAAGCAAGCTGTTCCAGCAAAAGTCTTTCACTGGCTCAATATCATTAGCCTAGTCTTGATGATAACTAGCGGACTACAGATTTACAATTCTAATCCTGTTTTTGGTGGACGAGGAGGCTGGCATGTTCCAAGCTTATTTTTATTAGGGGGTTGGCTGGCTGGGGGTAGACATTGGCACTTTGCGGCAATGTGGTTATTTGCGTTTAATCTACTCTGGTACGGCATTTATATATTGATTGATCGTCGCTGGAAAAGTCGGTTTGTAAGCGGTAAAGATATCAAGGCGCTACAGACAGGTCAAAACCCCAAGCGTAAAACTTATGCGTGGCATCGGTTAATTTATACTGCCATTATTCCTGTCTTGCTACTTGCTGTGTTGAGTGGGCTGGGAATGTACAAACCAGTTCAATTCCACTGGATTGTTGATTTGTTTGGCAGTTGGCAGGCACTGCGAATTGTTCATTTCATTACAGTACCAACAGTGCTAGTCTTTTTGATCGCCCATTCCCTATTGGGTCTTAAGGTGGGAGGTCAACGTCTGATTCAGTCAATTTTCTGGTAGAGGTTCCCCATGCTTCCAAATCAAGGTTTTCCGCGTTCGTTACGCCGCCGCCGCTTTCTACAACTCTCTGGACTCTCTAGTATCAGCTTGCTGTTGGGTGGCTGTGGTACACCTCTGTATGATGATATTCTCAACAAAGCCTCTGAACCTTTTAACCAACGGGTAGAAACTTTACTCTTCAATCCTCAAAAGCCTGCACCTGAATTCCCTGCTAGTGCGATCCAGCCAAATGCCTTGCTGGTTAATACATTTAACTCTGTCCCAGACATTGATCCAGAGACATTTCGTCTAATTATTGATGGTGAGGTCAACCACCCACTCAGCCTTAGTATGACACAACTGCAACGGATGCCCTTAACCTCTATGATTATTCGCCACGTTTGTGTCGAAGGCTGGGCGGCGATCGTGCAATGGGGTGGGGTACGCTTACGGGATCTGATGTATTTGGCTCAACCTAAAGCCAATGCTCGTTACGTTTACTTCCAGTCAGCGGATAATTATTACGAAACCTGGGATCTCGCTTCCGCCGTGCATCCCCAAACATTGATGGCTTATCAGAAAAATGGTCAGCCCCTATCAGATGACAATGGTGCACCTATACGTGTGGCTTCCCCAATCAAGCTGGGTTACAAGCAAAGTAAATGGGTCACTCGCATTACCCTAGCTAATCATTTGCCACCTAAGAAGGGCTACTGGGAGGATCAGGGGTATGAGTGGTACGGGGGACTGTAGGGTAAGGAGTCAGGAGTCAGGAGTCAGGAGTCAGGAGTCAGGAGTCAGGAGTCAGGAGTCAGGAGTCAGGAGTTAGGAGTCAGGAGTCAGGAGTCAGGAGTCAGGAGTCAGGAGTTAGGAGTCAGGAGTCAGGAGTCAGGAGTTAGGAGTTAGGAGTCAGGAGTCAGGAGTCAGGAGTCAGGAGTCAGGAGTCAGGAGTTAGGAGTTAGGAGTCAGGAGTCAGGAGTTAGGAGTAATTAGAAGTTATTAGGATCTGGGTTTTGTACATCTTCCTTATTGCCAGTCTAAAATAGTAGCCTGGACGAGGATTAGCCAAAATTTGCGATTTTATGACTTCTTCAGCTTTAGTAAAAACTGAGTACGAGGCGATTATTGGTCTAGAGACCCATTGTCAACTGAGTACTAACACTAAGATTTTCTCTACTAGCTCTACCGCATTTGGTGCTGACCCCAATACTAACATTGACCCGGTTTGCATGGGTTTGCCTGGGGTGTTACCTGTTCTGAACGAAAAGGTGCTAGAGTATGCTGTCAAAGCCGGCTTAGCATTGAATTGCCAAATAGCAAAATATAGCAAATTTGACCGCAAGCAATATTTCTATCCTGACTTACCCAAAAATTACCAAATTTCTCAATATGACTTGCCGATCGCTGAACATGGTTGGTTGGAAATTGAGTTAGTTGGTGCAGACGGTAATTCAACCCGGAAAAGGATTGGCATCACGCGCCTCCATATGGAGGAGGATGCTGGAAAATTAGTCCATGCTGGTAGCGATCGCCTTTCAGGTTCCACTTACTCTCTAGTAGACTACAACAGAGCTGGTGTGCCATTGGTGGAAATTGTCTCGGAACCTGACCTGCGTTCTGGACAAGAAGCTGCTGAATATGCTCAAGAATTACGCCGAATTTTACGCTATCTCGGTGTGAGTGATGGCAACATGCAGGAAGGATCTCTACGTTGCGATGTCAATATCTCCGTTCGCCCTATAGGACAAGAGAAGTTTGGCACAAAAGTGGAAATCAAAAATATGAACTCCTTCAACGCTATTCAACGGGCGATAGAATACGAAATTGAGCGGCAAGTCGCAGCGGTGGAAGCTGGGGAACGCATTGTACAAGAAACTCGTCTGTGGGAAGAAGGCACTCAACGCACAATTAGTATGCGGGTTAAGGAAGGTTCCAGCGATTACCGCTACTTCCCTGAACCAGATTTAGGTCCAATTGAGGTTAGTGAGGAAACATTAGCAACGTGGCGCAGCGAACTGCCAGAACTACCTGCACAGAAACGCTCTCGTTATGAAAGTGAGTTGGGGCTTTCGACTTACGATACGCGGGTGTTAACAGAGGATTTGACAGTTTCTCAGTATTTTGAAGCGGCGATCGCCAGTGGTGCTAATCCCAAACAAGCCGCTAACTGGATTACACAGGATATTGCTGCCTACCTGAATAAGCAAAAACTCGGGATCACGGAAATTGCCCTGACACCCACAAATTTAGCTAAGACAATCACTCTCATTGAAAAGGGCACTATTAGCAATAAACAAGCCAAAGACAAGCTATCAGACTTACTCAATGGTCGTTCTCCTGACGAAGTTTTTCAAGGGGAAGAGAAAATTTCTGACTCTAGCGTACTCGAACCGATCATCGATCAAGTCATAGCCGCAAATCCCAAAGAACTTGAAAAGTATAAAAGCGGCAAAACTAGCCTTAAAGGCTTCTTTGTTGGGCAGGTGCTTAAACAAACCGGAGGACGTGCCGACCCCAAGCTCACAAACGAGTTGGTTGACAAAAAGCTGAATGGCTAGGTGTTGTGCTGACAGTATTATAACTTACACACGCTCTAGCAAGCTTGTTCAAAAAAAGTCTTGCAATACCTCGTTTCCAGGCTCTTCCTGGGAATGCAATCTAAGAGTCTCTGCCTCCAATTGCCAACACAGTCTAGGGGTTATTCCGGTTATATCTTTACAGTATCTTTAGAAAAAAACCATAAAAGATGGGTGTCACCCCTCATGCCTAAAATGATATACTCTGCTAAGTAGATGCACCCTGATGATCTGGAGAGCTACCCAAGTGGCTCTCCTTTTTTTATGATTCCCCTCCCCTGCCCCCCTGCCCCCCTGCCCCTTTTAGCCGGCTTGAAATTATAACAAGTTGCATTCAGAGGAGGATGCGGCAAACAGGGTAAGTTCTTTGAACACAAGTTGGTATAATCGTTCGTCTGTAAAAATGACAATGATAAGTATGGACTGACAAGAAAATAGGTGTAAGGGTCTACGGGAAGTCCTCAGTAAAACGGCAAATTCCAACGTTAGAGTTCCCTTAAACCACTAAACCTCTGTTAAAGTAGTGACATGGAAATTTCCTGTCGTCGTCAATGCTCACTATTTTATTTTTCTTTCTCCAAGTATTAATTAAGTCACTGAGAAAAGAGAACGAGTATGTGTCAGTATTGTGTTATGTCAAAAATTTCTTAAGATTTTTTTTACAAAAATATAAATGAAGGGTGACACCCCTCATCCCTAAAATGCTATAATCTGATACGAAGATGCACCCTGATGATCTGGAGAGCTGCCCAAGTGGCTCTCTTTTTTCTCTTTTAGTCAAAAGTTAATAGCTATTGGTTAGTTGTGAGTGGCAAAGAAGTATTAACAACTAACAACTAATAATTAAGAAGCAACAAAAGCTTGATATAATCGCTCCTCAAGCAACTCGATAGTTGTGGGGAACGAATGATGACAGACTGGCAAGAAATTACTGGTGGTGTAACGGCACCTAGAGGATATAGGGCAGCTGGCATTACAGCTGGACTAAAACGTTCAGGATCGCCGGATTTGGCTCTGATAATATCAGAGGTGGATGCGATCGCCGCAGGGGTATTTACCACAAATCAAGTGAAAGCTGCCTGTGTGGATTATTGCCGCCAGCGCTTGCACGCAAAGCAAAGTGCTCGTGCTATTTTGTGCAATGCTGGACAAGCAAACGCAGGTACAGGGACTCCAGGTTGGTTAGATGCTCTAGAAAGCGCGATGATGTTAGAACAAGCACTAAACATACCCTCAGAATCTGTGCTATTAGCTTCTACTGGTGTGATTGGGAAAAGAATTCCCATGGAAAAACTCAAAGCAGGAATTCCTAAACTGATTGCAGCCCTCTCAGAAACAGGTTCAGATGCAGCAGCAGGTGCGATTATCACCACAGACTTAGTACCAAAATCTATTGCCCTTGAGACAACTGTAGGCGATCGCCCGGTACGCATTGGTGGCATTGCCAAAGGTTCTGGGATGATTCATCCGAATATGGCAACCATGTTGGCATTTGTCACCTGTGATGCAGCAGTCTCACCCGGACTATGGCAGCAAATGTTAAGCCGGGCAGCCGATAGAAGCTTTAATTCCATCACGGTTGATGGTGATACGAGTACCAACGACAGTTTGATTGCCCTGGCGAATGGTCAATCCCGCACCCCAGCAATTACTGATATGGGGGCAGAGGCAGAAAAATTAGAGGCAATGTTAACAGCAGTTTGCCAGCATTTGGCGAAGGCGATCGCCCGTGACGGTGAAGGAGCTACCTGTTTGATAGAAGTGCTTGTGACTGGTGCAAGTGATGAACAGTCAGCCCGTAAAATTGCCAAAACTATTGCTGGTTCGTCCTTAGTCAAGTCTGCTATTTTTGGGCGCGATCCCAACTGGGGACGTATCGCCGCTGCGGCTGGACGTGCAGATGTGCCTTTTGAGCAAGAAAGCCTGAGAATTCAGTTAGGGGATTTTTTGCTGATGGAAAATGGTCAACCACTCTCATTTGATCGCGCAGCAGCAAGTCTCTATTTGAAACAAGCAGCAGATGCGGCTTTGCCAAAGGATGTGACTGCTACTAATATGAGTAACGATTTGTCCATTGACCGCAACACAGTTAAAACTCAACGGCTAGACAATCCAGTGATTATTGCTGTTAGTATCGGCAATGGTCATGGTGCAAGTCGGGCTTGGGGTTGTGACTTAAGTTATGATTACGTGAAGATTAACGCGGAATATACAACTTGAGGAAGTTAAGTGAAGGCGGAGCAATAGCTAATAAATGGTGTAGTGTGAGAATTACAAGAGGGACGGCTTGTCTCTCAGGGCTTTTGTCTTCACGTCCCTGCTGTACTCGTGGGTTAGAGTTGTAAATCTCGGAGCGGTGATCAGTCACCGCTTCGCTACAACTGGCTCAGTTGTCTGAAACATTTCATAGAAACTTTTTTAGACAACAATATCAATCAACAACTTGGAATTGTTTGAATTGATCATATGTAACTTGATGAATTATAACAACACTGTATTTTCGATTAATAATTTTGGAGGAGGCAAAATTTGTACTTTTGATTATCATTATCATTAGGTGTACATTGTTTTTTTACTTGAACTAAGACGCCAATCTTATGATTAATTTTGCGATCATGTAAGTTATCAAATTGCACTGGGGCTGTAGTACCATCGACTGGAAAATTAAGAGATGACGATGACACTGAAAAATTAGGAGATGACAAGGTATTATATAATCCATTGCGAGTAGGATTCTGTCTCAGTGCTTCCACAACTGCCTCAGCTGCGTCATATGTTGCAGCTGTGCGCCAACCCACAGATTTAGTTCTCCAAAATTTGTTAGATTCTTCCTTAAAAAGCATGGTAAATATGTCTATATGGGAAGATACAGCTAAGACCATATTCTCAGCATTATCGCCCTTGACTTCAGAAGATAATTTATCATCACTGTACAAAGCATCTCCACCTAATAAAGGTAGTTTCTTGAGATTAAGGTCAATAGCTTCAGAAGCTTGTTTTGCAGAGGCAGAACCAAGAGCCAGCATCAGAAATTTTGCGTTTGAAGCTTGGCTGATACAATCAACTACATGCGTTCCATATATATCACAGGAAATCACCTGTTGTCCAGGAAATTTTCTCTCAAATGCGTCTTTAAGAGATAAGCTATATGACTGTTGAGAGTCGTAAATAATAGCTGGTTGTTCAGAACCGTGAATTGTCTGAGAATATTGAAATAACTTTTCAGCTGCAACTGAGTTGGAAGGAGCAGTGCGAAAAACGTATTTACTCAAATCAAATTCATAGCCAGATTGGCTGCGTTTAGGCTGTCTGTCGGCGGTACTTACGGGAGAAACTGCAACCAGTTGTTGAGTTTCATAAACTTTTCCTGAATATAGAGCAACATCACTTGTAAAAGGACCAACAACACCTAAGACTTCACCCTTGAAACTATCTCCTGGAATCTTATTGTCTCCTAAATGCTTGGCTACTCGTTTGCCTATCTCTACGTCATTGTCGTCCCTGGCAATTATCACTTGCAACAGTCGTCCTTTGATACCTTTGTTTTGATTAAAGTTATCTTGAACATGAGCAACTCCACGTAGCATTTCTTGAGAACGGTCATTATATAAATCTTGACCATTTGTTGGAATAACGGCTGCAATTGTTATGGGGTTACCTTGGTTAGCCTTGGCATTGTTGAGGAAAATAAGGGTTTCTGGATCAACATAACATTCTCGAGGAGCTCGTTTAAATAAATTTATAGCATCTTGAAAGTGTTGAGCAGCGGGCTGAAACTGTTGAACAGCGAAGGCTTGCATTCCCTGATTCTTTTCAGAAAACGGCTTTTTACATTGAGGTCTGGGATCTTGCTTAAGCAGAGACTGTTCTCCTCTTGTAAAGTAATCTGCAGCAAGTGGCACTGGAGGAGTTAGTAGCTGAATAAATTTATTGAAATATAAAAATAATGGTTGTTTAAAAAAAATGAAGACTATCAAGGTTATGATTGCTAGTAATAAAGGTTTTCTCAGCCTATGATTCCATATATTTTGTATATATCGTAGTGGCTTTATGAATATTAGCTTTTTTTCTATTCGCTTAATTGAGGTTTCTGCATCTTGAGTAATTTGATCCGACTGTGAAGCTCTGCGTATAGACCACCATAAGTTTCGTGCCTTCTCTAATTCTCCTTTTAATTCTGCCTTTTGTAAAGAAGGAGTCTGGCTTTATATCTTCAATCGAGATAGTTTCTTTTTTCTTGCCAGAGTTAATATTGTCCTCTACCTCAAAATCTTCTCTTGGTATCAAAGCATCCAGATTAACCTTAGCCATAACAGTTCCTATAAAAGCAATTGTATTGTAGCAAATGTCTTAAGTGACTTAGCCGACAAACTGCCACCGGAATTATTGCCCGAAGCACTGGCGGCTACCAAATTGATTCAGGATGAGTCTAATCGCACCGATGCTCTTGGGGATGTTATTGCGGGCCGTAGTGTATTATGATAGAGTCACGTTCAATTTCTCATCGGATGAATTATGGTAAACTGGTCTTTGACCGTTTCAGATGATATTGATCAGTCCGTGCGCCGATTTCTGGCGGAGCAAGACGGCGAAGAAAGGGATATGGCAGTTTTTGTCGAAAAGGCGGTAAGGCGGGAATTGTTTGACCAGAAATTACAAGCCATCAAAAACCGTAATGCGCAGTATTCGCAGCAGGACATTATGGAGACGGTTGATGAAGCGTTGAGCAACGTGCGTGCGTCTTGTTCTTGATAGTAATCTCTTCATCAGCAGCTTGATCACTGTTGATACGCCGCCCGACTTGCTCTGTCGGCAGTGGCGGGCCCGAAACTTTGACCTTATTACCAGTCGTGAGCAGATCACCGAAGTTTTGCGGGTCACAGGTTATGTAAAATTACAAAAGTATTTCACCCCGGAGCAGGCGGCGGATTTGCTCAAGGACTTGCATTACTTTAGTGAGGTTGTGACCTTAGGGGATGTGCCTGCTATTTCTAAAGACCCTGCCGACAACCTCATCATTGCAACGGCCCTGGCCGGGGAGGCGGATTATCTTGTCACTGGGGATAAGCGGGATTTGCTGCATCTGGGCAAGGTAGAAGGCATTCCCATCATTACGGCACGGCAAGCCTTAGAAAAGCTGGAAAAAGACTGAAAAGCCTTGGATAAAGATTTATAGTAATAGTTAGTATCTATTACTAGAATACGTTCAGTTAAGGATATGGAGGAGCCTGAACATGGCTGGGAGTTATTCCGTAGGGGAACATTTCGACAATTTTATCAAGGCACAGGTCGCCTCTGGACGTTACAATAACGAGAGCGAAGTTGTCCGCGATGCCTTGAGACAGGCAGAACTGCGAGAAGCAAAATTAGTTCTTTTGCGCGAGCATGTGACAAAGGCTATCGAACAAGGGGGAGAATATACCGATGATGATATCGCCGCCATGCTGGCAGCGGACATATAACGGTAGAACTGATGTATGAATTACGTTACCTGGAGCAGGCTAAAACCGACCTACTTCGCATAAAACGCTACATTGCCAGAGAAAGCGGCAGTAATGAACTGGCGCTCAAATACACAGAGAAATTGCGGCAACAATGCCGGAAAATTGCCGATCTACCCGGCACGATGGGAAGGGCAAGGCCTGAATTGATGGAAGGAGTACGCAGCTTCCCCCATGACAATTATGTTATCCTGTTCAGGTATAGCGATTCCGTGCTTGAGATTATTTCGATTATTGAGGGACACCGGGACATTGAGGAATTGTTTCGACAGTAAGATGGCGTCGGCCCTTATCTATAACGTTATTCTAGGAAATTAACTTTTCCTTCGGCAGTATGTATCAGCCAGTTATAAAGTTGATTCCCTTCAAGCCTCATAGGTGATTCAAGAGAACCTATCTCAATCCACTTGGCTTTTATTTTACCAAATCCTTTTGCTCCTCTTAAATTAGCTCCCGAAAGACGAACGCCATCTAGTGTTGCACCACTAAAGTCAGCACCGCAAAGAAGAGAATTTTCAAGATTACAATTCACAAGGTAAGAATCTCTTAAATCAGCCTCCTCATTTATTAATATGATTGACAAAATTTTAATAACCTCAAAATATATTAAATATTCTAAGTATATCATTTCACTATGGATACCATCGAATTTGACTAGACCACCCTTTAGCCTCAATGACAGTTTTAAGCTGTTCAAGATGTGTTTGATTAAGCTGGGTTGTGTCTAAACATTTCTTGTCGCCGCATGGGCATGGCGTCAATTTCATTAAAAATAGCGTTTGCCTTAACAGGCTCACTATCACTACGCTTTGTACCCCCGTCTTTGCCTACCAAAATTACACGAAAATCTGAGTTGCCAACACCAAAGCGATCGCGCAAATGAGCAGCAGAAGAAGAATCTATTTGCTGTCCATTGGCATAGCTGTTACCGTGTGCAAAAACTCGAACGAGAACCAAATCTCGGGTGGCAAAACCTTGTTTTTGCTGGGCAAAGAGTTGCATCTGCTGCTGATAAGCACGGTTTTGCTCAGATGGTGCAAAGACAAGCAGCAGGCGATTTTTCCATTTTTGGGAACTCAAGCTAAATGAGGACGTCCTCACGACATGATTGTTAGAAGCTTCGGAAGCACTAGCTTTGCTCACCGGAGATAGAACAAGACAGACGAGTAGAGGAAAGGCAATTAGTACTGACTTATTCACAGTTTGTCACACTTGGCTAATTAAGATTGTTGAGCTATTTTAAAGTCCTTAATCAGCCCTGAACATCCTACGATAGGATTAATTAGGACGATCCAGATGATATCCACAAAGTGCCAGTAGATTTCTACCATTTCAATGCCAGTGTGTTTAGTAGCAAGGAAACATTAGAGACCACTTACCTAGCTGGCGCGTGTGCGATCTGTGGAGATAAGTTCAATCTCATAACGCAACTCAGCAATTGTGGCAAAATATAATACTTCATCGGATGACGGTTGGTAGACGTAAAAACCAAGCTGACCGCCATTTATCTCCAAAAATCTTTGGTATAGCTCTCTTTTGCTGATCGCAAAATCTTTTAGATTGGCAGGGCTTGCAAGCTGCTTTACCTCATAAGGTCTAAACCTATTTATGTGGGTCATTTCATAAATTAGGTAAGACTCATCTAGGGGTTCTGTGGGATTAATAGCTTGTTCAGAGACAAACACTTCTATCGGACCACTTGGTTTAAGAGTCGTAACCTCAGCCAAACCATTTAAATCTTTAAGCTTGACCTTGACGAACTGTAAAGTAGGTCCACAATAGTAAAACTTGTGCTTAAAGATATCCGCTAAGTAGTACCCTGTGCTTCCACCAGTCAACTTAAAAAGGTTATAGACGATTTTCTTGTGGGTTAACCGTTGCTTCCATATCTCTTCTTCAGAATATTGGTCAAAGTCTGAGAATTTAATGTAGAACCATAATTGTTCTACTTTCCGGTAAATACGATAATTCCATTTAGGCATTTCATCCATTGCTTAATCCTGCTTGAAAATATCTGGATCGTCGTCCAATCCGTTCCCGGACTCAGTTGTTAGTGGAGGTAAAGGCGGTGCTTCTTCAAACTCCTTGGATTCGGTTTTTCCATTTGGATTTGGCTCCTCTTCTGGTGGTTGGTAGGGATCTTTTGGGGAAAATGTCATCTAAAACCTCTTTTTGAGTTGTTACCTTTAGGATTATTTTCACTATTATCTGCCATAAAAGTTTTAAGTGAGTTTAACAATCTTGAGCTTCACAAGCACCGATACTCACCCAGTTGCTAGAACCGTCAGCCCAATGTTCTTTTTTCCAAATCGGGGCATTGTGTTTAAGGGTATCAATTGCATAACGACAGGCTTCAAACGCCTCTTGGCGATGAGGACAACCCACAGCCACTAAAACGCTGATTTCCCCTATTTGCAAGCGTCCAATCCGGTGGTGAATCACTACACGATTCACATCGGACCAATGAGAGCGAATATCAGCAGCAATTTGATAAAAAACTCGTAGTGCCATCGGTTCATATGCTTGATACTCTAGGGAAACCACGGGTTTACCATCAGTTTGATTACGAACCATTCCACTCATTATCACTACCGCTCCATTAGCCTCTTCGTTAGCTCTGAAGTAGACTTCTTCAATAGACAATGGTACAAAGGTAATGGCAAAACTGTCTTGGGCTCGTGGTTTAATGGGAGAGGCAAGTTTAGTTGTTAAAGCTGAGTTCATTTCGCTCTCTATTCTCTATTAAGTATTTATATTTTGAATTTGCTTTAATTTTGGGGTCAGGAGTCAGGAGTCGGGTTATTTAAACGTTGTTTGAGATCACGGATAGCAGCGCTGGTGTTACGCGCGTAGGCAATTTGCACGCAACGAGCAATTGTATTCAACAAGTCAACGTTGGGAAAATAGCGGCTGTGGGTTTCCAGTTGGTAATCCGAACTTTGTAGCTGGTGAATCAATAACTGCTGATTCCTAAATAACCAAACTTCAGGAACTCTATAGGGAAGATAATCCCGCACATCAGAATAACTGGTGACATCAATTTCAATGACTACATCTGGTAGTGGGTCTTGTTGCCAATCAATGCGTTTTTTCCCAGATACTGCTTGCCAGTTGTCAATATAAAAGCAATAATCTGGCTCAATTCCGCTTTTTTGGGGTAAGCTCATGGTGACAGGTGTAAACGCATCATATTCTTGCTGATTATGATCCAATAAATTTATCACAATGTTGGCGAGTAAATGAGCATCTCTACCATGTATTGGTAATGGCGACATCAGCAATACTTCTTCATTGCGGTATTTTATACGCGGAATTGACCCATCTCCCCGTTGGTCACATAGATGCTGATACTCTTGCCAAGTAGCAGGTAGGCGCACTACAGCACCAGGGGGTAATTGAGTCTTGTCTGGAGACACGAGGGTAAACATAACTGATGTTTCCTTTGACAGCGTATACCGTCATGATAACAAGGGGTAGTTACTGGGGACTGGGTACTGGGGACTGGGGACTGGGTACTGGGGACTGGGGACTGGGGACTGGGGACTGGGGACTGGGTACTTCTTCCCAATCGCCAGTCCCCAATCGCCAATCCCCAATCTCCAGTGCTAGTTTGTTTCCTGAATTTGTAACCGGATGGTACGCTCAGTTGCAGCACCAATTTGCACTTCCATAATTTCACCACCAAAGGGTTCTAAGCACTCTAGAAGCGATCGCAGTCTCGGTGTACTTGCACCTGTATCCACATACAACCGATCTGATAAGTTACTAATGCGCTTCCAAGTCATGTACAGCTTGGCGATAGTTTGTTCTATTTGGGATGCTTGATTTACCAAGTCAGCGGCTATGTTCAAACAGCCGACTCTTTGCGCTTCTTCTAAGGCTTTTTCAATGTCAATTTCTGCTGCATTCAGCGCTTGTACAGCAGCAGCAGCTTTTAGATATTTTGCCAAGTTACGTGCTTCTGTCGTTGCCTGTTTCAGGGTATCTACATCTGGGTTAGCAGCAATTTCCTTTTGGATCACTGTTTGATGAGATTCTGGCAGTTTCTCCATTTCCTTCACCAGTGGGGCAATATAACGGGGAGGAAGGGTGTTATCTGCTGCTTTAGCTTTTACTTGTTCTGGGAGCAAATCAGAAGACATTGCTGTCCACTCATCATTGATTTGACGCACTTCGCGCCTTGTAATGCGATCGCCTTTTTGTGCTGCTTCACTTACCATCTGCTGAACTTCTGGGGCTGCTTTAGCAGTTTCCACAAATGCCCGCTTGCTAAAGTTATTAATACTTCCTGGGTCTAGTCTTCCCTCTTCTAAGAGAGTGTCAGCACTATTAGCCAGTTGAATCCAAGCATAAGCTTGACTTTTGCTGATCTCTCGTTCTTTGAGCCAACTGAGAAAGCCAGTACCCCGTCCGTCACCGCCTTTTTTCTCTCTGTCGCGGATAGCCCGTAAAATTCGCCCCCGCCAGATTTCGGTTTGTAAGTCAAAGCGATCGCACACCTGCCAAGCTACATCCAACTGCTGTTGAAATTCCGGTTCGGCAATTTCCTCATCTTCTGGGTCAGGCAGTTGGAATGTTAAATCTGCTGGCTGCTGCAGGGCTGCTGCCAGGTCATCGATAGATTCGTTATAGTCCACGACTTCTAGCTTACTATTATATGCGATCGGCTTATTATCACACAATCTGTAGACGCAAAATGTTTACAGCATTTATGAAAGTCAGCAGATGAAAATTATACAGGAAAAATTTCAAAATGCCTTATAAATAAATTTTAAGTTATGAATCGCTAGAATGATTTCAGCAAGGTTACTGCTTGATCGCTCATCATCAAAAAAACCATGAACCAGGTAGACTACCTCCGGATTAGCTTAATAGATCGCTGCAATTTCCGTTGTCAATACTGTATGCCGGAGGGGGCAGAGCTAGATTATATCCTCAAGCAACAGTTGTTGACTGATGAGGAACTACTCACCCTACTTGAATTCGTGTTTATTCCTGTTGGATTGACCCGGTTTCGCTTAACTGGCGGGGAACCCCTACTACGCCCCCGTGTGTTGGAGTTGGTAGGGGCGATCGCTTCCCTCCCTCAAACCCAAGACCTCTCCATGACAACCAACGGCTTTTTACTTGCTCCAATGGCACAAAGCCTTTATAATGCCGGGTTACGGAGAATTAATATTAGCTTGGACTCTCTAGATCCAGATACCTTTAACCAAATTATTGGTAACCAAGGTCGTGGGCGTTGGCAACAAGTTTGGGATGGCATTCAAGCCGCCTATCAAGTGGGATTTAACCCGCTAAAACTTAATGTTGTGGTCATTCCTGGTGTCAACGATCGCGAAATTCTCGACTTAGCAGCCCTCACAATTGACAAGCAATGGCACGTCCGGTTTATTGAGTTTATGCCGATTGGTAATGCTCACTTGTTTGGCGATCGCGGTTGGATACCTTCAGAAGAGATCCGGCAACGTATCCGCTATCGTTGGGGGTTGACAGAATCTCAAGTTTGTGGTAATGGCCCTGCTGATGTGTTTCAAATTCCTGGAGCCCAAGGGACACTGGGATTTATCAGTCAGATGTCGGAGTGTTTTTGCGATCGTTGTAACCGGATGCGACTTTCTGCTGATGGCTGGCTGCGTCCCTGTTTATTAAATGAAGCTGGTCAAATAGACTTAAAAACTGCTCTCCGTAATGGTATCAGTACTGCCCACCTACGAGAGCAGGTGAGAAAATTGCTAGAAATTAAGCCAGAAATCAACTTCAAGCAGCGTGACCCTGGTAATACCAAAGGCACTTACACCCGTACCATGTCACAGATTGGAGGATGAAATGAATTATGAATTATGAAATGAATTATAAATTATTCATAATTCATAATTCATATTTCATAATTTCTTTACGCTTGGCGTGAGTAGTATTCGACGACGAGTAGTTCGTTGACTTGTAGTGCCACCCACTCGCGTTCAACAACGCCATTGACTTTACCAACCATTTTGTTTTTGTCAAACTCTAGATGGGTGGGGAGGTTAGCTAAGCCAGGATATTGTAAGTTGGCTTCTACTAATTTCCGCGATTGTTCTCGGTTTCTGACCGCGATTTCTTCTCCAGGACGGCACTGGTAACTGGCTATGTTGACTGTGCGACTATTAACTGTCACATGGCCATGATTCACCAGCTGACGCGCTGCTGGAATGGTAGGAGCCATTCCCATGCGAAAAATGGTGTTATCCAGGCGCATTTCTAGCAATTGCAGCAGGACTTGTCCGGTGGAGCCAGTAACACGTCTGGCTTTACGTACATAGCGTAGCAGTTGCTTTTCGGTCAAACCATAATTAAAGCGAAGTTTTTGCTTTTCCTCTAGGCGGATAGCGTACTCAGATCGCTTCTTGCGGTTCTGACCATGTTGACCAGGTGGATAAGCGCGTCTGGCGCTTTTACGAGTTAATCCTGGTAGGTCGCCTAGACGACGTACAATTCTAAGGCGAGGTCCTCTATATCGGGACATGAGTTTCCTTTCTTTTAATCCTTGTCAAACTTTACCCAGACATACTATTTTACATACGAAAAATCATTATTGCCAAAAATTTTGTTCGTTGTTTGTGATTTATTAACTGGCGTTGAAGAAACACCCACCCTGCGGGAAGTCAAAAGTCAAAAGTCAAAAGTCAAAAAAAACAAAACTCCCCAGTCCCCAGTTCCCAGTCCCCAGTTCCCACTCCTAACTCCTGAAGATGCGGTAGCATAGCCTTGGGTGTTTGGATTCAGAACGGAACAGAAATGTTAGGAAACACACTGAGCAAATATATGGAAAGCCTTAAAGCTGGAATACCCTCTTTTTTTCCCGTGAATGATGGGGGTAAACAGGGAGGTTCTGCCTGCACAATAAAGTTAAGTACTAAACCGATTGGGCTTTTTGCACCAGCGTTAGCGATGGTTGGATTGTTGGCAACTTCCTTACCCAGTAAGGCTGTTGTGACTGCTAATTCCTACAATCAGGACGTTAATGCCTCGTACTACAATGAGTACCGTGTCTGTGCTGCTCGACTTTTAAGTGTGAACGTAGGGGCGGAAGCAGCATCACAAGCTTGTAGCAGAGCATTGCGTCCAAGAGATGTTTCTTTATGCGTAGTGGATATTCAGAAGCATACGCAAATTCCATCGGCAGATGCGCTTTCATCCTGCACGCGGGCACGGCTTCCTAGAGATTTATCTAGGTGCGTAGTGGGGATCAATCGGTATACTAAAGAAGCCGTTAACCCAATGGTTTTAAATTACTGTGGCCGTAGTTTGTTGCCTGTGACCTTTGCACAATGTGTCGTGGGTTTGCGGGCTGAAATCGATTTTTCCCCTAGCCAGGCGATGGATACTTGTATCGATGCTAGCGATCGCGTCAGCGGTTTTCTACCTAATTTTATCCCAGCATCTGCCGGAACAGCACCATTTAACCCAGTTCCAGTCATTCCCTCAGTTCCGGTCGGTCCTCCAGGCGTTGCAACTCCGGATAATCCTGGTGGTGCAAATCCAGCTAATCCAGGCAACCTAACTCCAGTCAATCCTGGTTCAGGCAGAAGATAAAAGCACACAACAGTTGACGACGAGCTGCGCCACGTTTATTGGGTATTCCGAAGTTTAAAACTCCGGAAGCCCCAAAGCTAAGTTATCAGCGCTACAGGAAACTGCCCGTCGTCGATGCTCTAACTTGGGACATTGAATCCACCATTGAGGGATTCAAGATCGATATAATTGCTCTTGAAAAATTGCAGCTAAGGAAAAAGTTACTGTACTGTAAATCTAGTCTTCTTTTTTTCCAAAAACCATCTGTAAAATCATTGGCACTCCACTATCTTGGTGATATTTATCAGCCCAAGAGCGGATTATTTCATCCAATTCTTCCATAGCCTGATCCATTTTTTCTGGTAAAATATCCAATTCTTCCAAGATTCGCATTGCACAGGGTCGCCTTTCTGCCCAATCTTTCATCATCCGGAAATACCGAGCGGTATCTTCTACCATGATGTAAGTACGCTCCTGCTCGTCTGCTGGGGCATAAAAAGGACGGGTCAGAGCGTAGAAAGGCATTCCCCAAGGCGAATCAATACGTGTGACAGTGCCAGAGTAAAGCAGACGGCGCTTAATGTGTTCTGCCAAGGCTTCACTTAAAGGCATTTGATGATGGGGGGGCATGTCCTCCTGCGATCGCTTATGCAGAAATTCAATCAACTCCAAAAATTCAAAGGAGGTGATAATCTGGGCATCGGGCAGATTAGGAGGCAATTTCTGCTCAATTTGCTTTTTCTCCTCAGATGTCAGGTTTGTACCAGGAACACGTGAGCGTCCTGGTCTCCAAGGAAATCTCTCCATCCAAACATAGGGAAACTGAATGAGATAGCGTGGTTCCTGGGAACCTAGCATCTTCAGCAGTTTGCCCTCAGTCAGCGCTTGTCTGACTTCCTCGACAATAATTTTCACCCGCTTCGGCTCAAGGTGATGCAAATGCCCTGTCATTCGCAGGTTTTGTCCCTGCTCCAGGTAAGTCATGTAGATTGCACACTTTGCTGCCGTTGCTGCCGCATCTAGAAATGCCCCATGCCTATGTCCACTCGTTCGCATGGCACTAAAAGCCAGATAAAGCATGATCTGATCCATAGCACTGGGGCCAAGACGTTTGATCAGATCGACATCATTACTCATATTTACAGACAGATGAATAGAACGTTTACACAAGTTTCGATCACAGTATCCGGGAAGTAAGTAGTATACACCCGACTGAAGGCTATGTCTGCACTTCAGTTCATTTATTATGCGTTAATTATGAGTACTATTGGTAGTCATAATTAAGAATTTAACTGTATTCCCTGGTCTATATTCCAGAGATACTCTCATGAGTGGAGTTGCCGCCCATGAAGCAATTTTAAGCTACTTTCAACAGCCGAAGTGAGCGTTTACAAGCTTTTGGGTAAAAGCAACTTGCGGCATTTCTGTAAGTGCAGCTTGAACGCTGGGGACAAAGAACCAAAATGGTGGGAAGTGAGAATTAGCCGCAAGCGGAGAAAGTGTCTGAGATTGCCACCATTGAAAGTACCTGCCTTGCTCACAGAATTTCTATAGATCGGGTAGGCATCATCCAATATAGATTACTTCATAAACTATCAAAAAAAGATAATTTTTATCAAGCTAAGAAAATTTGGGTGATGCTTATTCCTATCTCAATTAAAAGGTTGCCTTTTTGCCAGATTAAGAGTTTCTACTACAACTGGTGCGCCGCTAAATTCTAGTATCTTGTGCGCTTTGCTTGAGCAACGCAAGAGCCACCTCAGTCGCATAACTTTTTCTTGGTACTTACCTTCCCAAGGCAGCAGGTTGGCTTAGAATGAACGAGATCATGCAATCAAGCTCTTTACTTGGTGCGCTATCTCTGAGCGAACGGGGTTGCTGACAGCCCTCGAATAGAGGAAAAAGATTGTTCAAAGTTTAAGGAACCTCTCATTCTTGACAAGATTATTTCTAATGCTAGCAATTCGTATCAACAACTTATGTTAAAAACGCTACAAAATAAAATAGTTATATTTTTTCATCAAAGAATTTATCTTGACAATTTAAGTTATATTTCAAAAAATGCTAAGCATTGGGGTTCATTGGTTTATAAATTTGTAGCACGGTAATACGGGTGAAACTCGTCATCCCTTCAGCATCACTGACTTGAAAGAGGGCTTTTGGAAGTGGACTCCCCACTCCCAAAAGCCCTCTACATATACTGTGTTAAAGTCTTAACCAAGGTTGTTTTTGGTACTGCACCGACAACTGTATCAACTTGCCGACCGTCTTTAAACACCATCAGTGTCGGAATGCTGCGGATTCCATAATGGCTGGCTACAGTGGGATTTTCATCAGTGTTCAGCTTCACTACTTTTACCTGTCCTTCGTAGTCAGTGGCAACTTCTTCTACCACAGGAGCCACCATCCGACAAGGACCACACCAAGGTGCCCAAAAATCGACCAACACGGGAACTTCACTATCAAGAACTTCTTTGTCAAATGTGGCTTCTGTCACAGTCGTAATAGATGACATACTCGCCCTCCTTTATGATTATTATTCAATAATTCGATTTAATCGAATAAGTAAAATATAGTCTATTGTGTGTAATAATGCAAGTATGAAATTCCTCTATCACCCAGACCGAAAACATATATCTTTGGCAGGAGTGCTGTATGCCTTGGGCGATCCCGTGCGCTTGGAGATTGTGCGGCTGCTGGCGACCAAAGGAGAACACTGCTGTGCCGACTTCGATTTTGCGATCGCCAAGTCTACAATGTCAAACCACTTCAAGATTTTGCGAGAATCAGGCATACTATTGACTCGTAAAGAAGGGACACTGCACATGAATACGCTACGGCGAGAGGATTTAGAGGCGCTGTTTCCAGGGTTGCTTTATGCTGTGCTGCTATCAGCTCAACCGCTGCAGATTTGCCGAGATAAATCCATTGTGTGAAGGGATAAGAAGCTTAAAATTTCAGAATTTCTTGGTCATAGTTTTCAGGAAGGGGTTCTACTGACCAAACTAGACCCTCTCCTGATTCCAGCGCAACTTCTACAAAGAGTTGTTCTACAGCAGTTGTCGCCAGATCTTCATTATTGGGAAAAGGCTGTAAATCTTCGGTGAGTATTTTAAGTTTAAAACCACCAGGAACAGATGCTCCGACGACAGCGTTACGTAACTCAAAACGCCAAATTGTTGAATCCTCAACACTCATTGGTGTAATTCGGAGTTCGTAGGATTGACCTGCAATGAGCAATGGGCGAGAGAAGACTGTCTCGTGTTTTATTTCTTTGACACTTCGTGCTCCAGCTGCACTCAGTTGTATACTAAAACTTTCCCAACCGATCGCCGAAGCCCGTTGACTAACGCCGTCCTTGAGCCACTGGAGAACAGACCACTGTTCTGGTAATCCTAAACGTCGTTGATATAAGCTTTGTCTCCAACCTCCATGCTCAATCAATGCTCCCCATAGTTGAAAAGGAATCTCCAGTCTGGGTGTTAAAATCTCGCTTGTTCCCAGACGAGAAATCAGGTTTTGTGCTTGTTCTGGTATTAGGGAAACTAATGGTACTACAGTACTACGTGTAGGTTCTTCTGGGCAAAGTTGTCGCGCTACTCCCAAAATACTCATGTCGCCAATCATATCAGTGGCATCAAGGGAATAAGTGCGATCGCGTCCGTCATAACTTCCTTTACTTTTAAGCAATTCGTGAGTACAGTAGCCCCAAACCCTTACATAGTTTTCATCCGGTTCAACTTGCACTGCTAAGTAATAATCCCCAGCCCAACTTGGTATATCTACCCATTCTTGCGCTACGCGCAATTCACTCATATCCATAGCTTCGCTGGGAACTAATACAAATCGAGTTCCGTCTACAGAGATAGTAGATCCATTCACCACTTCCCAAAAGCTAGGTAATGCAGCAGTACTTGGCCAAGGCGTTGCTTGCGGTGCTATGTCCTCTTGTAGCCACTTCAACACAGCCAAAAAACAAAGTTTATTTAAATAAGCTTGATAGCGAGAAGCTGGGTTGGAAAAAATTTGACTTTGTTGCCAAACCTGAGATGAAGTGTCAGTTGGTATTTCTAAAATCAGATCAGTTGGAGAAGCAAAAGTAAAGATGGTGGGGTTAGCAATCATAGCGGTTCCTCAAGGGTGATGGATTGGGGGCTTTTAAGAGACAAGAGGGAGCAGGGAGCAGGGAGCAGGGAGCAGGGGAGCAGGGGAGCAGGGAGTAGGGGAGTGTGGGGAGTGTGGGGGGAATCTTACCTGACTCCTGACTCCTGACTCCTGACTCCTGACTCCTGACTCCTGACTCCTGACGGATGTATTCTTAAGATGGGTTGTAGTAAGCTTGTAACCATTCCTCCATTAGCGCACTGGTACTTTTTAATATGTCTGATGTAACAGAAATATGCAGCTGTTGTTGACTCCATTTAGCCAAAGAGCGCAGCAATGATTCCCTCGCTTTTGTCAGTCGTCGCGAGACAGTGTACTGCTGTATCTGTAGTTGTTTGGCAATCTGCTGCTGAGTTAGCCCTTGAGCGTAGTAAAGTTGTAATATCTCTTGTACGAGCGGTTCTAATTCGGCAACTGCCTCTACTAACACCGTTTTAATCTCAGATTGCTTTGTGGATCTGGTTTGTTGTTCTTCTTGGGCAATGATTTGGGTGAGTAGGCTATCTTGTTCGTCTCCTGGTAAATTATCAAGCCAATTTCTGGTATCTTCAGAGCCAGAGGGAGTATTTAGAGAAATAAAATTAGGATAAAGATACGTACGTGCGGCTTTGGCACAATTCAATAGCCAGATTTCCAGGGTTTTTGGGTTTACGGGTGTTTGGCTTTGTGAGTTGTAAGCAATGGCGATCGCCTCCCAAGTTTGCTGATCTGGTTGAAGAAGTTGGCGCGTACTACTAGCTGACGTTGGGACATACAGCGACCTGAAACAGTTCCAAGCAGTGACGTAAGCGGTCATAGTATCTTTTGATAAGCCATTGTCCAGTAAAGCCTCTACCAAACGCTTCTGACTAACTTTTCGTAAAAGTGCCCAATCCGTACAAATATCAACTTCGTGACGTTGTCGCAGAGTTTCGCGAATCACGCTGCTAAAGATTGTACTGGCGTAGTTTTTCAAAACAAAGTCGCCATTGGAGTTAAAACCTTTGAAAACTTTATGAACTTGGGCGATCGCGATCTGAAAAAAATCTGCTAACTTATACTGGCTACCAGCAAAACTAGCAGATGTTTTTTGGGCTGACCAGTAGCATGACTCTTGTAAGTAGGCGATCAGATGTTTTTGAGCAAGTCCACCAACTTCAGTATCATGTAACAAATTATACCAGTACATAACCCAAAAGTTTTCTGAGATTTCTTGTGGGGTTTGCTTGATGACGTTTTGCATACTACGATACAACCTAGCATCCTTCGCCCAACCAATGAGGCGATCACTAGCAAATTCCAAAAAAGTGGAAAAGATTTCAATGATGCTTTTTCGAGGGTGCATAAAACTACGCAAACCGACCTAGAGTGAGAGGGAGTGGGGAGTGTGGGGAGTGTGGGGAGTGTGGGGAGATGGAGAACAACGAAGCTCCGTCTCCCCTGCTAAGAGCTCCCTGTCCCTGCTAAGAGATCCCCACTCCCACTCCCACTCCCACTCCCTGTTCCTTAATATAAGCCAATACCTAAACATGTCTCCACTCGGTGTTGCTACTAGTCGCTCAACTCAAGCCAAACAAACAGATGCAGCTAAGCTGTGGCTAATGCTTGTGGGAGTCAATCAATACCAGGATGAGCAGATACCTATCCTGCATTACTCAGCCGTAGACTGTCAAGGGTTGGCAGAAGCTTTGGTAGATGCAACAGCACAATTTACGCAAAAAGAGGTAAAAATTTACCACGACTTTGCGCTGGAATTGCCTTTGTTGGAGAATGTGCGTGTCACTTTCCAAGAAATGACCGCTGCTGCTAAACCTATTGATACTGTGTTATTTTATTTTTCTGGGCACGGGATGCTAGATCCAAACACTCAGCAAGCATTCTTGTGCCTAGCAGATACAAAAAAATCCAACTTGCTTAACACAGGTTTAGCTTTACAGGAACTATTGCAATTATTAGGTAATTGTGCTGCTCAGAATCAGCTAGTGTGGTTAGATGCTTGTCATAGTGGTGGTATGACACTCAGAGGTGTAATGGGAGAACCATTGTTGAACCCTTTACCACAATTTGTGGCAGTATTACAGCAAGTTGCAGCTAAAAGTAAAGGATTTTATGCATTACTTTCTTGCGACATTAATCAACAATCTTGGGAGTTCCCTGGACTAGGACATGGGGTATTTACTTATTATTTAATGAGGGGATTGCAAGGTGAAGCGGCTGACGCCCAAGATGTGATTTCAGCAGATAGTTTATATCGCTATGTTTATCATCAAACTTTACAATATATAGATAAAACAAATCAACAGCTACGACTCATTAATCAGCAGAAAAGAGGAAAAGGAGACACACAGCTTTTTCAGGAATATCCGCTACAAACTCCTAAACGAATTGTGGAGGGTGTTGGAGAATTAATTATTGGAGCTAGACGGGAGCAAGCTGTTAGCAAATTGCACCGTCGGTTAGGGGTAGTTGTAGAAGGATTATCAGGTAGTCAGGTAACACTTGAAATTAGTAAGTGTTTGGGGAACTCAGGGGATTTTGAACTAGAGTATTTGCCAGCAACAAAAGTGACTGCTAATGATGTGAGAGAAGCTATTGCACGTTATTTACACTCAGCAGAAGCAGAAACAATTCTAATATATCTGCGGGGGCGAATAGAGGAAACTGAAGCTTGGGAAGGGTTGTTACTGGGAGAGGATATCCGGATTAAGCGTTCGTGGTTGAAACAACAGTTACGCCGTTGTAGGGCTAAGCAAATTGTCATCTTGGATTGTCTGATCGCACAGACACAAACCTCTCCCCACACTCCCCACACTCCCCACACTCCCCACACTCCCCCCTCTCTCTCCCCTCCCCCATCTCTCCAAAACTGGATCGAAGATTTACAGCTAGACTCACAACTTGGACAGTGTTTAATTGTCTGTGCTTCTCCAATAGAAGAACCAGAGAGATTTGCTCAAACTTTTCTAGATTCTTTGATGACAGCTTCTGTGACAGATGGAATGTCAGCCGCTGGGGCGATCGCCCAACTACAAGTTTCTTTAGCAGGGACTGGTATTCCTCTCCAAGTCTGGCTATCGGGTGCACAAGGTATTATAGAAATCAAGAGAGCAAAAACTGATGGACATAGACTTGAACAAACAGCAGGATTAGATCTGGGAGTCTGCCCTTATATGGGCTTAAGTGCTTTTTCGGAGGATGACACTCAGTATTTTTACGGTAGAGAAACCTTAACCCAGCATTTACTTCACCACCTTGCCCACTCCTCGTTTCTTGCCGTTGTTGGTGCTTCTGGTAGTGGGAAATCTTCAATTGTGCAAGCTGGTGTCATTCCAGCACTACGGCTGGGCAGACAAATTCCCAGTAGCCAACAGTGGTTGATTAAAAGCATGCGACCAGGGGGGAGTCCGCTTGAGAGTTTAAGGGAATGGGGTGTGGGGAAGGGGGAGATGGACGCTTCCTTGTTCCCCATCCTCCCACACTCCCCACACTCCCCACACTCCCCACACTCCCCACACTCCCCACACTTCCCACACTTCCCACACTCCCCACACTCCCCACACTCCCCACACTCTCCACACTCCCCCCTCCCTACTCTGGAGGAGTTTGTGTACTGGATACGTAGCCTTCCCTATTCTGTTGTGGTGTTGGTTGTGGATCAGTTTGAGGAACTGTTTACGCAGGCGATCGCATCTAGTCGGGAACGCTTTTTGGGACTGGTGTTGGGGGCGGTGAAGTATGCTCCTGACCGGTTCAAATTGGTGATAACTTTACGAGCAGACTTTATGGCCTCTTGTTTGGAATTTCCGGCATTGGCTCAGGCTTTGCAGTCGTCGAGTGTGTTGGTTTCACCCCAACTCAGTTTAGATGATTATCGGCGCGTGATTGTTAACCCGGCCCAGCAGGTTGGGTTAAAAGTAGAATCGGAATTAGTAGAAGTTTTGTTGCGGGAGTTAAACCACTCGGCGGGGGATTTGGCTTTACTTGAATTTGTTTTGGAGCAACTGTGGCAACATCGTGTTGCTGGGGAGTTAACCTTACAAGTCTATCAGCAGAAATTAAATGGGATTAAAGGAGCATTAGAGCGATCGTGTCAGGCTCTCTATGAAAGTTTAGACCCCAAAGCCCAAGAGTGTGCGAAGTGGATTTTTCTGTCTTTGACACAGCTTGGTGAGGGTACAGAAGATACTCGTCGGCGGGTATTTAAATCAGAGTTGATTGTGAAAAAATATCCCACCTATTTGGTAGAAAGAACCCTCAAAGCTTTAACAGATGCTAAGTTGGTGGTAGTGGATTTAGCAGAGGCAGTGACGGTAGAAGTTGCCCATGATATCCTGATTCGTTATTGGTCAACTTTGCGCTTGTGGTTAGAAGAAAATCGCGATCGCCTGCGAAAACAACGGCAAATTGAACAAGCTTCCCAATTGTGGCTGCAAAGTGGACAGCAATCTGATTTTTTATTGCAGGGAGTCCGGCTAGCAGAGGCGGAAGATATTTATCTTACCTGGACTGATGAATTGTCGGCTGATGTGCAACGTTTCATTAAAGGTTGCTTAGCTTTAAGAGAACGACAACAACTTCAGGAAAAAATCAGACTTAAACAAGCCCAAAGGGCTGTCATTGCACTCAGCGGTTTGGGAATAGCAGCTTGCAGTTTTGCCGGATTAGCTTACTGGCAAGGACGGGAAGCACAGATGAGGGAAATTGACGCCTTAAATTCTTCTTCCAAGGCTAATCTTTTGTCAAATCAGCAGCTTGAGGCACTCATTGCCAGTGTCAAAGCTGGAAAACAGCTGCGTCGGATCTGGGGATTAGGGATTGGGCTAGATCCTACCCAGTCACCAGTCCCCAATCCCCGCCAATCGACGACGGTAAGTGAACTTGGGCAGGTCTTCTCTGGTATTGAAGAACGTAACCGTTTAGAAGGGCATAGTGCTGGAGTTGTGAGTGTGAGTTTCAGTCCTGATGGTCAGACTATTGCCTCTGTCGGTTTAGACAAGACGATCAAACTCTGGAGTCGTGATGGTCGAAATTTAAAAACTCTCAGTGGGCATAGTAATGCCATCTCTAGTATTAGCTTTTCTCCTGATGGTAATACCATTGCCTCTGCCAGTGTTGACAAGACGATTAAACTCTGGAGAGTGAGTGACGGTCGCCTGCTGTTAACGATAGAAGTCGGTAGTGAAACAGCAGCTACTTTTAGCCCTGATGGCGAAACTATTGCTTCTGCCAATGCTGACAAGACTGTTAAACTCTGGAGTGCTAGGGACGGTCACCTGCTAAAAACCCTCAATGGACACACCGATGGCGTTATTAGCGTTAGCTTCAGTCCTGATGGTAAAACGATCGCTTCGGGGAGTGAGGATAAAACAGTCAAACTCTGGAATCGTAGCGATGGGCGCTTGTTGAAAACCCTCAGTGGGCATCACAATTGGATCAACAGCGTCACTTTTAGCCCTGACGGTAAGACTATTGCCTCAGCAAGTCGTGACAACACCATTAAACTATGGAACAGTAGCGACGGAAATCTAGTTTCAACCCTGAATGGTCATAGCGATTCTGTTTGGGCTGTTGCTTTCAGCCCTGACGGTCAGACCATTGCCTCAGCGAGTAAAGACAACACTATCAAACTCTGGAGTCGTAACGGTATAGAACTGGAGACGTTCAAAGGGCATAACGCTGGAGTGAGTGGCGTGAGTTTTAGTCCCGACAGCAAGACCATTGCCACATCTAGTTTGGATGGAACAATTAGACTTTGGCAACGTCGGGACAAATCTCTGCTGCGAATCTTGGCTGGACAGAATGGTGGAGTTTATAGCGTGGGTTTCAGTCCTGACGGTAGTGTAGTCGCTTCAGGAAATTGGGACGGGACGATTAAGCTTTGGCGGCGGAGTGACGGAACAATGCTGAGAACCCTCTCCGGTCATAGCAGTGTTGTCTACGGTGTGAGCTTTGCTCCCAATGGTCAGACCATCGCTTCAGCTAGTGCAGATAATTCTGTTAAAATTTGGCGCGTTAGTGATGGTCAATTGCTCCACACGTTGACTGGGCATACCGATGATGTTAATCAGGTCAGTTTCAGCCCTGATGGTAAAATCATTGCAACTGCTAGCAAAGACAACACCGTCAAACTTTGGCACAGTAGTGATGGTACTTTGATTCAAACTCTCAAGGGGCATGTTGCCGAGGTTTATACAGTCAGTTTCAGCCCTGACGGTGAGACTATAGCCTCAGCTGGTGCTGACAACACGATCAAACTCTGGAGTCGTACTGGTCGCCTCCTCAGAACTATTCTAGGGCATAACCAATGGATCTATAGTGTTAGTTTCAGCCCCGACGGCAAAATTATTGCTTCTAGCAGTGCTGATCAAACCGTCAAACTCTGGAGGACTCGTGACGGACAACGACTTCATACTCTTCAAGGACACAAGGATGCCGTCCGTAGCACTAGCTTTTCCCCTGATGGTCAAACGATCGCTTCCGCTAGTGAAGACAAAACGGTGAAACTCTGGAACTTGGATGGTCAGCTACTAACAACCCTACCAGAACATGGAAATGCTGTCATGAGCGTCAGTTTTAGCCCTGACGGTAAGACCCTAGTTTCGGGCAGTTTAGACAGCACCGCTCGACTCTGGCATTTTGATCCTAAAGATGTGAAACCTTTGGAACTGAATTCTTTAATCAAGGATGCTTGCTCTTGGCTGCAAGATTATCTGGAAACCAACCCCAAGGTCAGCCCTGACGAGAAAAAACTCTGTTTTTAAGTGCGGAATATGAGCTACAAGATTTCCCCCTACTCCCCTGTCCCTAGCAGCGCCTAGGTAGGGGACAAGGAGGATCTTTTGGTTTTGATGTTGACTCAGATACGACTTTTTGGTGGTCAGGTTTTTTGCTACAGCTTCTGGAGGGGGCACAAGATGCTTTCGAGGGGGGCGGCGATGGTGTAGACGCCCTGAGATGTGGCGTATCTGCCTGAATTTGGGCAGTTGTTAAGGTAAATGCCAAGCTTTTAACTGCACTTAGCAATACTATTGGTAATGCGATCACTAAACTCAAAAATTGCATTTTCATATCAACTCCTCTTAATTAGATAGATATTTATCGCCAAAATAGCAATCGCCGTGTACAAATGAGGGAAACGTTTGTACGTGTCGCCTTGCAGCATCTCGATGTGCTAAGTTTTGGGTTTATACCCTTTTATAGAATAAGTACATCTGGTTTGTTACTTTTATGCAAAATTTTCGTAACTCTGCAAGTTAATGAGCCTCAATATCTACAAAAGGAGTTGATAAAGGTATAGGATAAAGATTGCCACATGGTAGAATGTGCTGATTGAAACGCTGGAAGTGCTCAGTAAAAACTCAGGATAATCAATAAGTAGCTAACAAAAAGTCGCTAAATATTATGCTCACAACATCTGACTTTCTCCAATACACCCAATGGTCGGGTATTGCAACTCTGGTATTCGCTGCTCTGACACTCCTAGGTTTTATTCTTAAATGGGGCATTCGTTTCCGGCTGGTAGGTACAACTGGCTTGATGCTCGTGTTGACAGGTGGCTTATTTGCGCTCTCCTTAGCACCTTTGTCTCGCATTGTGATTCCAGGTGCAGTGAGGTACAGTCTAGTTTATGACAATGGGGGAACACAAACAGTCATTACGATCCCACCCCAGATTTCGCCTTCACAATTAGAATCAACTCTACGTCAAGCAGCTAGCGACCTCTATTCTTATGGACGCTTCGGGACACAAGGAAACAACCAGTTGACAATTCGAGCGCGTACGGTTATCCATCCAGAACCAGGGGTTTCTGTACCACTTTACTTGGGTCAAGTTAGGCGATCGCTCGCCAGTCGTGAAGATGCACAAATGGAACTGGAAATTTACCAGGAAAAATTTGCCCTACTGCCGAAAGAGGGAGCAGGGGGGTAGGGGAGCAGGCTATATTGGTAGAGTAATAATAAAATTTGTCCCATCACCAGGGGTTGACACGCAGTTTATTTGTCCGTTGTGTTTATCGACAATAATTTGGTAGCTGATAGCTAATCCTAGCCCAGTTCCTTTTCCTACAGGCTTGGTGGTGAAGGATTGCTCAAAAATTCGAGCTTGCACCTCAGGAGTCATACCGGGGCCATTATCTTTGATGCAAATTGTGACTGTTTCTTGCTCAACATCAACCGATGTAGTGATAGTGATAATGTTTGGGCAAGCAACAATTTCTTGAGCAGAGCGGTTTTTGTTAAGTTCATCAAAGGCATCAATGGCATTGGCAATGATATTCATGAAAACTTGGTTCAGTTGTCCAGAATAGCAACTAATGGGAGGTAACTCACCGTATTGTTTTACGACTTGGATCTCAAGGTGGTTCTCATCGGCTTTCAACCGATGTTTTAATAGCATCAAGGTGCTATCTATTCCTTCGTGAACCTGAAAATCCACCTTAGATGAAATATCGGCTCTAGCAAAGGTTCTTAGAGACATGCTGATGTTTTTAAGGCGGGAAATTCCTTGGTACATTGATTCCAGCAGCTTGGGCATGTCCTCAGCTAGATACTCTAAGTCAATTTCGTCAACTAACTCTTCGATTTCTGGAGATGGATGTGGTAAATACTTCTGCTGGAGGGTCACCAGGCGCAGTAGATAATTTGCATATTCCTTAATATGGAAGAGATTTCCGCCAATAGAACCAATCGGGTTATTAATCTCATGACCAATGCCTGCAACAAGTTGTCCCAGAGTGGACATTTTCTCTCTTTGGATCAGTTGTAGCTGGGTTTGTTGTAGCTTCTGCAGAGATTCGGTTAATTCTGTGGTACGTTCTTGTACCCTTTCTTCCAATGTACGGGTAAGATTGGAGATTTTCAGGTGTAACTTTAATCGAGCAATGACTTCTTCCTGTTGGAAAGGTTTGGTAATATAGTCAACTGCACCAATTTCCAGTCCTTTTACTTTGTCTGTGGCATCAGATAGGGCACTCATGAAAATCACCGGAATATTCTGAGTGATAGGATTGGCTTTTAGCCTGCGGCAAGTTTCAAATCCATCAATACCCCCCATCATGACATCCAGCAGAATGAGATCGGGATCGGCGTATTCTGTTTGTTCGATCGCTGATTCTCCATCTGTTGCCATGAGTGCTTTCCACCCACACCCTTGGATAGCCTCCCATAGTACCCTAATATTATTTGGATTGTCATCTACCAAAAGGATCTGCATTGGCTTTGAGAGAGGATCAGCCATCATTGTCGTGACTCCGTTGTTACAAATTCTTTGAGGAATTTACGTATTTTTCCAGTTTGGAAGTTTGCTGCCAGTTTGCGCAACTCAGTGGCGAAGGGAGCGATTTGCCCGTTTTGCTCAATTAACTCTCCTAATATTCCCTCGATCGCCGGGATATCCCCCATCATTGCCAGATGATAAAGTTGTTGCAAAACATCCTGCGATGGCAGAACCAATTCACGATCAAGAGCCTGCTCACTAACCTTGAGAGAAGACTGCTGAGGTGTAGATTGGGTAGCAATCCAATCCACTTGAAGCACGGATCTCAAGGCATTGAGCAGTTCGTCGATCTGGAGGGGTTTGGCTAGAAACGCTGTTGCCCCCGTCTGTAAACTCCGCTGACGATCTTCCTCAAATACACTGGCACTAGAGACAATGATGGGAACAGCACAAGTTTGCGGATTTGCTTGCAGGTGAATCATAAACTCAAAGCCATCCATATTGGGCATGGCTAAATCGAGTACAATCACATCTGGTTTATTTTCACTTACCACCTGGAGTCCGTGTTTGCCGTCCGTTGCTTCCAGAGTTCGACACCCAATTTCTTGCAGTAGACTGGTCAACATGGAACGGTGATTGTGATCATCATCAACAATGAGGATTTGAGGCGAACGACTCCGAATCCCAGCAATTTTTTGGTATGTAGGAGTGACCTCTCCTGCATGCCAGTCGTGTGAAACCAGTACTGTCAAATCCAGCCAAAATGAACTTCCTTCGCCTAAACGGCTCTGCACCTGAATTTTGCTCCCCATCAATCCTGCAATTCTTTGACTGATGGTCAATCCCAAGCCAGTCCCTTCAGATCGTTGCTTTGCCTCACCCACTTGTTCAAAAGGCAAAAAGATTTTCTCCAGTTGATCTGGTGACATTCCAATACCCGTATCTTCGATCAAAAACCGAATTGAGCATTGGGCATTGGGCATTTGGTCTAACGCCTGATTCATATCTTCTTCCCCCCCCATCCCCAGAGGGGACCCCGAGTCCCCCCCTATCCCCTGCTCAAGAGCCCCATCCTCTATAACCTCTGCCTTGAAAGTGACTGCACCTGTATTAGTAAACTTAATGGCATTGCCTAGCAAATTGATCAAAACTTGCCGCAACCGCTTTTCATCTGCTTGAATGGCTGGTGGTAGGCGATCGCTGATGAAGACGTTAAATCCAATCTCCTTATACTCGGCTCTGATCCGACAAATTTCAGTCACACCGTGTAAGAAACTGGGCACATGTACGGTAGTTGCCATCAATTCCAATTTCCGGGCTTCAATTTTTGAAAGATCCAGAATGTCATTGATCAGCATCAGGAGGTGCGACCCGCATTGATGGATAATGCTGATCCCTTCTCGGTTTTTGTCTGTGATGGTTGGAGATCGCTCTAGCACCTGTGCATAACCAAGAATACCATTGAGCGGTGTGCGGAGTTCGTGGCTCATATTCGCGAGGAACTCACTCTTCGCCTGGTTAGCAGCATCAGCAGCTTGCTTTGCCTGAAACAGTTCACGAGTGCGCCCTTCGACTTTTGCCTCCAAGGTTTTGGAATAATCCAATAGTTGAGCATTCGCAATTTCCAGTTGGCGATTCGTTTCTTCCATCTGTTGCTGTTTATAAGCATTGATTGTCGCGATTACACTACTAATGAACGTCACTAAAGTCGGTGTTACGGGTATCAGGAGACCATGCAAAAACATCTCGTAGGCACCGCCCATGCACATCCCACTGACACCCACGGTTGCCCAGAGAATTTTGCCGCCTGGAAGCCGTCGTCTGGTAGGCGCATTAGCTAACCACCAGCTGCCCATAGAACCAATAGCAGACCAAACAATAATCCAGAGCAATAGAAAAGTGTGTGAAATACCGTGTAGGTTTGCTCGTCCTGTTTTTGCCCCTTGCACTAATTGGTGAGCAATATTAGCATGGACAAAAACACCTGGGGTTAATTTCTGGGCATAAAGCCAAGAAGAGAAGGGTGTGCTAAAGAAATCATTCGTACTAGAGGCGACTGATCCAATAAAGACCATGCGATCGCGCATCAGGTCTACTGGAATGTGCCCTGCTAAGACATCCCGCATGGTGGCTGTGTGAAACGCCGTTTCCGTTCCATACCAGTTGAGCAGAATTTGATAGCCGCCGAAATCAGCCTCAGGGTAGCCTGCTTCCTGATTTTTTAGTGGCAGGTAGATTTCCTTGCCCAACCGGAACTTTTGCTGTTTGGGGTCAATGCTTTCTAAGTTTATCCCTTTAGCTTCGAGGTACTTGAGTGCCACACGGGTTGCCAGCCCTGCTTTGATGGTATTTTGCTCTTTTGGATCTTCAGCTGTAAGTAGGGCACGACGCACATATCGATCGCTATCTAGTACCAAATCTGCTAATCCGACCTGGTCGTTTTTTTTCAATTCTGGTGGGGGATTGACGCGCTCACCGATGATTTTCTCAACTCCGATTAAATTGGGAGTGCTGCGGAAGACTTGCACGAGTTGCTCATGGCCAATGCCTTCCGGTAAATCTCGGTAGAGATCCAGTCCGATGGAACGGGGTTGCTGCGCCCGAATTTTTTCCAGCAATCGTGCTAGTGCCGAGTCCGGAATTGGCCATCTGCGCACTAATTGAATATCTCGCTCATCAATGGTGACAACAACGATCTCGTCAGCGATAGTCTGGTGCGATCGGTGACGAACCCATTCATCACGAATTTTCCACTCAGACAAATTGAAAAGTCCCAACGATTGCCCAACAATGACCGTCAGGGCAACAGTGGGAGTGATAATCAAAATGCTGCGAGTGCGTTGGATGAAAGCCTGGAATCTGCCCCACATACTTCCGCTATACGGTACGATGAATTGATCTCGCAAAGGGTGTATGGTGTAGAGAACCCCATAGATAAATGCAGGGGCATCCTTTCCCCACACCCCACACCCTGTAATTGCCCTAGTAACATCTGTGTTTAGTTGGCAGATGCGACTAACGGATCTGTGACAAGCGCCTTTAAACCCACTGAGGAGAGGAGTTCTTTCCATTGCTTAGTGAGTTCTGCATCAGTGGGTTGCGCAGTGTGAAGCGCAGCCAGTGTCGCTACACAGTCATACCAAACCCCGTTTTTACCCAAAGCTTCCGCCCGTTTGAGAGCATCTTTATGCTGCATTGCCCTTGCCAGATCAGCACTGGGCTGGATGCGCTGAATCCAACCATCAACGTAAGGCGTACTAGGGCTAAGTTGTCCATCTACTTTGACTGCCAAGAGCCATTGGTAGTTTTTTCCAACGGCTAAAGCGGGTGCATTGGCTGGCAATTTGACAGCGATCACCCCAGTTTTTCCAGCAATGGGAATAGTCATCTGATGCTGCATGTTGCCAGCTTCATTCTTGAGGCTGAACACAGCTTCTTCTGCATTGGAAGCAGGGATATACACCAGAATTGTGGGACGTTCAGACACTGTTGTGCCGTAAAAGCTTTGGGGTAGGAGTGCAATCAACTGTGTCGCACTTTTTGCCTGCTGAGGTGTACCCTTAGTCAATAAGCTGCTTCGAGAAGCTCCTGCACTTGATCTGGGTGTACCCTTTCCTGCCTGAGGGGTAAAGAAAATACCTCGGGAAGCCCCCCCAGTCGATTGACTTGGAGTGCTATTGTCGGCGCTTGGGGTAAAGAAAGTACCTCGGGAAGCCCCCCCAGTCGATTGACTTGGAGTGCTATTGTCGGCGTTTGGGGTAAATGTAATAGCGTCGGCATCAGTCCATACACTGCTAGCGATCAGAGCGATGACGCCGACGCCGAACATAGTAGCTAAATATTGATGTTTCATTGTGTTCTACCTCATTCAAATGAATCTGTGACAAAAAAGACTTCTAATACGACTATGGTAATAAGCTAATTGTATGAGTTCTATCCCAAGCAAAACAGAGTGAAATCCATGATATATCTAGAAAAAATTTGGCTAAGAAATGCAAGTTACCTGCATTTATAAATACATGTACGGAAGTGCAAATACTGAGTTATTAAAGAAAGGCAGAGGGCTGCTTTGCAGGAGGCAGAAGGTCTAAGGATGTGCCATTCCTCCTGCCTTCTTAAATCCAGTTTCCGACCAAAACAAAAGCAGACCAAAAGAACGGATCGTGGAAATTGGTTTGGCGGATCAGGTTAATTTGTGCCTGCCTCAGTGCTTCGGCTTTAGTGATTTTGGGCTGTCCCAGTTGTTCATAGAAACGAGTCATGAGTATTGAAGCTGCTCGATCTTTAACGGGCCATAAAGTTGCGATTGTTGAGTGGGCACCGGATTTGACAGCTAAGCCTGCTAGACCGAGGACAGCGCGATCGTCCCCTGTTGCTGTATCACAGGCACTGAGTACCAGCAACTCGATCGCTTTCGATGGATCGCTGCCTCGATTTTTGAGAAGTTCAGATAACTCTTTAACGCTCACCTGTCCATCCCATGCGAGCAAGAAGGTATCTTCGAGGTGAGAGCTAAATTGTCCGTGGGTCGCCAGATGAACAACACTCGCACCACTGTATTTGACCTGTTTGGCGAGGGCTGTGGTGGTGAATTTCTGGTTCAGCAATAGGGAAGATGACAGGGCTTTCGAGATTTGTTTGACTTCTGTCTCCACAGCAGGTAAGGCACTAAAGCCAGCACGAGATTGACTGATACCGCCCACGATCGCAGTAATATGGTTTTGCTGGAGCGGTCGATTAGCGATCAATTGCAATCCTGGCGAGAGTGCGACAGCATACTTCTCGATCAGATATTGCTTACCGTCATATAGGGCAGCCATTGGTATATTCCGCAATCGACCATCCAAAATAAACACCAGCGTCTTGGTATCTTTGAATGCTTGATCTACTTCCGCTGGATGAATCAGCCAATCATAAACTTGTTGGGATAATCGATTCTGGTCTCTATAATCTGAGACAGGATTGAAGGCAGTCAACAAATTGTTCAGAGTTCGCTCAATTTCGGCTTGAGATTTGTGAGTGACATAGTAACGCAGAGGTTTCCCAGCTTTAGAAAGAATCACCGCTAGGCGGTCAGGCAGGATGATGGGATAAACGACTGTTGCTGTGGGATCAACCTGATCAATTTGTTTGGCCTTATCTAAACAGGCTTCGCGAAAAAAGTTATCAAGTTCTGCGATTTGGAGTGCCTCAATCAACTCACGGGCTTGTACTAGTGCTGCTTGACTCGGTTGCTCATCCAGTAGTAAACCTACCAATTCTCGGTAGACAGGCTCTACACTTTCGCGGAAAGAGAACTGGACATCGGGGTTGACAGCAGCCAAATCCTCTCGCAGTGCTTTTAAGGCATGAACCGCTTCGGTATAGGCAGTGATTGCTTCAGGGCGATCGCCCCGTTGCTTATACAATAAACCCAATTGTCTGGCAGATTGAGCAATGATATCCTTAGCTTGGAGTTGACGGGCAATATTAAGAGATTTTTGAGTTAACTCCTGTGCCTCAGACCACTGCTGTGTACGGCGGTAGAGTTGTCCCCACTGATGCAGTGCATAGGCTTGGGCTTGAGTATCCTGGATCTGCTGGGCGGACTGAACTGTCGTTGCCATGAGTTGTGCCAAGTCTTTGAGAGGTAGAATTTGTTCAGGATTTTTCAGCCGATCAAGGGTCGCAACAAAATTGATCGTTGCGTAGAGTGAGGTGTGACTGGTGGGCAGTTCTTTGAGTTGTTGTAGCAGTTGAGGTCCAATTGGGGCAGCAAGTTCAAGTTTGTCGTAGTCGAGAAAAAGTTTGAACCGAGCTAAACGCGCTTGTAGTTGTTCACTAGGGTTGGTGGCTACTTGTTCTGCTTGTTCAAAATTATCTAATGCCTTGTCCGGATCGTGCAAGTCAACGGCGGTTTTTCCCAGACTGAGAAGGATAGAATTTAAGTGGGTTTTGGCTTTAATTTTGCGAGCGATCGCTAAACTTTGCTCCAAGACTTCTTGACTCTCCCTAGAGTTACCAATTCTTTGGAGGGCTAAGCCAAGGGATCTCAGTCCACTCACTTTAATTTCCGAATCCGGCATCACTTTGAGTTTTTGAGTCAGCGCCTCTAACTGTTGTTGCGATCGACGGTAAAATCCTAAACTTTGTAACGCTTGTGCCTGGTTGATCTGACTCCCCAAGCTTCCCATAGTGTCGCCGGAGTGTTCATAAAATTTTTGAGCTTGTTGCCAACTTTCAAAGGCAGTTTCGGCTTTACCAGTATGTAGTTGCAAACTTGCCTGAGTATTGAGTGCCTGTGCCCAGAGAATCGCATCGGCAGGAGGTGTCGCTGTTTGCAGCAGTTTCAGGCTTCCTTCAATCGACTGTTGGGCTGCTTTCCACTGGTTCAGTTCCTGTTGTGCGAGTGAGAGGTAACTCAAACTTAGAGCTTCATTTGGGCGATCGTCTTGGCTATGGTAATGCTGTGCTGCGGTTTGCCAAACCACCACGGCTTCTGCAAAGCGCCCTAAGCGGTAGAGGTTTCGTCCCTGCTCTAGCCAATTGGTGGGTTGGAAAGATGATATGATGGGAGTTATTGGTTCTTGTAGCAATGCTTTTGCAGGTGTCAAGTTAACTGCCAAACAAAGACCCAAGAGACTAAAGCCGATATACAACCAACGATATTGTTTGATGCGGCAAATCATAAATAGGGACTAGGGACTAGGGACTAGGGAAAGAAACCTTTCTCATACTTGATGGTGAAACTTGTTTCATCGGGACTGCCTTGCCTGGAGGGCTGAATCACAGCACAAGTAAGTGATTCGGAAGTCACTACACTTATTTTGCCCAGTTATAGTTTGGATCTATCATGTGGGCAATGTGCGTAAGTCGATTGAGATGATCTAGGATTTAAAGTGATTCCCCTGGTAAAATCCGATAGTCTTTCTGTGGGGTTTCGCTCAAAATTTGCATAGGTTTACCACTTCGGAGCCAATTCATTTCTACCAGATTCGTTGGATTACGTAGACTAACCCTTAATTTCTCCTCCGAAATCCAGATTGGAGGATGCTAAAAGGATTCCACTCTAGACTATTCAGCTTATACTACTTATAGTATGACTCTGGGTAGGATATGGCTAAAATATCTATTTCGTTGCCAGATGAATTAGTGACTTACATTGACCATAAGGTTGAAAACCGCAGTGCACTAATTGAAACTCTCTTAGAACAATGGCGACAGCAACAAGAAGATGCTGCACTAGCAGCAGCTTGTTCTTTTGTAGATGAATTTGAATTAGGTTGGGGTGGCGAATGGCAGAAAGCAGCAATTATAGATTGGGAAGCATCTGGATCGTGACTTTTGACCCATCTGTAGGCACTGAAATTCGTAAAACCCGTCCGGCGTTGGTAGTTTCTGGTACTGTGTTTAACTTTCAACGTAGCAAGGTAACGGTTTTACCTTTTACATCAGCACGACTTGATGACCCTCGGATACGGGCGGCTGTGGTAGTAGTACCCTCATCACCGCAAAATGGGTTGTCTGTCGATAGCCTGCTGATATGCGTTGAACCGGCGACTTTTGACAAATTGCGACTCATTCAACGAGTAGGCGAACTGGAACCGGAACCGTTACAACAAGCTCAAAATATCCTGCGCCGATACCTCAGATTGAACGCAGGTGGATGGTAAAGCTTATTTAAAGCTCAAAGAATTTTTGACAATAATTCGGAAAGTCGTCATGTATCTTTGTAGGTAAATTTGCGACTTATAGTCAAAAATTAGGGTTACTATCTATATGAATCGTAATATCTACGCTTTACTAGTTGGTATTGATGAATATCTAAGTGTTCCTTCGTTGCAGGGCTGTGTCAATGATATAACTGCAATCAAAGAGTATTTGGAAGGGCGGGTAGATACTGATGGGTACCAGTTACATGTACATACATTATTGAACAAAGATGCTACTCGACAAGCAGTCATTGATGGTTTTCGTCAACATCTGTGCCAAGCTGGAAGTGAAGATGTGGCATTTTTCTACTATGCTGGTCATGGTTCTCAAGCGGAAGCCCCGGAAGAGTTTTGGACTATAGAACCAGACCGGTTGAATGAAACTCTTGTTTGTTATGATAGCCGGAGTCCGGGGGGTTGGGACTTGGCAGATAAGGAATTGGGGAAGCTGATTGCAGAGACAGCTTGTATCTGCGTGATGCTGTTGAACCCGCCACAGAAGAAAATCGCCAACTAAATATTGATATCCCTTGATTGTCCCTTGGCTTTGGATTTAATTTGTCCATTTACTAAAGTAGGCATTCTACTATTACTCTCCTCTGAAGCCTGTTGATATTTGCTTGGAGATAATTGAAATTCGCCAACTTCTTGCTTTAGAGTCGCAACTTTGTTGGTTATTGAGTTGTCTAATAAACTTTGCTGGGTGGTAAAATTTTGCTGGCAACCAAAAAGAAAGCTGAGGGAAAGAGCTAAGAGGGTTTTGATATAGTAATTTTTGAATATAGGTTTCATCATTTAGAGGTTGTTTGAAACGTTATGCCTGTCAAAGTTAATATCTATACTAACCCTCGTTCATGATTCTCGCCACAGAGAACTCATAAGCCTTATTTATCAAGGTTTTTATGGATTGACCAGGATTAATTAAATAAAGCGATCGCGGAGTTCTGCCACCAAATCAATCCAGGGAATTTGTAATAAATCTTATTAATCTACAATTTTCTCACTTTCCAAAGTCAAGAGCTGTTAGGGACAGACCAGAATAATGGTCATTAAAAAACTTAGCTAGGGACTCTGCTTGAGATGGGCTAACTTTCCGTTGACCATTAACCACTTCCCTCACAAGGTCAACAGAGCCAAAAACCCCAACTAAAGAAGTTGGCTCTACATCAAACTCATGCATGAGGGATTCCAACGTAGCCACAGGTGTAGATTCACCCATCGGATAATGACTTTCCTCGTATTTCTCAATCAGAAGAACCAACAACTCAAAAAGCGCAGTTTCAGCCTCTGTCAACTCGCAAGACATCATCCCCTCTACTACTGTTAAGGCTCTGTTATACTCCTGTTCTGTTTTAATTGGCTTCGGCTGATACTGAATCAGTAAGTCAGTATAGGTTTGTTGATTAGAAGTAGCGGTCATCTTTCCACCTTTCCTTATCGTATTCAGGATGGGTAAGAACGTATTTAATAAAAATTGTCTGGCGGTCATATCTAATGTCTACAATCAAACGATAGTTATTACCTTTGATGTTAAACACAGTAAAGTTACCAACCGCTTCTGCCTTCGGATATCTTTTCTGAACATCCAGTAAATCAGACCAGTTCGCTTTTGATGCAAACTTGTACCAGTCATTGAGAGCATCTTCAGAATCAACGTGTTGAACCCAGAATTCCCGCAATTTCACTTTACTGATTACGTTCATCCCTAAAGTTAGAAATTTGTGCTAATTATAGCATTGATTGAGAGGTACGCCAAGGGAATGGTGCGATCGCCGATTTTGTAGCAACTTGGCATCCAAGAATAGGCACATTTATATTCCCTATTTATTATACTTAAGCTGACGCTGAAGCTGTTTGGTTTCTTCATCAGTCAAGCGATCGCCTATCTTAAACTCCTCAATTCGTTCCTCTGTATAGATCTCAATTGGATACACTCCAGCAGGACGTAGTAAAATTCCGCCATCAGCAGTAGTTTCTACCAGCAGCATACTTTCCCCCACCAACCCTAGATGATTGAGAATTGCTTTGGGAATGGAGACTTCACCTTTTTTTCCTAGCTTGATGACTTCCATAATCAAAATAACCGTAATCCGGCAAACCGGAATTTAACTAAATAATAACCGATAAGGCTTACTCGCATCAACCCCTCAATCAGTTGATCTGAGTTCAAGACGCTTGGCGGATCAAGACGCACCGTCATCACTTCAGGCGGCTTGTGGAGAATTACAAAGAATTTTGCCGTTGTTAGGGTAAATCATCAACACTGGTTGTGAACCACACCGTTTCTCAGGGCGTTCGCCTTAAGATGTTCCCGTAGAGTACTCACGATTATGAGCATTATCGTCTTTGGCAGCATCAATATGGACTTGGTCGCAACGATACCCCGGTTACCAGTAGCAGGAGAAACATTGCTGGGACGTGATTTTTTTCAGGTGCCAGGGGGCAAAGGAGCCAATCAAGTGGTAGCATTAGCGAAACTAGGAATTCCTACCCAGATGGTGGGGCGTGTTGGCGCTGACAGTTTCGGTACAGAACTTGTCAATAATCTAAAAGCTTCTGGTGTACAGACTGATCATGTGTTCGTGGATGAGACAGTTAATTCTGGTGTCGCTATTATTACCGTAGAGGATGCTGGTAATAATCAAATTATCGTCATTCCTGGTGCAAATGGGCATGTAAATCAAGAAGACGTAGAACGATTATTACCCTTATTACCTAGAGCGACAACACTGCTTTTACAATTTGAAATCCCTATATCTACTGTGGTTGCAAGTGCCAAAGCAGCGCAACAAGCTGGAGTCACCGTTATCCTCGATCCAGCACCTGCACAAATTATACCAACCGAACTTTACCCGTTGGTGGACATTATAACCCCAAATGAAGTAGAAGCAGGACAACTGGTTGGTTTTCCTGTGTTTGGGGAGGAGTCAGCAAAAAAAGCAGCTACAGTGTTACTGCAAAGGGGTGTGAAATGTGCGATCGTCAAGCTGGGTGATAAAGGTGCTTTCTGTGCAACTCCTGAGGAAAGCTTTTTTGTACCGGCGTTCCCAGTTCAGACAGTTGACACAGTTGCTGCTGGGGATGCGTTTAATGGCGGTTTAGCAGCCGCACTTTTTGAGGGGCTTTCCTTGCGTCAGGCGATTGTTTGGGGTGCAGCTGCGGGTGCATTAGCCACGACGAAACTAGGGGCGCAACCTTCGCTTCCAGATAGAGTGACGTTTGATGCGTTTCTTAAAGAAAAGGGAGTGGGTCGGGGCGGGGTAGCCGGTTATAATAACACTTAAGTTAATAGATGTCACAGTAGTAATTAGTTGACTTCAAGCCTCTTAATAGAAGTTAACATAGTTATGTTTTATTGTGCCTACCTACTTACTGCTTGAAGTGCGGAGTGAACAAGTAAATCATTCGCCAATATCCTCATTCCACAATTGAGGGTTGGTTTCGATAAACTCGCGCATCATGTGTTCGCATTCGTCGAGGTTTAAATCAATGACTTCTACGCCGTGAGATACCATGAATTCTTTAGCACCGGGAAAGGTTCTTGATTCTCCAGCAATGACTTTTTTAATCCCAAATTGTACAACTGCACCAGCGCACAAATAGCACGGCATTAAGGTTGAATAGAGTGTTGTACCCTTGAAGCTGCCGATTCTACCGGCGTTGCGAAGACAATCAATTTCGGCATGGGTGACGGGATCTCCTTCTTGCACACGCTTATTATGTCCTCTACCGATAATCTTGTTATCCTTGACAAGAACCGAACCAATGGGAATTCCACCTTCTTGCTTCCCTTGTTTTGCTTCTGCGATCGCCGCTTCGATAAATTCGTCCATATTTTAAATTCTCCTGTGATGTCAAAACAACTCGTATTAATGGACCATGATGGGGGTGTAGATGATTATCTAGCAACTATGCTGCTGATGACAATGGATCATATCCAACCTCTTGGCGTCATAGTCACTCCAGCTGATTGTTATGTCCAACCAGCGATCAGCGCCACACGTAAAATCCTAGATTTGATGGGGAGTTTTCATATCCCTGTAGCAGAAAGCACCGTGCGCGGTATCAACCCATTCCCACGGCTTTACCGTCGCGATTCGTTTATCGTAGACCATCTCCCTATTCTCAATCAAAGTGAAACTATTCGCACGCCTCTGGTTACAGAACCTGGTCAAGATTTCATGGTTCGGGTATTGCTTGAAGCAACAGAACCAGTCACGTTGATGGTAACTGGTCCATTAACTACAGTAGCAGTAGCATTGGATCAAGCACCAGAGATTGAAGCTAAAATTCAAAAGATTGTCTGGATGGGAGGTGCGCTGAATGTTTCTGGCAATGTAGAAAAAAGTCTAGAAGCAGGACAAGATGGTTCTGCGGAATGGAATGTTTATTGGGACCCTATTTCTGCAGCGCGGGTATGGCAAACGCAGATTGAAATTATCATGTGTCCTTTAGATCTGACGAATAATGTGCCTGTGACATCCGAAATCGTTTATCAAATGGGGCGACAGCGCCACTATCCCATTTCTGATTTAGCGGGACAATGTTATGCACTGGTTATCCCCCAAGATTATTATTTTTGGGACGTACTAGCAACAGCTTATCTTGGTCACCCAGAGTTTTATCAACTGCGCGAGTGGGAAACAGAAATTATCACTACTGGTTTGAGTCAAGGACGTACCAAGATAGTGTCTGGAGGTCGGAAGATTTATGCGATGGACATGGTAGACAAGGCGCGTTTCTACACTTACATTTTGCAGCAATGGGCGAGGTAGATTTTATTAGTCATTAGTCATTAGTCATTAGTCATTAGTCATTAAGTGTTCTCCCCACTCCTAACTCCTAACTCTAAAAAATTCAGTCCTAAATAGATGGCTGCAATGCTTCCTGTTACGCAAATTTCTCCTTGGATTATTTTGTCTTTGATTAATTTTTGTGGAATCAGCACAACTTCTATTTCTTCTGTAATGTCTAACTTTTGCTCTCCGAATTTGATCACATTCTCTGCCACAAACAAATGTATTTTGTTAGTATCTTTGCTAGGGTTATCGTACAGAGTTGCTATTTTTGTCACTTGTTGGGCAATATAACCAGTTTCTTCCTGTAGTTCTCTTTTGACTGCAGCTTCAGCACTTTCTTCTGCTGGGTCGAAACGCCCTGCGGGGAGTTCTAGAAACAAGTCACCGCCGGCATGTCTGTATTGACGGACACAAACAATATCTCCATCGCTCGTCATAGGTAGAATTAGAGCAATGTCTGGTTTAATATTGACAAAATAATCATCTATAATCCTATCGTTAGGTAGTTTTATGACATCTTGCCTCACCTTGCACCATTGATGATCTAAGACCATTTTGGAGCGCAAAATCTGCCATTTTTGTAAGTTGGTCATAAATAATTAGGAGTCAGGAGTCAGGAGTCAGGAGTCAGGAGCCAGAATACAGGAGTCAGGAGTGAAACTGGAATTTAAGTATAGTAACAGAAGAACTCTCGATTTCCTTAGGCATTCCACAAATCAAGACCGGGGCTTGTAGCAAAAATTCATCCGCTTTTCACCAGAAGCTATCCTAACTCCTGACTCCTGACTCCTGACTCCTAACTCCTGACTCCTAACTCCTAACTCCTGACTCCTGACTCCTGACTCCTGACTCCTGACTCCTGACTCCTGACTCCTGACTCCTGACTCCTGACTCCTGAC
>CAIVAU010000148.1 GCA_903903925.1 uncultured cyanobacterium
CCGTTTCCATTTCATTAGTTTCCCTAACGAGTAGGGACTTCGATAATGACGACCCAGGTAGGCTGGCATCCTCTCAGGTTTCCATTTCATTAGTTTCCCTAACGAGTAGGGACTCAATATCCACAATCTCTTGCTTTAGTCCGGCAAGGTTTCCATTTCATTAGTTTCCCTAACGAGTAGGGACTTGTCATCCCTGAGCGAGAACGAGTTACGCTTCTTTTGTTTCCATTTCATTAGTTTCCCTAACGAGTAGGGACTCATCAGCCTGAGTAGTCTCCTGTCGTCCGGCTTGGTTTCCATTTCATTAGTTTCCCTAACGAGTAGGGACCCCACGAGCCAGACGGCTGGCTACTGGACTGGTCGTTTCCATTTCATTAGTTTCCCTAACGAGTAGGGACTTGGAGATAGGCCTCGATAGTCTCCACAGATTCAAAGTTTCCATTTCATTAGTTTCCCTAACGAGTAGGGACTGAATAGGTCGTACCGACTGTGTAGACCGAACCCTTTGGTTTCCATTTCATTAGTTTCCCTAACGAGTAGGGACCTCCTTTTGCAGTTCGTTGGGCCCTACAAACACAGTTTCCATTTCATTAGTTTCCCTAACGAGTAGGGACTTGGAGTTGATACCACACATTACCCTCACGGGAATAGTTTCCATTTCATTAGTTTCCCTAACGAGTAGGGACTAGGACTAGCATCGTAATATATGTAGACCTTATAATACGTCGTTTCCATTTCATTAGTTTCCCTAACGAGTAGGGACAGCGGTGTCTGTGAGGCTTATGAGCCAGCCTCTAACTAGGTTTCCATTTCATTAGTTTCCCTAACGAGTAGGGACGTGCAAGCAGGCAACCAGAGTAACCCACTACCACCCACACGTTTCCATTTCATTAGTTTCCCTAACGAGTAGGGACCTGGTTCTGTTGGGTGTTTAGGGTAGAGTACTGTAGGTTTCCATTTCATTAGTTTCCCTAACGAGTAGGGACACATTACCGTGATGGTTGTGTCCCACATAAGTCGTGTTTCCATTTCATTAGTTTCCCTAACGAGTAGGGACGCCTCACGCAAATAATCCTGTGCCTTGAGGGACACAGGTGACGTTTCCATTTCATTAGTTTCCCTAACGAGTAGGGACTCTGTGCTTGTGCCATCCCTGCGTTAGCACCGAAAATCGTTTCCATTTCATTAGTTTCCCTAACGAGTAGGGACAGCTTGGTAACGTAGGGCTAACTCCCTGCTTGGGTCGTTTCCATTTCATTAGTTTCCCTAACGAGTAGGGACAGTTTGACCCTCCTGTTTGGCGGCCATCGCTAGCCCTACGTTTCCATTTCATTAGTTTCCCTAACGAGTAGGGACTATACGACAATAGCGACACACTCAAGATAGATTTTAAAGTCAGTTTCCATTTCATTAGTTTCCCTAACGAGTAGGGACCTGAAACTGTCCATCCTCTTGGAGATTTATAGGTGCATCGTGTTTCCATTTCATTAGTTTCCCTAACGAGTAGGGACTCTTTGCGTCGTTCATTGTACGTAACTCTCCTTTACTGTTTCCATTTCATTAGTTTCCCTAACGAGTAGGGACTATACTCTGACCATGATTCCCTGTAAGTGTTGTATGTTTCCATTTCATTAGTTTCCCTAACGAGTAGGGACCTGAATAACGGTCTGAGCCCCGGTACCGTAGAAGGGTTTCCATTTCATTAGTTTCCCTAACGAGTAGGGACGTATGACCAAAGCACGAATTTGTCTACGGCCTCGTTTGTGCGTTTCCATTTCATTAGTTTCCCTAACGAGTAGGGACTTTAGAGCTACCGACTGTAGGTCTAACTCGCGTAACCTATGTTTCCATTTCATTAGTTTCCCTAACGAGTAGGGACGTGATGGTCTTAGAACCAAGGCAATGAGAAACTACTTCAGGTTTCCATTTCATTAGTTTCCCTAACGAGTAGGGACTTGGACATGTTGATCAACAACACCAGGGAAATGAACGAGTTTCCATTTCATTAGTTTCCCTAACGAGTAGGGACCCCACCATATTAAACCGTTACCCAGCAAGGTGTGTAGAGGCTATTTGCGAGGGGGTCAGATTTTGAAGGCACAAACACAGAAAAATTCGCTCTTAAGATACGTGAAAGCCTTATACGACAAGCAAGCGAGGGGGTCTACGTCAGAATCAACATTTCAGCCATTACCTCACCCCCTCGCAGTTACCTAGATAATGATCGATCCAGGAAGTTCTGTCAAGGGTGGACCTGTACCCCAAGTTTCCACCTGTCCTAAGGTATGCCGCGACAGTGGGTAAAATCGCACACTGTCTTCTGCAAGCTTGACCCTTTTCTTTAACCTTTTGCAAAGTTCTTTATATTTGTCTTGAGTTAGCAAGCACTCAAAAACGGAGTATTGAACTCGCTTACCATAGCCTTCCAGTAAATCAGATACCTTTTTGCGGCGCTTGTCGCAAGGAATGTCATAACCAACCACATACAAAAACATAGAACTTAGCGAATTTGATATGGCTGATAAAGATGGCTGGGGTTGTAGACAAACTGCTTGTATGCCTTAACCTGCTGAGTCAATAAGTCCCATTTGGGCTGTTTATCGCCAGAATTTGTTTGAATTTCCTCTTCCATTCGCTGTAAAAAAGCTTGCAGATACTTTCGCCGCCCAGAATCATTCAAATAACACCCGCCATCACGGTATTCAAAATCCTTCTGGGCATTCATGACTTTGCTGTTAACTAACCACAACATCAGAGAATCTACAATGGGGGCGCGAAACTCCTCGATTAAATCAGAAGCCAGCGCTGCATGACGTTCCGATCCTTCATGCAAACAAGCATAGTACGGATCGAGTCCCTGAATTTCGATGAGTGCCAGTAGATGATTCCACAGAACCTGATAGCCAAAACTCAACATGGCATTTACAGGATTTCCCGGCGGACGACGGCTGCGCCCGGTAAAGACAAAATCGGGATGTGCTAAACACTCACTCAAAGCTGAGAAATACTGCACTGCACCCGCACCTTCAAACCCCATCAACCGTTCCGTATTGTCAGCCTCAGATGCTTGTGAAGCCAAGTATTCTAGACTTTGTAGCACTTTTTCTAGCACCTCAGACTCGCGTCGTCGTTGCTGTCGCCGCAGTAACACTCGACAATTTTTCAGCTTTGCCTGCACAATAGTTCTGGCAGTAATCAGCTTTTCAACGATAGTCAGTTGTTGCTGATAACGGGATAATTGCCGATATCCTCGCTCAATTGGTAAAATCCTTCCGTAGCAGAACCCCATGCGAGAAAGGTAGGCAATGGGAATGTCCCGCCACAGACAAGCACGAATTGCTTGGGTGCTAACTTGTGACTTGCCAAAAATGAGAATCTGTTCTAATAGAGGTAACTGTACCTGACCATAAATTGTCTCTCCCTGCTTGACAACCAAGGATTCTTGTTGTAGAGAGACATAGCAATTTTGCTGGGAAACGTAAAGCGTTCTCATCGCAATTCTAGGTTTGTGCAATTATTAGTAGGGTGGGCAATACCCATGAAACGCCGCCCGTTCTATAAGGGTTGTAGGATGAGCCAACTTAACGCCTCCGTCTTCCCAATAAAGTATGCCGCAAGTAGCGACTAAGATTTTGCCGTTTGGGCGTAGAAGGAGAAATTAACTCAGCTTCCCGTGATGGGTTCAACCAAGCAATCACCTCATCAGCTACACTGGAAACAGCATAAGTGGCAACTGTCACTAGCAACGTATTGATAATCACAGCGGCTAGTCCCAAGGGGGCAATGAGCAAAATCACAAGGGTAATGCTGCCATTAAAAATCGATACTAAAATGTTACGTACTTGAGAAGCGCGAGTTGAGATATACATAAGCAATTAAAAACTCTAAATCCTAAGGTTGAAATATCAAAAATTTTCGTCACACAGCTTCTTGTCACTATGCATCAGCCAAATAACGGGAAATAAATGATACAAGTTAAAAAGTATTTTCGCTGTATCCCTTATACTATAGCGATCCTGAATGAGTTATGAACAGGGTATATACTGATCCCCTAAATCATCCGATTATTCAGCGATGTCCGTATTCTCTTGTACACTATGGCTAAAAAACCTACATCCCACCCTTACAGCGATCGCCTCAGTTTTGAACGATCGATGAAATTTAACGGAGTGAGTGAAAATATAGTAGAGCAGAGAACTTAGCACTCGCCTGTGTGTCATGTTCGCTACGTAAAGAGTTGAGTTACCAGCCGCTTATCCCTCCACCCCAACTCTGCGTAAAGACTTAGAAACTTTACGCCACTACGGCATTCTTGAACACCGCATGTATCGCTGGGGATACTACCTGGGTACAGGTGTCATGTCTCAAGAAGAATTAAAAGTTGCTGTTAATGCTTTGGCATCCCAAGCTAAGTACCAGGGTGATGCGCAGTTGCGACGCATTTACGAGACTCTCAGCAAAAGACTGCGAGGGTTAGATATGAATTATGAATTATGAATTATGAATTGTGGTTGGGGGCGGAAATGAAGCTAGTGCTCTGTGTCATTAATTCTGACGGGTTGAGAAGATCGTAGTAAGGACTTTAGTCCTACTCCAAGAGCGCTTAAGTGCAACTACGAACCCATCAAAATTAATGACATGGACTACTAGTGTGTTAAATATAGGAGTTCTGAATTATTGCTGGAAGGTTTAGAGTAGAAAGCTTGGGATAGTGCCGTACTGCTATGTCCTAACGCACGCTACGATACTTAATTTTGTTCAAAAATCAAATATGATTCTTATATTTAGGAAGACGGCTAAAAAACTTTATCTTCTTTTAGAAACAAACTATCTAGAACAATCTGACAAAAAATTGTATAATTACGGAAAGTCAAACAGCTAAACTAATTTTGACAACTCACTTTTCTCTTTTAAACCAACAACGCTATTTGACCAACGATTTGAGATTTTAGATTAGGGTCTTCATACTAAAAACCCTGACAAGAGAAAGGTGGGATTAGCTCACCTATCCTAAATATCTATTGTGGGTGCAGTAAAATGCCGGATGCTTGGTAGGAGGAGGTCGTTTACAGAGAATGACACGGCAGCGTGTGTGGGATACCTCACCAGTCTCCTCCAAATGTTCGGGCATTCAAAACCCACCGATTAAATTGTTGTAACTGTGTAACTCCATGACTGCTGTTAACCATCAGTGGCTGCCTGCATCGGCAGATTTAACTTTGTTGCAAGATGATGTCCATGTCTGGCGCATCGACCTAGACCAAGCAGAAGCACAACTGCAATTTCTGACAGAAACCCTCTCCAGCGATGAACTTAGTCGGGCGAAGCGGTTCTATAAAGAACAGCATCGACACCGTTTCATCGCAGGTCGAGGTATTCTCCGAGTTATATTAGGTCGCTACTTGGGTATTGAACCGCAACAGTTGCAGTTTTATTATCAATCTCTTGGTAAACCAGTGTTAGCTGATACTTTTAGCGATAGCAGGCTATGGTTTAACTTAACTCACTCCCAAGGGTTAGCTTTGTGTGCCGTGAGTCGCGATCGCCTAGTTGGTGTAGACCTAGAATACATCCGCCCAATTTCCGATGTCCTCAACCTTGCCAATCGTTACTTTTCGTCTGGAGAATACACGGTCATGCGATCGCTTCCACCTCACCAAATGCAAGAGATATTTTTCCGCTACTGGACTTGCAAGGAAGCTTATCTAAAAGCAACTGGCGCAGGAATTGCACAGCTTGAGGAAATTGAAGTTTTGCTCAGTCCAGCAGAACCAGCAAGGCTCAAAATAGATCAACAATGGAGTCTATTTGAATTAGCACCTGTGCCAAATTCTGTCGCTGCTGTTGCTGTTGAAGGTTGTGGCTTGCATCTCAAGTGCTGGCAGTATTGATCATTCTTTCAGAGGGAGCAGGGAGCAGGGAGCAGGGAATCCCCCCTGCTCCCTTCTTTTGTAATTAGTTTGTAGTTGCTAAGAGTGCTCTTAGCAACTACAAACATATACAACAAAATGGTTGGGTTTTGCTTTCACTCAACCCAACCTTGTATCTTCTAACTTGTCTCTACAACTCCTAACTCCTAACTCCTAACTCTTCAATTTTTAGAAATCCACTCTCAATCAAGTAGGCGGAGTAAGTCATAAACAATTGAGAGTCTATTGGTGGACAAACAATAGAACTACCTGCAAGTGCATTTAGTGTATCTTGGCAACTGATGATGGGTCTTTTTGCCTTCAAGTACAAATCTGGAATTGTCAGTTGTTCTTTTGACCAACGTTCAAGTAAGAAAGGTCGCAGTGTGTACAGTGGATTTTCCACAGAAGACACATTATTCACTAACATTGCTTGCCACTGATCATAGGAAATAAGTTCAAGTGGAATCCCGAAAGAGCGCATCCAGTCAATTAAGTTCTTGAAGGGAACAGGCTGGGGATGTTGCAAGTGGAAAGATTTACCTAGGGATTCTTTCTGCCTGGATAAATGAACAATTGCTTTACTAACATAATCCACAGGAGACATATCCATCATGTATTCCACATCTGGAAAATATCCCATTTGGATACAGCCCTTAACCATCAGATTGATAAAATCATCTGTGTTACAGACACCTGTTTGACTATGCCCCGATATCAATGGTGGTCTATGAATAGTAACAGGAAATCCTCGGTCACGAGCTATCTTGACTAACTTTTCAGCAACCCATTTGGTTTGAGAGTAACCAAGAAAAATACCTTCCCAATGGTTGAAGTCATCCTCTTCTTTAACAACCTTGCCAGCATAAACTGGTGATTCAAAAATAGCTACACTGGAAATGTAATGTACAGGCTTGACTTTATATAGACCTGCCATGCGCAAAACTTCCTGGGTTCCCAGAACATTAGCAGCCTTCAGTGCTGAGTAGGGATAAACATAATTCAGCATGGCAGCACTGTGATAGATGGCATCAACATTAGCTGCCAACATTTCAAATCCTTCACTACTAATGCCTAACCGTGGCTGACTTAAATCTCCTAAAACAGGGATGATTCGGGGACTATACTCTTCCTCCCAAACAAAGTATTGTTGCAGATTTTTTCTCAGTTTCTGCTTGCCTTCTTCTTGATGAGCAGCACGTACTAAGCAATAAATATCTGTGTTAGTCTTCTGAAGCAGTTCCTGAATGATAAAAGCACCTAAAAAGCCTGTTCCTCCTGTTAAAAAAACATTATCCAGGTTACCTGAAAAATCGAAAGATTTAGATACAGGACGGATAGTCGAATCTAGAACAGCTTCAGCACTCAAATCTAAAGTAGCAGTCTTGATAACGGTAACATTTGTCCGACCAGTTGAGTTCAAATCTTCTGATTCTTCGGCTAAACGTTGCGAGAGTGCTTCAATGTTTGGATAATGCCAAAGCAGCATAGGAGACACTTCAAATCCAAGCATTTTCTCTGTTTGAGTCACAAGAGACATCGCTTTCGCTGAATCCAACCCATAGCTGTCTAAAGATGCTGTGATATCTATCTCATCAGGTTCAATGTTTAGTGCCTTTGCCAGGTGGGATAGCAGCCATACTTGAATTTCTTCTGCTGTATGAGACTGTTTTTGAGTCATCATTGGCACACCTCTAACGTAGAACGAACTGGGCAATACTGACTGTAGTCATCCTGGATTTGTAGTCCTTGGATTTTTAAGCTTTGAATGCGGTATAAAAATGCTGATCCCATCATGATGTGATTAGCAACATCAACAACCCGACGATTATTGGGTTCAGACAAATAAGAACCCTGTACCCAGTTATTGAAGCTACCCATTGCCGGACCGCACCAAATTTGATAATCAACTTCCCGACCTTTCTCTCCAGAATGAGACCAGCGAGAGGATAATCCTAAATACCAGCGAAAAATCGCAGCCATTTTCACTTTAGGATTATTAATTGCTTTTCCTAGCTTTTCAGGATTACTCTGGGATAAATATGTTGCAGTTTTTTCCCATACTTGAGTAAGACTCTGGCGGAAAATTTGTTTCTCTAATTTCTCTCTTTCTTGAATAGGAATATCATCAATCGATTCATAGGTTCTGTATATTTCATATAGTTTCTGCGCCCGCAGAGGAAACATAGTTCCTTTTTTCAAAACTTGAAGTTTCACGCCCATTTCAAACATATCTGCCGCAGGGGCCATCATCACATCGGCCATCTCGGCTTGTGCTAGTAATTGTTTAGTATGTTGACAACTTCCAGCTTCAACACAGGACTGATTAATTGAACCAGTGACTATATAAGCAGCACCCATCATAAAACCAGCTAAAGCTGAATGTGGGGTGGCGATTCCTCCTGCAACTCCAACTCTGACTGGTCTTGAGTAACGATATTTTTCCTGAACTTCATCTCTTAATGCCAGGATAGAAGGTAAAAGACAAACCAGAGGTCTATTGTCTGTATGACCCCCAGAATCCGCCTCTACAGTCAGATCATCAGCAATAGGAACTTTGGCTGCAAGAGTTGCTTGTAACTCACTAATGAGTCCTTGTTCAACAAGTTCTTTAAGAATTTTTTGTGGTGCTGGTTGTAGAAATTTGCTAGCAACTTCTCTACGAGAAATTTTTGCAATGACTTTGTTTTTGATTTCAATTTGATTGGCTGCATTTAGACTCAGCCCAGCCGCACGGTAATAGACAATGTTGGGAGTCAAATCTAGGAATGCGGAGGCTTCTATCGTTCTTACCCCATACTTGAGGTAGAGATCCACTGCACGGCGTTCAATAGCAGCTTCATTGGGACTGTGAATTAAATTAAACGCGTAAGGCCCAGATCCTAATGCTGCTTGAATGGTGTTAATTGCTTCCTCTAGGCGGTTTGGACTTAAGCCACCCGCACCAAATGAACTCAAAATTTTCGCTTTTCCTAATGCAATGACCATTTCTTCCGAAGCAATACCACCAGCCATTGCACCAGTTGAATAGGCATATTTGACGCCATGAAAGGAAAGAAAATTTGGGTCTCCCAGACTTTGAGTTGAGATTGGTGGAACAAATGTCAGCAGTTCTACTTGCCCTGTTTTACTGTGATCAGCGGGATATAAATATCCTTCGTTGGTAACACCGATTTTTCCGGCAACTTTAATGATGTAACAAGGTTTATCTATATTGAGGAATTTATCCTTGATATCAGAGTGTGTAAAAGATACGGAGTCTAAGGAACCTTTCCATATTTGGTTGTGGTTGAAATTGGGATAAAAGGCAAGACCGTTATTTTGTTCACTTAGTACCGCATCTTGAGTTTTCACGGTAGTTATTCCTTTTGGCATTTTAGGGAGTATAGGAGAGTTTCTTTTTAACGAACCGCAGAGACGCAGAGGAAACAGAGAAAGAGGTAGCTGGAGAATTCTCATTCTCTGTGTTCTCTGTGCCTCTGCGGTTTCTATTGATTCAACAAGTTTTCGGCGCAGGCTATTTGTAGCAGAATGAGTTCGCTCATTTGCTTACTAAATTCGTGTCGAGATTTTAAGAATGCTACGTGAGCTTTAGTAAAACTGGAATTGTTGGCATTCAGTTTTTGATAATGAGAGTGAATAAATTCTGGGGAGCTAACTGCATAACTAGATTTGAGTGTTGCAGGCAATTCATCAAATTGTACTTGTTCTTTGGACTCGAAACTGTTATTGAAGATATGTTTCATTGTGACTTCTTCTGGCTGAGTGTTAAGTAGAGAGATGTGATGGGAAGTATTTGTGCTGACGCTCAGAATATCGCTTGTTTCCTGGAGAGAATTGACTGGGATATTTTGCTGAGGTCTTGCAATTGAGAGGTTTTGGAAGATTTTCCGGTTTTCTTCACTCAAAATTGTGGAAGCAATTCGATTTCCACCTAAAGTGACTGTTCTGGTGGTTAATTTACGTTGGTTGGTGGTTTCTTGAGATTGACTGTAGAGTGGTGATAGGTCTAGAGAAGCTTGATGGCTGAGAAGTTTTGCTAGTGCTTTGACAAGAGAAGCGTGGTCATCTACACCTCTTCTATTGAGAGTTACGGTGACATGTTCTTTGCTTTCGAGGATTTTATCAATCCACCGAGAACAAACACCACCAGCGCCGGCTTCGATAAATATTTTTGCTCCATCTTCGTAGACTCGGTTAACGAGTCGCGGAAAATCAAGTGGTTCACACAGGCATTTGGCAATACTATGAGCGATCGCCCCACTTTCCACTGTAATTGGGCCGTACTCAGATGCAGAATAAAGCACGACGTCTGATATTGATTTGTGGGTGGGCAAGGTGTTCACTCTCGCGATTTCTCCATACTCTGATCGCATCGCCTCGCAATGGATCACATGGTCGAAGGGCGCACGGAAAAAATGACAACCTAGAGTTTTAATCACTCTTTCACAAGCTGCTGGATCACCAGCAATGACGACTTCTTCTGGTGTATTGATCTGAGTGAGATAGACGCGATTCTCCTGTTTCAGGCATTCTCTTACTTGGGATGGAGTCGCCAAAATCACATAGTTACTCCAAAAGTTATTGTCTGGGAACTGTTTGACTGATGGCAATCCCCAATACTCACGCACAGCATTTTTATCACCAGATAACCTGTCTGCAAAGAGAGGGGATGAGTGTAAGGCATGAATCCCTTGGCTAAAATTACTCCATACCCCAGCAGCAGACATCATACTTGTTTCGCCTAGGCTATAGCCAAAGACAAATTTTGGCTTGACAAGGAATTCATCCCGCATAATTGCAGTGATGAATCTGGTAAATATCATGTCAGTGTCAAAGGTTGCCAGGGAGTCATCCAGCAATTGCTTTTCGAGAGTCTCCAGTTGTCTAGTTGATAACTTATTCAAGCTTCTGGGAAAAACAAGCTGGGAAACTTCAGCGACCAGGGTGTGAAGACTTTTGATTGCGACATCATCATAAATTTGGGGGAATAGGCGGAAGAGATTCCGAGAGATACCCAGATAAGAATTGACCGCAGCAGGATAGACGTAGGCGATCGCTCCCTTTTTACCGAGTGGTTTAGGTGTGAAATAACTGCCTAGTGGTGTTTGCCAATCTTCAGAACGTTCAAAGGCATGGTTCACTCCTTTCAAGGCAGATTCTATTTCTCTCGCTAATTCGTTTTTGTTCCGTCCTAGAATCGCCAAGGCGTAATTTGCATCACTCCGCGCTTTAAAAGCAGTAAAAGTCAGCTTGGCAGCACCACTAAGAGAAGTAGAATTTTCGATAGTCGCTTTGAGAAGACTCAGTTGTTCTAGTAACTCAGCGCGATCGCCCGCAGCAATTGGGAACAGATGCAAAGGCATTTGTTCCAAATAATTGCTGTTGCGCTGTTGCTGGTCAGGTTCTTCCGACAAAATTAAATGGGCATACGTCCCATCTATTCCCATACCATTAATTGCAGCAACTCTCTTGTTCGCTTCCTTACCTAAAAACCAAGGTCTTGATTCCGGGGCAACATAGAAAGGACTACCCTGCCACACCTCCGTGTTTTTAACACCAGACCATTTGGGTGTTCCTGGAATATACCTATAATAAAGACACAGAGCAGTTTTAATCAGGCTAGCAATTCCCGACGCTACATAGGTATGACCGACATTAGCCTTCACACTGCCGATCGCACAGCTAAGTTTAATATTTGGATAAGCCTGGATCAAACCTTCTACTTCCGCTTCATCTTCTTGAGGAATACCACTTCCATAAACTTCCAGATATTCAATGTCTGTAGGCTTTATACCTGCCATCTCGAAAGCTTGTTGACACACTGAGTTGATCACTCCCGCATCTGGAGTTGTCAACCGACCAAGTGATTTTGGATTTTGAGCAAAACTCATTGCATCAATCACTGCGTAGATGCGATCGCTCTCTTTTTTGGCAGCTTCATGACGCTTAAGAACAACAGCACCTGCACCTTCACCAACCATCCAACCATTCGCTTTCTGGTCATAACTCAGAGTGGCGACACCCGTATTGATTTTTCCCAATTGGTTGCGTAACAAGACATTTTCCACCCCGCCAGCTAAATCAATCGCACCAATGAGTACCGCATCTGCTTCCCCAGTTGTCAGTAGATGTTGCGCTACTTCCAATATCTTGAATGTAGAATTTTCTCCAGCCGTCATAGTGAATGAAGGAGCTGTAAAATCCCACAAAGCAGAAATACGACTCGCCATGATATTGGCGATATAACTCACATACTCACTGCTTTCTACTGGATTGTGAGTACCATCTTTAACAATGGTTTCAAGTTGAGCAATTGTTTCTGCTGGTAGCGAGATTTCTCCAGCACTTAAACCTTGCTGAATTTGCCAAGACAGATTCCATCGTTGCTGGAGTTGGTGAACAGACAACTCTGTTTCTGCAGCAACAATCACTGCTACATTTGCACCCTCTTTAATTCCCGCATCTTTTAAGGCACGTTCTGCAACCTTGAGAAGTAAAAGTTGCTGTGGATTGAGTTTAGGAAGTTCGTTAGGAGGAATTTTACTAGATATAGTGTCGATTTCAAAATCTGTAATGTATGCCCCTACTGGTGGTTTACCTTCTATGAATCCAAATTTTTTTAGCAAATTCTCTTGCTCTTCTATGCCGTGCCATCTATCAGTTGGTAGGGGAATAAAATGCTGTGTACTATCATAAATACTGCGTTCAAAAGCATCTAATCCGTTGCAAGCTCCAAAAAAGGCATCCATACCCACAATTGCCATTTTTGCAGGTTGTAGAGGTTCAGATGAGTCAACGATTTGTGCTGTACTGCCCTGTTCCAAAATCATATGGGCGTTCGTACCACCTAGACCAAAAGCACTGATAGCTGCCCGTTTCACTGGTGTTTTATTCGGCCATTTTGTGGTACTTCTAACAATTCTGTCGGGTGAAATGACATTGTTCTGTTCGCCTACCGGATCAGTGATATTAATAGTTGCTGGAATGACACCTTTAGACATACTCAAAAGTACTTTAATCACACTCACTGCACCAGCAGCTGTGAGCAAGTGACCGACATTACTCTTCACAGAACCGACTAATGGAGTTGCTTGATGTTGACCAAAGAAGGTTTCAACAGAATTACATTCCGTTGTGTCTCCCAACAACGTGCCAGTTGCATGACACTCCATATAATCGATATTTTGAGGACTGATTTGTGCCTCTTGGTAGGCGCGTTCAAAAGCCAGCATCTGCCCTTTAGGGTTAGGGCTAAGCAAGTGCTTTCCTTTACCATCATTCGAGAGTCCATTTCCGCAGATCGTGGCATAAATGCGATCGCCATCTCGAATCGCATCACTGTATCTTTTCAGCACGACCATCCCGACACCGTCGGCGGTAATGAGCCCTTTAGATAACTTATCGAAGGGGTGGCTGATTTCATGATCTTCTGGATACCCTTGGATACCAGAAAATAACATCCGTATAAACAGAGGATCGGCACAACTGATTCCTCCAGCCAACATCAAATCAGCTTTATGGGTCCACAAATAATGAGATGCTAGCCTCATAGCATATTGTGGTGATGAACAGGCAGCATCGATACAAAAATGAGTATTCGATAGCGAAAGGGCTTGGGCAATGACAGCGGCTGGCAAGCCTGATATCATGGCATTGTAAGTAGAGGCGTTCGCAGAAGCACTCAATGAAGCTAAATCGAAGTCTTCAGACTGCAAAAGCTCTCTGATTGCTGGTGTCAATACTTCTTGATAAATAGGCCCAAATAGTTGGTTAGAAGATTTGGTAGGTAAAGAGAGAGTGCCTAATATGACTCCACATTTTGAAAGAACAGTTTCTTTTTCCAAATAACCACTATGCAGCAAAGCTTTTTTCGCGACATCAAGTGACCATTTAAAAGTATTATCTAAACCTTCTAGAAATTCTGCTGGTAAATTATATCCAGTACCATCAAACTTAAAGTTGCGAATGAATGCTCCCTTCAACGAATAGATTTTGTCCGCTTGCCCTTTGGTCGAATCATAAAAAACTTTTGGATCTACTCCCATTTCCTCGACACTTACCGATACTGTCGAATCCTTTTGCTGAATAAGATTTAGCCAAAACTCTTCAGGATTTTTGGCATCAGGAAAAAGGCATGAAAATCCAATAATTGCTATCTTTTCCATTGTTTATTCCCTCATTCTAAATGATTTAAAAACCGCAGATGTAGACGCCCATTGGGCGGATTCCCGGAGGGTACGCAGATAAACGCAGATAGAAAACTATATCCGCGTCTATCCGCGTTCATCTGGGGTTCATATTAGCTTCTCAATGATTGGGTAGGAATAATGATTCCCTTAGCACCTAAAAGACGTGAGTATACTTGCCCTTGGCGATCGTGTACGGTGAAATCGGCAGTGACGCCAGTTGCTGTTTTCACCTTAACTTCACAAGAAACATAAAAAGGAGTATTGCACGGAGTCTCTACGAACTGTTCATATTTTTGAATCCCTCCGGGTAAGCAAATTTCCTGATGAAAATATTGCATCCAAATCCATAAAGGATGAGTACTTAAGTCAATTGAATAAGGATTGACCCACCCAACAGGAAACTGTCCTTGTTGTTTATCTGCAATTTCATGCCAAACGCATTCAGCCGTGATTTTCTCTGGACTAATATTGATCACCCTTTTGATCTCTTGGAAAGAAGCACCATGAAATAATGGGAATAATGTTGATTTTTCTTTTTGATAAAATTCCTTACCATTATTGGTGATAACTCGGTCCTCCTGAAGATTTAACTGTCCATAAATAGGACGAATAGGCAGTTCTCTTACAAGTTGAACCCGATCAATACTGAAATGATAATGGGTTTTTCCCTCTGGGGTTTTACTCCAGATTTTTGCTTGAAGGAGGATTTCTTGAGAATCGGTTTTAGCAGTTTCTTGCAAATCTAAAATATATTCACTTGCTAGACTTTCATTGAAAGTAATTCCCTTCAAAAATTTAAAATCCGTGTTACTGAAAAATCTATAACCTGGATGAAGTTGTTCACAGGCATCGACAATCCATGACACTGCACAAGTAGCTGGTAAAACAGGTCTACCAGCAATCACATGATCCAGCAAAAAGGGATTGGCTTCTAGTGACAACTGACGACGGATACGGTAGTTTCGCAGTTCGGGATCTAATGGTGCAGGAGGCGGAAAAAGTGGGCTACCAATGACAACTTGTGCAGTTTCATGATTAGTGGGATGGAGTTCATTGACCAGCATTTGTGTTCCAGTTTCCACCGGAATAATGTCAATACCCCGTCTGGCAAACTCTTTTTTCAATTCTTGTGTCACCATCCCGCTGTCCCATCCTCCCCAATTAATCGCTACGACATGACAGGAGGGATAGCGTTGCTTCACAAGATGGGCTGATTTGTTGAGAATTTCATTGGCAATTGCATAATCAGACTGTCCGATATTGCCGTAAAATCCTGTTACAGAAGAAAACAAAACTAAATATTCAAGTTGACTAGGTTTTACACAACACAGCAGATTTTCCAATCCCTTAACTTTGGCAGTATAAACCTTCTCAAAATCCTGTTCTGTTTTCTTTTCAATTAACTTATCAGCTAAATTACCAGCACCGTGTATAATTCCAGTAATTACTCCCGTACGTTCAACTACCGTAGCAAGTTTCTGCTGTAAAGTATGGGCATCAGTAACATCAACGCTTAAATATTCAGCATGACCTCCAGCTTGCTGAATTGCTGCCAATGTTTCTCTGATTTCACGGTTGGAGATAATCTTGTTATAAAACTTTTGTACACTTATAGGTGTGGGTTTCTCTCCAAGTGAGAGAATGTGTTCCATAATACGTTTTTTTAGTGTTGGTTCGTCAAAACAATCTTTAGCTAAATTTGGTTCATTCTCCAGGAGTTCAGAACGACCTAGAAGGATAAATTTGCAGGGATAGTTCTGCGCTAATTTAATTGTACATTTAGCTGTAATGCCCTTTGCACCTCCGCTAACAAGAAAAACTGATGAGGGACGAATCTGGTTTGTTAGTGTCATAAATCCTCCTAGTTCTGTGGGTTGAATTAATTGAATGGTATTCTGATAATTTGTCATGGTTTTAACAATGAGAATAACGTTTTTGTCCTTCAGTATTTAAACTGCTGATGTTAATGCTGAAAATCATTTCTCAACCAATACCTTGGTCACTTTTTGACAACTTTTGCCATCGTGCAGTATACCCATAGTTAAGCGGTTTCATTAACTTTTTCATAACATTAGAATCGTAAACATCAGATTTTTCTATTACTTTAAACAAATTTTTATTGTTACCATAAAAACCATTATTTTTATGCTTCTGATGATGTTTGACATGTGGTTTTTGTGTTTCCACAGGTATTTCTACAGGTACTTCCTGAGGCGGTGAACGTTTTGTAAATACCACCACAGTTATGGCTAATACTGTCATAAGAGCCACTATGATTAGTATCAGCATACTACTACTATTGCTGCTGCTACTACTACTACTATTACTACTACTACTACTTTCTATTAACAACGTTGGTGTCCTAACTTCTGAATCAGATTTAAGGAGTCGAATATCACCAAGATCTTTTTTATCAGGTAATAGCTTAATAGATGATTCATAGCTTCTATACCCTTTTGCTTCTATCGTTATTTTTCCTTGAATACTACTGTTGCTATGAGGCTTAACTGTAAATCGATAAATTCCTTCTAAATCGGTATAGACAACAGGTGGAGTACCAGGAAAATTAAGTAAGACCTTTGCTCCGCTGATAGGGGCTTGTTTCTGTTGATCAACAACACGTCCAAGAAAATTAAGTCCTCGATTTTTTTGCATTAACACGTATGAATTGGGGATTGGGGATTGGGGATTGGGAATGATGAATTATGAATGATGAATTAGGAGTTAGAGGGAGCATCCACTTTTGGAAGAAACTAATTCTTGTACTCCAAAAACCCTGCTATATGGTGCATCTAAAAAAGTCTATCCGCCAAAAGTGGATGCTACCGAGTTAGATAAAATTCATAATTCATAATTCATAATTCATAATTTAGTCAGCGGCGCTGATGAGTGTGACTCGTCCTTGTAAACCGTAAGCGACTTCGGTGATATAACGATTGGGATCGTGTAGTTCGGCAATGATGTTCTGTGCTGAAGAGTCGGCATCAATGGTGGGACTGAGGTCGATCGCCCGACAAAATACTTGTTGCCATTCCCAGTTAAGAGTCTTTGTTAATCCGAATAAACCAGCGCTGATTGGACCAAAGTTGACATATCGTCCTAGACCAAAAGCCCCATCAAGGCGAACGACGGTGCAGAAACAACTGCGTCCACGACGTGATGCTTGATTCAGGGATTGTTTCAGATGTTTTGCCATGAAGAAGACATGCTTGACGATCGCTTTTTCTTCTTCGAGATAGGGAATTTTACCGTTATAACTGACCTCAAAGATGGGATTGAGATGGATGAAGGCACTAATTGCACCGTAGTTAGTGGCGATCGCTGACAATTGTTGTTGTAGATGTTCCTCACTGAGGTCAGAGAGTACCACACGAATAACTCCTGCTGGTAAAGGTGCTTGTTGTGGAATGAGTGACGGGGGGAAACTTAAAACAACGACTTTCCAGCCTTTCTCGATCAAGGATTTCGCTAAGTTGGAAGTGGTGAGGGTGCCATCATCGGTGAGTAAGCCGATGTGCCCCTCAGGTAGAGTGAAATCTAAAAAATCTGGTTGAGGTAGGGTTTTAAGTTTGACTTGACGGCGTAAGGTATTGTTGTTTAGCTGGGCTGGCTGTTCACAAGACGGCTGCTGAGACTTTTTTTTTTCATCACCAGCTAGGTTTTGGAGATACTCCACAATTTGACCAATGGTGCGTAGTTCTCCCAAATCTTCTACATTGGGTTTGGGCAAATCGGGGTACATCTCCTGCATCGCCCCTAAAATTTCTACCCGCTTGATGGAGTCAATCCCTAAGTCTGCCTCCATATCCATGTCGAGTTCTAGCATTTCTACTGGGTAACCTGTCTTTTCACTCGTGATTGCTAGCAAGGTTTGACCCAAGTTTTGTGTGGGGAGTGAGGAGTGGGGACTGGGGACTGGGGACTGGGGACTGGGGACTGGGGAGTTAGGAATTTCAGATGTGGCACTAGTTTCGTCTGTGACATTCGTGACAACATTAGTTGTTACCAAATTTGTTGCGACAGGATCGACTGTAGAAATTACTGTTTCGACAGGCATAGATTTAGAGGCATTGGATTGTAGATACTCTACAACTTGACCAATGGTGCGTAGTTCTCCCAAATCTTCTACATTGGGTTTGGGTAAATCAGGGTACATTTCCTGCATTGTCCCTAAGATTTCTACCCGCTTGATGGAGTCAATGCCTAAATCTGCCTCCATATCCATGTCCAAATCGAGCATTTCTACTGGGTAGCCCGTCTTCTCACTGGTGATAGCTAACAAGTTTTTACCTAAGTCAGCCAAATTTATTGTTGCACTAGAGATAGGAGTGGCAGCAACTATCGGTTCTGGTTCTATGTTTACTGGTATTTCGGGGAGTGGGGCACTCTTGGGAGGGGCAATGGATGGACTAACGGATGAGTTATTTGTGGGATGTTCGGATATAGCATCAGCGACAACACGCGTAGCTTGTGGGGCAGTAAGTGTTTTTAAAGTCATTAGACTATTGCGATCGCCTAGGGTCTCTGTAGACACGCGATCAGTAAAGCCTTTCTGCAAGGGTAAAGTGGCTTCCCGTTCGGGTAGGGTAAAAGATTCGCTTTTTTTCGGTATTGTTACCTCAGTAGATCCTGCAGGTTGGGCAATTGCACCAGAAATCATCTGGGAATACTCTTGCTGTAGGAGTTGGAAGAAGTTTTTGGTGAGTTCTACTTGGTGTTGGAGATATTGCTCATGAATGCGTAGAGTGTCACCTTGTTGGGCGTGAAACTGCATCATGCTGCGGTCTAAGCTTTCGAGGACGACTGGCTTGATCTGAGTTACTTCTGCTGAAGATTCACGGTTACCTAACAAGGAATTCTGCTGCTGCATCAGTTGGAAAAATGTCTTGGCGTATTCCATCTGATGGTTGAGATAATGTCCATGAACTTGTAGGTTTTCGCATTGATTTTGCTGAAATTGTCCAAGGACGTATTCTAAGCTTTCTAGAACTCGTTGATAATTCTCTGGTGTTGCTGGCATTTTCGACTCAATAGGGGGAGTGGGTAGGGAGTGTGGGGAGTGTGGGGAGTGTGGGGAGTGTGGGGAGGGGGGGGAGTGTGGGGGGAGGATGGAATTGACTCGACCAGTTCCTCTTTCGTCTTCTTCTCCGAGGATGGAATTGACCCTACCGGTTCCTCTTTCGTCTTCTTCTCCGAGGATGGAATTGACCCTACCGGTTCCTCTTTCGTCTTCTTCTCCGAGGATGGAATTGACTCGACCAGTTCCTCTTTCGTCTTCTTCTCCTGGGAAGAGATTGGAAGTGACCGCATTTTCTAAAGAATTGCTCTTGTGTAACTTCACTTGATGCCCATCTTGTAAAGCTTGCTGGAATGCATTTTTCGTTTTCTCGGACACATAGTTAATGCCGTTTAAACGTACGTTCAAACCGTTGTTTTTCTGAGTTGTAGGCACGGCTTTTGGCAGTTGATAAGGGTCGAGGTTTTGCAAGTTCAAACCAGTGACGCGGAGTTGTACAACGGCTTCCCGCAAAGAACGATCGCTGTTCTTTTGACCACTGGGGTTTAAAGCTATAGTCAGATGGGGGCGATCGCCAAGGATATCTTTCACCAAGTTAGCGAGAATTTTTCGTGGACCAAATTCGACAAAGCAATAACCTCCGGCTGCATAAATATTCTCGATCTCTTGCTTAAATAGCACCGAGTTGTTGAGGTGGGTTTCGAGAATTTTTTGAATGGCAGCTGATTCCTGGGGATAGGGATTTCCTGTCACATTGGTGTAAACAGGTATTTTGGGGTTGTGGAAAGTGATGGTCTTAATTGCTTGGGCAAAGGCTTTTTGTGCAAAAGCAATCAGTGGTGTATGGAAAGCTGCTGAGACAGGTAACTGAACTGCTGCACACCCTTGTTCATGCAAAGCATGTCGTACTTTTGCTATTTCTGCCACAGGCCCTGCTAACACAACTTGACGAGGAGAATTCAGATTGGCGATCTGGACCTGAGGAAAATGCTTGATGATTGCTTCCACCTTGCTGAGTTCTTCTTTTACAGCCAGCATGGTTCCTGCATCGTAGTCAGGGTCTTGAGGTGCTGCCATTGCCTGCCCCCTAGCTTTCACTAAGAAACAGTAATCTTCATCACTCAAAACTCCAGCCGCCCATAGAGAGGTGAGTTCTCCAAAGCTGTGTCCAGCGACAAAATCTGACTTAAACCCAGCTTGTTGCAGTATCTTGTAAAGTCCTGCACTTAACATCCCAATAGCGGGTTGAGCATATTCTGTACGCTGCAATGCTGCAACTTGAGCATTTTTTTCCGTTTCCTCAAACACGGGATGAGGAAAAACTATTTCGGAAAGGGGCTGCAAATTATCTTTGAGTAAAAGGCTATCCATATAGCCATAAAGATGCCGCAGGATAGGAAAATTCATCACCAGTTCCCGACCCATATCCAAGTATTGAGAACCTTGCCCAGAAAACAAAGCGACGACTTTTCCAGCCAAGTTAAGACCAGTTTGGCGGTAGAAAACTCCTTGTGGGTGTTCCCATGACGGGGCTGATGGTTTGTTTTTCAGCAGGTCAATACAAATTTGGAGGAATTTGCAAGCCTCAGATCGAGAATCTGCAACAAACCCAACTCTGGCTGCTGCGAGAGGAATTTCTTTTGATTTGCACCCCTCCAACAGTTCGCTATAATGTCCATCTCCAGCATCAGATTGCAACTTATCCAAAGTCTCTTGGCAGTGACTCAACAATTGTGCTGGGTTTTGGGCAAATAGCAGCACCTCGCTTGGGGTATTGTGGATGCGATAGGCGCGGTGATGTTCGGCTTCATATTCTTCCAAAACGATGTGGTAATTTGTACCGCCAAAGCCGAAAGAACTAACACCCGCACGTCTTGGCGCTTCTCCTTGGGCACGAATCCAGGGTCTGGTTTCGGTATTCAGATAAAATCGCGAATTTTTAATGTTGAGTTTAGGGTTCGGTTGGGTAATGTTGATCGTCGGTGGTAATATCTTGTGATGCAGCGCTAAAGCAGTTTTAATTAAACTCGCCGCACCAGCCGCCGCTTTGGTATGTCCAATCTGGGACTTGACTGTGCCTAGGGCAATGTGCTGTCTTCTTGAGTCTGGTTCACCAAAAAATTCTTTCAAAGACCCAAATTCTGTCGGGTCCCCTGCCATAGTGCCTGTTCCGTGGGCTTCAATCAAACTGACACTCTCTGGTGAAAAGCCTGCATCTTCATAAGCACGTTGTAGGGCGTTCACCTGCCCTTCTAGTCGGGGAGCATAAATACTCTTATACCGCCCATCACTAGAAGTCCCTATTCCTTTGATCACTGCATAAATTTTGTCGTTGTCGCGAACGGCATCCTCTAGGCGTTTGAGAACCATGATGCCAATACCTTCACCCAGCATCATGCCATCAGAATTAGCATCGAAGGGTTTCACATTTTCGCTGGGGGTAACAGCTGGTGTTTTGCTGAAAGATATATAAGCCATGATGGTATTGTCGGTATCCACACCACCAGTCAGCATCATATCGCACCGATGTTCTACTAGCTCACTAATTGCCATTTTTAAAGCACCGAATGAACTCGCACAAGCAGCATCAACGACACAGTTGATTCCTCCCAAGTTCAGGCGGTTGGCAATGCGTCCAGCAACAACATTAGCTAACATACCAGGGAAGGCGTTTTCATCCCACTTCACATAGGCGCTTTTGATTTTATTGACAATTATTTGTGTATCCTCATCAGATATACCACTGCTTTTGAGAACCTTTTCCCAAACCGGGTACTCTAACCTAGCTGCAAGTGGCATCCCTAGTTGTTTTGCCATTGCTACCCCTAAAATCACCCCAACAGTCTCACGATTAAACTCACGAGATCCACCGTAACCTGCATCTTCCAATGCCTCTTTCGCAACAACCAAACTCAACAACTGTGAAACATCTGTGACTTCTAAAATGTTAGGTGGTATACCAAATTCCATTGGGTTGAAATCCACATGGGGGACAAACCCACCTCTTTTACAGTAGGTTTTTTCCTCAGGTGTTCTTGGATTGGGGTCATAATAATCTTCTATGTTCCAGTGAGAGGAAGGAACATCAGTAATACAGTCAGTTTTGTTAAGAATATTTTGCCAGTATTCTTGTAAATTTCTGGCTTTAGCAAAAAGAGAAGCCATACCAACAATGGCTATAGGATTATGTTGCAATTGTCTATTAATTTTGTTGACTGATAGAGACTTATTTGACATGTTTTTTTTCTCCTCAATAAACCTAACCACCGTCTTTTCGCAATTATTTATCTGGGCTTCTAGCTGCGCCAAGGCAGTATCAATTGAATAAGCAGACATAGGACCTAGATCAATCTTTAGTACTGTCAATTGTTCAGTGGTAGCAATTTCTGCCGCCAACCAAAAATAAGCTCTCTCCTGTTGGAAGCAGCTATCCTATCTGCAAAAGCGTTCAACGCCCTACCACAAATGCCTAAGAATTAAGAATTCATAATTCAGAATTCATCTCTCCTTGGATAAAATCAAGCAGCCATACTACCCTTGATTTTCCAGTCATTCTGACTCCTGACTCCTGACTTGACCTGGTTTGATATTGGAACGCCTAGGCGCCTAAAGGAAGCAAAAGTATATTATGAAAATAATAATTAGTTGTCCAATGTGTAAATCAAGAGGTTTAATACGTAATTTAGCGGAGATATTGCCGGATGGTTCGATTAAAATCCAGCGAATGGTTAGGCCAACAAGTATGGGAACGCCTGATTATACGATTATTACAGGGAAGGATTTTCAAATAGTATGCGGAGAATGTGGAAATTCAATCTTATTCAAAGAAGGGAGGCAAGATGAAGATAGTAATTTCAGGGTCTGGGGGCTTTATTGGGCATCGCTTATCGGAAGCATTATTCAAGTTAGGACACAAAGTTATACCGATTTCACGGGAACTGCTCTATCAACCCAAAGAGTTGGAAAAATTCTTTCTAACTGAAAAGCCCGATTATATTTTTCATCTAGCAGCATATGGTAATCATTCAATGCAAACTGATGAGGCGATGATTATTTTCTCTAATTTAATCGGGACTACGAATATGCTTTTGGCCTCTAAAAATATAAACTATAAAGCATTTGTTAATTTCGGAACTAGTAGTGAATATGGACATAAGGATAAAC
>CAIVAU010000149.1 GCA_903903925.1 uncultured cyanobacterium
AACCACCAAGAGCAGCAGACCCAAGACCAAAAAGTCCAGACATCGTATTTTGGTAATTATTCAAATTAGCGTCGTAAGATTGATAAATATCACCAGAAATATTAGCAGTAGGTATAGAAGTTGTAGGTGTTTGAGTTAAATTTTGAGACACACTTCCAGGTTGAGATTCTCCGAGAAGAGTGCCGAGAGTTTGAATAGGGGCTTCATAACTTTGTAAAGCTTGATTGAACGCCGTTGGTTCTGCTTGCATTAAGAATTGATTTGTAGCGTCCCCTACATTTCTTGCTTGTAGATTTTGAGCATTATTATAAGCATCAGAACCTTGTGTAATTCCTTGAGAAGCTAATTTAGAATCTAAATTAGATTGCTGTTGATTCCAAATAGGTTGTTCATACTTACTAAATTCACTCATCATAGAATTCGTGAGCTTAGTAGGGTCTAAATTTGGTGCTGTACTGAGAGAAGAACCTAAATTTGAAATTAAAGAATTTGCGGCGTTGCCAATACCTGTCTGCGTTTTTACAGCATTATTGAAAAGAGTTTGTTCAGCAGGATTTAAGGCTGTCGTAGATGAATAGATAGGACTTCCATCAGCATTTGTTCCAGTTTGTGAATATGTTAAAGAACCATAAGGGTTCGTTTGATTAATCATATTCATTTCTGCTTGATATTTAGCAGTAGCCTCATTTGTTTGAGTCTGTGCATTAGCAACTTGGTATGGATCTGGGGCAGCGGGCGCACTTAAACTCATAATATTCTCTTCACTATTGAATCTGTAGAAAGAACTCCAAAAATAATAGCCTCATCTCTATTATATGGGCCATAAAAATGTCTTAAAACCCCTTCAACTTTAAATCCCATTTTTCTAACACTCTTCGTTAATATTTTATTTTTTCGGGGAACGGAGATTGTTAATCTTGTCGCTTTTAAATGGTCAAAAATAAATCTACAAAGCCCGAAAACAACATCTTTAGAAATTGTCTTAGGACCATAATAACACAATTCTATATTATTGCCATTGAAATTATGAAAAGTAGCGGCCCCTCTTAACACCCCTTCTTTATTCAAGATACCTACAGCGTAATACCAAGATTGAAGAGGTTTTCCCCATTTCTTTGACACCCAATCTGCAACTGCTTGATCTTGATTGAACATAAGAATCATACAAAAGCCCCTTGTTCAGCGGTTATATTCCATCCATTTAATTGAACAATAGGATAATGTGTGGGATTGCTTGGTGTAGACTGAGTAGTCAACCTCGTAACTATAGAAACATAATGCCCTAATCCTTGTATACTCGTCCAAGAATTTGTCGTTAATGGCGGACCGGGCCATTTTACTTGATTCCAAGTAATTTGATCCCAATTCGTAACATCTAAAGTTAGGTTTTCTGGTGTAGACAAAATAGATTGATCATTAAAATCAACATTTATTCCAACTGAAGGTACAGGAGTGCCTGTAGTTGTGATTAATGGTTGAAGCATCGTATATCGTTTTAATTGAGCACCATTTCCAAAATTATTATATGCTGTTTTTACGACACATGTGATAGGTTTAGTATTGTCACTAGCTCCTACGTCCCATCTATAAATATATCCATCATTTCCGCGCAGCAGTTGCCTGCCATACAAAATTATCTATTGTTCATGAATGATTTACTCTGTATTTTCTGCTCACTAAGTTGTGTGACTTGCAGAAGTAAATAAATATTACCACAAAACCGTTATTCTAAACACTTATTATCGATACTTCCCGGCTGAGTACTGTGCAAAACTCACAATAAATATATTGTGAGTTTGCCAGCATGTGAGAACTCAAAATTTATACGATATATGGCTTGAGGCTCAAATAACTTTAATCATGATTTTACGAGAAATTGTAAAAAATAGTGCAAAAATTATAATTTGCTAATATTGTCTAGAGACTACGCATAATGCTATATTTAATAAAGTATTCCGAAATATAGCTGATAGGAAAACAGCGATTGGAATTTAAAACAGCAAAAGCCTCAAATAGATGATGGATGAGGGGTCTAACCCCCAATTACCAACAAATAGATGGCAGAATATATGCTCAGACAACACCTAACTAAACAGAGATACAACCAAATGAATTTAATTAAAAAAATACCACTTAGGCAGATGACATCTATGAAAAAAAATAGTATAAATACGAATATCACTCTTAACGGCTCGGGATAAAAAGTTGTTCTAATTTCTCCTAAAAAGTATGCGATTTTACTAAATGAGTTCTAATAATTTGGTATAAAACAAATATACCCAAGTTATCAGGGAAAAGTCATTGAATTAGGAGTTAGCGAAAACGGCAGAGGACCAAATTGCATCTACCCAGAGCCACGCGGAGACTTTTTTCTGCCAGTTAGATGACATGCAAAAGGTAAATTTTGCCTATGAACATTCATCAAAGCTATAGCCATTGAAGCTACTTGCAGCAGTATCCGTAGGACAGATGCATAAACGCCAGTGAAGCGGGTTTCCACAGAGTTATTAATTTCCCTGAGTCACTACCGTGTCCATCCATAAGCAAGCTAGTCTTTTGCAACAATATTACCGTTGTTGCTGCTGTTGAACTGTTGGTTGTTGTTCCAACGTAATGCTGGTTGCTGAACTTCAAAGTGAATCAAAAGAATTCCGGCTTAGCAGCAAAAAGACTTGAATTAAGAAGTCAGGTTTCAGATCATAGGTCAGATCATGGACAGAATTATCAGGTCAAATGCAGTCGAAACCTCAAGCCAATCTAATAGTTCACAGATGAACCTCCATCTATCGTCTGAGATGGCATTAATCTATGGGGGTAGTGTAGCTTCAGCATCAAAGGTCTTACCAAAAGCATCTACTAATAGCCATGTTGTCACAGTTACAACCCCCAACACAGCAATTAAGAATACAGGAAATTGGTCTACATCCTTGCAGGCGTTGCTACACCAAAAGCCCTCCATCCTTCCCTATCTTATTTTGTTAAGCAGCATAGCTTTTTTTGCAACTGTTGTAGCTTGGGCGTGGACAGGGAAGATTGAAGAAGTCGGCCACTTTCAAGGAAAATTCGTACCAATTGGAGAGCTTACGAAGCAGCAAGCACAGAATTTAGGTGTTGTATCTTCTTTGAACATCCATCGCGCCCTTGAAGTTGTGAAAAATGGACAACCTACTGCTGAAATTCCTCACCAGTCTACACCCTTAATTTTGGTGGCTACAATACCTCATCAAGAAGTGGGGTTTCTCAATCAAGAAGACAAAGTACAAATTAAACTTGATGCTGCTTCAGAGCCGAATGAAGGCATTATCTTTGGAAGAGTGATATCGATCTTGCCGGATGCCCAGCAAAATGAAAAATTGGGTTTGATTTATCGAGTTGCAGTAGCTTTAGATGATGATTATGTTACAAAAAACAAGCAAATTATCAAACTTCAAGTGGGTCAGACAGCCATGATGAAAGTCATTCACCAAAGCCGTATTGCAGATATATTGCTTAGTTGTAGCACAAGGTAGGCATTTCGCCTAATGAGAAGGGAGAAAATGACGGCTTAACCATCCCTTCATGTATGGTCTTCCAACTTGGATCAATTTGTGTGTGAATACCATTGCGAAAGCAATTTACAAACCTCAATTAAGCCGTAAATAACTACATAAACTAATAGACTGGTTGAAAAACAATGAACACTATAAATCAAGACATCCGTGGCAATAGTAGCAAATTCGATCAGAAAATTAATCCTGAACAATTGGATCGAGTGGTTGAGGCAATTCTTGCAGGTAAGTATTCCTGGGCTTGCGTTTTGATGCTGCGTTTCGCTGGCTACAATCCTCTACATTACATTCCTTACCGCACCTACAATCGATTGCTCAAAGAGAACTCTCAAGTTAACAAATCTAACCAACAACAAAACGAAGATATAAAAATTGCTAAACTCTCATCTGATAAAAGGTCTGACGTTAGCGTTTCATCAGGCTGCTTAAGTAAAATAAAAGACTTAGCCTACCTTGAAGTAGTTGGCAAGCAAAAAACAGAAATTCGTGGTGGTAGTTTGGAGCAGCGGTTGGCAACACAGATTCACGAATATCGATCAATTGAGTCTGAATTAACATCAGAAAAGACTCAAGATATTTCCTTAAGACTCTGTGAAACTCATTAAAAATGACTTCCCTATGGAAAAGAATTCAGGAGCGAAAAGTCAGGAGTTAGAATCAATTAGTGGGGGATTTAAACCAGACACTAATTGTAGACCACTAAAGTTACTCTACTTGGGGAAACCCCAAGACTGCACTGACTCACCAGTCGCACAGAATTCAATTCTGAATTTTGGCTCCTGAATTCTGTTTCATAAACCTGCCAAAATGGCAACCCTTTATCAGTTAATTTTTATAAGTTAGAGATAACAACAATAAAGGTGATTGATACTCAACTTTATGTTCAAGGAGACAATGTATGATTATTTCTGACCAAAAAATACATTAGATAAATTGATTCTGCAGTCAGTGTCTAATGGTGTATATAACACTTACACTGAGACTGAGACTGAAAGTTTGAAAGTCACTGTTGGTGGTTTTATTCTCTAATTAAAGGGAATAAAAAAGTGACAGTAAAGCTAATGTAATGGCTGGTAGAAATGATAGCTATGAACGCTTCTCTTTTGGCTATCCTAATCCTAGTCCTCCCAATTAGGATGATAGCTACTTCATAAACTGGCAATGCATATAAATAACTACTGGAAGCTAAAAAACTTGAATAGCTTCCTTTTTTTTATACGAGAGGGTCCGCGAACGCTCTTAGCGGGTCGTTTAAAAAATATTGTAAGTTAGTTTTAGAAAAGAATAAATAGCAATGAGTGACCTTTCAAAAATAGTTATTGAGCCGGAAGAGATTGTCAAATTCTTGAAAAGCGAATTGAGTTTAAAGGAAGTATGCCAACAGATTTTGTACCAAAAAATTATCAAGCGATCATCTCACGAAAAAAGAATCACTGTTACGACTGAAGAAATTCAGGCTGAGGCAAATCGCCAACGTCACGAAAAGCGTTTGGAGAAGGCTACCGATACACTAGCGTGGTTCGCAGATCAATTGGTTAGTCCTCATGATTGGGAAGAAGGTATCTACAATCGTCTGCTGGCTCAAAAATTAGCCAAAGCGCTATTTGCAGAAGAAGTAAAAAGGTTTTTTATCCAAAACCGTCTGGAGTTTGAGCAAATTATCCTCTATCAAATGATTGTCTCTTCAGAAAAACTCGCTCAAGAACTTTACTATCAAATTGAAGAAGGCGAAATCAGTTTTTATGATGCAGCTCACCTTTATGATATTGATGATAACCGTAGGTATAAGTGTGGTTACGAAGGACAAGTTTACCGCTGGGCTCTCCAGTCAGATATAGCTGCTATTGTGTTTAGTACACCACCTCAACAGTTGATTGGTCCTATTAAAACTGAGCAAGGCTATCACCTTTTTAAAGTGGAAAATTTGATACCAGCTGAATTAACATCCCAAAGGTACGAAGAAATTCTCAATAATATGTTTCAACAGTGGTTAGTTGCTGAGCTAGACTATCTGCTTCATTCTTCTTGATGGAATTAACTTTTTTAAGTATATGAGTATGTATTGATACCAGTATTTTTACTTGTATTTAGGCTAACACTATTCCGTCTTTAGACCTGCCCAACTTCCTGCGGATTGCTAAATCCAACTATAAAGTTTAGAAACCTTTATCGCAAAAATAAAGTTGAAACATTCTTATTTTTATAAAATTTATATGAAGAATATATTAATTTTTGATTCAAATACCAAAAAACTGTTTGGCAAATTCTTGCTTACCTCCAAAATTAGAACTTTGCAATAGAGAACCTAAAGTAATATCGGCGCTTTTTTGGATTGAGAGAAAGTCTCCGCCACCTTCTGTATTTAAATTTCCTGCAAGGCTAAAGGAGTCTAAAACACGTTGATTGTCGGTATTTACCAGTTCAAAAGAGACATCTCCACTCGCTTGTGCATTCTCTGCTGGAGGATGAGCTATTGATGTTTTCAGATTTAACTTAGCTGCAAAGTTGAACGCAAATGTTTTACCTGCATCTACAACAAAGTCACCGAGCAATGTAGCTTTACTTTCTGCTTGTCCTAAGTAATCTCTATTTTTACCCAAGGCTTGGCTGACAGATAAATCAAATGCTTCTGGTGGAGTCGCAATAAAAGATCCTGCCGCCCCAGCCTGAGCTTGTACGTTACCATTCTTGGCAATAGCAATAGTGTTGGTGTCAGTTTCAGTGGAAATGTCTACAGGGCTTTGACTAAAATTTGAAAAGTCTACACTTCCATCCGACAACGCGAGAGTTGCAGCCTGACTGGGTGAATCTGCGTAATTTTTACATCAGTAATGTTACTGAAACGCTCCTCTAAGTAGTAGACTTTTTTCCATGTGACTATACCAGGACTTAGAAAGATAAGATCAGATAAACTTCATGTAATCACTTGTAAAATTTATGCAAAACTTATTGTGAAGAACACGTAAATTATTCTTAAATTTAAGACATATGCTGTACTAGGGCGACCAAGAACGGGGTTTAGAGTCTAGGGGGAAGACAAAACCCACACCCATTGGTTTGGAATAGGTGGATCATTTAAAGTAAAAATATAAAGTAAAGTCTGACTACCACTTCGTGTTTCTGACCAGGGCTAGAGCCCAAAGGTTTCTAAACTTACCGAGATTTTTAGATGAGAGTTTTTAATTCTTCCCCCCCCTCTGAGACACAAACTCGTTCCCGTATTTTACAAGCGGCACAGCGGTTATTTGCCTCTCAGGGATTTGACGGTACAACAACCCGTGATTTAGCACAAGCAGCAGGTGTAGCTGAAGGCACTTTGTTTCGTCATTTTCCCAATAAAAAAGCCATTCTGGTTGAAGTTGCAACTCTTGGATGGGTGGAAATACTGACAGATTTACTGACAGAATTAAGTGAAATGGGCAGCTATAAGGCTATAGCTCAAGTCATGCGTCGCCGCATGTGGAATATGCTGAAAAATGCCGATATAATGCGGGTTTGTTTTATGGAGGCGCAGTTTCACCCAGACTTACGCGATCGCATCCAAGCGGAAGTGATTGACAAAATGACTGATGTTGCGGAAGCTTTTTTTCAAACTGCAATGGATAAAGGTATCTATCGCCAGATGGATGCAAAACTTGTTGCCAAAGTTTTCTTGGGAATGTTTGCGATCGCAGGTTTTTCTAATCAAACTCTTATGGAACCCAACGCTTCTCCTCAACAAATGCAGGAAATGGCAGAAGGACTTGCTGACATCTTCCTAAATGGAGTTTTAACTCAAGAGTGAGAAGTTAGGAGTCAGAAGTCTAAAAACTAACAACTTTGGTCATGCTTATACAAAATACCACTAGTTCCCTCATAGATACCCTACGCGATCGACGGCAACGACTAGCCACCCTCATAGATTTTCCAGCAATTCTCTGGTCAGGAAGTCGTCGTTCGCGTAACTATCCAGCAAATAACTTTCCCTATCGCGCTAGCAGTCATTTCCTTTACTTTGCTGGATTACCACTGTCAGATGTGGCAATTCTCCTCGAAGCAGGCAAATTAGAACTATTTATGGATGATCCTCAGCCCAATAGTGCCCTTTGGCATGGGGAAATGTCAAGGCGCGAAGAAATTGCTCAGATAATTGGAGCGGATGCTGCTAGACCAATGTCAGAATTAGAGTTAGTGGTAGAAGGTGTAGCAACAATTGCCGTGCAAGATGCTGCTACTTGGACGCAACAGTCGCAGCTATTGAATAGATGGGTACTACCACAAAATCCACCACAAGGAAGAGACTTGGAATTAGCCAAGGCTATTATTTCTCTACGCCTCATCCACGATGACGACGCATTAGCCGAATTGCGAAAAGCTGCTGCTGTTACTGTAGAGGCACATAAAGCTGGCATGATGGCTACGACGAACGCCAAGATCGAAGCGGAAGTCCGTGCGGCTATGGAACGAGTCATCATCGCCCATAACATGACGACTTCCTATAACAGCATCGTTACGGTTCACGGCGAAGTTTTGCACAACGAACAGTACCATCACCCACTGCAACTAGGTGATTTACTACTTGCTGATGTTGGTGCTGAAACATCCAGGGGTTGGGCTGCTGATGTCACTCGGACTTGGCCTGTTTCTGGTGAGTTCTCATCTACTCAAAGAGATATTTATCATGTAGTTCTGGCGGCTCATGATGCTTGCATCGCTAAGATTCGACCTGGTGTAGAGTATCAGGATATTCATCTTTTAGCTTGCACGACCATTGCTCTTGGTTTAAGAGATTTAGGCATTTTGCAAGGAAACCCCCAAGATTTAGTTGAAATGGATGCCCATGCACTATTTTTTCCTCATGGTATTGGTCATCTTGTGGGTTTGGATGTTCATGATATGGAAGATTTGGGAGATTTCGCGGGGTATGAAGCAGGACGACAAAGGAGCGATCGCTTTGGATGGAGTTACCTACGTTTAAATCGTCCGTTGCGTCCAGGAATGTTAGTCACAATCGAGCCTGGTTTTTATCAAGTTCCAGCAATTTTAAATGATGTCAATTTGCGTTCCAAATATCAAGATGTAGTCAACTGGGATCGCTTAGCTCAATTTGCTGATGTGCGGGGAATTCGCATCGAGGATGATGTTTTAGTGACAACAGAAGGTAGCGAAGTTTTAACAATTTGGTTGCCTACGGATGCAAGCGCTGTAGAGGAACTTGTTAGAAAGAGTTGAAGAAGAACTCAGGAGTCAGAATTCAGGACTCAGAATCACAATCGTGTTTGGATTCAGACCCCCACTAATTGTAGACCGCTCAATTTCCTATTGAGCGGGGGTCTTAAACCCCTAGACTCATCCACCAGTCGTACAGAATTCCCTTTTCTGTATTCTGACGACTGACGCATGTGTTCTGTTTGATAAAATAGTACTAAAATTAAAGTGGGAAATTCACCAAAAAATAAGGAGGCTTCAAAGATGGAGACAAAACGTGTAACAGACATGACCGTTGACGAACTTAAAGCTTTGATTGTAGAGATAGTTGATGAGCGACTACGCAACAAGGAACAACGAAGTGAAAAACGCCCTTTGCAAGAGATTTTTGACTCGATTGATCGCCACAGATGGACACCACCACCAGGTGCAAAATCATCGCTCGAACTCCTGCGTGAGGATAGAGATCGATGAGAGAAACCTATGTGGTAGATACAAGCGCAGTCATGCAGTATTTACTTATAGAAACTTACACTTCACACGTCCCATATACAAATCCCATATACAAATTAAGTGCGCAACAGCTTATCAAGAAATATCCCATGTGAAGGTCACTCTTGATGCTGCCTGTAATTATGGCGGCACTTCTCTATGTCACAATAGGTGTAGAAAAGGCTTTGGGTAGGCTTGTTAGAATCTTTAATCTGCTCTGACACGAAGTACCCTGTTTTTACTCGGCTATTATCCCCGATCTTGAGTAAGTGGTAATACTTCCACCTACTGAAGGTAAATAGCTCGCTATAACTAGCTAACTGCCTGTAACTTAATTATGTTTGATGCACTTGCTGATCGTTTAGAAGCTACGTGGAAGAAACTGCGGGGTCAGGACAAAATTTCCCAGTCCAATATTCAAGAGGCTTTGCGGGAAGTGCGCCGCGCCCTGTTGGAAGCAGATGTCAATCTCCAGGTAGTTAAAGATTTTATTCATGAAGTTGAAACCAAGGCACTAGGATCTGAGGTGATCGCTGGTGTGCGTCCTGACCAACAGTTTATCAAAGTTGTTCACGATGAACTGGTACAGGTCATGGGGGAGGTTAATGTTCCCCTAGCACAAGCTGAGCAAGCACCTACAATTGTGCTAATGGCTGGATTACAGGGTACTGGAAAAACCACTGCTACAGCCAAATTAGCTTTACATCTGCTGAAATCAAATCGTAGCTGTTTAATGGTAGCGACAGACGTGTACCGCCCAGCAGCGATCGATCAACTGGTGACGTTGGGTAAGCAAATTAACGTACCTGTCTTTTCACTTGGAAGTGATGCTGACCCAGTCGAGATTGCACGACAAGGTGTTGAACACGGTCGGGCAGAAGGGGTTGATACAGTAATAATTGATACTGCTGGTCGCCTGCAAATCGACGAAGAGATGATGGCGGAATTAGCTCAGATCAAAGCAACTGTTGAACCCCAAGAGACACTCTTGGTCGTGGACGCGATGACTGGTCAAGAGGCAGCAAATCTTACCCGTACATTCCACGAGCAGATCGGCATTACTGGTGCAATTCTGACCAAACTTGATGGTGATAGCCGAGGTGGGGCAGCTTTGTCAGTGCGGCACATTTCGGGAGCACCGATTAAATTTGTCGGTGTGGGTGAAAAAGTCGAAGCCCTGCAACCGTTTTATCCCGACCGGATGGCATCACGAATTTTAGGGATGGGGGATGTCCTGACCCTAGTAGAAAAAGCCCAAGAAGAAATTGATCTGGCAGATGCCGAGAAAATGCAGGAGAAAATCCTGTCGGCAAAGTTTGACTTTACTGACTTCCTCAAACAGATGCGTCTACTAAAGAACATGGGATCTTTAGGAGGGATCATCAAGATGATTCCAGGGATGAACAAGTTGACAGATGATCAACTCAAACAAGGAGAAACTCAGCTTAAGCGCTGTGAAGCGATGATTAACTCCATGACACCAAAAGAACGCCAGGACCCTGATGTGTTGGCAAGTTCTCCTAGTCGGCGAAGACGGATTGCCTCAGGTGCTGGATACAAGGAGGCGGATGTGAGTAAGCTGGTGAGTGACTTCCAACGGATGCGTGGTGTCATGCAGCAAATGGGTCAAGGGCGTCTACCAGGTATGCCCGGAATGTTTGGCGGTATGGACAACTCCTTCGCTACCGCAGGCAATAATCGACCTGCTCCTGGCTGGAGGGGTTACACTGACGGTGTTAGCACAAAAAAGAAGCCAAAGAAAGACAAAAAGAAGAAAGGCTTCGGTACACTTTAGTTGTTAATTGTCATAATAGCAATTTATGCTGAACATGTGCTACGATTACAATTTTAGCAACGAGAGTTTTTTGTCTCTTGAAGAGAGGTCTGATGCATAAAGATTGGACAGTTTCTCATGAGACCAGTATTTCCTTAAAACTGTCTTGAGGAAGGCTCTGTTGCTAGAGAACTTCCTGAACAAGTAACTACAAAACTGATCCCTAACAAATAGGAGAATGATTTCTCAACCATGATTAAATTGCGCTTGAAGCGATACGGTAAAAAGCGGGAAGCGAGTTACCGCATAGTCGCAATTAACAGCCTCGCTCGCCGCGATGGTCGTCCTCTAGAAGAACTAGGATTCTATAACCCCAGGACTGATGAAGTGAGATTGGACGTTCCCGGCATCGTCAAGCGATTACAACAAGGCGCTCAACCAACTGACACCGTGCGTCGCATCCTACAAAAAGCTAATGTTCTTGAACAGGTCAGTGCAAAAGCCGCATCTTAAGGTAGGAACCAAATACCCAACAACCAGTCCTGATTTCGCTGGACTGGTAAGGTTTCTGATGCAGCCGTTTTTGGAGTCTCCAGACTCTTTGAGCGTTGATTGTGAAATTTCTCACATCCGTAAACGGGCTTGGATTCGGATCGCATTTGAAAGTACAGATAAAGGAAAAGTGTTTGGTCGAGGTGGACGTAATATTCAGGCAATACGCACTGTAGTTGCCGCGGCTGCTGAAGCTTCTGGGCAATCAGTTTACTTGGACATCTACGGTAGCACTATTGGTAGTCGGGAGGAATTGTCTTTTGATGAAGATGACTCAGAGCGACTACCGCCACCGAAATCACGAGAAAGACGAGGAGATGGCAGTTCTAGACCTATTGCTAAACCCCGCTCTCGCCAGGTTTAATTACAAAAAAGGGGAACAGGGAACAGTGAGTAAAAAAACTTTAGTTGTGGGTATAAAGCCCACTTAAAAAAATGTGTTTCGAGACGTGTAGCGCTCTTAAATACAGCGTCCTTATGGCAATCCCACTCTTTAAAGTGTGGATTTCTCTGTTAAGAGTTCCCTGTTAAGAGTTCCCTCAAAAAGGTGAAGTAAGAGCAATGCCAAATCGTTAAAGTTAGGGTTTACAAGCAGTTGTAGATCAAACTTCGACAAGGTAGAGAAGTGGGTGATCGCTTCTCTACTTTTTATATTTTTTGAATGAGCGAATTTCTGATGGCAGATGCCTTAACAATTCAGATGTCGAATACTAAGAGTGCGATCGCACTTGCAGGAGATGGAGAAGAAAATCTTAAAACCCTATCTCGGCAAACAGGAGCCACCCTCGTGCTGCGTGGACAGGAACTTCAAATTTCTGGCACAGACGAGCAAATTGACCTTGCTTGTCGATTAGTGCGATCGCTTGAGGATCTATGGAGTCAGGGCAATAATATCTCTACTACAGATATTTTAACAGCCCGTCATGCCTTGGATACTCATCGGGAACAGGAACTGCAAGAAATCAGGCGAGATATTCTCGCCCGGACTCGCAAAGGCGAAGAAGTCCGCGCTAAGACCTTTCGCCAGCGACAGTACATTGAAGCGTTACGTAAGTGCGACCTCACCTTCTGTCTCGGGCCTGCTGGTACTGGTAAGACTTTTCTTGCTGTTGTTGTCGCCGTACAAGCACTCCTTGCTAACCAGTATGAAAAACTTATTTTAACTCGTCCTGCTGTCGAGGCAGGTGAAAAACTTGGCTTTTTACCAGGCGACTTGCAGCAGAAAATCGATCCCTATCTCCGTCCACTCTATGATGCTATCAATGAATTCATCGACCCAGAAAAATTACCATCATTGATGGAAAGAGGCGTGATCGAAGTTGCTCCTTTAGCTTATATGCGCGGACGCACACTCAACAACGCTTTTATCATTGTGGATGAAGCCCAAAACACGACACCATCTCAAATCAAAATGGTTTTGACTCGTTTGGGTTTTCACTCTCGGATGGTAATCACAGGTGATATGACACAAACAGATTTGCTACCCAACCAGCAATCTGGATTAGCAGTGGCAATACATATTTTAAAACATGTTGAAGGCATTGCCTTTTGCGAATTCTCACAAAAAGATGTTGTACGTCATCCGTTAGTCCAGCGCATTGTCGCTGCTTACGAAGAATACGAAAAATAGTTTCTTTGTTAGTGTTTTGGATTTTGGATTGGAATCTAAAATCCAAAAACTAAAATTCCCTAAGCTAATAGGGGAGCGATTCTGTTAACAACCCGTTTGACTTCAAAAAACAAGACGCCTTACTTGACAGCAGCACTAGCGAGAACCAATAAAACGGCCTCTGTACCACAAGCTACTAAGACGCCATAGCCTTTTTCACCTTCGACGACAATACGGTCTATATTACCGCGAGCTAGTTCGCGTCCGATGCGTTCACCCAAAGAAAGCATGGATGCAGACATCGCAGCAGTCTGTTCTCCTTATTAGCTAAGTAAAAATACTGTTAAGTCTTACTCTTTAAAAACCCAACCAGATTTTGGAGAAACGAAGAACTTATTTTTAGATTTTCTAGCTGTTTGGATTTTTGAAGTCCAAGACTAGGGAAATTTGCTAAGCTCCCATCTATTGAGTCATCATTCAGATTAGCTGTAGATGTTACAAGCGGAACTTCTTCGACTAAACCAGCAACTATCAACCGGAAAATTGCTTGCTGGACTAAAGTTATTGGTTGATTGAGTTGAGAAGCGATTTCCTTTACAGAAACACTACCATTGGCAAACTCCCACGCCTGCCACTCTAAAGTATGCAAGCGGATCTGTGGATTGCCTTGAGTCATACTTTGTATAGCAGAATCAACATCTGGAAGGACATCAGCCAGTACTTCCCAGTTTTTCAATATTCTCAAAGCCATAAGAGCCACTTCCATTGCCCTCAAGCTTAATCCTGTCATTTCATTCCAAGGCAAAGTTGCCTTACTATCAAGTTTAAATACACCCTTTTGAATCTCAAACAGATTCCGAACCTGCTGGAGCTGACTGGCGAATAACTGGTTTAGCTGCTCTGCGCTCAGAAATCCTTGCGTTTTCAGATGCAATCCAAAGGGTATGACTGTGGATGCTTCAGTAAAAAGTTGTTCTATGACTTGCTGTTTTGCCCAACCCCGTTGGGTAATTGTGTCGCTTAAACCATTACCATTCAAGCGATTGGTTGCAGCGACGACTCGCCCTTGTCTAAACCAAATATAGAAGTATTGGGATTTAGATTTTGGAACAGAAAGGTTCGGTAAAGTACATACAGTTAAACAACCTGACTTTCGTCCTTGGTCAACTAGTTGGAATAATTCGGCTAAGGAAAAATCTGTAAAAGAACTAGATAGACTCATTTATTTCAAAGATTACTAGTAGAAAAGCGGTCATAGGAAGAAAGCACCCTCTCGATCTGTCTGTTAGTAAATTTAATACTAAGCTCTACTTGCGCACGTAGCTGTACTATGACTAAGAATCATAAATATATACTGAGGTTGTCAGAATCAGTAAAATTACTGAATGTTGGTAACATGATATTAAATTGCTTTTTCGTACCTACTGTGTTTGAGGATCTTAGATTCTCTATCTAAGGAAATTTAAGAGCACCCCACTGGCGGTGCACCACCCGTTACTCATTACAGAAACTCCTCCTATTCCCTATTCCCTATTCCCTATTCCCTATTCCCTATTCCCTATTCCCTATTCCCTATTCCCTGCTCCCTGCTAAGAGCTCCCTGCTCCCTCTTGTTTCTTGAGAGATGCTCAGTCTAGTCTCCAGCCCTTGCCCATAAAAGGAATTGAGTTACGCGGTGATGTTTTTATGATGTTTTTATTTGGTTTATTGCTGTAAATATACAATTTATTAAAAATGAGCAAATTTTAATAGCT
>CAIVAU010000150.1 GCA_903903925.1 uncultured cyanobacterium
AGATCTCTGCTCCCTGCTCACTGCTCCCTGCTCCCTGCTCCCTGCTCCCTGCTCCCTGCTCCCTGCTCCCTGCTCCCTGCTCCCTGCTCCCTGCTCCCTGCTCCCTCTTCTTAACCGTTCATCATCAACAACTCCCTTACATTGCGATAGAATACAGCGACTGCTGTTTGTTTGGGATTGGCAATGGCTTCTATTATCAACGTAAATCTGCCGCAACAGTCTTATGAAATTGCGATCGCACCTAACAGCTTAGACCAGTTAGGTGAACAAATGACTGGTCTGAATTTGGGCAAGAAAGTATTGCTGGTTTCTAACCAGACAGTTTTGAAGCATTTTGGGGAAAAAGCGATCGCATCCCTGAAAGCTGCTGGGTTTGAAGTTGCTATCTGCACTTTACCGATAGGTGAACGCTACAAAACCCTCAATTCTGTGCAAAAAATCTACGATACGGCCTTAGAAAATCGCCTAGAACGTTCCTCAACGATGGTGGCTTTGGGAGGAGGTGTGATTGGTGACATGACTGGGTTTGCAGCGGCGACTTGGCTACGGGGAATCAATTTTGTCCAAGTGCCTACTACACTCTTAGCGATGGTAGATGCGGCAATTGGCGGCAAAACAGGTGTGAACCATCCCCAAGGCAAAAACTTAATTGGAGCATTCCATCAGCCGCGACTGGTTTTAATTGACCCAGGAGTGTTGAAAACACTACCTATGCGGGAGTTTCGGGCAGGAATCGCAGAGGTCATTAAGTACGGCATCATTTGGGAAGCTGAGTTGTTCGCTCAAATGGAAGGGAGCAAACGCTTGGATCAACTCCGATACTTAAAAGCTGAATTAATAGATACCATATTAATACGCTCTTGTCAAGCAAAAGCCGATGTAGTCAGCAAAGATGAGAAAGAAGCTGGACTGCGAGCGATTCTCAATTATGGACACACCATTGGTCATGCGGTAGAAAGCTTAACCGATTATCGTGTAGTGAATCACGGCGAAGCTGTAGCTATTGGCATGGCAGCAGCAGGGCAGATTGCCGTGGAATTGGGAATGTGGAAAAAAGCAGAGACTGAACGTCAAGACGCCTTGATTAAAAAAGCAGGTTTACCGACTCAGTTGCCAGATGGGTTGGATATTGAAGAGATTGTGGCAGCTTTACAAACCGATAAGAAAGTCCAAGATGGTAAAGTGCGATTTGTTTTACCTACGCAGATTGGTGTTGTAACAGTGACTGACCAAGTGCCATCGGATACCATTCGGCAAGTGTTGCGTGGAATGCGTTGAACAGGGAGGGGGAAGTGTGGGGGAGAAGGGAGAGATGGGTGAGACGGATACTTCCTTGTCCCCCCACACTCCCCACACTCCCCACACTCCCCACACTCTCCCCTCTCCCCACACTCCCGCCAGGGTGACGAATAATATAGAAGTTGGGAGTAAAAAAGAAAATTTTTAATGACCATCTACTTTTACAAAGTTTGGCAGCCCTATGGCTGTTTTTCCAACTTTTCTCCTCATGGAATCAACATTCAGGGTGTTTACTGGTCAACAGTGGAGCATTATTATCAATCACAGAAGTTTGCCGGAACTTCAGATGCAGTTATTATACCCTTAATCCATGCTGCTGAAAAGCCAGAAATAGCTGCAGCTTTGGGACGCGATTGCAACCGTCAACTCCGCCCAGACTGGGAAGTGGTAAAAACTAAAGTTATGCGAGAAGCTGTCCTCAAAAAGTTTCTGACTCATGCCGACATTAGAGAAGTGCTTTTAAGTACGGACGATCAATGGCTAGTGGAAGACTCCCCAACCGACTATTTCTGGGGCTGTGGTGAGAACAAAACTGGTGAAAACTATCTAGGTAGAATCCTCATGAGTGTGCGTGAAGAAATCCGCAATTTATCATCTTTGTCAGTAATTTCCGATTAGTTTATGAAGTAAAAATCCAGGTTTCTCGATGTTTGTCGGCAGATTTTTTTTTGCTATAACACGAGAATTTTTATGCTTCTCCTAGCAGGATTTCTATTTTTAGAATATAAAAGTAAGAGTATTTTTATACATTTATATTATATAAGCAATGGAATTTACCGATAGTCTTAATAATTGGCAGCAAACCTTGAAGCAAGAAGGGTTATTGCACCGCATAACCAATCGGATTCGGCAATCACTTGAACTTCAAGAGATATTAGACTCTACTGTTGCTGAAGTTCGTTCATTTTTGAGTACAGACCGGGTGAAAGTGTATCGCTTTAATGCCGATAACAGTGGTCAAGTGATTGCTGAATCTAGAGATGAGCAAGGGTTACCCTCGCTTTTGGGGTTGCAATTTCCAGCAGATGATATACCGCAGGATGCTAGAGACATGTTTCTCAAAGCACGTCAACGTTCGATAGTGGATGTGGCTGATGGCAAGATTGGACTCTCACCCCTGGAAAATCCAGAACAGTCCTCAAAAACTGATCCTATCTATTACCGAGCGGTAGATCCCTGCCATCTTGTATACTTAAGAGCAATGGGCGTTGAATCTTCCCTGGTAGTGCCCATCTTACATCACGATCTGCACAAGTCGAAAGAGCAAACTGCCTCGCCGCAACTTTGGGGATTGCTCGTATCGCACCACAGCAAACCGCGAACGATCATGCCACAGGAAGTGAGAGTGGTGCAGCAAATTGCCGATCAGGTGGCGATCGCGATCGCCCAAAGTCAACTTCTTACCCAAGCATATGCTGATCAGCAGCGAGAAGTCGTGATTAACCAAGTCACTACCCTGTTGCACACACTGCCTACAATCCAACTACAGGAAGCTTTGGAAGCAACGACAGCGGCGCTACAAGGAGTAGGTGGCAGACTTTACATTGAGCAAACAGGAGAATTATACACTTGCGGTGACCAGCCAATAGTGCCTCAGGTTTTAGAAGGCGGCATGATGGAACAACATCCTGTTTGGAAAAATTGGACGGCTGATGGCAAAGGCGATCGTCTTTGGGCGGTGAGTGACCTTTACAAAGAATCGGCATTGAGAGTTTTGGCTTTGGCATTTCAGCCTACTCGAATTCGAGGAATCTTGGTAATATCCTTACATTATCGTCAAAACTTTATCGGTTTTTTAAGTATTTTCCGCAGTGAATTTGACACCGAAATTTTGTGGGCTGGACAACGGGAAAATAATAAGCAACAACTGATCTCCCAAATTTCTTTTGCAGCTTGGCGAGAGCAAAAAAAAGGACAAGCGCCTGAGTGGAAGCCTGAAGACATTGCACTCTTCAAAGCTGTGTGCCATCAATTCTCAATGGCAATTCAACAACAGCAAATGTACAAACATGTGCAAGCGCTGAATCTCAATCTGGAAAGCCAGGTAAAACAGCAAACAGATGAATTGCGAAAATCCTTGCAGCTTGCCAATGCAGTCAAGCAAGTGACAAACCAAATCCGCAGAACCTTGGACTTAAAGATAATCTTACAAACTATCGTTCGAGAAGTCAGCGATCTGCTCAATACAGACCGAGTCCTAATTTACCAGATTTTGGAGGGTTTTGACGGGGAGGTCGTAGTTGAAAAAATTAAAGGCAACTGGCAGTCTGTTTTGGGCATGAAAGCACCATCAGAATGCTTTCCTGATGAATATACTACTCTTTACTTTCGAGGAAGAGTACGGGCAATTAACGATGTCTCTGAGGCTTCTTTGAGTCCTTGCCATGAAGACTTTTTGCGCAATCTTCAAGTACAAGCCAACTTAATCGTACCCATCAATATGGGTGCGAAACTATGGGGGTTACTCATTGCCCATGAGTGTAAAGCTTCTCGAAATTGGCTCGTTACGGAAATGGAACTGCTGCAGCAACTGGCGGATCAGGCGGCGATCGCGATTCAGCAAGCACAACTATACGAACAGAGTCGGACTGCTGAAGCAAATGCTACGACTAAAGCTGCACAGTTAGAGGATACCCTCAAGGAGCTACAGCAAGCACAGACACAACTCGTTCAAACCGAAAAAATGTCTAGCTTAGGGCAATTAGTCGCGGGGTTGGCACATGAGATCAATAACCCGATCAACTTCATCTATGGCAACCTCTGCCACGCGATCAATTATACCCAAGGATTGCTTGAGCTTTTGCGCCTTTACCAACTGCATTTCCCTCACCCTAACCCGGAGATTAACATCTTAGCAGAAGAAATTGATTTGGAATTTCTGGCAGATGACCTACCGAGAATTATGTCTTCAATGCAAGTAGGATCGGATCGCATCCGCTCACTGATACTGTCGTTACGCAATTTTTCTCGCCTGGATCACGCTGAAATGAAACCAGTTGATCTGCACGAAGGAATTGATAACACTTTGTTGATTTTACAACATCGTCTCCAGCCGAAAACAGAGATTCCCGGCATTGAGGTGATTAAGAACTATGGTAACTTACCAGAAATAGAATGCTTTGCTGGTCAGATGAATCAGGTCTTTATGAACATTCTCAGCAATGCTATTGACGCCTTAGAGGGGAAAGTCTGGGATGCAACATCCTCCTCATTCCCTACTCCCACCATTTGGATTTCCACTCAAGTTTTAGCAGATAACTCCTCTGCCGTCATTAGCATTGCCGACAATGGACCAGGAATCAGCGACAATATCAAAAATCGAATTTTTGACCCATTTTTTACGACTAAGCCAGTGGGTAAGGGTACGGGACTAGGGTTGGCAATTAGCTATCAGATTGTTGTGGAAAAACATGGTGGTATCATGAGGTGTGTTTCAGAACCTGACAAAGGCACGGAGTTCTGGATTCAGATTCCTATTAAGTTTTCTGGAAGTGCCTAAACCTCAATGTTAAGGATATCACTTGGTATCTGGCCAATTAGTTCAGCATATGAAGCTTGTTGGTTCTCCAAACACAGGCTTGAGGTAACAGCAGTAGGACGTGACCAAGACTGATCAAATTCTGTCCACAAACGTCGCAGTTGTGGATTAATAGCACTATCAGCAAAAATCCCACTCACGACTCGATAAATTCCCAGCAAATTTTGAAACCTACCACGCAGCCTCATTCTACCTTGCGAAAGTGCTGAATCTAAAGTCAATATACCACTAACCACATCTCTAAGAGTTTCAGCTTCAGTGCGAAGATTCACTAAGTCGAATTGTACCGGATATTTAGTTTCAACTTGCAGTTCTTGACCGCCATAGGCATAAAGTTGCAACTGTACTCCGTCTATATCAATTACCGCTGTTTTTCCAGAGACTGTCTGCACTAAATCTCTCCAAGTAGAACCTTGTTGTGTTCGCAGTATTTCTAGCAGCCGGCGCAACCATTCAGCGAGCTGTGCATCACGTTCTAAAGATCGACTTTGCATAAACCTCTCCATCAATGAATTTAATTTTCTTCAACGACTTAAAGCACATATTCCCCATACAGAATGCCCTTCGCGTGCAATACTTCTCCCTGGTGAAAAAATCTAACTTCAACTGTGCCGGTCACTTCTTGAATAAAAGTGTATTGACGTTCTTGATTGTCTGGTATAATTAACTCTGCTATAGTTTCAAATTTAACGTTGACCAACAGTGTACCTTCTGGATCAGATGCTTCTACTTGCAAAGCTTGAGGAACTTGGATGGTGCGATCGCTAAACAGTGAAGCCATAATTCCTGGAAGACGTACAGGTCGGACTAAAGCTTCAGACCATTCCCAGTGAATGTGTAAACTAGAACCAATAAAAATTTTAGTTAACTGGTGATTAATATAGACAAAAACGTAAGGTAATCCTTTGAGAGAATGGTCTTTGTTGGTACGTTGGTCTAAAGCAAGAGTAATTTGGCGACAATCATCAGAAGTTGCAAAAGCGACAAACCATTCCCACCCGATATCTTCACCCCAACGAAAACGACCAAAATTCCGGTCATGATAGCTAAACCAGTTGTGATCAACAACGAAGTTTAATCCACTCACAGAGAGGTCTCCGGCTACCTGCAAACCTGGTACCAAACCCCAACCAATAAAACCGCTGCCAAATGGTGAATCTTCAGTGACTAATAAAGGTGTAGCTTGCGCCTCTCCCAGAAACCGAATGGCTAGTTGTATTCTTTCATCTTGGACTTCTAGGAACGAGTACTTACCGTCAATTTCCAGTACAACGTTGTTTCCTAACAGGCGCAAAGGGTGTTTGCACACCATCCCAGGTGTCCATTCTAAGCTCAAAGCGGTGCCGAAGGTGAGCATGGGAGCATCAGTTTGATATTCTACAGGAAGTAGATCACTCTTGATGTTGACTAGAAAACTGACTTGAACTTCTCCCTCTCCTGGTCTTCCTGCCAATGTTAAATTGACGAGTATCCGTATTTTCCCCTCTTGATCCCAAAGCAGGAAGTGATACCAATCCTTCCAACTCAAGTCTAGGGTAGGATCATCCAAAGGAATGCGCAAAGCTTCAATTTGGGCTAGGAGATGTTCATCAATAGTCATCGTGTTAGTGACCTTCTATCTTGAAAAATATTTTCAGATGTTCGTTGATACTTTGTTGAAGATCCAACTGAGACTGCACCAAGATGAGCACCAATTTCTCGACAGCAAAGATCAGCAATTTTTGGTGACAGCAACGCTAGTCCTAGAATAAGATTACCAAACCAAGCTTGAGCATCCATCCTAGAAGATAAGATTAAAGCATCTGCTGCATGACCTGATGTTGAGATATCATTTTTTAGTGAACTTTGATTTAAATCTGTTAGCCCCAAATTCCATAAACACTTTTGTGTGACATCAAGCAACCCACTTTGTGCTATGGTCGGAGTTGTAGCAGCTTGATAAGCAATAGCGGCTTGATGACTCATAGCTAACCAACGTGGAACTTGAGCACTACTAAAGGCAACTACCCCATTGTTGAAAAAGCTGGTGCTGCTTAATTGTTGGAGGAATTGATTGCCAGATGGAGTTTGACTGTATTGGTTTCCTTTTTGACACACTAAGAACAACAACTCTACCACTAACCAACGGGCTGGAAGTATATCTAGACCTTGTAGTATCATACTGAAAGTATTGATTGCTGGCATGACATCAACAGTCCCTAAGTTTTGCATCAAGATATTTTGATTTAAGTCAGGGGTTGTCGTTAGCACAGCCATAACTCTAGGTGAATTTAGGGCTAATCCTAAAACTATTCCAGCAAACCAGCGATCTGGGGCTTCTCCTAGTTCAGACACAACATCTTTTGCTAACGTAGGAGAAATAGAACGTGTTTGTGTTTTGTGAGTAACATTTAGATTTGCCTTTGGGACAAGACTAAATAACCATTCCTCCCAAGTAGATAGTAACCTCTGATGGTCTAAGGACTGGTCTACAGTATTCAAGGTATGAGCAATCCATCTGGGGAGTTGAACACAGATAACAGCCCTAACTCCATTTTCAAAGAAGCGAGTTTGTTTGAGTTGATTAAGTAATTGCTTTCCTAGATCTATTTGGATATATTCGTTTCCTGCTTGACATAAAATGACGAGAAGTTCAGCCGCCAACCAACGGGATGGAATTTTATCTAAATCTATCAAACCTGATATTAAGCCAAAGCTAGCAGATGTTGCTTCGTCTAGAACACTTAATGAAAGGTTTTTTTGTGAATTTAAAGGTAAGGTAACTGACAAAGAAGCTTCTACAATTTGAAATTGTTCTTTTTGTTGAGTAGGTAACAAAATTTCAGCTTCTATAGAAATAGATTCTTCAGCAAGCCCTGGAAACCGTAACCAACTTTTGAGGATTTGCCCTGGCTTGAGATCACCGGGGATGAAAAATGTCACGACTTGGTTGAGTTGACTTTCAGGTAATAACTGGCTAAAAGGGGGATCAATGAGATTCTCGATCGCGATTATTTGACCCTGATCGGTGTTCCAATCATCTATGGTTGGTCGAAATAACCAGCTTTGACTCATTTGGTTGTGAATTAATAAATGCAAAAGTAAGGTTGAGCCTGGATAGACTTTTACTTTAATCTCAGAAATATCTAAAAAAACATTAGAATTGCCACTCATATTAAAAAATAACCACAAATTACTGATTGCGATAAATTATATATTTAACTATTTCTTTAATAACTCGACGGTCATGAAGTGCGCATTCCCATTTTTCTTCTGAACGCAATGGAGTCTCTGGAAGAAGAAAATCTAAAGAATCTAAAAATTTTTCAGCTTTTCCCGCCAATGACTGTGCAACTTTCCAACCATGCTTAATACTACCACATTTTATCATCTGTTCTAAGATAAAATTGACTTGTTCAGGAGTCTTTTCTTCTCGATGTAAAGCAAGTATATTAGTAATTTCTTGACAATATTTTCCACTATTCGCCAAAACATGATTTAACATTAATGTCCGTTTTCCTTCATAAATGTCACCACAAATCTCTTTGCCATAACTTTCCAGAGCACCTTGTAAGTTCAACAAATCATCTTGAATTTGAAACGCAATTCCTAAAATCATACCAAATCGAGTGATCTCTGCTAAAGACTGACCTATATCTCTACTACTTCCAGAAGGATGTCCAACAATTAAACCAATTCGACAGGGAGTCATAAATGAATACCAGCAGGTTTTTTTGACACACATTTGGAAGTAATCTTGGTCAGTTAACTGACTAGTATTGCTAGCTACCCAATCCAATTCCATTGCTTGTCCTTCAACAGACTGCTGAGCCATAAACTCAATCTCATGTAAAATGCTCAAGGATTTGTCAACTCCTAGAATAGACAAATTTTCTAGCAATAACCCAACTGCTAAAACACTTGTCGCATCTCCCACATTGATAGCACGAGGAATTCCAATCATATCATGTAAAGTTTTCTCACCTCTTCGAGCTTCAGAAGCATCTTCAATATCATCATGAATTAAAAAAGCATTATGATAGAGTTCAATAGCTGATGCTGAGGTTAAAGCAACATGTCCCATCCCTCCAATTGCTCTAGCGACACTAATACATAAAGTTGGTCGCAGCATTTTACCCTTCCGAAATGGATAATCTATTAATAAATCATACAAGGGTTGATAAGCACCTAACTTCTTACTTCTTACTTCTACAAATTCTTTGATTTTTTTACCCACTTTTAATCGGGATTCCTGCATCACCTCGTTAATTATCTCCTGATTATACATCAATTCAGAAGCAGTACTATTACTGTTCAAATCTATTGAAGACTTTTGTATGTCCTCTGAAGTTAACAAAGGTGTAGCAGTACTATCTAGTAAAACAACGCTTGATTGGTTCTGAGATATTAATGCAGATGAGCCATTTAGTTGGGTAGATACAGAAGATGAGCGTAAAGGATAGTTGCCTGATTTTGTTCCATTTTGCTGAATCTCTTGTTGAGAAGTAACTAATGCAAACTGCTGAAACTTATCAACCTGATTTTTCTCATCATAATTAAGATTGATTTCTTCCGTAAGTCTTGAATCCCTATCTTGTTGACTATTTGGTAATAAAGTTGTAATTTGTATCACTTCTTTTTCAAAGTGATTTTTATTATTTAAATCACTGATTATTCTGCGTATAGGACTGTAGATTAGTAAGCAAAATATGCAGATATATATACACGCGGTCAAAAAATAAATTATCAGCATAAGTTTATCGGAAAATTGTCTATTATTTTTTTCATGATACTATAGAATGAGGTTATTTTCGATGACATTTTTATTTGATTTGTTTTAATGATTTTTTCTAATGAGAATTAGAAATTTCTTGACTTTAGGTATCGATTTTAGTTTTTAATATAAAAAAACAGTCAAAAATATATCAATGTATGCGATTTGAACTCCAGCTTCAATTCAAAAAATAGATTTAACTTCGTTTATTCAGAGGGAGCAGGGAACTCCCTGCTCCCTGCTCCCTTCTTTTGTCAAATCATGAGGATTTATAATGAACAAACAACCAACAAGTGTTGCCTGTCATTTAAAAAACGAAACAAGTAAATATATTGTACTCGTTACAACTGGATCTTATGGAGACGTGTTTCCTTTCCTGGCGATCGCTCAGCAGTTACAATTACGAGGACATTGTGTTATCCTTGCTACTCATGAGACTCATCGCCAGATAGTTGAATCCGAGGGGATTGAATTTCATTCTATTAGACCTAATGTCCACACTGATATAGAACAAATCTGGCAGTTTATCGAGTTGCTCTCAAACTCACAACAACAGCTTGATTACGGCATTAGTTATTTAATGATGCCTTATTTGCGGTCAACATACTCTGACTTGATGACAGTTGCACATAAAGCTCAGTTGCTAATCACCCATCCTCTTGCTTGTGCAGCGACCCTCCTAGCTGAAAAAATGCAGATCAAGAGAATATCTACTGTACTCGCACCTATATCATTTCTGTCTGCCTACGATTCCCCGTATGGTTCAACCACTCCATCCTCTGCCTATGAAGAAGCCTTAACATTGGTCGCCAAAGATAACTTCTATAGACAACTCCGTTGGCAAACACGTTTTTGGAGTTCACCCATACGTCAATTACGTGCAGAATTAGATTTACCACCAACTTCTGACCTCTTATTTGAAGGACAACATTCATCTGAATTGGTACTTGCTTTATTCTCTCAGGTTTTAGCAACCCCTCAACTAGATTGGCCAACTCAAACTCAGGTAACTGGGTTTCCTTTTTTCACCAGCCGCAATCTCAAAGGTCTGCCGAAAGAATTGGAAGATTTTCTACAACTGGGATCACCTCCTATTGTGTTCACTTTAGGTTCATTAATGGTTTGGGCACCAGGAAACTTTTATTTTGAAGGTGCAATAGCTGCCCAACAATTAGGCTATCGATGTGTTTTGTTGATGGGTCCAGGAGCTCATTGTGTGACTAAAGAGCAACTTCCACCTCATACTTACCCTATTGACTATGTTCCCCATGAGGCTATTTTTCCTCGCTCGGTAGCAATTGTCCATCATGGCGGTGTTGGGACTACAGCTCAAGCCTTACGTGCAGGTCGTCCAATGCTCATCATTCCTCAGGCTTTTGATCAGCCGGATAATGGTGCTCGATTAGTACGTTTAGGTGTCGCACGGATGCTTGAACGTCAGCATACTACTGCTAGTCATATTGCCGCAGAACTCAGACCATTACTGCTTGACAAGAGTTATACGGATAAAGCTGCGGAAGTTAGTCGTATCGTACAGGCAGAAAATGGTGTTGTTAACGCCTGCGATGCGATTGAAAGTCATTTGTTACTACGCAGCATTTGACTCTAGTAGGTTGAGTTTGGTTAACCAAACCCAACCTACTTAAGTAAGGCTTTTCGATTTACTTAGGTTTATCTGCCTTATCTCTGACCGATAACGTATACAGAGCCATAATAGTAAATACCACCTTTAGCTCCATAGGTCGAAGCGTTAGTTCTGTATCTGGTCAGGGGTGCCCCTAACAAAGCTACTCCCCAACTAGTGAGCGAAACAGAACGCTTATCATAATTATCCAAACCAGCAGTGTATTCCTCGTTCATTCTATCAGCTACGAATTTGTATTCTTGCTTCCACTCTCCGTTTTCTAGCTGGAAAATATAGGCACCCCCACTATTGTCCCATGTGATTCCCTCAAGACCTTTAGTCCCAACAACAGCTCGATTTCCATTGATGGTGACAGCGTTGCCAAACCAGTCGTTAGCATTTAAATCAGGAGGTTGTAGCTTTGGTTTTTGCACCCACACCCCGTTTTCTAAATGGAAGACATAAACAGCTCCCGTATCCACTATTCCTGGTAAAGTATCAGCATATGGTGCACCCACAAAAGCCCATTCTCCATTGATAGCAACAGAGTTACCGAACCAGTCAGTTTTTAACTCAGCAGGTTGCAGCCTGTGTTTTTGTACCCATACTCCACTTTCTAAATGGAAGATATAAGCAGCTCCAGCATCACCAGCAACGCCTGGAATATCAGTCAATTTTGCGCCGACAATAGCCCATTCTCCATTGATGTCAACAGAGTAACCGAACCAGTCAGCAGCTTTTAACTCACGAGGTTGCAGCTTTTGTTTTTGCACCCATACTCCACTTTCTAAATGGAAGATATAAGCAGCTCCAGTATCACCAGCAACGCCTGGAATATCAGCAAGGCGTACACCAACAATAGCCCAGTCTCCATCGATAGCGACAGAGTCGCCGAAGTAGTCACTAGCTTGTAAATCAGGAGGTGCGAGCCTATCTTTTTGCACCCATTGCCCATTTTCTAAATGGAAGATATAAGCAGATCCACCATCAGGTTTAACGACATCGCTTAAAACTGCGCCAACAATAGCCCAGTCTCCATTGATATCAACAGAGTAGCCGAAGTAGTCCCCAGCTTTCAATTCAGGAGGTTGCAGCTTCTGTGTTTGCAGCCATGAGCCATCGTTCTGTAGCTGGAAAATCAAGGCAGCACCAAAATCATTGCCACCATCACCAACAAATGCTCTCTCATGTAAATGTGCGCCGACAATTAGCCATTGTCCACTGGTAGCAGTTGACGTGCCGAAGCGACTGTCCCAATCAGGGTTACTTTCAAAGACTCTTTGAATTTCCAACCACCTAGTTTTAGTGATGGGAATTGGTGGTTGCGGACCTGGGGGAATTGCTGGCGAACCCCAGGTAATTGAACGAGTGACGCTTACAGGTGAGTTAGGCGATAATTGTTCAACAGCAGTTCCGGGGGCACCTTTTTGCCCAATAAGTGCCCATGAGCCTTGGAATTGCAGGGTTCCAAATTGAGTGCTACCAATTAATTCCAAAGCCGCAATAATTGGGTCTAGTGGTTGAAACAAATTAGCAATAGCATCATCTTTAACAGCAAGTACCACTATTTGTCCAGTGGCAACATTATTGTTGATAAAATCAACAAATCGTTGGGCATTACCTGGGAGAAATGTATCGAAGGAGACTTTATAGACGATTTGACCCGTTTGTTGGTCAAAAACTGCTACATTTAATCCTCTGGTATAGGTACCAAACCCAATTTCCGTGCCATTGACGCTAATCTTGGCAAAGTTACCACCCTTAGCACCTGCTGATTCAACTAGAATTGTGTCGCTCATCGATGATTATCCTTCACTTTGTAAATTAATTGGAATGCTATGAAACCTTTCCAGCACACATAGATACCAAGATCTGGGAGAGCTTTTGGTATTCTGGATTCAGGCAAGATCAGAAAGAATTAAGGCATCATGTAAAAATAAGTTGTACAAATTTGATTTGGAACAAGTCGTGAGCTTAACTTCCTCATCAAAATTGTTCAAGTTATTTTTGCAAGGCGCTTAAGAACGAGACTGTGAGCAATTAGATTTTATCTGCACAAGAATACACACCTTTCTTGATCTTGATATCAGCATAAAATCCCTGGTTCTATCTGCAGAAGCTTAGCTCACTTCCTCAAATTTCCATTTTTGGTTATCACTTCCCACTAGGTCATACTGGGTGATATCGGCTTCATTTTCCGTGCTACTGCTTTTTACATCTAAAACTTTACCACTATGCTTAGCAATAATGTAGAAGTAGCCATCTTCTGCTGCTAGCAATAGCCATTTTTGGTTGTCAGATCCTGTTGGTTCGTACTGTACTATGTTTTCGGCATTTTCTTGACTACTACCTGGCACATCTAAAACTTTATTGCTATGCTTAGCAACCAGAGAATAAGAGTCACTGTCCACTTTTTTTAATAACCATTTCTGGTTATCACTTCTGGCGTTGTCATACTGTACTACCTGCGCTAGATTTTCTGTGCTACCACCTTTGACATCTAAAACTTTACCGCTGTGCTTAGCAGTAATGTAGTAATATTTTCCTCCTACAGGTGCAGATTGGTGAACGGAAACAGACTCTGTTACAGGATTTACAGGAACAAATTCCCATTGCTGACTTAGATCACCTTTGATTGGCGCAAAAACAACTGGAAGAAATACCCATGGAATACCTCCCAAAATCTCTAGCACTAAGCCAGTTAACTTACTTTGTATGACTCCTTCCTCTTTAATAATCCATTGCTGAGTGACTGTACCGTTTGATGGGTTGGCAACAGATGTGTTGAACAAACTATACTCACCATCTTTACCATCTAGCACAAAACCATTGAGCCTATTGACTATTAAGCCTTGACTATTGATAAACCATTGCTGACTCACTACACCAGTGGATGGATATAAAATAATTGCTGTCCCTGGTTCTGGATTGCTTCCTGCAAGATCTAAGACGAAATCGCCGAACTTGCTTTTGATGAAAAAGTATTCTGAAGGTTTAGGTAAGCTCATGTTTTGTTTCTTGGCTAATGAGTACTTTGATATTTCAAGTGCTAACTGCTACTAGCTTATCAAGCTGAAGTTAAGGGGCAAGCCTCCTTTGTTTATAGTTGTGCAGTAAGCACTAACTCCAATCCGAGACGCTGCATATCCGAGAGATTCTACGAACACAGAGCAACTACAAACTCATCACAAGAATCTTGACGGACTACTACTTTAACAAGAAAGAATTCAGGAGTCAGCAACCAAAATTCAGCGCTAATTCTGTCCGATGAACGGATGAATAAAGCGGTTTAATTCATCTGACAAAATCCCTTGCTAGTGGATATTTTCTGTTAAGAATATTTTCTGTCTTTTAATCAAACAGCAGTCAAAATCCCAGTAAATTGTGGCGTAAATACGCCTACGCTTTTCAAGGACTGCAAATGATGATTTTTTCAAATTCCGTAATGGTGGGTTTATTTCCGCCATCCTGTACTAGCTGATTAATTCAGACATCAGAGTCAGAATTCTTCAACAGTTAGGTTGAAATTTGTGTCTGTATTGAGTAACCTTTATTTTTGGTGACTATGATCACAATAAAGTGATAAATAACATCTTGTCAAGTAGTCTACTACACAAAAAAATTGCCCTAAATGAGCAAGCGTCCAGATTCTTGTAGTCAAGAATACGTTTGAATTTTTATGCTTTAAATGATTCAGTCGAAGAATTTCGCCTAATTCTAGTGAATTTAAACGCTCAGTCAACCAAAAAGTTTTTTCCGTTTGTAGTCTGTGATACTCTACTTTTGTAGAGACCGACCCAGAGAATTCACTCTTGAAGCGATACGTCTCGGTTTTCTTTTTAGTACTATTGATAATTATTCTCATTTATATGATCCTAATTGATCTTGTTGTGTCAGGCTACAAAGGTTACAGCCCTCCGGGCAAGGCAGCTATACTGCTATATTGATGTGATGGTTTATACCTGTTTAACTCATGCTGTGTGTCATAGGCTTGACAAGTTTGCCGACTTAACATATAGGCTTTTTATGCTGTAGTTTATGTGGTCAACACCATGTTGAAAAAACTAATTAATGGCAATACTACGTGAGTCCCTATGTCATGTGTCAAGCTGCTAATAAGGTACTTGCCAACTAAAATTTGTAGTGAGAATATATGGGCGACTTCGTCAGGAGTTAGAATTTATAAGGGTTTGGTATCTGTCTTCACTCTTCTTAGACTGCGACTGTTATCGCTCAATTCCTTAACAATTCTGAATTCTGTATTTTGACGGATGTCTTCTTACAATTGGTATATACCCAAATTGCTTCTATTTCCTTTGTCCTTCATTATCCTTGCCCTGGCATTCCTGCTTAAAATGAGCAACTGATACTTGAAAGCTGTGATTGAGACCACTAAATATAATTTTTTTGGTATTTAAACTACTTATTACCCTAATACTTCTGTACTCTTCAAAAATTTTTAAGTAACAATTTGTGTGTTTTGGATTCAAGTAGCAGCAATTTGCCTTTTAGACAACCGTAAACGCGACTCCATTAATATAATTTTCAAATATTATTAAGTTTTAACAATAAAATTCTTAATTAATCGAAAAACTTTTATGCAACTCAAATCCTCTGTTCAGAAAGGTTTTGCGCCTAGAATACCATGTTGAAGTTGATAAATTTACTAAGACTTACGCTAAAACCCTGATCCCTTAGTATGGAAGTTCATGCTAGTCTGTTGCAGTTATAAGCAAAAAGTGAAAGCGGAACGAGTTTATGTTTGGGGGGAAAGTCACTCTCTGGAGTGTCAGTTTCCATTAATTGTGAAACCTCTGTTCTACAGTCGCTTTAAAATTCGGACGCATGAATCAAAGACATTTTTTGACTGTTGTCGCTCTGTTTACTACTGTTTTGGGGATACCGTCTGTCGGACGTGCCCAAACGCCCAAGGAAAAGGCCCCAGTTTCGCCACCTGCACCTTCTAGTGAGGTGATGAAAGTGGGAGAGTACCAATCCCCGACAGGGAAACTTGCCTCGGATGTTAGTGTGATTGCGGAAATTCACGCTCACGAACTGGCAGGACATCAGGCAGCAACGCTCTATGTTCGCAATATTCCTGTTCTCACCTTTATCGGTCAACAACCAGTTGCAACCCAAGAGACTAAAGTTGGTGTCATCGGCAACTTGGTGGCAACAGTTGGGACAAATCTGACTAACAAGGACTTTGATGACCCAGTGCAAAGGGCTACAGCAGTAGCGGCTAAGATCAATCAGCTAATCGAGGATAAGGTGGATGCCAACAAGATTACAGTGAGTTGGAAATCTGGAGGCAACGTCGGTGTAAATGAAGCCGAGAACAAAAGCTCAGATGCTCAACAAAAACCACGCGATCGCTACACAATCAAAGTTGATCGCGAAGAACTGGTAGAAATCGATAGCAGTACACGACTAGCAACCTCCACCAACAATCGAGCAAAAGATGCATTGCAAGCTGCCAATCGTCTCCGGAAACTTATAGGGAATGCATCACCCCTAGGCGAGATTGCCGATTTACCAGGTCGATTTTCAGTGCCAATACCAAAGTTGCCAAAACAGATTTCCATTGGACCAGTAGTAATTTCTCTTAAGGGTGTAGCTTCTTGGTATGGTTATGATGGTTCTGGGAATGAGACCGCTGCAGGTGAGAGGTACAATCCCGAAGGGATGACAGCTGCCCATCGCAGCTTACCACTGGGCACAAAGGTCCGTGTTACAAACACCCACAATGGTCGTTCTGTGGTTGTGCGCATTAATGACCGAGGCCCCTATGTCCGGGGTCGAATTATTGACCTTTCTGCTGCTGCTGCACGTATTTTGGGAATGATGAGCAGTGGCGTCGCACCCGTACAGATAGATGTGCTGGGAAGGTAAGAGGAGTGTGGGGGGTGTGGGAGGTGTGGGGAGTAGATGAGTAGGTGAGTAGGGGAGAAACTCCATACATACATAAACCTAGAGGATTGAAACCCAATGCAGGGAAGCCCAAAATATTTCTCTTCTCCTCTCCCCACACTCCCCACACTCCCCCCTGCCCCAGTTCCCCTAGTTAATAGTCTATTTTCCCTGTTTCGGATATAAACTAACGGGGAGAAAAGCTAGTAAAACTAGGGGTTTTTTGTGCGCCTGTTGACAACAGTCGCAGCTTTACGCTGCTATTTAGCTAAACACCACGTAGAAAAACAGTTTCTGGAGCCACAGCCATTACAATTTGAGGTGACTGGCTGGGCACAGACAGCAGTCGGTTTGGTTCCTACTATGGGAGCCTTGCATCAAGGTCATTTAAGTTTGATTCAACGGGCGCGACAAGAAAATACCACAGTTATTGTTAGTATTTTCGTCAATCCCTTGCAATTTGGCCCAACCGAGGATTATCAGCGCTATCCTCATACTTCAGAGTCAGATCGGCAAGTGTGTGAACAAGCTGGGGTAGATGTAATTTTTGCGCCGACTCCGGAAGAGATGGGAGTCGCCTTGAAGAATATACAAGAGTCAAAAGTTACACAAGTGATTCCTCCATCTGCTATGATATCTGGCTTGTGTGGTCGTTCTCGATTGGGTCACTTTCAGGGTGTGGCTACGATTGTGACCAAGCTTTTTAACTTGGTACAGCCTGACCGAGCCTATTTTGGTCAAAAGGACGGACAACAGCTGGCAATTATCAGACGGCTGGTGGCTGATCTGAATTGGCCGATAGAGATTGTCTCTTGTCCAACGGTACGGGAAGCATCGGGTCTTGCCTTGAGTTCTCGTAACCAGTATTTGACGGCAATACAAAAGCAGCAAGCAACGGTGTTATATCGTGGCTTGTGGCAAGCTGAAAAGGCGTTTCACGCTGGAGAACGAAACTCTCATGAGCTTTTGGCAGTCGTGCAGCAAGAAGTGGCAATGGTCAGTACTGTGTCCGTGGAATACATTGAATTGGTTGAACCGACTACGTTAATGCAATTACAAACAGTTGAGGAGGAAGGAATGATTGCGATCGCAGCACGCATTGGTTCTACACGCTTGATTGATAATACCATTTTGCGCGATCGCCAACCCATCATCGCGATCGATGGGCCAGCAGGCGCTGGAAAATCGACCGTTGCTCGTGAAGTGGCGAGAAATCTGGGTATAGTATATTTAGATACAGGTTCAATGTACCGTGCTGTCACCTGGTTGGTGTTGCAAAAGGGAATTGCTCTTGACGATGAGTGTGCGATCGCAGAATTAGTTAACCAGTGCGTAATTGAACTGGCACCGGGGCTTAATGTCCCATTTCCAGTTCAAGTGTGGATTAATGGTAATGATGTCACCCAGGCAATTCGCACGATTGAGGTGACTTCTATGGTGTCGGCAATAGCTGCACAAAGCGCTGTACGTCAAGCACTGGTTAAACAACAGCAAAGCAGGGGTAAAAAAGGTGGTTTAGTTGCTGAAGGACGGGACATTGGGACTCACGTTTTCCCTGATGCAGAAGTAAAAGTTTTCTTAACTGCTTCTGTACATGAGCGTGGGCGTCGCCGCCTGCAAGACTTTCAAAAACAAGGTCAACTAAACGTGAGCTTAGAGCAGATCGAAAGAGACATCGCCGAACGTGACTGGAAAGACAGTAATCGTACAGTTTCTCCTTTACGAAAAGCAGCAGATGCCATTGAAATTAATACTGATGGTCTTTCGGTGTTTGAGGTCACATCACAGATCGTTGACTTTTACAAGCAGCATCTATCTCATTTTTAACATAGGTCAGGAGTCAGGAGTCAGGAGTCAGGAGTCAGGAGTCAGGAGTCAGGAGTCAGGAGTCAGAAAATACTCACTCCCCACACTCCTCTTCCCTCTCCTTGTGCGGGAAAGTATTGTTAAAATCTACTTTAGAATACGCATAGCGCCTGACGACGATGAAACCATCTGCAAATTTTAACTTTGAGGACGAGAAGTTCAATGCACCACCTTCTCAAGTCATCCCTTGGTGTCAGATGATTAATCCTCGGTATGGTAAAGATGGTATCCAGCCCCACGGCTTGGCGATTAAGCTGGATAATGCTCATGCAGTTGGCTTTGAGCCGGATGAACATTGGCATCAATTGGATCATGAATTTAGCTCTGGGGTTGAAACGGTGTTTCTCACTACGACTCCATGCTTAGTCATAGTACGTCGGGGACCATTGTCGGTAAAAGACCGGGAAACTGGAATGAAATTAGGGACTCTCAAGGAGAACTATGATGCTTTTTTAGCAGACAAACTTAAATTTAAAACCTTTACTCGCTATCTCATTTTTTTGGTAGGAGAAGATAAAAAGTTTTTAAATAAATTACCGTTACAATTAACACTGAGTGGTGCAGCAGGAGCAAGTTTCAGTAAAGCTTACTGCGACTACCAACAAGGTAGGGTAGCTGGTGGATTTCTTGCCGAACTAGAAAAGACTTATGCTGCATACCGCAAGCAACCTGTAACACCAAAAGGTCCTCTGTTCCATGCCCACGGGATTTTTTACCCGATCATTGATTGTGAAGAAAGGGGTATTGAACCCAATATGGTTCTGGTAGCCTCAACTGTTGATTATAAACATCCCACAGTTGCTACTTTAACGCAGTACCTGATTGCCTCTGATTCACCAGAGTCGGCAATTATTTCCAAGACTTTTGAAGAATACAAGGAATTCGGCAAAGAATCTATCAAGCTAGAGACACCCAAAATCGCAATGGTGGGTGTTTCTAGTTCCTACGTTTACCCCGATGAAGATGATTTTGCTTATCCGCCATACTAACCCACAAAGTCTGGTTTTTGTCAAGCGATCGCCCGATGATTATTTAACGATTCGAGCCTTGACAGCCATACGTTGAAGTGGGGACATCGGCTCCGAATTACTTGCAGTCCGATCAGTTCAGCCAACAGTGATCCAAAAGCAGGCTTTGATTTTTCATAATCAGGAAACTGAGTCAGAATACGCTTGCTAGGCGCTGTTTGCTGTCCATCGTTAATTAACTCAGGTGTCTGATATTGATCAGCAATAGCCTTGAGAGCTGCAATCTCCTTTGTATGATGGTCATAAAGGTATTCAAAACAGGTTGGATCAGCAAAAAGATATGCCTCATATTCATGCAACTGGATGTACGGGATGAATCGACAATCATTGATATCTTCTGCAAAGCGTTGCTCTAAAAATTCAACCCGCTTTGTGGGATTTTGGCGCAAACTTTCGGACTCAGCTAATCCCGGAAAATCAGGATGGATAGCATACAAATCAATCATAGTAGTGAAGAATACATCAGGATTGCTATCTTCCTTGAGCGAGCTCAGAATATCGTTTTTCATCGGTGCGTAATTGCGTCCACCACCGCGATGAACCTGCCCCTTTTTTCTAGCGTGAGCAATCAGCCGTGCACCGGACAGAAAAACTTCATGTTGAGCTAAGTGCGGTTTTATCAAAGTATTGGCAAATGTCTGCTCGGTTTGTCCTTCAGCAAATAGGTAGAGGCGGACCATTAATGCGGTCCTCCCCCAATGATATTTTTCTCCCAGATTTCTCCCAGACTATACTCGTCGAGCCAAGCTTCTAATTCTGTGGGATTTAGCCGCTTAAATTGCGACTCCTTACCCTCTCGGTTCACCACAATCACATCTTCAGGATCGAAATTATCTAAGAAAGAACTAGATTGGGTGCTAATGAGGATTTGCGTATGGAACGAAGCCTTGCTAAACAAGGCAGCAACAACATTCAGAGCATAGGGATGAAGACCTAGTTCTGGCTCATCAACAACAATAAGTTTTGGTAGCTTATCCTCTGGCTGTAAGAGCAGCGTTGCAAGACAAATGGCGCGTAAAGTACCATCTGAAAATTGATGGGGTCCAAATACCCTATCTGACTCTTTTTCTTGCCAGTTCAGAATGACACGATTAGATGCATCTGGCTCAAGAACAAAGTCATCGAAAAATGGTGCAATCAAACGGATTGTTCCGATGATACGTCGATAAGCGGAAATATTGTCTTCGCGGAATTTCAGAAGTAATGCAGCTAAATTTCCGGCATCAGGCATGAGCCATCGGTTATCGCCAGTGTAACAGGATTGCCGCACGAACGCTGTAGAAGATGTATCGTGGAAGTGATATACACGGCAACGATCAAGCAAGTATTTTAGTGTCTTGGCTGTCTGTTTACCTTCCTCATCTGCTGCACTAATTTTTGTTTCCTGATGCCCTACACCCAATTCGTCAATCCTTGGGGATGTCCGACCTGTTTGCAGGAAACTCAATGTCTCTTCGGCGAAGATCAGCGTATCACCAGCAGCATGGAATAACCGTAGATGATAGGTATCTACCCCGTTTTCGACTTCAAACTCCAGTTTTGCTTCTATCTGAGGAGTTATTTTGGGTCCAAAGTGCAAGAGGGACTGAGCACGCCCCGACGTACCGATATATTGTTGGAAGCGTCCAGCCATCATCTCATTCAGCATCTTGAAGAACGAGATGAGATTGCTTTTGCCTGCTCCGTTTGCTCCAATCAAGATATTCAAGGAACGCAACTCAAGATCCATCGCTTTAATGGACTTGAATCCGTTAAGGGTTAATCGTTGCAGCTTGTCCAAAAGTTAGTCTCCTGAATCTGTAAAGTGCATAAATTATTCAATTTGCACCTATTGAGAATATAAGATAACAAGCCGAGTCAAATTTTAATCGGCTCAACCAGAGGAAACTTGAAGATGAATATCAGTATGAAACGGATGATCGCTGGTGCAATACTTGCTCTACCATTTGCAGTTGCTGCACTACCGACACAACAAGCATCGGCATCAGAGATGATTGCTAACCCTCATTTTCACACACAGACAAGCAGACCGACAATAGTGGCGAGTAGGCATCGGGTGTGGGTTGCTGGACGTTGGGAACATACACCCCACGGTCGGAGATGGGTTAAAGGTCACTATGAGTATAGGTAGAACTCGATAGTAGGCTTGATGCTGAAATTCCGACTTATTGTATTGTTTAATACATTTTATCCTAACATCAGGGTAGCTTAAACAGAAAAACCAGGTTCTTTAAAGAACCTGGTTTCTGAGTTGGTGCGTAATGCGACTGTATTGGAATATAGCAATCTGTGCTGGAGTTATAAACACATCCCTTGTCTCCACATAACATAATCTCCTGGCTGGTGAAACCAGGAGTATGGGGAAAAATTAACTTCATCTTTACAACCGCCGCAGCAAGCTAAGACCGTGAGTATCAGTACCACAGGTATTGAAAAGCCCGTACTCACTAGCTAACTGTTGCACCTGTTTTGATTCCAAGGCACTAGGTTTCCAGGGATTGGGGTTATTGTAGGCGTAGAAAGTTTCTACACCATCGATACCTGCTGCTGCAATTGCGGGGATCAAGTCGAAGTGCGATCGCTTATAACGAGCTGGATGAGCCAGCACTGCTAGCCCCCCTGCGTCCTGAATAGCAGCAATCACGGCTTCAGCTTGATATTCCTGGTCTGTAGTAGCGTCCCTTTGAATGTACGGTTTTATACTAGGCTCTTCTGGATCAAAAGCATAGCCCAAGATATGAACTTCAATATTGAGAACGTTGGCATTAATTTCCACACCACTCCACAGATGAGGAGTATTCGCATCAGGGTTATTCCACTTCATATCTTCCAACCAGTTTTGAGCAGCTTGGTAGCCGTCTATACTATGATGGTCAGTGATGGCAAGCCCTTTTAGACCGATGGCGGTTGCCTGCTCCATCAGAGTATCTGGTTGCAACCTGCCATCAGAGAAGACAGTGTGCATATGAAAGTTGAAATACCTAGGACAACTTTGTGCATTAACGGTCTGGAATACCTGCTCCAAAAGTTCTTTGGAAGCAGAAGTCCGGGTAAGGTAGACAGTCATAACCCCCTCTTTACGCACGCTATTTCTTACCATCGAAAACTAGGCATGAACAGCCTGTAGACCCTCAGCACGACAAACTAGTGTTAATCGCAATTTTTTGGGCTTCGGTGGCAAAAGTTTTTCGATATGTTAAGACTACGTTAGCAAATTTTAAGGGTTGCGGTTGCGGTTGCAGGAGTTAGGAGTCATAATCAATTTAGATGATGGGGATTTGAACCCCTTTATTCATTCGCCACTTGCACAGAATTCATTCTGACTCCTGAGTCCTGACTCCTGTGTTCTTTTGTAACCCCACTAATTCACCTGATCCAGGAATTACCTCACCGATCGCATAAGCTGCAATATTTTCTGATTTAAAGTAAGAAATAGTTTGCTTTGCCTGATGGGGAGGGACTAACAGCACAAATCCAATCCCCATGTTGAAAGTGTTATACATAGCTTGGTGACTAACAGATCCAGCTTCTGCCAACCACTGAAAGACAGGTGGGATAGACCAGCTGTGAAGATGAATTTTAATGGCTTGCCCTTGTGCTAAGCATCTAGGCAAATTTTCTGGCAAACCTCCACCTGTAATGTGAGCCATACCGTGAATTTCTAATCCTGCTTGACGCGCAGCAAGGACTGGTTTGACGTAAATATGTGTAGGAGTGAGGAAAGTTTCTCCTAAGGTTTGACCACCAAACAATTCTGGTCGATCGCTCCAAGAAAATCCCTTGTCACTCACGATTTTTCTGACTAAACTAAAGCCATTGCTGTGTACACCAGCACTGGGGAGGGCGATCGCTATATCCCCCACTTGAGATTGAGAACCATCCAGCATCTGGCTTTTTTCAACAATTCCCACACAAAACCCAGCCAAATCATATTCGCCCCCTTGGTAGAAACCAGGCATTTCTGCCGTTTCTCCTCCCAGTAAGGCACAACCTGCAAGTTTACACCCAGAAGCTATACCTGCAACGACCTGAGTCAACTGCTGTTTATCCAGCTTACCCGTTGCCACATAATCTAAAAAAAACAGTGGTTCTGCTCCTGATGTCAATACATCATTAACACACATTGCCACTAAATCAATCCCAACAGTATCATGACAATTAAGAGCTTGTGCGACAGATAGCTTTGTGCCTACACCATCAGTTCCAGAAATCAAAACAGGTTCCTTAAAACCTCCTGGTAGTTGAAAGCTCCCACTAAAGCCGCCCAGTCCACCGATGACCTCTGGTCTAAAGGTGCTGTGAACCAAATTACGAATTTGATCTACAAACGCTCGACCAGCCTCAACATCAACACCTGCATCTTTATATTCCATACTCGTATTTAGTGAGGAGTTAGGAGTTAGGAGTTAGAAAAACTCATCACTCCTGACTTTAAAATACCTCATCTTCAATGCCGCGCCACCATTCTCCCAAATTCATGGCATCTTGGTGAATATCTTCTAACTCTTGAACATATTCATTTTGAGAAATCGTGGCTCGACGTTCTTGGAGTTTCTTCAGTCGCAGTTGCACCAATAGCCAAGGTTTGGTGATGCTATTGGTTGCTTCCATATATTGCGCTAGTTCTTTACTATTCATAATTTTGATTTTTAAAATAAAAGTTGACTGTTGACTGTTAACGGTCAACAGTCAACAGTCAACAGTCAACAGTCAACCAGCTGATTAAGCTTTGGCGTACTGTTCAGCAACAAAGTCCCAGTTAATTAAGTGATCCAAGAAGTTCTTGATGAACGCAGGACGGGCATTTCTGAAGTCGAGGTAGTAGGCGTGTTCCCAAACGTCTAGGGTTAGGAGTGCCTTCTTACCATGAGCGAGAGGGTTCTCTGCATTCGGTGTTTTTAGCACCTTCAGTGTACCACCATCGTCAATTAACCAAGCCCAGCCGCTGCCAAATTGAGTTGTAGCAGCAGTGGAGAACTCTTCCTTGAACTTGTCTAAGCTACCAAAATCTTTGTCAATCTGGGCAGCCAGTTCTTTTGATGGTGCGCCACCGCCTGCTGGCTTCAAGCTGAGCCAGTAGAAGTTATGGTTCCAAACTTGACCAGCGTTGTTGAAGATTCCCGACTTAGAGGGGTCTTTAAAGGAAATTTGAACCACCTCTTCCAGCGACTTATCAGCCAGATCCGTACCTTCAGTGAGCTTGTTCAGGTTGTCTACATAAGTCTTGTGATGCTTGCCATAGTGAAACTCTAAGGTTTCGCCTTTCATTCCGTACGGCTCTAGAGCATTATAGTCGTACGGTAGCGGGGGTAGTTGAAATGTCATTGTATAAAATCCTCTCTTCACCGTTTTCCAGTTTAGCTATTTCGCGCCTTTCTTAGAAGCCCAAGCTGACCATTTCGCGTAGCGTCTCCGCCAGGAAAAGGGCAGTATGTGGAGTCGTCAAAGCTAATTGAGTGCAGTTAAAATGACAACATGGGGTTAGCAATTTAATCTGCTAAGCACTGGAACACAAAACTTAACGTTTTGATTTTACTGCAAGACATTGCACTTAGCGCTTCCTCTGCAAGACAGATTCTAGGGATTGATGCTACCATCGCTTTGCGTACTAGGGAGATTTGGGCTAAAATCTTGCAACGGTAGAAAGCTCTTGGGGCTGTTGTAAATTGAAATGGTCTCCTAGAGGTGCTAGATGAACAAATTAACGCCCAAAAATTGGATACTGGTCAAACAGCGATTGACTCCTTATTTATTTTTGCTACCTGCTCTGGCTATCTTAGTATTGACTGTCTTTTGGCCTGCACTGCAAGCTTTCTACCTCAGCTTTACTCGCTATGAATATGATTTAACCCAGATGCCACAATGGACAGGTTTTGCTAACTTCCGCCGCTTGTGGAATGATCCTGTTTTTTGGCAAACTTTGGGAAATACCTTGCTGTACCTTATATGTGTGGTGCCGATTCTGGTCATTGCTCCCTTGGCACTTGCAATTTTGGTGAATCAGAAACTGCGCGGAATGCACTGGTTCAGGGCTGCTTACTACACGCCAGTGGTGATTTCTATAGTAGTTGCAGGAATTGCTTGGAGATGGTTGTATGCAGAAAACGGGTTACTCAATCAGTTACTCAAGGGCATTGTTCCAGAAGGAGTTCCCTGGCTAACTAGTCCTCACTTTGCTCTTTTCAGTGTGATGGCTGTCACTGTATGGAAGGGATTAGGTTACTACATGGTGATTTATTTAGCTGGGTTACAATCTATCCCAGATGATGTGTATGAAGCTGCTGCAATTGACGGTTCGGATGGTATCGGTAAACACTGGGATATAACCTTACCTTTGATGAAACCTTACTTAGCTCTAGTGGCAGTGATTTCTGCTATTTCTGCTACCAAAGTGTTTGAAGAAGTATACATTATGACCCAAGGTGGACCACGAAATAGCTCAAAAACAATAGTTTACTATTTATATGAACAAGCATTTAATAACTTGGAGATCAGCTATGCTTGTACAATTGGATTAGTCTTGTTTTTGATAATTTTAGGACTCTCGATTCTGCGGTTATTACTGAATCGGAGTGCAGGCGAAACTTTAACAAATTAATACATGTATAGACCAATACCGTTTCAATACGCTTGGTGATCACCCTATTCGGTTAGCCAGGTGAAGAGTTTACATGATGCTATGCCGACGCACTACGTACCAAAATAACTGTGCAATCACTTTTACGAGAAATAGTTTCAGGGATATTTCCTAGAATCGTTTGTTGTAGAAGCCCTTCACGACTTGCCCCGAGGATGATCACATCACTATGGTATTCTTCGGCACACCGAATCACCCCTTCAGGGACAGAACTAGCGTAGACAGGAGTAGCAATTACCTGACATCTGACCTTACGGTGGAGAAAGCGGATAGAGGTGTCCAGGCAAGTTGTATCCGGAGTGGATTCAGTCGGTTGGAGAACTTTACATAACTTAATTTCAGGCGATAAACTGAGGGAAGTTAGGGCAGGTAGAAGTTGAACAGCTCGGCTGGAGTTAGGACCGCCCGCCATTGGAACCAACCAACGATCAAAAGTTCTTCTACCATTTAACTTAACTAAGACAACATCACAAGCTGCCTGTCGAATGACAGTATCTACAACTCGGCTGAAAACTCGACCAGGTGTGGAAGTACTGCCTTTCCAACCCATCAAAACTAAGTCAATGTGTCGCTCTTTGACAGTTTCTAAAATTGCCCCAGCGACATCATGAGCAACCCGAATCTGTGTATGAACGGGAATCCGCCATTTCTCGCTCAACTGTTGTGCTTGACTCAACAGTTGAGTGCTGGCGGTGGTTTGCACTGGTGTTTCTGCTGGAGTGCGATTACGTGGCACGATGATGACTTGCAGGCATTCTATTTCATAATTGCGCTGTTTGGCGATCGCCCCTGCCATTTCCAGCAAAGTTTGGGCTGTATTCGGATGGGATAGGGGTAATAGCAACCGTCCTCTTCCTGTAGCAGGAGCGCGAGTTTGGTAAACGACATAGGAAGGCTCTGGTTTCGGTCCTGCTTGTTCAGTATAACCACCCAGTCGCTCTGCTTCCACCCGAATAATATCACTACGTGTAATAATCCCTACCAGTCGTCTACCTTCGGTCACTGGCAAACAACTCAGGTCATAATGGTTGAGCAAATGCAGCACATAAGCCAGCGTCGCTGTTGGTTTCACTGTGACTGGTTCCTGTGTCATGATTTTGGCGACGGATATATCCCCGCCTAACTGCCGTGAAGCACTACTTGCGATATCTTTCTGAGTGATGATGCCGACGACCTTACCATCCTGAACAACTGGAAAGTTGCGATGCTGGGAGTGAGAAAAAGCTTGCACTGCTTCATCCAGACTCAGTTCACTGGAGAGAGTTTCTACACGCTGCTGCATCACATCAACTGCGTTTAAATTTGCTAAAAATCCCTCCGTCGTTGGTTCTTTTCCCAGGTGGATGCCATTCCACTCCAACAGGAGATCATAAAGCGATCCTGGCATCACTTTTTCGGCTACCAAGTAAGCGACAACTGAACCAATCATCAGTGGTAGCACCAAATTAAAATCTGTCGTCATTTCAAATACAATGACGATGCTAGTAATTGGGACTCTGGCGACAGCACTCAAAAACGTACCCATTCCTGCCAAGGCGTAGGTTGTGGGAGCAGAAATTCCTAAGGTCCCATGCTCTACCAGCCCAACTAAATAACCAAGAGCAGAACCTAAAAGCAAAGGAGGAACTAATAACCCTCCAGGTGCGCCCGAACCGTAGGCGATTAATGTCAGAAGAAACTGAACGACAAAAACGACAATTGTTGTCTGAGGGCTGAGTTCGCCAGCCGTCAATATGTCTCGCAGTCCAGCAATATCTCGAAAAGTTGGCGGTAAAAAAGCGCCCACTCCTCCACAGACTAACCCAGCTAAGCCGATCTTTACAGGTAATCCCCAGCGGAACAGGCGACCGATAAAGTACATCAAAGTTGTGATGTATTTAAGTGGGGAGTGGGGGGAGGTGGTGCTGTATTCTTCCCGATCAGTGATGGAAAAAAAGTTAAGAAAAGCGATCACCCCGTGATTAAATAGTGCCCCTAGCAACCCAGCCACCACTCCTAATACCAAGTAAAAGGGAATCTCTTGGGGCGAGAAGCTAGTCTGTAATGACGTCAGTTCTAGGTTTAAGCTATGTCCTCCCAGCCACCGAGAAATCCCCGCACCAATGAAAGAAGCGAGAATTGCTGTACCCATCGTTAAGCCGGATACATCCTGAAGTAGTTCTTCAACAACGAAGAGGACTCCGGCGATTGGGGCATCAAAAGCAGCGGCTAACCCAGCCCCAGCACCAGCCGCAATCATTTGGCGACGGTAATCTGGGGAAGTAGGAAAGACGCGACTGAGTTGATTGGCTAATGCAGCCCCCACCTGCAGTGTTGGTCCTTCGCGACCCAAGGGCAAACCCGAACCTAGTGCGATCGTTGCGGTCAGCAGCTTGACCATCGCCACCCGCAAATCCAATGCTACTGGGACTTTGGCAAGTACAGCCTTAACTTGGGAAATGCCGCTCCCAGCAGCCTCAGGAGCCACATGTTGCACCAACAAACCACTGACGACTCCTCCCACTAAGCCAATTCCTGGTAATGCCAACCAAGCTGGTAGTGTCTCGGCTGTATGGATTCGCCATCCGCCCAAAACACTCACGCCTTGCTTTAAAAATACGGCAGCAAGAGCTGAAACTATACCAATCACGCAAGCTTGAAAAATGGCAAAGCGTTTAGGTTGCGAAAGTTGGCGGTAGAGTTTGAGCCAAAAAACTTTTCCCCTAACTAACATGTTTGAGTAATCACTTTTTTAAAGTTGACTGTTGACTGTTGACTGTTGACCGTTAACAGTCAACAACCTTAACTTGCATAATTTATTTCTTGGAGCTCCCTAACTTCTTCTTTTATAGCTTTTCTGACAAAAATGAAATAAAAATGAAATTTTTTTATTCCTAAAGACTTACGCATTGACAAGAAACTTGCAGACTTGAAGACAGAAAAATTCATACCAAATTCACAAGAGATACACATCTACTTCACAGGTAAATGCAATAGTTACCTTACTTCGCTCCTCAGCTCAGTCGTCAACTTAAACTATCGAAACTGATTTAGAAGTTGCTTAAAATGGGAATTAACTCTGCAAAGTTATTGTCTGCTTTTTCCTCTGCCCTAGCCCTTGCAGTGATTTTGCCTGGAATTGCTGTTAATTCAGCTTCAGTTCTGGCTCAATCTACTACTACCACTCCCAGCGGTGCTATGTCACCGCAAAAAATCAAGATTTCTCCGGCACAACGCCAACAGATTCGAGTTTTGGTGAAACAGAGAAATATTGAGATTGAGGGTGTGTTGGACAAAAATACTCAACTCCCCAAATTTACTCAAGCTTTAAGTTCTGGCCAGAAAATTAATCAAGCTCTCCAAGGGGTGAATTTGTCAACACAACAGCAGACACAGATCAAGACCATCATGGATACCTATCGAGAGAAAGCGAAAGCTATTATAAGTCAACCGCCATCATCGATGGCATCACCAGCAAAGTAAGATTCAACAAGATCTGAATTTCCAATCCCCTGACTACAAGTTGGGGGATTTTTGTTTCTTCAGCCCAGAGGTACTATTGTATCAATCCCTGTTTCCTTTGATTTACCCTCCCGACTAACTATAATCTACACCGAGAGTACGAATAAGTTTAATGACTCTGGCTGAAACTGTAAACAACAAGAATTCTAGCAATCCCTTTGTCAGCCTCAACTACGAACCCGCCCTAGAATCTTTGGGCGATGATTACTACGACGAAGTTGCGGCGGCAGAATTTCCCCAAAACCTCCTACGCTGGCGTAATGACGCACTGCTCCCCCGGTTAGGACTAGACCCTCAAGTCGTAACAGACGAAGATTTTATCGTAGCCTTTGGCAAATTTGAACAGCGGAAACCTTTGTTGGCGCTGCGTTACCACGGCTATCAATTTGGTGATTATAACCCCAGGCTAGGTGATGGTAGAGGCTTTCTCTATGGACAAGTGCGCGGTACAGATGGTGAACTGTACGATTTTGGAACCAAAGGTTCTGGTACGACACCCTACTCTCGTGGTGGTGACGGTATGCTCACACTCAAGGGCGGCGTACGCGAAGTTCTCGCTGCGGAAGCACTGCACCATATGGGTGTACGTACCTCGCGCTGTCTCAGTATGATTGAAACAGGTTTATCTCTATGGAGAGGCGATGAACCTTCCCCTACACGTTCCTGTGTCATGGTAAGGATGAGCCGATCGCACATCCGGTTTGGCACTTTTGAACGACTGCACTATTTCCAGCGTCCCGATTTAACTCAAAAGCTGTTAGACCACGTCATTGAGCAGTATTACCAACACTTAGTCAGCGAACACGATAAGTATGCCCTGTTTTACGCAGAACTAGTCCAACGGGTAGCAGAACTCGCCGCACAGTGGATGGCTGCGGGTTTTTGCCACGCGGTACTAAACACCGACAATATGTCGATCACTGGGGAGAGTTTTGACTACGGACCCTATGCCTTTATTCCTAGTTATCAACCACACTTTACAGCCGCTTATTTCGATTACTATGGACGCTATTGTTACAGCCATCAACCGGATATTTGTAAGTTAAATTTACAAATGCTCCAAGCAACATTAAAGTGTGTTATCGATCCATCTGATATGGAGCTAGGACTAGCCAGCTTTGATGAGCATTATCATCGCGAATATAGCTCTTTAATGTTGAAAAAATTGGGTTTCCATCACTTGCAAAATCCAGAAGCAGCAGAGCTTTTGAAGTTAACGATTCAATTTTTGCAAGATAGTCAAGTTGGTTATCACCAATTTTTTTATGAAATGAGTCGTACTTTTTCATCTCAATGGCGAGATGAACCAGGCTTGGTGATGCTAACTTCAGATATTCTGCCAGCAACACGCTCTTCAGAACTTTTCGACCAATGGTGTATATTATACCATAAAATATTGAATAATTTCCAGCCCGCTCACATAGATATCATTGCCCAAAATCTAGCTCTTCATAATCCCAAAACAGTGCTATTAAAACCTGTCATTGAATCAGTTTGGGAGGCGATCGTTCAGCAAGATAATTGGCTACCTTTTTATGAGCTAATTCAGCAAATTCAATCAGGAGTATAGAAGAGAGTGGTATGCTTTCCCACTCTCAGGAGTGGGAAAACTAAGATAGGTGAGGATAATGATGATGAAGTAGATGAAGGGGATTTATACTTTAACTGGAAAGCTAGAGAGAAAAAGTATCAACTTAAACCTGAAACTTGCTGACAAGTTTTGCGAGAATATCATATTTTGTTAACTATACATTATTCTGTAGTGTTTAAATGATTGTTAGATAGTTAGTTGATTATGTTAAGTCAAGAGAAATTTGAAGAATTAATAAATCATACCACAAAATGTATTAATAATGATATTATATGGGTAAAAAGTGGAGTCCGTTCTTTCTCTCTAGTTTTTTTTTGGAAGCAAAAATGACTCACAATGGCGTTATGCATGAACCTCCACCTTTTAACATAGAGATAGAGCTATGAAATCTATTGTTTGCGAGAACATTATACAAAATATAGGTAATTTATTTACTTGTTCTATTGTTAATGGCTTTGTTCGTATTCGTACGCCATTTATTCTTTCTGATGGTAGTGTGATTGATATCTTTATTAAAGAGCAAAGCAAAGAGTACATTTTAACAGACTTAGGTGAAACTTTGGGATGGTTAAATTTACAAACAATCCTTCAGGAAATGCCCAGAAAGCAAAAAAATGATATTAAAAAAATTCTGACAAGTTTTAATGTTGAACATTCTCATGAAATGTTCATTATCCGTGTTCAAAAAAATGTATCGGAAAATGAATTATCGTCTTATATATTTCAGCTAGTTCAAGCAATAATTAAAGTTGCAGAAACTAGTAGTTTTTATAAAAATGATAAATTACCTAACCGTATTCTTGAAGATGTATCAATTTTGTTAAGAGAAAGAAAAATAGATTTTGAAACTAATAAAAAGATTAGAGGAAATTCTGGGCGAGTCAGAACAATAGATTTTTATTTCTCAAACTCTAAAAGTGTTTTGATAAATATTCTTAGTGCTAATTATCTTAGAGAAGCAAATAGAAGATCTGACTATGTTTTTAGCACTTGGTTTGATCTCAGTTATCGAAAAACAGAAAATTCAAAGTTTATATCATTAATAGATGACAATGAAAAAATTTGGAGTTCTGATAATATTAATTTACTGAATCAAGTATCTAATGTAGTTTTTTGGTCAGAAAAAAGTAAATTCCAGTCAGTTTTACAGTAGTAGAAAAATTGTAGATCGGGAAGATTTAGAACCTTTCCCCCATAGGGAGTCTCAACTACTTATAAACTGCACCAAAAGTATGATCGGGATTAATCTCAATGACTAAATCGACCAATGTTGAAGATTCGACCAATGGCTTGATGAATAATTCTGGGTGAAGCGATCGCCAAAAATAATCAACAAATTTTTCTACCTCAAGTTCTGTCATCCCTGATTTACCAGCAGCAATCATCTGGCGTTCTGCTTGTTTGCGCCACTCTAAAGTGAGGCGGTAATCTCTGGGATACAGCACTATGAGGCTATCTAATCGCTCCCACAGCGGTAAATAATTGTTAAGTTTATGATTAATCTCCCAGGCAAATGCCCTATCTTCATCTGTAATAATTGGCGGCGGTGCAGTTTGAAATTTAGCAGAGTCGATAGGTCGTACACCAACACACCAACCTTCAAAAAGAACAATATCTACATGAGTCACCATGTCTGGAGTCGTTCGATCCCCAGCGCCTGCGTAGGCAGATTTATCAAAACGCGGGACTGCAACTGGATTTTTACACTCGCGGATTTGATCTAGTACACTTAAACCTAATTCAACATCATGGGTTCCTGGTGGACCACGCCAAATCAGGCGAGGGTCTTGCTGTTTTAATGCTAAACGCTCTCTATAAGTTTTGTATAAATCATCTAAAGATAGGTTTAGGGTATGGTATCCTAATTTACAGAGAATCAACGTAAGAACCTGACACATTGTCGTTTTACCCGTTCCTTGTCCTCCTAAAATGCCTTGTACAAGAGGATACTCTAGATCCTGGCGCTGGGATGCAATTTTGGTTGCCAGAGGTAGCCACAAATTCCACAGTGTTTCCAAAATCACGTGGGTTTGCATGTGGAGGTTCGTTTGGCAGAATGTACTCAAGTCTGGTAGGACAGACTTAAGCAGATGCGATCGCGCTTGTATAACTTCATCCACATTGTCCCGTGTGATCCCAAAAGCCTTCGCACGTAAAGTATCTGCTAGGGCTGCTTCTTTCGCCTCCTGCTGCCAACTTTGTTCTGCCTGCGTTGCAGTTAAAATTTGACTGAGCCATTTCATTTGGTTGTTAGTCATTAGTTATTAGTTATTAGTCATTAGTCATTAGTTATTAGTTATTAGTCATTAGTTATTAGTCATTAGTTATTAGTCATTAGGCAATGGGCATTGAAAGACTGATAATCCCCCCTACCCCCCTGCTCCCTGCTCCCTGCTCCCTGCTCCCTCTTAGAAAGCTCCCTGCTCCCTCTTAGAAAGCTCCCTGCTCCCTCTTCAAGATCCCAATTTAAAAGCTTCGAGGAAAAGGCTGTAGACTAAACCAATTTTGAGGCTGTTGAGTGAATTTACCCAAAGCGATCGCCTTAAGGCAAAATTACGACTGTAGAATATCCTGCTAGTGATTTCCGTCAACAGCACTAAAATCCCAGCTACGACAACGTCCCATTCAGCCGTTTGTCCTGCTGTGGTGGAAACTGCGCTCCCCAGAAAAAAACCGAACAATAGACCAATGATTTGCAGCGATAACCGTCGCCAAGGATTGAAAAACCATTGCCTCAAGCGCCTAGCGATCGCATTAAACAGGTTGTTGAGACGAGTGTTTTGCATTGATCGGACTTACAACAGTTAAGCTTTTTTTCAAAAAATTTTTTCTATAATTATAATGGGAATATAGGGTAAAGCATTCCCCTGCTTGAATAGTATTTGAGATATCTCTTAGGTTTTCAGGGATTAACAAAACTTATATATCTTGTTATCCTGAACGGAGCATAATATGCCAGTTGATGACAGTAAGCTGTCACGCATCTAGTTTTTTAACCCGAACTAGGCTCTACAAGGGTTCTAGCCTCCAGATTATACAATTTAAATGCGCGACAGCTTAGTAGTTCAAGGCTTGCGGTTGATTGACCTTTTCAACAACGGGCCACTCTGTGGCCGAGTCTAAAGAAAATTCTTATTTCTAAACATTTCTAAACATTATCAATATGAAATTGATGTATCGTCATGCTGTTCTGTTAGCTTGTTCGTTAGGACTGCTTTTACTGCCGACTGGATGCTATGAAGTGAGTGTATCCTTTGAGCCATCAAAGCCAGTAGCAGAAACCTCCTCACCACCACTTACTCAGACTTCCCAGGTGCAGAAAAACGAGTCTTCATCCGTTTCACTAGAAAATGCTAACGCTTCTACCTTACAAACTGCTGCATCCACACCCACAGATTCTGTCCCAACTCCTAATCATAACTCAAATGGGAAAGCATTGCATCAGGGGAGTTTACGAATGAGCAACCGAACAGAACAGCCTTTGCGCCTTGCCCTACTGGCGCGGACCAGAGTGAAGGGATCGGACTCTCAAAAGACAAATTATGATATTCCGGCACATTGGGATTTTGCTCCTCAAGAAGGTAGTGAGAAGGGGTTGATCCTATCACTACCTAACGGGAAGTTACAGCTGGAAAAGGGAGATATTTTAGTTGCTTTTGCACAAGATGGTTCCCGCCGCTACTGGGGACCATATGTTGTTGGCGAAACTTCCTCACCCACTTGGAATAGCCAAAAGGGAGAATGGCAATTAGTTATTACTCCGTAAACTGGGCAGGGGAGCAGGGGAGAAGCAGTGAAGGGGGCATAAAAAAATTTCCCCCCACTTATCCCCAGAAGGGACACCGAATTCCCACTAATAACCAACATTTAAAGATTGATGAATCTGGTTTAATAGGTCTTCCATGGAGATTGAGCGAGGTAGAATTTGGTTAGTGATTACACTTAGAACAGTTTCTATAGATTCCACGTAGAGATTCTTTTCTTCTTGAGGAATGTTAGGTTGTGTATCTTGTACCTCCTGGGGGTTTAATCGCTGGTCGAGGACTAAAACGGGCGGTAAATCGAAAGGCAACTGCCCTAATGCTTGGAGTGCTAAGTACACCTCTGTTTGGATAGTGGAATCTCCTAGGCAAATCAGTAGTAGGTCAACGCTTTGGTGACGAATTTGTTGTAGCAATTCTGCCCATGACCGACCCATGACTGCTTTTAATCCAGCAGTTTGTAGGTACTGAATCAAAGCTTGAAACCACTCTGACCCGCGAGAGATAGTTAGAGGTTTTAACCCTGAGGAATTCGCTTCAGTATTGACGCTACTTTGTGAGGACTTTTTTTGTGAACGATGACTCCTCACTTGCTGGTTTCTGACCTCTGGTAAATCCGGTAGCATGGTTAAATCTACTACTAAGATGCTAGGTGGGCAAGATACACCAGATGCAATTTGCAGCACTGATAATAAGTCATCTGTTTTCCTGTTGCCAACTCTCTGGTCAGGCGCAACTGGTGTTAATAAGCAAGGAAATACAGAAAGCTCAGGGATCTGAGAAGCTGCTTGCGTCGTTGCTACATCACAGGTAACAAGTGGTAAGGCAGCTATTCGAGGGTACTGACTGAGTTTTCGCAGGTAAGTTTCTGTTGCGGGCATTTCGGCATCTAGCAAAACCACATCAAACCGCCAAACTCGAGCCAAGAGTTCTGCTTGATCTAAGTCATCGACTTCTACAACCCGGTGGTGTTGTAGTGAAAAGTGCGAGTGTAGATATTCCCACTCAGAATTAACTAACCTCAGAATTCGCAGTGGAGTGGGATGAATAGAAATGTTTCTACTACTATCTGACTTTTGCTGCTGAATTTCTGGTGTAGCATATAAGTTGTCTAGCAGCGGTGTCAGGGCCTGATGTTTTACTGGCAAGCTTAAGAAACCATCTGCTCGGTTGGTAACTGCTCGTTCCTTTTCTGCTCTTGTTGCCGTAACAACTACAGGAATGTCGCGAGTCGTGGCGTCTGATTTAAGTAGGGTCAGCACATCCCAACCCGACAATAACGGGAGCAATGGATTCAGGAATATAACTTTGGGTTGTAAGCGACGGGCTTTTTCTAATGCCTCACATCCTGACCGAGCAATCACTACCCGATATCCTAAACTTGTGAGGGCAACAGACAAATCTTCAATGTATCTGGCTACCGCCTCAACAACCAATACTAAGCTGTTGCTATGAGTTGGGAGGGTAGATACAGGGATAGAGTTGTACACGGGATCGGAAGACACTCTATCTGTTTGAGAGTTGAGGGAGGTGTCCATCGTCCCCTCTGGGATCAGGGTAGGGGGGAGATCAGGAGAATAATTTTTTTGATCTTTTATTGAAGGTTGACTTATGTTAAGGTCTCCAAGGTGACTGCCGTGTGACGGTTGGTTTCTCACGTTAAAGCAAGTGGTTTCTGGCTGCCGTCTCGGTGGTCGAACTGCCGTTCTGTTGAGAGGACCATTGTGGGAAACCTCAACGCGGCATCCTCCCTTTGTCTCGTCTCCTTGTCCCCTGATCCCCATCTCTCCTGCTCTCCGGTGTGGAGGACTAGGCGGTAGAAGCAGTGTAAACTGGCTACCTTTGCCTTCCCCAGACAAGAAGCTAACGTCACCACCATGAAGACGAGCCAAAGCTCTCGTTAAAACAAGCCCTAGACCTGTTCCTTCATGTTGACGGGTAAGGGGATTTTCCAGTTGTTGGAATTTTTGAAAGATCAGATGCTGCTGATGTTCGGGAATACCAATACCTGTATCCCAAACAGTAAAAGTAATCCAACCTTCCCAACGATTCACCCACAGCCCAATTTCACCACCTGTTTCGGTAAACTTGAAGGCATTGGAAAGCAGATGTACTAGCATCTGGCGCAAGCGTAATTCATCTGCCACGATCTCATCTAAGCCTGGTTCAATTGAGATCGTGAATTGGTGATCTCGTAAAGGTGATGGTGGTGTAACGGTTGTATGTGTTGCTTTGCTGCTTTCTCGGTGGATCGTTTTTGCTTCTGATATGGCGCGATCGCACACGGAGCGAATTTTGACGTTGGAGAGTGTGAGGTCCATCTGTCCCGTTTCCATGCGGGTTAAATCCAAAATGTTATTAACCACACTCATCAGATGGCGTCCGCTTTGATGAATCAGTCCTGCATAACGGGCTTGACGCTCATTTAGTTTGCCCAACTGTTGATCTAACAACAACCGCGATAAACCTAAGACGGCTGTCAAAGGCGTTTTCAGTTCGTGACTAATACAAGCTAAAAACTCATCCTTTAACCGATTGAGTTGAATGAGATCAGCATTCTTTGCTGCCAATTCTTTACACAGATTTTGCTCCTCAGTCACATCTGTAGCTAGCATTAGCCACAAATCACTGTTTGAGACATGAGGAGGCTGCCCCGTAGTCTCTAAGAAGTCCGATTGTTGAAACCCTTTGGGGGAGTATGATTCAGGACTGTCTAGTGGAATTTTGGTGAATTGCCAAATTCGCTCCTGACCATTTTGCACTTCAATGACGCAGGTACAAGTACCAAGCTGGCTATCTAAATAGCACCGACTTGACGGACTTGACGCTGTTGCTTCCAATGGCTGTTGCTCTTGAGAGTTTTTTGGTGAAACCGATTTTGATCGACGTGGTATTGTGTTCTGGGGTGTAGATTCTCTCACAACCGACACAGAATTTTCTTGACCATGAGGTTTAATAGGTTTCAGCAGATCTTCGCTATGATTTTCACTGCTCTTACTATTAGAATTAACATGACTCCCTTCTTGCTGTAAGATTACCGATATCAATTCTTCTCTCCTGCTCCCCTGCTCAAGATCTCCTCTGCTTCCTAAACGGTAATCTTCAGGCGGAACATGAGTAACTGCTGTTTCCGTGGGGTGTCGTGATTTTTTCTGCGTGTTTGTAGTTGAGAGGATCGCTTCTACCTGTTGCCTCACCCCTTCTGGATCTTTCAATGTTCCCAACTGCTGCCACCAAGCTGGATTTTGCGTTACGACTTCTCCAGTACTTGTTTGCAACATTAATGGCCAAGGCAATCGTTCCAGCAACTGTACCAATGGTCCGTCTACCAGTGGCTTGCGTTCTCTTTTTCTTGACTCGTTCTCCTGATTTACATGAGTAGTCACTGTAGAAGATGGATGAACCGCTTTCCTAAAAGCTGGGTAGTCATCACTTTTGGAAATCATTTCTAATCTCTGCCTAGCTACTAGTTGTAACAGGCGCAAGCTATCTACAATTCCCAGAAATTTGCCAGCCTTGTCAATTAGTACCCAATCTAAGTTATTATTTATTTGGTTTTGTTGAGAACGTAAAAAAGAGGCAAAGTGTTCGACACAGAACGAAACTGGTAATGTTTGTGCTGGTAGAATGAGTGAGTTGCCCAACATTACAACTGGCTGCTGTAAATCTAAACAATTAGGGTTTTGGTCATCTCCTGCTGCTAGCAATCGTGACGCCAGATGGGCAGAGTACAGCAACCCTATGGGACATTGCTGCTGATTGAGTACTACCAGGCGATCGCACTGCTGTTGTTCAAAAATCTCCAGCACAACGGCAAGAGTCGTCGTTTCTACGCAACTGGGTACGGTTGCGAGCAAATCGTAAAGCGGGTACTTTAGCATTGACATAAGGCAATGGGGTCATTCCTCAAAGGAAGTGCCGCTGTCGATACCACACGCTCGTGCTGCAAAAGCCAAGGGTGGTGTTTACAACTGAAGCAATATCCTCCATGAAGAGTGAAATCAGTGATTCTTGTTAAAAGTCCAACACCTTTAAAACAATAGGCCTGACCCTAGCGAACAAGCTTGTTGCTTTACAAGAGTCGTTAAAGTGGCGGCATTTTGTCTTTGCCACAGAGGCGCGGGAGACAATGCTCTCGATCCTCGCAAGCGTGTGTTGAAACTTTTCATTGATAGCGACAGCTACAACAATTATGGCTCCAGAGATTCGCTTTAGAACCTTTAGGAATTATAATGATTTACAAAGCGACAATCGTTTATCTTTGTTTAAGTATCTTATTAAGGAGTGTCATCAAGAAATCGTCAGGAGTCAGGAGTCAGAATTGTTAAACCATCGGGAGATAACAGGATGTCCTCAACAGCCACCAAGACAGATACCAAAAGAAAGATAAATTCTGACTTCTGACTCCTGACTCCTGAGTGCGGCAGTTAGTGTAATTAGGAGCTTCCGCCTCTACAATTAACAGAACTCTTAACTACCGACTAAGTCTTGCTACTGAGTGATTGTAACAGCCTGTTAATTTCCCGACGCCTGTTAACAATAGAGCAAGTCCCTAGGGTCGGTATGTCTTGTTTACTACAGATCCCAGTTTTACTGGGGATTATTTCTTGTGTTATAGTCCTAGCAGTTCTTGATGGAGGTAAAAGTCACCTATACACTGAGGGATCTGCAACAAAATCTCAAGAAAAAATTAAGAATTCAAAGATTAAGGAGGACAAGCCCTTTAGGGAAGTCAAAAGTTAGGAGAAGAAATTTTGTCCTGCTTGGCAGTGATAAGTGGTTCATAGAAATTGCTTAATCAATCGCGTTTCTACTCAGTTGTTGGTCAAATATTTCTTCGCAGTTAACTGCGTAAGTACGAAAATACCAATTTTTTCAGCAAATGACAAGAGCCGAAGAGCAGGCATTGTTGCTGCAAATAAGATCAGACTACCGCCAGATCCTTATAAATTACTTTACCACAGACAAAAAACTGAAAGAAAAAATTGATAAGTTTACCAATGTAGTATTTTGTGCTAATATTCCTGTGCCGCAAATCATAGAAATTCATATGGAACTCATTGACGAATTTTCCTATCAGCTAAAATTGGAAGGGAGAAGTGAGGAAGCATTACTTGATTATCGATTAACATTGATCGATATATTAGCTCACCTATGTGAATTATATCGGAGTTCGATTTCTAAATAAAAAAATGGGCATGGGGTATGGATTATAAATTTGTAATTTCTCTACATCTGACTGCCCATTGACTTTTATGGAATGCATGAGTGTATCCTGTAGTTCCATCGTGAAGGATATCCTGTATCGGTTATTGATAATGGTAAGAAAGACCTATGTTCTGAAGCTTTATGTAGCAGGAAACACTTCAAACTCAGTTAGGGCATTAAAAGTACTTAAAAATATTCTAGATCAGGAGTTTCAAGGCGTTTATGCTCTGAAAGTTATCGATGTACTCAAAAACCCTCAACTAGCAGAAGAAGATAAAATATTAGCTACACCGACATTAGCTAAAATTTTGCCTCCACCAGTGCGTAAAATTATTGGAGATCTTTCAGATAGAGAAAGAGTGTTGATTGGACTAGATTTGCTATATGAAGAACTCATTGAAGAAGAGAAAAAGGAAGGATAGGAAAGATAGACTAAATTAAACATAAAATAAAGTTTATGAAAAAATTAACTCGCTTTACAGCAGATTGTAAATCAGTGAAGTACAATACTTTTGTCTAAAAGCCAGACACCAAGCCTTTTTTACTCCTAACTCCTAACTCCTAACTCCTAACTCCTAACCCCTGACCCCTGACTCTTGAGCAAATAATGAGTGAAAAAGACCAACTAGAGCAAGATGGTACACCAACACTGGGAGGTGTAGAAAAAATTCGTACGATGATAGAAGGCTTTGACGATATAAGTCATGGTGGATTACCTCTTGGTAGAACGACTTTGATCACTGGGACTTCTGGGACTGGGAAAACTTTATTTTCTCTGGAGTTTCTCTATAAAGGTATTAGCTATTTTCATGAACCAGGAGTATTTGTCACCTTTGAAGAATCTCCAACTGATATTATCAGAAATGCCTGGAGTTTTGGTTGGAATTTGCAAGGCTTAATTGATGAAGGAAAGTTGTTTATTCTTGATGCTTCCCCAGATCCAGAAGGACAGGACGTAGTGGGTAATTTTGACCTTTCTGCATTGATTGAGCGATTGCAGTACGCCATTCGTAAATATAAAGCCAAACGGGTTTCTATTGACTCCCTAACAGCAATATTTCAGCAGTATGAAGCGATGGGAGTTGTAAGAAGAGAAATTTTTCGTCTCGTAGCCCGTCTAAAACAATTAAGTGTTACTACCATTATTACCACAGAACGTCTAGAAGAATACGGACCTGTTGCTTGTTTTGGGGTGGAGGAATTTGTTTCCGATAATGTAGTGATTATCCGCAACGTTTTAGAAGGAGAACGCCGTCGTCGCACAGCTGAAATTCTCAAGTTGCGTGGTACGACACATATGAAAGGCGAGTATCCTTTTACAATTACAAATACAGGAATCAATATTTTCCCTCTGGGAGCGATGCGCTTGACTCAAAGATCTTCTAACACGCGAGTTTCTGCTGGAGTCAAAACTTTGGATCAGATGTGCGGTGGTGGTTTCTTTAAAGATTCAATTATCTTGGTGACAGGAGCGACTGGTACTGGGAAAACCTTGCTGGTAAGCAAATTCATCCAAAATGGCTGCGTCAATGGCGAACGAGCGATATTGTTTGCTTACGAAGAATCACGCGCTCAACTGTCTCGCAACGCTTTTTCTTGGGGTATTAATTTTGAAGAATTAGAACGTCAAGGGTTGCTTAAAATAATTTGTACTTATCCTGAATCAACAGGCTTAGAAGATCATCTACAAATTATTAAGTCAGAAATTTCTGAATTTAAGCCTGCTCGTATTGCTATTGATTCTCTCAGTGCGCTAGCGCGAGGAGTAAGCAATAATGCATTCCGACAATTTGTGATTGGTGTTACAGGTTACGCAAAGCAAGAAGAAATTACAGGATTTTTTACTAACACAACTGACCAATTTATGGGTTCCCATTCAATTACTGACTCCCATATTTCCACGATTACGGACACAATTATTATGTTGCAGTATGTAGAAATTCGTGGGGAAATGTCGCGGGCAATTAATGTGTTTAAAATGAGGGGTTCTTGGCATGATAAAGGTATCCGTGAGTACAATATCACTGCCGATGGTCCCGAAATTAGAGACTCTTTCCGCAACTACGAACGGATTGTCAGCGGCGCACCCACCCGCGTTAGCATCGATGAAAAAGCGGAACTTTCTCGTATTGTCAAGAGCTTTCAAGACAACCAGAGTTCCGATTCATGAGATACTTGTATTATTTAATGAGGAGTCAGAATACAGGAGTCAGAAGTCAGAATTGTTAAAAAATCAGGAGACAATAGGAACCATCTTTCATTATCGATATACATACCAAACCCTGATAAATTCTGACTCCTGACTCCTGACTCCTGACTCCTGACTCCTGACTCCTGACTCCTGATTCCTGACTCCTGACTCCTGACTCCTGACTCCTGACTCCTGACTCCTGACTCCTGATTTAACTGAGAAAAGCAGATTTGTGAATACTATCCTTGAAGG
>CAIVAU010000151.1 GCA_903903925.1 uncultured cyanobacterium
CCTAACTCCTGACTCCTGACTCCTGACTCCTGACTCCTGACTCCTGACTCCTGACTCCTGACTCCTGACTCCTAACTCCTAAATTTGTTGATTAATTAGTTACCTGTAATGAAAAAAAAATACCGATGGCAAACCTTTTTTCAGCGAGAAAAGCTCACTCTTTTTGTCGGATGTTTACTTCTATTTTTGGGAGCTATTTATCCTTGGTATCAGTTACCACCGCAATCTTTGGCAGGCTTTGAAACTAATCTAGTCTTTACAAATATCGGTAGAATTTTCGCAGGAGTTTGTGTCATTATAGGGTTGGTTTTCACATTCAAATCTAGGATCAGTTACGCTCCTCGCTTAATTTTTTGGATTGGCTTGATAGCAACGTTGAATTTTCCTTATTTTATCGTCACTTTTTCTCCTAGCGTGGCTTTTTTGGCATCATCATACTATGAACAGGGGGAATATATATCACATCATATAAATAATAATTTTTCGGAAGTTCAGGCGCAGTGGAAACAAGAAATATTTTTAGATAAACCTGAAGCACCACCTTCAACTTTAGTCATGTCGATTCCAGACAGCCGATTTTTTCAAATGTCTTCATGGGATAAAGTTTTACTAGAGGGTTTCGGCTATAAAAATAGCTTTTTTATCTTTATTGGTAAAGGTTGGAGTTTTACAGTTTTTGGACTGGTTATTAGCTTGATTGGACTTTATTTAGGAGTAGAGACTTTACCTGTAACGTCTCTACAGTCTGTGGAAACACCTAATGGAGGGTTGGTGCTGCTAAAGATGGCTAAAGTTAGAAGCACTTGGTTCAATCCTTTTCTTCAGGATATGAGCCGATTATTGCCTGGAACATTTTTATTCTTAGCTATCATCTTATTTTCAATCATTGGGATCAATATTTTAAATTACAACATAGATGTTCAGTTTGCTAAAGGGGAGTATCACCAAGTCGTGACAACTAGTAAAACCTTAGTAAAATGGTATCCGGCTTTGCAGGGAAATCTTTCTTTTTTAGAGCGGTTGGCAAAAGCAGAATTTTATACGGAGACAGATGATCTTGCTTTAATTAATTTTGTCAAGGGACTTGAAAACTATAGAAATGGTGATTTTATCTCAGCGGAAACCTACTGGCGAAAGTCTGTTGAACTTGAACCTGAACGCTTTTTATTTAGAGGATATCTGGTAGTAGCTATGTTGAACCAAGGGGTGAGTTATCTCAATAATTCTAATAATCGGAAGGCTGCTACTGCTGCTGACATTTTTGAAAGGGTATTACAAATATTTCCGGGTCATGTAGAGGCTCTTTATGACCTCATGTTGGCTAAAGTCGTGAATGGAGAATTTCAACAATCGGCTGCTGTTGCTAAACAAATTATAGACGAACAGCAATATTTTCAAGAGCAAAAACTCGGCTTATTGGGTCAAGCTTATCTACATTTGGCCTGGGCTGAATATAACAATGGCGATGTTAACAAAACCTGGGAACGCTATCGTCAATCAATTGACATGAAAACTTGGGGCAACTCTACCCTAAAGGAGCAGCAATGAAGCGATTAAATTGTTGGCTGTCATTAGGACTAGTGTTAACCTTGGGGCTTTTACTAGGAATGTTGGGATTTTCTATTTGGGAGAAAATACCCACGCCTATAGAACGTGTTGTTTGGTCGTCACAAGCTCAATGGATTGCTCCCTTATCACCAAATTACCGTTTCTATGCTCGTCACACCTTTGATGTACCTGATACTGTGCAGGCGAGTTGGCTAAGGCTCAGTGCTGATAATGACTTTACACTCTATGTTAATGGGCAATTGGTAGCCAGAGAGAACAGTGCGCTCAATAGTTCTTTGGGTTTGGATGCTGGAGTAAAAGTACCGCCGTTACAAGATTTTAATGACAGTCATCGCTACGAGACTCAGACTGCTAATTATTTACTTGCTAGTTCCAAAGACTGGAAGCTAACAACTTATGTAGACCTGACTTCGTTTTTGCACCCAGGTAAAAATGTGATTGGGTTGGAAATTCTTAAAGGACAAACCAATCCGCGTGTCGTCGTTGAGGGTGCTGTTTATCCTGTAGCTCATGCAGATCCCATTCAATTGACAACGGGAGCTACTTCTTGGCGCATCTCAAACTTGTCGGAAACTCGCCAATCATTGCAATGGTTTGAACCAGATTTTCCTGATGTTAGTTGGTCAGAAGCCAAGGTGCTTGGTCCGGTTACGGAAGCTACTTACACTCGTTTAAGTAAAAATTTGTTTGATCGTCCTTTACAGGGAAATTGGATCGGTGGAACACAAAGTTCCAAAGGACAGGTATGGCTTAGGGGTCGATGGGAAATACAATCAACTCAGATTTCTCGTGCTTATATTCGATTTGCTGGCAATGGTGACTATTCTTTGCTGATCAACGGTGCTTTGATTAATCATTACAAGGCAGAGAATGGCGATCGCCTACATCTATTAGAAGTCACAAAATTTTTGCTTCCGGGTAATAATCTAATCGCTGTCAATTTGGCTAATCATTTAGATACAGTATTAGCAGGTGGTGTTAACTTTTTCTTGGATGGATGGGTAGAAGAGATAGACAAAGATGAAATAGTTGGGGCGATCGCCACTGATGATCATTGGACATCTCTGACACACACCGTACCGGGTTGGACAGAAGGTGCAGGTGAAGGTCAACCTGTTAACCTTCTAGGTTTACCTTCACCTGCACAATTTCAACGTAGCTTTGAAGGCAATGCTTATCTACTGAATTACCCCAATTATCTTTGGCATCAGAGTATTTGGCAATTAGGAGGGGTGATCTTTGCTTTGGTTTATGCCTTGATTTTAGGCTTATGGTTGGAGCCTCAGAAAAGTTGGCGGGATAGTTTAAGTATAGGAGTGGCAATACTTTCACCAGGAACTCTGTTTTTAATCTGCATTGGTTTACTCAAACACCGCTACGCAGAAGCAGAAATTGGGTTGCTGTTTGCTCAACAACAAACCAATTACCTCATCTTGCTAGGATTTACAGGCAGTGTTGTCTTGATGTTGCTTTCATACCAAATGAGATCCTATCGAGGGGAGCGAAGCTTCACTCAATGTTTTTTTTGGTTTGTGCTAGGTTTAGTTGCTTATGCAAGTTTAAGCTTGGCATCTAGAGCAAACGTTTTTGTCATCATGTATCTAGCTATTATAGCTGGAATTGTTGCCTCAACTTTTGTCTGGATTCAGGAATCAAAAGATCAACCACAAAATGCAGAACTACAGCGAAAATGGGTTGCTTGGGGCGAGTGGGTTTTACTTATCCTGGTTGTCAGTGTTGGTTTTGGACTGAGAATTTATCACCTCAGTTTTATGGACTTGGATACAGATGAAAATACTTCCTTCGATGCGGCTAGAGGCATTCTTCGCACTGGTGCGCCCATTGCGACTTCTGGTATTTGGTACACTCGCGGTCCTTTTTATCACTACGTACTAGCGCTGTGGTTGCGGCTAGTGGGAGATTCTATAGTTAATGCTAAATATTTGTCTGTATTTTTTGGCACCGCAACTTTAATTTTGGTCTATATTTTTGCTCGTAGACTAACTGGAAAAGTATGGATTGCTCTGCTAGTAACGGCAGTTTTGGCTATCAATCCTTGGGAGATTTGGTATTCCCGCTATATTCGGTTTTACCAAGTTCTACAATTTATGAGTCTTCTATCTTTATGGGCATTTTTGAAAGGCTTTATTGAGCAAGCAGGTAGAAGCTATCAGTACATCTTTTTTGTTGTTCTAACTCTGACTCTACTGACTCAAGAAATTAGCTTAACGCTACTACCAGCGTTTCTTATCGGATTTCTTTACTTCTATCGTCCCTTTAACTTATTAAAAGACTGGTCGATTGTTTTGGGTAGCTTCATGACCCTAATCATCTTCATCTACGATTTAGGTTTTGCTCTGATTCGACTTTTAACTCCTTTACCAGCGATAGCTGATAGTACTGCACCTTATCTTAGACTTCACTTCACAAATATTGCAGATTTTTCTGCCAATTTACTCATCGGTTCTGACAGAATGCAAACACTTTATACGCTTTTATTGCTGATAGGGTTTGTTTATTTTGTTAAACGTCAGAATGGGAAATTAGTTTTCTTGTTTAGTCTTGTATTTTCTCAAGTTATTCTTGTAACTATTCTGTGTTATGACACAGCAGAACGTTATGGCTATGGGATCTATCCAATATTTATTTTTCTGGCTATCTATAGTGTAATCTGTATAACAGAAAGCTTAGGAACAAAATTACAACAGGTCTTACATGGGCTGCTGCCGATTAGAGCGATCGCCTTAAGCATTGCTATTCTCCTATTGATTGGCAATATAGAACCAGCCAGGACTTTAGCTGGTTATGACGAGTCCATCAATAGACGTAATAACCTAGTCTTCGACTATATTCGTGCCCATAAAGAACTAGGAGATGTTGTAATTTCTCCTCTACCTTCTTTGTCAGTCATTAGTTTAGGTTCTATAGATTATTTCTTGATGGGAACTGGATATTTTGATGCAACCTACTGGCATGAAGGTAGGTTAATTGATCGGTGGGCTGGTGGGGTAATAGTTAGTAATTTAGAGCAGATGAATCATGTTCTCGAAAAATCTAAACGTGTCTGGATTCATTTAGAAGATACCAGAGAAAGTAGATTTAAACATAGTACTTGGAAATATGTTGAAACTTTGGGTAAACCAGTTATTGACTCCTTTGGTACTCGCCTGCGGCTTTGGCAACCAGAAGATGGATTACCACGAATACCCAGCCAAGGCAAAGATTTGGGAGCGTATTAAGAGGATGGGGAGTGGGGAAGTATTAAAGAATAAGAGGAGATATGAAAATAAAACCAATTACGTTTATTAAGACAATTGTCAGTGTATGTTTACTGGCGTTAGTATTGACTCGTGTAGATTTCAGTCAGGCTTGGAATCAGGTTAAAAATCTCTCTTTGCCTTTTATTATTTTTGCGTTACTCTACTACACGGCTTGTCAATGGTTAAGTTGCATTCGCTGGCAAGTGGTGCTTAATTCCAGTGGTCATTCAGCACCGATGAGTAGTCTGCTGAGCAGCTATTTTGCTGGGATGTTTCTTAATATTTTTCTCCCTGGTGCTCTTGGTGGAGATGTTTACCGAGTTTATCGAGTTGCGAAACAAACTAAAGATTCAGAAGTCGCTCTTGTCTCTGTATTTCTAGAACGATTTACAGGTTTAGCAGCTTTATCAGCTTTGGCATTGTTAGGTCTACCACCAGCGTTTAAACTCATAGGGCGTTGGGATATTATTTTGCTATTTCTTGCCTGTGTAGTCAGCTTAGTCGGAGCCGTTTTACTAATATCGAGTCCTCGGCTATTAATCTGGACAGAACCGTGGTTAGAAAAGTTTCGCTTAGGTAGAGTGGCGGCTCGTTTTGCTAAGATTCAAATTCTGTTGCGAAAATTTGCCCAACACCGTCAAGCCCTAGCGTTGTCGATGGGACTTTCGTTTTTACTACAGCTAGCTATAGTCTATTACCACTATTTGGTGGCACAACAGTTAAAAATCCCCATTTCTTATCTGCAACTTTTAGTATTTATTCCCATCATCGTAGTGGTGACTTTACTCCCTATATCCTTGGGTGGATTGGGTCTGAAAGAAGGTTTATGGGTCTATCTATTTAATCGCATTGGTCTGACTGCTGAGCAAGCTTTACTACTATCTCTTGTGATTACAGTTTTAAGTTGGCTGTTAAGCTTGCCAGGATTGGTCATTTTGCTGTTAGATTCTACAGGATTTAAACAGGCAAGGTTGGGGGAGTAGGGGGGCTAGGGAAGTATTCAATTAACAAATAGGGAGTCGAGATGAAACGCACAGATAAAAGACAATGGTTAGTAGGTTGTGTGTTGTTGTTATCGTTGAGCACAGTCACAATCACGACAGTTTTTGCGAATGAATTCAGTAAAAAGCATGATAGGACAAGGCAAAGTAGGCAATTTTCGGCTCAAGTATCTGACAACAACGATCTTGGGTGTGAGTCAACCGATTTGATTGCTCATGTTCTTTACCAACACCTGTCTAGTTTTTCCAAGTCAATGTCATCTAGTGGGGCTAACGGTGCAAATGTCGCTTGGGAAAGCAATCAAGCAAAGAGTTGGTATATCGAACAGCAGAGGTATGGTGAACAACTGGTGATTGGTGGGCTGATCAATAATGATCCAAAAGCTATCCAAGCAGGGTTTAAAATGTTCGATTGGGGATTTGCCCACCAAGCACCTGATGGAAGTTTTCCCGGAACAGGCGATCCTTTCCACAGTACCTCTTTTTTTGTGGAAGCTGTTGCTCACACACTTATGATCATACAGCAATCTCCTCACTCAAAAGAGCATGCCCAGAAAGTAGCTCAATATAAGCCCTTGATCCATCGTGCTGCTCTTTGGATGATTTCGCCGAAGGTCTGGGAAAGAGGAATCAAAAATAATCAGCCCTATACCCATCGCCGCTATCTCGTGGGTGCAGCTTTAGGAATTACAGGAAAACTCACCGGCGATCGCCAATTGATTGAGTACGGAAAAACCTCAATTGCAGACGGTTTATCGCTCCAACAAAATGATGGCGTTAACCCGGAAAAAGGTGGCTTTGACAGCAGTTACCAGATGGTGGGAGTCGTGTATGCTGAACGCTGGATGATGTACTTTCCTCAGGATGATCTAACGCCAAAAGTGAAAGCAATGATAGATCGGGCACTGTTATGGGAAAAGACGAGAATTTTACCTTCTGGGAAAATCAGCAACGAGGGAAACACCCGCACAGGGGGACAAGAAATAGGACGGGTTGGTAAGGTAAAAAATGTAGATTATAGTACAGTCATACGTGGTTTTACTTACGGGGAATGCGTGAATGGGGACAGACAGCGGGGAGCGATCGCTCGCAAAATAGCACAATATTATACACATTAAGGGACTTCCAAATCAAAAAATATTCAACTATTCAAAGTTGTTGACAGTCTACTATCAACAACTTTGAACTGGGTGCATCCCAATGAGCGTAAATTCGTAGTGCGAGCCGGAAAGCTCGCTTGTTGTACAGGTGAGCTTTCCGGCTCACACTACTGATCGTCTTTTTGCAAAACTGGGATGCTCCCTTTGAACCTGTCTTTACAGTTCAGTCAAAAAAATTCAGTATTTTTTGGTAGAAAAAAAGCCTTCCAATCCGGAAAAGGCATTTTGGCGTGTGTATTCAATCTCAGCTTTGACTTGCAGCCAAAAAAAAACTAAGAGAAACTAATGATTAACGAACTAACGATTAGCCGAGCAATGGATTTTCTCTTTACCGATACCTTCGCCTTTGCTGTCAATGCAACTCTAGGTGCTGTGGTTCGGACTAAGCTTTGCAACTATTCATGGGAAGAAAAAATTGGCAGCGATCGCCCCATAGAAGAGATCAAAGATTCCCAACTGAGGCAGAAAAACTACTAATCTTTCAGTACAACTGTCGAAAATACATCGGGAGACAATTGGCGTTCGGCAGCCTCCCCCCTATTCCCAAGCTGAATTCTTGGATTCCTACCTGAGATAGAGGCATGACTTCGACAAGTCTGAGAATCTGGGTGAAAATGGGAGATCATGTCACTAGCTTACAAATCGCTAGTCTACAAGGTCTTCAATATGGAGAGCTTTTGAGTGAAACGTTATCAGCTAATTGGCACAGCACTTCTACTATCCGTTCTAGCTACTTCTTGTAGTAAGAATGAAAAGTCTGCCAAAGCGAGTGGGCCTCCCCCTAGCTCTGTGCAGTTGCAGACTTTACAAACTAACACACTTCAAGACAGCACTGATTATGTAGGCACTCTGGAAGCAGAACACACAGTTGATCTCAAACCCCAAGTTGAGGGACGAATTCAGAAAATTCTCGTTCAACCCGGAACACAGGTGAAGAGTGGACAGTCAATTTTTCTACTTAGTGCTGATACAACTGTCCCACAGTTCATTAGTGCCCAAGCCACCGTCAATGCAAACGTGTCAGCCCGTGCTACAGCAGTTCAGCAACTCAAAGTTGATCAGTCACAGTTGAGATCAGCACAGTCTCAATATGATCTCGATCTGCTCAACGCTCGGCGGAATCAATTCCTCGTGAGTCAAGGGGCTTACTCTCAGTCCCAAGCAGATCAAACCGATACGGCGCTCAAAGTCCAAAGAGACGCAGTCAAGACAGCTCAAGAACAGATAAAATCTGCCCAAGCCTCTATTAATCAGGCAGAGGCAAATATCCGACAAGCGCAAGCTCAGGCTGCTGCTGCCGAGGTGAATGTTAACTTCAAAAAGGTGATTGCACCTATTTCTGGATCAGTTGGCGATATCACCCTGAAGGTGGGAGACTATGTCACCACAGGTCAAACCCTGACCACCATCAACCAAAATAACTTCTTCGATCTCCAGATTCCAGTTCCGCTCTCGCGAGCAAGCCAGCTACGGACGGGGCTATCTGTACAACTACTAGATCCTAATACAGGAAATCAAGTCGGTTCAGGAAATATCTACTTTGTTTCTTCTCAAGCTGATTCAAATTCGCAGTCAATCTTAACCCGTGCCCGCTTCCCAAATGCAGGAAACAGTTTGCGGAACGCCCAATACGTGAGAGCAAAAGTGATTTGGAACACAAAACCAGGAGTTCTGGTTCCCACAGAGGCGGTGACGCCGATTGGGGGACAAAACTTCGTGTTTGTCGCACAACAGAACACGACGAAGGATGGAAAAAACCAACTGGTGGCTCGCCAGATACCAGTAAAATTGGGGAACATTCAAGGACAGAACTACCAAGTCGTGAGTGGGCTAAAGTCTGGTGACAAAGTTGTTGTTTCTGGGATTTTGAAGCTGAGGGATGGTTCCGCCATTGTACCCCAAGCCGCTAACGCCCCCACCTCACCCCAATCATAGGACGTAAACAGCATGATTTTGTCTATCGCTGATAATTTCATCAAGCGGCCAGTCTTAACAACGGTCTGTACGATCGTCATCCTGCTACTTGGGGGTGTTTGTCTCCCTCTCCTACCGATTGAGTATGTTCCTCAAATCGCGCCAGTCCAAGTTCAAATTTCTGCGACCTACACAGGGGCTGACCCAGAAACAATAGAAACGACAGTCACCACACCGATAGAGCGAAAGCTTGACGGCACCCGTGACATGGAGTACTTTAGCTCAACCAGTGTTGGAGGCACGAGCAGTATTTCAGCTTTTTTTGCGGTGGGTACTGATCCAAATGCTGACCAGGTGAACGTGCAGAACAACTTGCAGCAGGCAACCCCCCTATTGCCTACACCTGTTCAAGAGCAGGGAGTCGTTGTTAAAACAGCTTCTACCAGTCTTCTGCTCGTCTTTGGTTTTTACTCTCCGAATGACAGGTACGACGCAACGTTCATCAGTAACTATGTCGATTTGTTTGTCAACGACGAAATTGCCAGGGTTCCAGGGGTTGGGCAGGTCAACGTTTTTGGTCAACTCCAATATGCGATGCGTTTCTGGATAGACCCCAATGCCCTTGCCAGTCGGGGAATCACGATTAACGATGTTGTTAGTGCCGTGAAATCCCAAAATACTGTGGTTGGTGGCGGATCTATTGGTGCAGAACCAGCTCCTAAAGGTCAGCGATATCAAATCCCGCTGAAATTGCAAGGTTTTTTTAGGAGTGTGGCGGAAGCAGAAAATATCGTTGTCAAGGTAGTCAATGGTGCCCAGATCAAGGTCAAGGATGTGGGTCGAGTGGAACTGGGAGCGCAAAACTATAGTAGCTCGGCAAAAATTAATGGAAAACCTGGTGTAGCCTTTGGTATTTATCAGCTTCCAGGCAGCAATGCATTGGACGTGGCAAGACAGGTTGAAGCCAAGATTAAGGATTTAGAGCAGAATTTTCCCCCAGGTCTTAAACAGGAACTGGTATATGACACTGTGAGTTTTATTGAAGAATCTACCAAGGAAGTTCTGATCACCCTGTTTGAAGCTGTTGGTCTGGTTGTCCTAGTCATTTTCATTTTCTTGCAGGACTGGCGTGCCACCATTATCCCCACCATCGCGATTCCTGTATCTCTGGTAGGGTCGATGGTCTTTGCCAAGCTGCTGGGATTTTCGATTAATAGCTTGACCATGTTTGGTCTAGTTTTGGCAACAGGGCTGGTGGTGGATGATGCCATTTTGGTGGTGGAGGCGATCGCAGCAAAGATCCAAAACGACGGATTGTCGCCACGACGAGCCAGTTTTGAGGCGATGAACGAACTCACCGGGGCTGTCATTTCCACCTCTCTCGTGCTGATGGCAGTATTTATACCAGTGGCGTTTTTCCCTGGTGCCACCGGATTAATGTACAGGCAATTTGCCTTGATCATTGCCTTTTCCATTGCCGTTTCCGCCTTTAATGCCCTCAGCTTTAGTCCTAGTATGGCGGCAATTCTGTTGCGTCCTCCACAGCCAGCTCATGGACCCTTGGGCTGGTTCTTTCGCAAATTTAATCAGGGATTTTCCTGGGTACTCAGCCATTATCTCGGGTTTGTACAGTTTCTCATTCGATTGCGATATGTGGTAATCGCGATATTTGTGGTTGGACTGGCAGCAACGGTCTTCATGTTTCGGGTGGTTCCGTCTGGGTTTGTACCATCTGAAGATCAAGGTTCTATCCTGGGATTTGTGCAAGGGCCAAATATTGCTTCTGTCCAATACACGAGTGATATTCTTGACCAAGTTCACCAGTCCCTCACGACCATTCCGGAAATTCAATCGACTGCAACGATCAGTGGTGCTGGTTTTAACGGGAACGCTGCTAACCAGGGGATCTTCTTTGCCCATTTAAAACCCTGGAGTGAGCGCACAAAAGCGACTCAGACGGTTCCTTCCATTCTCAAAAACCTGAATCGAGATTTAGGTAGCAAGATTACTGGTGCTGTTGCTGTTGGATCTAGTTCAGCTCCAATTCCAGGGTTTAGCCCCTTAGGCGGTTTCAATATGCAGCTTGAGGATACAACGAATGGGAAATACTCCTTCCAAGAATTTGAGGCAAACGCTAAAGAGATTCTCCAAAAGGCTAATCAAACCCCAGTCTTTGCCGAAGGGCGAGGTGCTTTTACCCAATTCACTGCAAATACACCCCAGTATGAGATTGACATCAATCGGGATCAACTTAATGCCCTAAATGTTGACTTTACCGATGCGCTGACAGCGTTAGGAACTAGCATCGGGTCGTCATATGTCACTCAATTCGTCTTCGGACCACGCTACTATCAAGTGTATGTTCAGCTAGAAGGGGAGTTTCGCAGTAAGCCAGAGGATCTCAAGCAGATTTATGTCCGTTCCACCTCCAGCAATACGACCTCTACCTCTAATACGACCTCTACCTCCAATACCTCCACAGCCTCCAGCACCTCCACCTCTTCCAATAGCAATATGGTGTCGCTAGATCAGCTTGTCACCATCAAACCCTACACAGCACCAGCTGTCATTTCCCATTTCAATGGATACCGTTCTATCCTGCTTCAAGGAGCCCAGGCATCAGCATACAGTACTGGGCAGGCAATTGACACCATCAGCAAAGACTATCAGGAAAGCGCTCTTCCTGGAATCAAATTTGAGTGGTCGGATCTGACTCGAGAGCAGGTGGCTGCGGGCACCCTTGGTTCTTTAATCTTCCTGTTCGCCATTATCATGGTGTTTCTGGTATTGTCAGCCCAGTACGAAAGCTACATTGACCCCTTGATCATTTTGCTTACGGTGCCACTGGCAATCTTGGGAGCGCTGAGTGCAGTTGCTTTACGGCGTCTAATAGATCCTACTCTGTCAAATGATGTTTATTGCAATGTTGCCTTGGTAATGTTGATTGGACTTGCCAGTAAAAACGCTATTTTGATTGTAGAGTTTGCCAACCAAGCAAGAGAGCAAGGTAAGACTATTGTTCAAGCAGCCCTGACAGCGGCAGAAGAACGATTCCGACCAATTTTGATGACGGCATTTGCCGCACTCGTCGGATTCTTTCCCTTAGTTGTGGCATCGGGGGCTGGAGCGAATTCTCGCCACTCTTTAGGAACAGCCGTCTTCGGCGGTCTATTGGTAGCAACGTTCTTAAGTGTGTTGTTTGTTCCTGTACTCTATGTTGTGATCAAAGGTCTGGAAGCAACTTTCCTCAAGGATAAGGATCAAACACAGCCGCCCGACCCCCCAGCACCGCCCTCATCGTCACCGCAATCTGCGCCTGAATCTGGCTCTGACTTTAGGGATGAGCCCCAAGAAGCGACCCGAACAATTCAGGGAGAGTCTTCCATCTGAGGAAGTCAAGGGGGCCCCGAGTTCCCCACTCCCCGTGTTTCTTGAATGTGTTTAATGGTTCGCCTTTGTTTACAGGGGACGCGGGGAGTGGTGAAAGTCATACCGCTCTCATCACCAACGCCGTCACAGGTAAAATAGATGTGCGCCAAGTCCCCATACCCTAACCCCAGAAACCAGCATGACACAAATCACCCTTGCAGAACTTCCCGAAACCGTCCAAAACCTAATTAACCAAGCTCAAAAAACAGGGGAACCCCTCACCATCATACAAAATGGTGTCCCCTTCGCCATCATATCCCCCATTAAGAAAAAATCCCTCCTAGAAACCCTTTCTACCCTTGAACCATTCGATGAAGAGTTTCCCGACGTAGACGAAGGATTATTACCCTTAGATGATATTGAGTGCTCCCCAAATGTTACAAAAGTTATCATTTAAGACGGAACAAACTTGAGCAAAAACTGACATACTTGAGGGAAAAGCTGTATGAAGGATTGAACAACTTCATCAGGGGAGGGATACACATGAACAATAGACGAATCATATTTTCAAGTCTTGTTACGGCTGTAATTGGTACAGGACTAGGTTTCGTTATAGCTAGCCTTGCCCCAACTCAATACAAGGGAGTCCTCTATCAAGACTTGGATCGTAAATATGCTATTATTTGCACTGTTGGCGGACTAGTTTTGGGGGCTAGTCAAGAAGCGATTAGACAACTGAAGCGGCAATCTGATCAAGAGGAAGAAGCGATGATCGCTGCTCAAGGTGAGAGGTTAAGATCTATCGCCTTGAAAGAGAATCCTGATATAACTTATATTATCAACCATACTGAAAAAAATGTTCTCTAGTGTTGGATGTAAGTTGTTAATTGTTAGTGGTTAGTTGTTACCACTACCTACTAACCACTAACAATTTTTACAGTATCTAAGTAGAAAGCCCACGAGGCTGAGGGTTGAGCGGGGCGAAATCATCAGCCGTCCTTTAGGCGTGGGATGAATACGACTCACCTTTAGGTGATGTCAATGTTTCTATTTTATTGGGATTTTGTGCCATTTTTATTCAAAATTGCTGCTTTATCTATTGATATCTTGAATATATAGCGATATAATAGATATAGTTAAATAAAACGCCATAAAAAGTAAAAATAAGTGCAAGTTCGATGGAATTTCAAATTGTTGCCTAACCAGACTCAGGAGGCAACTCTTGAAGATTGGTTGGTTACTTTGAGGAAACATCGTAACTACGCTTTAAGAGAACGAACAACAGGTTTTGAAACTAATAACAAAGACAGCGACTCCTCGATTATTTATACCCACGGGTCATATTGTGACCTAGAATCAAAAATTGAATTTGGTTCTTGCTGTCCCCTTACTTGTCCAGTCCTTAAACATGGTGTAATTCCTCAGAATTTTGAACTAACCACCAAGACTAGCACTGTCAAAGACAAGGAAACAAAAGAAATTCTTGAGACTATTGTTAAGTGGGATTCTGCTTCTGGTATTCAGATGAAGGTAACCACACATCTGAGAACCTCAAGAGACAATTTTTCAAGAATCAATTCTGCCGTTCTTCAAACTAATATAGCCAGACTTGATACGGCGTTTTCAAACTTCTATAAACGACGGATTGGCTACCCTAATTTCATCAGACGTTTAGATTCTTTTGAATATAAGCCAGGGCATTTACAACTCCGTCATATCAGAAAGAACTACGCCACAGCATATCTGCCAGGAATCGGGGATGTCAAGTTTCTGCGGAGCCGTGACCTAACCGATATTCAAGGTGACCTAAGAACCTGCACAGTTACGCGAAAAGGCGGCAATTGGTACATCAGCATGTTGGTCAATATTGCTGATGTATTGCCAGCCATCAAACCGCTAGAAGAATGCAAGTCAGTTGTCGGTATTGATGTTGGAATCAACAAGCTCATCGCTTTATCTGATGGTAGTTTTCAAGAGAACAAAAGAATCTCGACGAACAAGAGAACTGCTAGACGGATGGCAATGCGTCAACGCGCCATTAGTCGGAAGTTAAAAGGTTCCAAAAATAGAACCAAAGCTGTCAAGAAATTAGCGAAACAGCAGCATAAGTTGGCTCAACGCCGAGACGGATATGATTGGCAAATGGCTAAGGTCGTAGTTGATACGGCTGATGTCGTTGCCAGAGAGAATTTGAATATTCCAAATATGGTCAAACGTGCTAAACCTAAGCACGACGGTAAAGGTGGGTACAAACGCAACAACGCCGCCCAAAAGACGGGTTTAAATAAAGTTATTCTAGATGCAAGTTGGGGCGACATTTTCGACAAGATTGCATGGTTGGCATTGAAAGCAGGTAAACCCGTTGTCGAAGTCCCTGCCAAATACACTTCTCTTGAATGCCCGAAATGTGGACACATCGACAAGAAAAACCGCAAGGGCGAGAAATTCCTGTGTGTTGCCTGTCATCATGTCGATCATGCAGACACAAAAGCGTCTCGACTAATCGGTAAAAAGGTAGGATTGGTCTTCCTAAAAAATAAAAAGACCCTACGTGCGGACTGCGCGAAAGTTACGCCCAGTAGTTATCAATCCATAGTGGTTGAGACTGGGAACCATGCCTTCGGGAATAACCGCGCCCGTGCGAGAAACTCCGACAGTTGGATATTTAAGAGATATGGCAGAACCTCTTAAAGAATCCCATCGCCTTTAGGCATGGGAGTGTCAAA
>CAIVAU010000152.1 GCA_903903925.1 uncultured cyanobacterium
CCACTGCATTACCACCTTTGCGTAACATTGCAACACCCGCTTCACTTGCTAAGGGATTAGCCGAAACAACCATTCCTTTTTTAGTGCGTAGGGGTGGCACAACGGTGGCAGATACTATTTGGTTAGAGAAAACAACTCCTAGGAAAAAAGCTGCGATCGCAACCCGCCTACATTTTTGAATTATATGCATACTCACACCCTTTGGTAAGAATTTCTGACTCCAGACTCCTGACTCCTGACTCCAGACTCCTGACTCCTGACTCCTGACTCCTGACTCCTGACTCCAGACTCCTGACTCCAGACTCCAGACTCCAGACTCCTGACTCCAGACTCCTGACTCCAGACTCCTGACTCCTGACTCCAGACTCCTGACTCCAGACTCCTGACTCCTGACTCCTGACTCCTGACTCCTGACTCCCGACCTAATTTCGACTTACAAATACAAAGCCTCTTGTTTTACCTGAAGCTGAATCAACTGTTGCCATTGCCTTCCATAAATCTGCTGTTTTTACCCATACTGGCGGATATTTGTAACGGGAAACATCCAGGATTAAGAATCTATCTGCTTTCTCATTGTATGCCGCTAAGGGAGAAATATGACCACCTTTTTCTTCTCCCATTTCCTTCCGTAAAAAATTAACTATGACAAAGTGATTTGGTTGTTTCAAATTCTTGGCTACCAGGTTTCTGAAATTGTCTAGGCTATTGTCAGCAGCGTGATACACTTTAACCGTAACGCCATAGCTAGCTAATAATTGTCCCAACTGATCTAAGGTCATGCCTTGATGAGAAACGACCTCAGGACTGAGAACTTGTCGGGTTGATTCATGATTAAAGAAGTTTTCTTGAGTAAACACATGATATGGAGAATACTGCGGTGCTTCCGGTGCTGGAATGCCCAAGCTATTCAGCACCATAACACTGCTTGCAACTCCACAATAAGCCTGATTAATTTGGGTGATAAACTGCGTAATGAGGGGAAAGAAATCTTCTCTAGCGTTACTTTCAATCAATAATTTTTCCCCTTCATGAGAGTTGAGATTAATCAAGTTTTGTGGTAATTTAAGCGTCTGTCCGAAGACACTACCACCAGCTAAGGTCGCACTGATAATTAAAGCCCTTAAATGTACTTTGAAAGTTTTGATAACGGCATTATTCATAAATTACCAATCAAATGAATCCAAAGAATATAATCTCATGTAAAGTTACTCTTATCCATCACCTAAATAAGCGCTACGCAATGTTTCGTTAGACTGCAAGTCTTTAGCACCCGTCACAGAAGCTACGCCCGCACAAAAAACATGGGACATAATAACCCATTTTGTCTATTATGTTCCCGGACGAGAGCGAATATGATCGGGTATATGATAGCGATCGCCTAAAATTTCTAACAAAGGGCCACTAACGTCAAATTTAACCTTACTTACCGACGCAACCAAAATATTCACCCGATAGCGATAGCGTCCCAAATCTATTCCCAGTAAACTGCAAAGCATAATCCGAATCGTGGCTTTATGGGAAACTACTAAAACATTACCTTGGGGATGTTTTTCTTGAATTTCAGCAATGACAGGCATAGAACGGTTAGCAATATCTACTGCAGTTTCTCCACCTTTGGGTGCATTCCAAGCGGGTTCTGTCAACCATTTTACATAGTTTTCTGCGTAATTCTCTTGGGCAAACGATTTACTCTTAGTTTCCCATTCGCCGTAACTACCTTCTCTAAGTCCGTCACGCAACTGCATATCCATGCCAATAGCATCACAAAATGGCTTGGCAGTTGCAATTGTGCGCTTCATCGGGCTAACATAAACCGCTTCCCACTTCAATTTTTGATAAACATCGGCAAAACTGGATGCCATCTGCATCCCTTCAGATGTCAACTCCGCATCAGTTTCACCGCAGAAATTACCACTTTTACTAAAAGTAGTTTCTCCATGTCTCAGTAAATATAAATTGAGTGTCATAGCTTGGATCGCGATTGGGATAAAGGAGTTTGTGCAAAAATAAAATACCATCAATCTCGCAATCAAGTATGTGACACAAAAACAAAATAACCGCCCAAAAAAGTCAATCAATCACAAACTTTTGAAATCGAAGACAAAATTAGCGGTTTCAGCTAGTACTAGGTATTGATGTGCTTTTATCCCTTGGATGACCAAATTTTGAACCATAGCGTGATCAAACTGTACTTTTGACTACTTTTAGTATTTCTTCAAATGCCATAAATAAACGGCAGCCTTTATTCTACTTTTGCTATATATTTGTTAAGAAAAATTACGACTTCTTAACGAAAGGAAATAGCTCTTATGGTAGTTGTACATGAGAATAATGCAGCACATCACGTTGTCATCATTGGTGGAGGCTTTGGTGGACTGTATACAGCAAAGACTCTTGCCAGAGCGAATGTCAATGTTACTCTGATCGATAAACGTAACTTTCATTTATTTCAGCCGCTTTTATATCAAGTTGCGACAGGTACGCTATCACCTTCTGATATCTCCTCACCATTACGAGCTGTATTCAGGAAAAGCAAGAATACAAAAGTGTTGTTGGGAGAAGTCAATGATATTGATCCAGAAGCCCAAGAAGTTATTCTGGGTGATAGAACTATACCCTACGATACATTGGTTGTTGCCACAGGTGCGAACCATTCCTATTATGGTCACGATAACTGGAGAAGATTGGCCCCAGGCTTGAAAACTGTTGAAGACGGTATAGAAATACGTCGCCGGATATTTTCAGCATTTGAAGCAGCAGAAAAAGAAACTGATCCCGAACTACGCCGTGCTTGGTTGACTTTTGTGATTGTTGGAGCAGGTCCCACTGGTGTAGAGTTAGCAGGTGCGATCTCAGAATTGGCATACAAAACTCTCGCTGGAGATTTCCGCAACATCGACACCTCAGAAACAAAGATTTTATTATTGCAAGGGGGCGATCGCATCCTCCCTCATATGGCACCACAGTTATCAAAAGTAGCAATAGCATCTTTGCAAAAGTTGGGTGTGGTTACTCAAACTAATACGAGGATGACGAATATTGAAAATGATATCGTTACTTTCAAGCAAGGTGATAAAGTTCAACAAATTGCCTCAAAAACTATATTATGGGCAGCAGGTGTGAAAGGTTCCCCTCTGGGGCAAGTTTTAGCAAACCGCACAGGTGTAGAGTGCGATCGCTCCGGACGTGTGATTGTAGAACCAGACTTGACGATTAAGGGTTATAAAAATATCTTTGTCATCGGAGATTTAGGCAACTTCTCTCATCAAGATGGAAAACCCTTACCTGGTGTTGCACCCGTAGCCAAACAAGAAGGAGAGTATGTAGCTAAACTCATTCAAAAACGCCTTCAAGGTCAAACACTACCAAAATTTCATTACAATGATGTAGGTAGTTTGGCGATGATTGGCAAAAATTTAGCTGTTGTAGATTTAAGCTTCATCAAACTCCAAGGTTTCCTTGCTTGGATATTTTGGTTAGTCGTTCATATCTACTTCTTAATCGAGTTCGACACTAAATTAGTCGTAGTATTTCAGTGGGCATGGAATTATATCACTCGTAATCGTCGCTCTAGATTGATTACAGGTCACGAAACTTTTGGAGAAGTGGAAACTGTTACCAACGATGTTACTTCGACCACTATAAAAGTTCAAGAAGCTTACAAGGTAGGAGTCTAAAAAGATGGACATCTTTACCCGGATTTCTCAGAAGTGAGAAATCCGGGTTTAATCCTTCTACTTTTAGCCCACTGCATGTCACTCATTTCACGCATGAAAGGAGGATAAAACCCTAGTACAATATCTTGTTTTGGTACGCCCAAATCGACTAAATCTGCCGCAATATCATGCTCTGTTGAATTGCAAAAAATCCAGATTTTCTCATTCCAATCATATGTAATGATACCCTGAGACGCATCAAGTTGAGGTCGTAGTCTAGTGAGTTCTGCTGGAATTAAGTTTTATGCTATGAGGAAGCACTTATCGTAGACATATGAGATGAACCACAACACCAAAATGTAACCATAGCGCCTAATCTTTCCCACTCAGCCTGAACAACATCCGAACTAAGTGGAGATAAGTCTTTATTTAAGTATTCTTGTTCGATTTTTCTAATAATATTGTCACCAAAACCAAATGTTATATAACATTGACATGCTTCAAAGGAACCTTGCGAACAAACCTCATTATCCAAACAAGCAGAACAGTCGTAAGAGAGTTTATCTCTAAAACTTTGAGCAAAAGAGAGCCAGTATCTACGAAATTCTCCTTGAGGGTTTTCTTTTAAAATTTTATGTAGCTTTAAACCCTTTTTGAGATCTAAATACATTCTAATACGGTAGTCTTGAGAGTTATCAATGGTTTCAATAAAATGGTAAGTCATTGTAAAGCTTAGTATATACTGCACGAGAGCTATTAGAAAGCAACTCACAGGTTGCTAATGATTTCATAACTTCTCTCTTTCCAAATACGATATGGTTACCTAATCGTCGAGAATGAGCAATTAGATCTAGTGCATCCACTACATTTGGATTAGTACGTAATCCATCTATTAAAGACGAATCAAGAATCAAAAGCATGTCTGTGTTTTATTACTAAATCATGTTAGGCTCAAAAAAACCTAATGGCCAGTTAATTAAAAAACCATCTTTATCATACGAAGTTCCTCTTATATTGACTGAATCACCTGGCTTTTTCCTATCAAAAATAACTACATTGACGTCATCGTTATCAAAACTTTTATTTGCAATTTGATGCCCAAATCTGTTAATAATTGTTTCACTATGTGTTTCAATAATTAAACGCAAGTCGATTCCTAGTTCCCTAGCTGATTTAATTGCTGCAATAAAAGAATCTGCTAAAGAAGCTTGCAACTTTGGATGAAGATGCAGTTCTGGTTGCTCTATCGCAAAGACTACTGTATTATATGAACGATAGCTTGATTTAGCTGATTTCTTACCTAACCACCATAATTGTGTCAATATAGGTAGCACCTGCGAAAAACCAAACCCAGTGTCAGCTAAATTTATTCCGCTCTGTAAATCACCTTCTATAATTTTCAGCGAAACATGCTCACCAGATGGTCGAACATCAACTGAAAAACCAAAGTTTTTTTTAGTCCAATTAGCGAAATCTATTTGGTCATCATTAGTTAAGTTTCTCACAAACATAGCAAGGTTTTTTCCCTGAAAGTCAACATCACCAACAGCTAAATCTTGAGAACGATAGTACCTTTCTGCTGTTGCTCTTACAGGACCTATATAGCTTATATTACGTGCGAATGTAGATATATAGTCATCACAAGAAGCAAATATAGCAAGCAATGAATTTGCAATTATTAAATCTCTCAGATATTTATAATCTAAATCATGCTCATCCCATTTTTCAACTTTCTTTTTCCAAGTTATTCCCCCTATATCTATGTCTTTCATATTGGTTAACATTGCTTTTGATGAGCCAATTCCAAAGTTCCTCACTAAGAATGCTATTTTTTCTTCACTTGTTTTATGATGCACCGATTCTTTAACTTTTTTAACCAAAGTTTCTAGGAAAAGTGAAGTTTTACTCTTCGTGTATGAATAATATGGAATTTCTATGTCATCAGGCTCATTCTTTACTTTGAAGACTTGGGGTATAAAGCCTCCTGACTGCTCAGTCCTTAGTTGTAATCCCTGACTCAAGAAGTCACTTCCATTAACCATAAATTTAGTAACTTCTCCACTCCCATTAATTTCAATAACTATGTGATGCTCTAAAACAAAAAGCGAAATTTCTTTGCAAATTGTTATGTCTTGATCCCCTTCTTTAGTTGTCATCTTCAGTTCAAGGACTGTATCTAGCTCTTCTAGAATTCGTAAAGTCTGATATAAACGATACCAATGAAAGCGAGCATCCTCATTTGAAGACTTTGGTATCCTAAATTTATAAAAAAAGGAAATTTCTTTAACAGAGCTTTTATTATTTAAGACTTCACTAAAAGTACCGAAATCAACCAGATTTCCATACCACAAAATTGGACCTGTAGTTCTAGCCGCTACACTTTGCCTAAGTAACGGAAAAGATCTCAGAAAAGTACTTTTTCCTGAACTGTTACTTCCCAACAAGAAAGTAATAGGCTTTATTTTAATAAAGTCAGTATCTTCCAAGTTTCTCAAGTTCTTAAGCCTAACTGCATCCATAAATAAGCTTTGGAGACAAGATTAAAGAACATCTAACTATTGGTGAGCTTCCATATAAGCCCGCAGTAGCGCGTTTATTTGGGTTTGATAACCTCGCCTATCGTAACACACAAATCTATAACTCTTGCAGAGTATAAATCACTCGCTGTGTATCTGATTTACTTCTGGCATAAAAGTCGTAATTTAGTAGAATTCGTGATCTGTGCTTTGTTTTTCGCAGCAGGTAAACCCCGTCAAATTATCTTGGGAATAATCTTATTGAGGCTGTGTCCAAATTGGATTGTTGCACTTTTGGTCTTCCTATGCACAATGCCCAATGCCCATCTCAATTATTAATTGCCCCTCTAACTAAAATCACAGTACTTTCTACACCAGATGCGATCGCCTCTGGAATATTGCCTAAAATCGCATGTTGTAGCATTCCCTCACGAGAAGCGCCGAGAACGACAACATCATAATGTTCGTTGTTGACTAGATTAATCACTCCGTCAGAAACTGAATCAGCTTTAACTGGGGCGGCGACCACAGTGCTGTTCAATTTACCCTGATGAATCAACTGGCGGATGGCTTGTTCTAGAACTGTCATGTTTGGTTCAAACTCAGACGGCTTAAAGACTTGAGTGAGACGAATTTGTGGATCGTGACCCAAAGTTACCAAACCAGGGAGGAGTTTAATTGCTATCCATGCATTGGGCCCGCCAGCCATTGGGACTAGCCAGCGGTTGAATTTTAGCGGGGGTGCAGTACCCAGCTTCACCAAAACAACATTACAGGTGGCTTTGTGAATGAGAGTGTCCACAACATCGCCAAAAATACGACCAGGGGTGGAGGTATTACCCTTCCACCCCATTAAAATTAAGTCGATGTGTCGTTCTTTCATTGTCTCCAGAATTGCCTGCGCTACATCATGAGCAACTCGGATTTGCGTATGCACAGGAATTTTCCACTTTTTCCCTAAAAATTCTGCCTGTCGTAGCAAGCGCCGACTTTTTGTTGTCCTGACGTGAGTTTCCGCAGGTGTTGCATTGCGGGAGACGGACATCACTTGCACACACTCTAATTCATAATGGCGATCGCGAGCAATTGCCGCTGCCATTTCTAAGAGTATCCCTGCTGTTTCGGGATTAGCTATTGGTACTAACAATCTACCTCTGCCTAGTTCGGGCGATCGCGTTTGATAAACGACATAGGAAGGTTCTAGTCGCGGCCCATTTTGCTTGTTTTTACAATTGAGATGGTTTGCTTCTGCCCGAATAATATCAGCACGGGTAATGATCCCGATCAATCTCCGCCCTTCGACGACTGGCAAACGACCGATTTGATACCGATCTAGTAAATAGAGGACATTGCTGAGGCTATCGATGGGAGTCACCGTCAGCGGACTGCAAGTCATAATTTCCCTTAAGGGAGTCTGCCCTAATAAGTTGCGATCGCGGATTTTCCGCAAATCACCCTGAGTCACAACTCCTACCACTTTATTATCCTCAACTACGGGAAAACCCCGATGGTGGGAATGGGCGAACGCCTGCACAGCTTCATCCAGAGTCATCTCTGCCTCCAGAGTTTCCACCTGTTGCTGCATCACGTCTAGTGCTGTTAACTTTGTTAATATCCCCTCAGAAGAGTCTTGTTTGTCGATATTGATGCCATTTAAATGTAAAATTTTGTCATACAGCGACCCTGGCAGTATCTTGTCGGCAATCAGGTACGATGTCACAGAACCAATCATCAAGGGTAGCACCAAATTGAAATCTGTGGTAATCTCAAATACAATCACAATTGCCGTGATTGGCACCTTGGAAACGGCGCTGAAAAATGCTCCCATTCCAACTAAAGCATAGGTTGTGGGCAACCCAGCTCCCAAGATGTAAAACTGGCACTCACCAACTAAGTAGCCAAGAGTAGAACCCAAGACGAGACTAGGAGCAAATATTCCCCCAGGTGCGCCTGAACCAAATGCCACCAAGGTGAGGATAAACTCAGCCACGAAAGCGATCGCCACCCACAAAGGACTAACCTCACCATTAATCACCAACTCCCGCCACTTAGTATGATTGTGGAAAGTAACGGGAAGGGCGGCAACCACAACACCAGAGACGAACCCAGCCAATGCCGCCTGCATGGGTAAGCTTATGTGTAGTTTACGGTAAAACTTTATACTATTAAGCAGCCCACCATTAAATAATGCAGCCAACAATCCCGCGAAAATACCCAAAAGCAGGTAAAAGGGAATTTCTGGAATTGAGAAGCTACTGGCGTCGTGAGTCGGTAGTCGGTGAAGGTGTAGATTGCTACCCCCCAACAGCCGCGAGACAACCCCACCAATAAAAGAGGCAATGATAGCTGTTCCTAGGGTCAGTCCCGATAAATCGTGAAGTAATTCCTCCACAATAAACAACACACCTGCGATTGGGGCATTGAAAGCCGCTGCCAAACCAGCACCAGCACCAGCAGCGATCATTTGCCGGCGATGATCTGGGGATGTTGGAACCCAGCGACTCATTCCCGCTGCCAAACCAGCCCCGACTTGGACGGTAGGCCCTTGCCTTCCTAGGGTTATCCCTGAACCGATCGCAATGATGGCACTGACTAATTTCACAGATGCGACGCGCCAGGATAATCTGTTTGGCACATTGGCAAGAGAGGCTTTCACGTGGGGAATACCACTACCAGAGGCTTCTGGGGCTAACCTCTCTACGAGTAAGCCTGCCAGAAACCCAAAGCTCAAACCAACTGCTGGTAGAACAAACCATGCTGGGAAGACTTGGGAAGTGTGAACTCGCCATGTCTCTAACCATTCTGTGGCAAATTTAAGAAAAACAGCTCCTAAAGCAGCGACAACACCGATAACAGAAGCTTCTGCGATCGCTAAACCTCTTCTAGGCTGCCACAAAGCACGAAATTGCTGAGTCAGAAAAGGAAGCGACATCATAAATTTTGAAATTTCAACTATTTCTACCTGTAGTAGATAGCCCCTCGACTATCAAAGATGGAGTGTAGCAACTCCCATTCCAATCGGCATCGCCACCCAGTTTAACTAATTGTTTCAGAACTGCATAGACATTTCCGGCAACCATCGTATCCTTAATGCGCCCAACGATCTGACCATTTTGCACGCGATAACCCAAATCAATATTGATGGAAAAATCGCCAGAAATGCCATTTCCACCGCCCAGCATTTGATCCACAACCAAGCCATCATCCAGTTGTTCAATTAAGTTTTGTAGTGTTCCAGATCCAGGCTGGATGAGAAAATTAAATAAACCAGGAGTGGGGTAACTACCTAAACCAGGGCGAAAACCATTGCCAGAGGAGGTGATCCCTAACTCGCGTCCAGTGGTGCGATCGCAGTAAAAATGCTGTAAAATCCCATTTTGGATCAAGACTAAAAGCTCGGTTGGTGTACCTTCATCATCAAACGGGCAACTGTAAGGACCTGCTTGGGGATCTTGGTAGAGGGTGAGGATGGGTGAAACGACTGGTTGATTCAGGCGTTCTGCCCAAGGAGAAGCTCCCTCTAGCACTCTTTTTCCATTCAAAGCTGCTTGAACAGTACCCCAAAGCATATCAGCAGCTTTAGACGTGAACAGGACAGGAACGCGTCCTACCGGAGGCGGGACATTTTCTTTTGTCCAATCCAACCGTTGTAAAATTTGTTGTGCGACTTTCTGCGGTTGGAGATAATCACGTTCAATTTGACCATCGGAAACGCTCAGAAAATCGTCACCTCTGACCCATTCTGCCGAAATATAGCAGCTCAGTGTAGTATCAGTGTAGTAGCAATCTAAACCTTTGCTGTTAACGAGTCTGGTTGTTTCAACATCACATTCCCAATCAGCGTTACAGACAACTTCTGGGTAGACTTCGCGGATGAGTGCGATCGCTTCTTTTCCCCAGTCCACCAACTTCTCTACAGGCACATCTTTCCCTAAATCTGGGTAGGAAGGCTTAGAGTCACTGTTTAATTCTACAACTTCGGGTTGATTCAGTTGACTCAGGTCTAACGCACGTTCCACCATTGCTTGCGGTTCCACAGGCCCGTAAGCAACCATGAGACCAGGACATCCGTTGCGCCAAAGCCGCAGTGCGGTTCCTTCCGCTTGACTAGTTTCTATTTGCTTGAGTCGGTTAGCTTCAAAAAACACTGGTCGAGACAGCGATCGCGACTCATAAACCTCTGCTGCTTCTGCTCCGGATTTGATCGCTAGTTCAAGCAGTTGTTCTGCTAGTTGTTCTTTTTGTAAATTTTCAGACACCATGATTGTTGCTGGCTGTCGAATTGTGAGTTGTGAGTTGTGAGTTATTAGTGGTTAGTCGTTAGTTGTCAAAAAACCACTAACGACTAACCACTAACCACTCCCCAATTTACGGCAGATTGACCTCTTGCAAGAGCCAAAACCCTGCAAAAGATTCTGCTTGAGGATCGGACTGTACTGAGATAAAATGCACTCCATTGGCTTTTTGCTTCGCTTCTTCAAAGCCTTTGGCTTCTGCCAGAAGCTGAGGGCTTTTGATATTTGCCACAATCCAGCTTTCAGTAGCACCAGTTTCTAAAATCAATCTTGTGCCTTGAGTGTGATCGAACCTCAACCAAGCCAACTCTAAACCAGACATCCAGCCTGCTACTGGCAATGCTCTAGGAGAGAAAATCAATACACCAGGAATGCGGGCTTCAGGAGAAACTTGCGCCATTTCTAGGGGAAAAGCTTCGCCAAAGCCAATTTCCCACTCGTGCATTTCGGCAAATTCTGTTGCTTGCAAGCTCACAAATGCCCATTGCTGTCCTTCCAATGCATCTGGTAAACGTTGTGGTAGGGGAGCCTCCAAGCGTACTGAGGGATGAGTCAGTGCTTGATACCCTGATTCCTTTGGATACACGTCCTCCATGCGCTGTTGTAGCCATTGATTTAATGCTAAAGTCCGACGGCTAGGTTGGGCAGGAATACCCAAATCCTTGCAGGCTTTAGTGATCATATTGTTCATTTGGCGGCGAAAAAAGCGGATTTTTTGGGGTGATTCTTTGGCTTTACTAAGTGCTTCTTCCAATGCTGTACGCAACCACACCGAATTTACCTGGGTACTGGGGCAATACTGCGCATAGTGAAATAAAGAATCAACTTTAGTGCGCGTATCTAAGGGACTTTCGCACACCAAGAGTTCCCAAACTTTTTTCTGATCATCGTCCAGTAAAGGACGGGAGTAAAAATCGATTTCCCAAATACTGCCCATTTTATGCCGTGAAATCTCGCGACTTTACAATTGTTTGTCACATTTTCATCATACGAGGGTATGGACTCAGGACAAGATTTGATCGTAAGCTTGGATGGTTTGAGCGGCGATCGCATCCCAACTGTAATGTTTCAATGCATATTCCTGAGCATGTAATCCCCGTCTTTGGCGTTCTAGAGGATTTTGCAAAGCGATCCGCAGTAACTCGGTGATTTCAGCTACGTCCAATTGACTGACCCATCCTGACTCACTATCACGTATCTCTTGACAAATATGTACTTGGTCAGATATAATAACTGGGATGCCTAATACCATTGCTTCAGCTACGGCAATACCAAAATTTTCATAGTACGACGGCAAGACGAATAGGTCAGCCGCCTGCAACAGCGCAGCCTTGAGTTCACCAGTGACAAAGCCAGTGATAGTGGTATGCGATCGCAGCGGTGAAGCCTGAACCTGAGATTGTATCTTTTCTTCATAATTTGGATCTTGAGGATTCGTCCCAGCCAAAACAAAGTGAAAATTTAATCCAAGCTCCAAAAGCTTTTCTAAAGCTGGAATCAGCAAATTCAACCCCTTTTTCGGGTCAATCCGCGACATAAACAGCACCAATGGCACATCCTCTGGTATCCCCAACTGACTACGCTTCATACTTCCCTCCTTTTTAAGGAAGGACTGAGGGGGGATGACGCCCAAGGGAATGACCAAATCTCGTGTCGATACACCAAATCGTTCTGATATTTTCGCTTCCTGAACACTGGTAAAGTGAACTGCAGCAGCACCTGCCAAATTTGGACGTTCCAAAATTGCAGCATAAAGCTGTTTAAGTTGCCTTTTTTTGCGCAAATCCGCTGGATCAAGAGTCCCCAAGGGACGCAAAATATAAGGCAGCTTTTGCTGACGACACACTGCCGCAGCGGCACTACTTACAGGAGAGAATAGAGCATGAATATGGGCTAAGTCAAACTCCTGGGCATGACGATTGAGCCACTTTAGTAAGTCCACAGAGAACTTATAGCGACGAAAAGGGGCACAACGGAAGTAAATTATTTGATAGCCATCTTGTTCCACTGGTCGATTTAAGGGAACATCTAAGGGTTTTTGATCTATATCGCCATTACTATCGGTTGTGAGAACTGTAACTTCCACTCCTTGGCGTGCCAATGCAGGAGCGAGTCCTAGTACCATCTGACTAGGACCACCGTAAATCAGGGAAATTGAGGGGACTATTTGCAGGATGCGCATTTTAGGAGTTAGGAGTTAGAAGTTAGAAGACCATACCCTATATCAAAAGATACTGCATGGGACTTGGAAGTGTCATTGTACGTCTCATAAGATGCTTTGAGCTATCATGGAAGTAGGAAAGATTGTATGTGTACGTATGTCTGCTAAAGATGTCTTTCATGAAGTGTTTACAGAATATGCGGTGGGTTAGAGCCGATGAGTCTTCTCGCCACGCTCCAAGCTTTAGCCTCAAGGGTTTTCAATGGGTATTCTTATAATTAAGAGCAGCAATACCTGCTCCAGTTATGAACCTGAAAGGAAAAATCTCTATGGTCTCAGCCACTATTAATACAGGTAGCTTGAACTTTGAGGCATTTATTGCTGACTATTTAGATGATGTACGCTATGAATTAATCGACGGAGAACTCATTGATTTGGAACCAACTGGACTTCATGAGCAAGTAGCAGGGTTAATTAATCGTAAACTTAACGTAGCTATTGAACTGCTGAATTTGCCTTGGTTTATTCCCATGAAATGCCTAATTAAACCATTAGGTCAAAATACAGCTTTTAGACCTGATGTTGTGATTCTGGATCAGACGGCTTTGGCGAATGAGCCATTGTGGAAAACAGAGCCAGTCATTACACTAGGTAAATCTGTTAAATTGGTAGTGGAGGTGGTCAGTACAAATTGGCAAAATGACTATGCTCGGAAAGTGGAAGACTACGAAACTTTAGGTATTCCAGAGTATTGGATCGCAGATTATCTAGGGTTGGGAGGCAAACGCTACATTGGCTTATTTAAACAACCTGTGGTCACAATTTATCAGTTAGTCAATGGAACTTATCAAGGACAGCAGTTTAGGGGAAAAGAACGCCTGATCTCCCCAACATTTCCCGACCTAAATTTGACTGCCGAACAGATATTTGCCGCAGGTCGGTAGAGTCCCCCAACTACAATTCTTTATAAAACTCTAATTGCTGTTGTGCTAAAGCTTTATTCGTATATTTAGCCATTGCTTTTTGATAACCCATTTCACCTAAGCTTTTGGCCAATTCTGGTTTTTCCATGAATTGAACTAGACAATCAGCAAGTGCTTGCGCATCGCCTTCTGAAAAGACTAACCCTGTCTCGCCGATGACATGGGGAATTTCGCCGGAGTTGGAACCAATGACAGGGACTTTACAAGCCATTGCTTCAATCAGCACATGACCAAATTGTTCTTTCCAACCAGCCGCAGTTAAGGTTTTAAATTCGTGAGTTGTTTCCGAAGGCAGCACTAAAGTATTCATTAAATTGATATAATCACAAACCTGGTCGTGAGGAACGCTTTCTACCAAAATTATCTTATCTTTAATTTTGCTTTCTTCTGCTTTGCTCATTAACTCTGACTGCAAAGGTCCACGTCCAAGCAGCAACAATTTCCAAGATTTATCTTTTAAATTTACTAAGGCATTTAAAAGGGTCAATAATCCCTTTTCCTGAACGAAGCGTCCAACAAAACCCACCACAAACTCGCTGGTTTTAATACCTAGCTTATCTGCTAGTTCTGGCTGAGATTTAGGAGTGAATAGGGTTTCATCCACCCCTAGTTGAGGCATCACTTTAATCGGACCTTTATATCCGCGCTGTCTTAAAATTTCTACACCATCTTGATTGCCTGAAATAATACCGTGGCTGTGGGTGAGGTTGTATTTCTCTATTAGGGAAACTGGAAATTTTAGTTTGTAAGGAAGATTCCACCAAGTAAAAAATATATTTTTAGCCTTTAGCCCTAAAAATTGATTTAAAGCTATCATTTCAGCATAAGCCAGTCCTCTAGACCCTTGTTCTACCTGGATAATTTGAGGACGAAACTGGTGTAGCAAAGATATCAAATCAGCACCAAATGTCAGCATTCCCTGATGATTTTGACTGAAATTGGACACAGGAACTATGCGAAATTTGCCTTCGTCTCGGTATTGAGTTGTGATAATTTTATTTTGAACGCCACCAGGTTTCCAGCATTTTGGAACTACAACTGTGACTTCAATTCCTGGTTCTAATTGTGAAAGGGCGCGTAGTTTTTCACAGTTAAGGTCTACAATATAGGTGTGGCTAGCCACTAAGATTTTCATTCCACTAACAACTAACCAATTTCATCTAAACGAGTGTAAATTTGACCATCATTCCAGAGCGATTGGATGACTGTAATCAACGCTTTAAAAAAGCCTAAAGTATAGAAAAAACCACGAGTGAGAATTTTGATGGGGGAACCGCTTTTGTGACAAGGAGGGCGTCCAAGGACGTGACAGTCAAATAAACGGACGTAAAGACGTAAAGCTTGGGTAGCAGTGAGGTTTTTCAGCCCCATTAAAAAATGATTATGGTAGAAGGTGAGTTGGTACTTGAGCGATCGCATACTAATATCGTGGCAACCTCCCGTCTCTTCGCCTAAATGCACCAAATAAGCCTCTGGATCATACCAAATCTTATATCCTGTCTGCCGCAATCTCAAACAAAAATCAGATTCTTCTCGCACTGCACTACCACGAAATCTTTCATCAAATCTCAGTCCGTACTGAGTAAAAATCTCGCGGCGAAACGACATATTGCAACCTCTCGTTGAGAGGACTTGCTGGGGCTTAACTGTATGCACTAAATCAATATAGTACCAAGCAATTCCTGGGTCCATGGCTTGGGGAGGAAGATATTCAATCTGTAATTTCCCCCCAGAGTCACCCAGTTTCATTCTGTCAAATACTCGTCCAGCAACAGCCCCCACATCTGGTTTTTCGAGATAATTTTTCGCATGAGATCCTAAAAATCCAGGATGTAGCTGAACATCATCATCAATAAACAAAATTATTTCCCCTGTTGATCGCCGGACAGCATAATTTCGTGCCCCAGGCAAACTCGCCCACTTGAGGCGGAACCATTTAATTTTACCTGCTGATGCTAATTCCTCTAGGTAGGCTTCAATTTCTGGCTGATGTTTTGGGGTTTGGTCTGCCACCAAAACCTCAAAATTTGGGTAGTCTTGTTTGAGGACATCTATCAGGCTATTTTGCAGTACGTCCTCACGACCGTAGGTCGGGATAATGACAGAGATTAAAGGAAAAGAAGTCACTCGCTTCGCTCCAATTCAAAATTATAAATTCAAAATTCAAAATTAACTCCTGACTCCTGACTCCTGACTCCTGACTCCTGACTTTCTTTTTGGTTTTGTCTCCACCCTGTTAAGTTCCTCCTCTTGTTTATCTATGACTGGCAATTTCAGCAGAACTCCTGCGAAAAACCAGTAATAGACGGCAACTGGATCTACGTCCAGGGGATAATAGTAGGTGTTGTAGCTAATAAACAATATAAACACCCATATAGCTGCTCCGTAACTGCGGAAATTACGGTTTTTTACTGAACGATAGGTTCGGAAGCAAATAATGGTTAGGGTGGTGACCAAGGCTACAAACCCCAAAAGCCCAAATATTCCCACTTCATGGAGTACTTTAGGGTAGTAGGTTTCGATCAACTTGGTCTCACCAAGCGCACGGGCAGAATTGGTGGCGCGACCTAAACCACTTCCGAATGGTCCATCTACATTTTTCCACACCTCCTCAAATTGCTGGGTGATAAATGCATAGGGTGGGGAAGCGTTCCAGCGATCAATAAAACTAGCTGTCCTCTCTGCAATCACATCGGGGTTGCTTACCACTGCAAAACCCAGAATCAAAGCCAGTCCGATTCCTATCGGGAGAAACCGTTTTAAGTTGGTAATTTGACCAGTGAGTAATAGCAATATGATGAAGCAGGTGGGTACTAAGGCTAAGGCTATTCTCTGCCCGCAGACAACTGCATTGACAAATACCAATGAGGTAGAACCCAAACTAATAATCCGCCAAAGGATTGAGGGGTCACTAAAGCCAGAGGCAAAACAAAAAAAGGTGCTAGAAATCAAGAACCATGCCCATTGCCAGGGCGCAACAAAAGTTCCTGGCAGACGAATCATCCCTTCCTCAGGACTATAGACTAGTGATCCACCCACAAAACAACGGGCTGCAATTGATGCTTTAAATAAGGCTGCCCCTTCTAAATTGCGCGTGCCTTGACATGTCCCTTTCAGTAGTAACAAGTATTGAACTAATCCCAGCACACAGCAGAGAATGATCATGGCAATCTGTAACCGCGATAATAAGAGAAAATCCCGCTTATTGCGGATTAGATAGTAGGCACAACTGATGAGGGGGACGTAACCTAAGAATACTTTTAAACCCAGAATTCCCATGATTAAGGGTTTTTCGTGGGTTGGTTCTTGCAAGAGATCAGTATGGGGGGTGAACTGCTGCCCACCATTAATAAATAGTAGTGTGATCGCACATGATCCCAATAAAATAAACAGTGGGATTTTAATTCCTTGGGGAATAATTAGGGGTAGATTCTGCTTGCGGCAAGTCTGCCAAATTCCAATGAGTGCTGGAATATAAAAGCTATCTTTTGCCAATTGGAGTATGGGGCTACTGCCAAGGTAGTAGGTGATAGTACCTCCACAAGGCACGTAAACCATGAAGGCAAAAAAAGCTTGGCGGGGGTATTTGTAAGAAAGAGACAAGCAAAGAACTCCCAATATAGTTGGAAGGGCTGCTTTAATTCCTCCAACAAAAGCCGCAGGAATGCCCAAGAAGAGAGCAACAGAAATGGTGTTAGTCACCAAGTTTGTAAATTCTTTACGTGCTTGGGCAGCTTTGCGCTTTTGTACTGCACGTTCTTTGAGGCTAAGGGTTGGAGTTTCCTGTTCTGAGTGCTTGTTTGTTTTTTTAGATTTTTGGGATTTTGACTTTGAGGTCAGCATGATGATGCTTTAAGAGGGTGTGGGGTGTGGGGCATGGGGTATGGGTGAAGAACAGTCAAATGTAGAGAAATTTTCAATTTATGCCCAATGCCCAATGCCCTATTCCCCTGCATATTTCTGGACTTGTGACACAAGTTCATTTGTCCAGTAGTCGGCAAGTTCCGCTGCTTCGGCTTCTACCATCACCCGGATGACTGGTTCGGTACCGGAGGCGCGGACTAAAATTCTACCAGCATCACCCATTGCAGCTTCAGCTTGAGCGATCGCCTGTTGCAAGATTTGGCAATCTTTCCATTCCAAGCGCTTCGTTCTGTCTTCTACCCGCACGTTCCGTAACAGCTGGGGATAAGTCTGAAAGCTTTGATCGATCATGGAGGCGAGGGAAACACCCATCTGTTGCACCAAAGCTGCTAAATGTAGGGCTGTTAACAAACCATCGCCGGTAATGCCATAATGACGGCAGAGGATATGACCAGATTGTTCGCCACCAAGCATTCCTCCAGTCCGCTGCATTTCTGCTTGGACGTGCTGGTCGCCTACTGCTGTACGAATCAATTTGCCACCCTGTTGTTTCCACGCCCTTTCAAAGCCTAAGTTTGCCATGACAGTGGAAACTATGAGGTTATCTGGCAGTTCTTGCCTTTGCTGCAAACTGCGTCCCCAGAGGTAGAGAATATAATCACCGTTGACTTGGCGTCCGCTATTATCCACAGCCAGAACTCGGTCGGCGTCGCCATCAAAGGCAAAGCCTATGTCGGCATTATGTTCCTTCACCGCTGCTTGGAGAATTTCTAGATGAGTCGAACCGCAGTTAACATTGATGCGATCGCCATCTGGTTGATGATGCAAGCAGATGACCTCTGCTCCCATGTCCCTAAATACTAATGGGGCCAACTCGACGGCTGCTCCCCACGCTAAATCTAAAACAATCTTCATTCCTTGAAGATTTATGGTATCATCCAACGGCTTTTTCAAGGCAACTACATAATCTTGCACTAACTCTTTGCGTGAGTAATGCCGTCCGTAATGACTTATATTAGCCGCAGATGATGCATTACCCCGCAATAAAGCCTCAATTTCTGCTTGCAATGCTTGGGATAACTTAGCACCATTGGCAGCAAAAATTTTAATCCCGTTGTCCTCTGGAGGGTTATGGCTGGCAGAGATCATGATTCCTCCTATGGCATCACTGACACTAGTGAGATAGGCGACGCAGGGAGTTGGGCATAAACCCAAATACCAAACCTCTAGACCTGCTGCTGTTAAACCTGCACTTAAAGCCATTGCCAGCATATCGCTGGAATTTCTAGAATCTTGTCCGAGAATAATTGGTCCTGGGTTAAGAGCATGTGTACGCAAAACAACACCTGCCCAAAAACCAATTTGCAATGCTAGGGGTGCTACCAGTAATTCACCCACTTTTCCACGAATCCCATCTGTACCAAATAGGGGAGTTGCTGGTAGTGCTATTAAGTTCAACGCCAAATTACCATCAGCTTTGGATGCCGAATCTCTAAGAATACAAGGTGTCTGGATTATAGATGAAACCATAAGTTAAAATACTCCACACAGCCAACATGGAGAATAACACTTTAAACTTTATTTAACAATTCCGTGGTGATGTTTTTTCATCCGGACAATTTACTGGTTTTTATTCCTACTTTAATGCTTCTTTTTGGGGTTTGAAGTAAAAATACTTAATATTTTTGGCAAATCTCTGTAAAAATTCGGTAAAAAAGCGATGTCTCAGAAACCGCGCTCGATTATGTCTGTTCGCTTTTACCCATAGTGGTACAAATGTATACATCTGCTACTTTACAATCTCGCTGTGCCAGAATAAAATGTAACAATGTTTCCTATTTTCTGATCTCGATTTTTTTATTGAGAAAAAATACAAATAATCACAACTTAAGAATTTTTAATAGAAATTCTCATCAAACTGCTCTAATCTAGCCTTTTAGTGGCTTTAATCGCCGTAAGCAAATTAAGCCGAGCGCACGTTGACCTTTTAAAGTTGAGAAATTTAGTATGAGCAGCAATTTAGCAACCAAATTGCGTGTTGGAACGAAAAAATCCCACACAATGGCAGAAAATGTTGGATTTGTCAAATGTTTTTTAAAAGGAGTAGTAGAGAAAAATTCCTATCGGAAGCTAGTTGCTAACTTCTACTTCATCTACTCAGCAATGGAAGAGGAGATGGAGAAGCACAGCAACCACCCAATTGTGTCCAAAATTAACTTTCCTCATCTCAACCGCCAGCACACTTTAGAGCAAGATCTCAGCTATTACTATGGTGCTAACTGGCGGGAGCAAATCAAACTATCAAAGGCAGGTGAAGAATACGTACAGCGCATCCGGGAAATATCCGAAAAAGAACCGGAACTGTTAGTTGCGCACTCCTACACCCGTTACCTTGGGGACTTATCTGGTGGTCAAATTCTCAAAGGTATTGCCCAAACAGCAATGAATCTTTCTGATGGGTCCGGTGTCGCCTTCTATGAATTTGCGGACATTCCAGATGAAAAAGCATTTAAAGCCAACTATCGTCAGACTTTGGATGAATTGCCAATTGATGATGCGATGTGCGATCGCATTGTCGATGAAGCGAACTCTGCCTTTGGCATGAACATGAAAATGTTCCAAGAGTTAGAAGGCAATTTGATTAAAGCGATCGGCATAATGCTGTACAACAGCATAACACGGCGTCGTACAAGTGGTAGCACGGAATTGGCAACCGCTGATTGAGGAGGCAGCAGGCAGAAGGAACCCACCCTTAAAAAATTGTAGGGGCAGCGCCTCTGGGATTACCTTCAGTGGAATAGGGTAATCGCGGGGAAGTTGCCCCTACTGAATTATGAATTATGAAATTTCTACAATCCTTTTATGGTAAAATCTCATTTATTTTCTTTGTATTATGGCTGCAAAAATTCCTGTTACAGTGATTACAGGCTTCTTGGGGAGTGGCAAAACCTCAATTATTCGCCACCTGCTTCAAAATAATCAGGGACGCCGGATCGCTGTTGTCGTCAACGAATTTGGCGAACTTGGGATAGACGGTGAATTGTTGAAATCCTGCCAGATTTGCCCAGAGGATGGTGATGATAGTGGTAATAATATTTTTGAATTAACTAATGGCTGTTTGTGTTGTACTGTACAGGAAGAGTTCTTGCCTACCATGCAACAGTTACTCAAGCGGCGAGAGAGTATCGATTACATTTTGATTGAAACTTCTGGTTTAGCGTTACCAAAACCGCTGGTCAAGGCTTTTCGGTGGCCAGAAATTCGCGCTGGTGCTACAGTAGATGCTGTTATTACAGTGGTAGATTGCGCAGCAGTAGCAAGTGGAACATTCGCCAGCGATCCAAAGGCTGTGGCAGCACAAGCCAAAGCAGATGATAGTCTAGAACATGAAACACCTTTGCAAGAACTGTTTGAAGACCAGCTTGCTTGTGCAGATTTGGTGGTGTTGAATAAAACTGACTTGGTGGATGAGGACACAAAAGCTCAAGTTGAAGAGTTGATCAAACAAGAGTTACCTAGGGTTGTAAAGATTGTAGAGAGCGATCGAGGGACTATCGACCCATCTATACTATTAGGATTACAAGCCGCAGTTGAAGACAACTTAGAAACTCGTCCCAGTCACCACGACACAGAAGAAGAACACGACCACGACGACGAGATTACCTCAACTCACCTAATTTTAGACCGTACCTTCGACCTCCAGCAGCTGCTGTCCGAGTTGCAAGAACTCGTACAACAGCAAGAAATTTACCGAATTAAAGGTTTTGTCTCAGTTCCTAGCAAATCCATGCGCTTAGTCATCCAAGGCGTAGGAACCCGATTTGATCAATATTACGATCGCCCTTGGCAACCCGAAGAAGCTAGGCAAACTCGCTTAGTGTTCATCGGTCGTAATTTGAACTCTTCTGAAATTGAGTCACAGCTTTTGAAGTTGGGCGTGAGGAGTCAGGAGTCAGGAGTCAGGAGTTAGGAGTCAGGAGTCAGGAGTCAGGAGTCAGGAGTCAGGAGTTAGGAGTTAGGAGTCAGGAGTTAGGAGTCAGGAGTCAGGAGTCAGGAGTTAGG
>CAIVAU010000153.1 GCA_903903925.1 uncultured cyanobacterium
CCTAACTCCTGACTCCTAACTCCTAACTCCTAACTCCTAACTCCTGACTCCTAACTCCTAACTCCTGACTCCTAACTCCTAACTCCTAACTCCTAACTCCTAACTCCTAACTCCTAACTCCTAACTCCTAACTCCTGACTCCTAACTCCTAACTCCTAACTCCTGACTCCTGACTCCTGACTCCTGACTCCTGGTTCAATGCTTCCACTAAACCACGCACAGCAGCAATCATTGCCACTTCGCTATTAAGTTGGTTGATGGCGGAACCTACCCCAACACCAGTAGCACCAGCGGCAATAGCAAGGGGTGCTGTCACGCTAGAAATACCTGAAGCACATAGCACCGGTACTGACACCACACGGGAAATTTCGTAAGCTGCTGCCAACGTGGGAGCAGCTTTTTCTATGAGTCCCAAGGTTCCAGGATGAGTCGGATTGCTACTTGTACCGCCTTCTGTCTGGATGATTTGCGCACCAGCTTTTACCAGTTCCTCTGCCAGATGCACCTGTTGATCTAGCGGGAGAATGTGGGGAACAGTCACAGAGAGGGTAATGTTAGGGAGGAGAGCGCGAGTTTGGTGAGTTAACGCTAAAACTTCTTCGGCATCAAATCTACGTCCTTGAGCATAGAAAGAATCGAAGTTACCAATTTCAATCAAATCTGCCCCAGCCGCCACAGATGCCACAAACTTCTCTGGCTCGACTGCTGATACACAAATTGGTAGATTTGTCAATTTTTTTGTCAACTGAACTAAAGCTGGATCTGCGGCAATATCAACAAAAGTCGCACCGCCTAAATCGGCTGCTTTGACGGTTACTGCTACGCGATCAGCGTCGAAGTTATTTAAGCCCGTGATGACTTTGAGGGCGCAACGGTTGGTAAATGCACGTTGGAGTAAGGGATGCATTGTCATAGTTTATATTAGCTATTCTACGTTTAAGTCTCAAATTATAACGCGGATTACTATTGTTATGAAATTGAAATACTATCATCAACAACCATTGGCCTTTGCTGGCAACTACCTGAGGGATTTGTGTGGAGAAATCCAGGCTTGCCCTTACTTTGCTATCAACAATCTCAACCGAGACTTTGTTGATACCAAGGGATTTTCTGTGGTGTTTCAACGATCAGGATTGACATTTGTAGAGCAGCAGTTTCCCTTCTTCAAACCTTATCTGGAGCTAGCTCTTCAGCCGACTTGTAATGCTTTTTACCTCAATCCTCTACTACTGAAGGAAGGCTCCCGTGTAGATCCGCACATTGATCGCTCCCTGCGTTCCTACGTCAAAACCATCTCCCCACCTGCGCTTGTCAGCGTCCTCTATGTTTATGTGCCATCAGAGATGAAGGGGGGAGAACTCGTACTGTACACCCATAAACGCCAAGTTGGGCAAATAAAACCGCAAATGAACACCTTGCTTTACTTTCAGGGAGATTTAACCCATTCTGTTAATCCTGTAAAAACTCCAGGAAATCGCTTGAGCCTGATTTGTGAACAGTACAGTTTGTGTGAGGCTGAACTTCAGGAAATCCCACAGTTTACTGTGGAATCAAGAGCTGGTCAGCCTACAATGAAGAAAAGGCATTAAGTAGAAGAGAAGATTTATCGAGCTACAATGAGTGGCGGGTTTGAATCCCCCACTCATTGACTCCTGACTACAACTCAAAATCTTCTTGAACGCTGATATCACCCAGACTCGTTTTGACACAGAAAGTTTTTCCTACTTCACCTTTAAAGGGTTTTAGTTGAATGTAATTATCTTGACTTCTCGAAGTGACTTCTTGAAGTATTTTCCCTGCCTTAGAGAGCAAAGTTATTTTGAGGTTGGGCGGCAGATAGGTTTCCCCATCTGTTGGATGTAACTGTATCAAAACATGTAATCTACCCTCATCCTCCTCTACGATATTTACTAGGAGGGCGACGGTTAAATCACCCAGTTGTACTCCTAAGTCAATGAGTTTAGCTCTCTTAGTACCCTCCTCATTATTCCTAGTATTGAAAGCTAAATTTGCTTCTGGGTTTATTAGTGTATCAATAGCCTGCCAACCTTCTTCAAAGACACCCTCTAACCATCGACTTAACTTGGTTCGGGTTCTTTGCAAATATTCCACTAATGGAACAGATGAAGACGCGTTGGCGATTGCAGGTACAGAAATAGCTGCTGGTTCTAAGAAACGGTGGTAAAATAATAGGTGATTTGGTTCAGTATCAAATAAAGACAACGGGATTTGATGGTATCCTTCCTGGATAGGTTGCAAATGGACTTGAAGACGATAGTTAACTAATTGGTCATGACGTAGAATGCCTCGAATAATGACTTGTTCTTCCTCTTCGGATACCTCAAGAACTACATATAAATGAGCAGATAATTCAGATTTTTCAATGACATTTTGAGGAATATTCACCATTTCATCAAACAGGTGTTCCGTAGCAATTAAACAAATTTTAAAATCACCAAGATTGATATAACAAGCATTACCATCGATGTTTGAGTTTCGGTTAATTTGTTGCTTTGGTATGCGTTCAGTGAGCCATTGTTCAAAGCCAATGTTCGCTAGTATATTTAGATAATTTTGCCACTGGTGTGCTTCACTATTTACGCGGTGGCTTAGATCTCTTGCTTGGTTGAATTGTTCGGTTTCTAGCTGAATAACTTCTGGCAGCAAGAGTCTCAAATTAGTTGAATTAACCATTAATTTACTCCTTTGTTGTTTTGTAATTGATGTTGTTCTAAGTAAAGGCGAAGTTGCTGAGCATAAAAACTATCCATCGAACGGTTCTTTCCCGCCCTAATTTCTTCTGCTGCTTCAGTGAAAATTTCCTCATCAGCAAAAGCTTCTATCTGGTCAGCTAATGTTTTGAGATAGTTGGGTTCAGGAGGAAGTTTCGTCAGACCCTTTTCTTCCGCCACTTTTAATATGCTGTCAAGAAGTTGTTGTACTGTCAGAGTACGTACTTTAGAGAGAAGTTCTCCCGGATTCAATACTCGTCTAGCTTGATCCCAACTTGTCATTCCCAACTGGGGAGCAATATCCTTTAAAGATATTCCCTGACAGTAATAGAGTCGCAAACCAGGAATGAATTCTTGAGCAAGAATGGCATATTTTTTGCTTTTTTGCAACCCCGCAATGCGATCGCAAATCTCTTGCTTGATAGCGTCAGTCAAAGCTAAGTTAAGTGAGTCATGCAAAAGCTCCACAAATTCACGCTGCTCTACATCTAATTCGTTCAGAGAATTATTAGGTAAATCTGGTCTAATTGTATAACTTCCAGTATCCTGATCCTGAATCTCCAAAGGTTCTCTATAACTCCAGATGTCATACTGTCTCAATTGTATAGCTATCTGTTTTAGTTCTTTCATCAACTCTGGGGGAGATTTGATGGGTACGTTTTTTTCTAGCAAATAGATAAGCATTTCTTGCAGTTGCTTGCTTGAGGGATCTGGACATTTTCTTGTTCCCTGCGCTCTTTGCTGAAGTCGGTCTCGACGATAGACGGCATGGAAAACTTCTACAAAATGGCGATCGCGCACAGATAAACGTTCCAGCTGTTTAGGCCTAGCCCTATTCAAGAGTGCCCAATCGCTGAGATGTTTAAAACCAAACTCAGATAAAAAATCTTTAAGTTCTGGATTTTGTTTAGTTTGCAAGTATGTCCAATTGTCCAAGCTCATACTAGACTGGAAATCGGATTTAAATGTTTGCAAAATCTTAATAGAAAAAAATTTGTAAGCCGCAGTTTGTGCTTCACCCTTGTCATTAAGGATAAGTTGATTTCTGCGATCGCTATCCAGGATGACTAAAGTTTGTCCATCGTCGTTGAGGACAAATGGTAGTAAATCCTGGTACGTGAATTGCTTGTCCCCACTGAATAGAGTGTCAATTTTTTGACACGCCTTGAGGATCGTGTCAGAAACATAGCACCTCAGACACAGCCCAGCGTGAGAGCGACTTATGATATCAACATCAGATCTTATGGCATGAAAGTGGGATAATAGTACAGCTTGAATATTTTCATCCTGAGAATTGTTAATTTGTGTTTGAGCAAACTCTTGTGCAGTGGGAACTAAACAATGCTCATATCCCACCCTTTCCCTCGTTGGGCTGATCCGCCAAATGTTCCAGTATCTTGATGAAACAACCATTGGGATTGCTTAGCCTCAAATCAACAGACTTTGTTCTATCGTTGCATGGAATAAATAGATGTAGGGCTTTTAAGCTTATGCAGTTTCAGAGGGAGCAGGGAGCAGGGGGAATTGGTTGGTCGATTTCTTTGCCTTCACAATCCTAGATCGACTGCAATGCGATGGGCGCAGGCAAACCCGGAAAAAGCGACCGCATTTAAACCCTGACCCGGAAATGTACTATCTCCTACGCAGTAAAGCCCCTCAATGGTAGTTCGATTAAATGGCATCTTTAACAACCCCCGCAATTTGCGCCGAGGAATAGGACCGTAAGTACCATCTTCACGACCTAAAAAGCGGCGATGTGTTCGTGGTGTTCCTACCTCCAGATAATCCAACCCCGCATCTAACCCAGGGAAAATCTTTTCTAGGCGATCTATAATCTCCCATGCTGCAACTTCCTTCTTCGCTTCGTACTCACTCGCAGAAAGCCCTTGCCAATCTGCCCACCAGTGAGGTGTGAAGACGTGAATGATGTGATATCCAGCAGGTGCTAAATCAGGGTCCAGCAATGTGGGAATTGATACAAAAATCGTACCCGCCGATGCTGTCATTTTCTCCCAATCTTCTAGCACAATGTGGTGAGTCTGGGAGCAGTACGTCCGATGGTCTCTCTCCGAAGGGTGACACTCGGTTACCTTGGACAAGACTTCTGCCTTTACTCCCATATGTAAACTCAGAAAACTGGGTGACTTTTGGTAGTTCTGTTGCCAATTCTTCTCATTAATTGGTAGTGCCATTCTGTCCAAACCCAAAAATCATCGACGCCCCAACATCAAATCGATAGCCTTGTCGCTCAAAGTAGCCAGCACTACCACCTGGAATCAAATAGCTCTCTAGCACTAGCACATCAGCACCCTTAGCTGCCAGTTGGGTTGCTGTTACTAAGCCGCCAATACCGCTACCAATGACTATGACGTCAAAATTTTGCATTTGTTGTTAGTTGTCATTTAACAAAAAAAGAGGGACAAGCCTGCCACTGCTGGCCAATCCCGTCTGCCGATCCTTAAAGAGAGGAGAACACTAGACAACAATATAACTTTGATTGAGAATTTATGTCAACTATTAATGAAAATATCTGTCAATAAGTTTTGATTGTGTTAATTTTAGCTGTCAGCAGCACGCAGGAAAGAGTATTATGATGTTTCAGTTGTTATACACCGCCTGTTTTCGGCTATGACGCTACAACTGCGTGTTTATGTTCCATCTCATCCGTTAATTCAGCATTGGCTGGCAGTTGCCCGTGATGCTGCAACACCTTCAGTGTTATTTCGCAGTGCGGTGACAGAATTGGGACGTTGGTTGACTTATGAAGCGGCTCGCGAGTGGTTGCCGACTCAAGAGACGACAGTACAGAGTCCCCTAGATTCGTGTCCTGCGACTGTGATTGATCCTCTTGTTCCAATAGCAGTAGTGCCGATTCTGCGGGCAGGGTTGGGATTACTAGAGGGGGCACAGACATTATTGCCTTTGGCATCGATTTATCATCTTGGGTTGGAGCGAGATGAAAAAACACTACAACCTTCATGTTACCTGAACAAATTACCAGAAAAGTTGAATCCCCAAACACGAGTGTTAATTACCGACCCAATGTTGGCAACGGGAGGGTCGATCATGGCTGCAATGGCAGAATTGACTTCTCGGGGTATTGAACCATCCCTAACGCGAATTGTTTGTGTAGTAGCAGCTCCCCCTGCTTTGCAAAAACTCAACGCTGCTTATCCGGGTTTAATCGTTTACACTGCGACTATAGATGAAACGGTTAACAGCCAGGGATTCATTGTACCGGGCTTGGGAGATGCAGGCGATCGCATCTTTGGGACTTAAGCTAGTATGCAGCTAGTACCGCTGTTGCGGAAGTCAAAAGTCACTCATTCAAAAGTCAAAAGCCAAAAGAATTATATATCAAGGCTTTTGCCTATTTGAAAGGGGTGCTTTATTTCCACTGTCGTGTACTAGTAAATAGAAAGTAGCTTAATAACCCGTAAGATGCAGTGTTTCTTCAAGGTGATAGATATATGAGTCAGCGTGATGGTTTTGCCAGTGGTTTTTTTGCCGGAGCTATTTTCGGCAGTGTAGTTGGTGGTGTTCTAGGTACACTTATTGCTTCTCGACGCGATCCAGAACTAGCAGCAGAGCAGGAGCATCAGACGAATAATAACTCTATGGAAGCTAAAAAAGCATCTGTCTCAAAAAGGCGTCAAATGAAAGCTTCCGAAAGTGAGGGTGTAGAAATGGAAACAGCAAGGCGATCGCTAGAAGATAAAATTGCCCAGCTCAATGCCACAATTGATGAAGTCAGACAGCAACTGGGCAATGTCAATGGCAGTTCTGGTCAAGAAATTAACGAACGCTCATCGCTGCGCGATGAGCTTCGCTAAAGCTCACTCAATCCCGGAGCAGTGAAAATCTGATATCTGGTAACTGTAGGTGCGTGCGCTATGACAAATGCTCAATTAAAATTAATGATAAGAGTGACTTTGACATTTAGTAGGAAACGGTCCCAAACATGAGTTTACTGATTAGTACACTGCTTACTTTCATAAGTATTTATCAGACCTTACTGATTATTAGGGTTCTTTTGACATGGTTCCCCACAATCAATTGGTATAACCAACCATTTGCTGCTTTGAGCCAGATCACCGACCCCTTTCTGAATCTGTTCCGCTCCATCATTCCCCCGTTGGGCGGGATTGATTTTTCCCCTATGCTGGCGTTCTTAGTGCTTTATCTAGTCAGCAGCGTCCTGAGTGGTCTACCTAGCGCTATCGGGTTTCGCTATTAACAGGTGTGATCCGCAATTGGTTGAATTGAGGTAGGGTGGGCAATATCCTCCCTACAACTTCTGCTCTTAACAGCCTATTAACGACGAACTTGAGCGCTAAATCCTGCTGCTTTAAACTGCTTCAGCTTCAATGGGGTAGGCTGATTTACAGGTACAGAAATTCTCAATTCAAAATCGCTGCTACCCGGTGGGATCTCATCTATCGAACCTAAGCGGGTACGGTTTTCCATAATTGAGTTATTGTTAGCATCATAAATACGCCCAAAAATATCTGCATCATAGACAGTTTTATTGGTGGCATTTGCAGCTTTGCCAGTGACAATAAAGCAGTTAGCTGCCATTGTAGTCCCACCACTAGTAACAGCTCCTTGTGCTAGTTCTGGTGGACACTCCTTATATGAAAGATTAGATAATTTAATCTGTGTTAGCGCTATAGCAGGGGGAGTTAACACCCACGATAGAATCCCGATAACGCAAGAAAGAAAAATCACCGTAAGAGAGGGTATTCGCACTGTTGTTAGTGGTTAGTGGTTAGTGGTTAAAGCATACCCTGAAATTAATCCCTGAGAGAGTTGAAAAGTTGTTTTTCACTTTTGTCATAATTAGAGGATTAAACACTCAATTACCATATAACTTATGAGTCCAGATGAGATTCAAGTAGCCCTGCAAGCAGCCTTTTATCGTTGTGATGCAGCTAGCTGCCCTCTCACTGATACACAGAAAGAGATATTACTGCAAGTGGTTGAGCAAATTCAGGGAAATGACAATCCCTTAGACGAACTAACATTTGGAGAATTGCAAGCGTTTTTACAGTTCGTCAAAGCACAAGAGGAACAAAATCGCTCGTGGAAAGCACAATTACTGAATGACTGGCTGCAAGAAAACGACTCTGGCTCAGTACAATTTATCCGCCAGAATTATGGTTTGCAGTGGCTGAATCGCGTTGAAACATATCATGTTGCTCAATATTCTCAAGAGAATACGCCTATAGTTAGGGTAGGCGATCGCATAGAAGTTTGTAATGCCCTGTGGGAGTGGGTACAAGAAAATGGGCCATGTCAGCCTGAATGGTTCCTCTGCACAGTGATTCGGGTAGATGAAATGAGCAATGGCAATGATTCCTCTACCAATTGCATCATCCGCTTCCAAAGTGGTGCTGAATATGAAATTCAAGGAATCTATGAATGGAATCAGTATAACTGGCGTAGACCTCAAAGGTGAAAAGTGAGGAGTGAGGAATAAAAATTTATCACTCCTAACTCCTTCCTAACTCCAACAGCAGCGCCTGACGCATCACATCCACTGGAACAGTTTGCTGTTCTAACCAGATTTTTAATGCAGATGCTCCTTGCTGGACTAACATTTCCAGCCCATCGATAGGAATTGCACCTACCTGTTGCGCCTGTTGCAGAAATTTCGTGGGGTTGGGGGTGTAAATCAAATCGTAGGCGATCGCCCCTGATGGGATCTGTACCATTTCTGCGGGACTTAATGGGGATTCCTCAATATGAGGGTGCATTCCAATGGGGGTTGTGTTGACTAACAGGTTTGCTTGGGGGAGCAACTTTGGTAATGAGTCCCATGTATGGACGTACAAATTAACTGTTAGCGGTGAATTGTCCCAACTATTGCGGAATTGTTGTAAATTCTGCATGTTGCGCCCAACCACATGAATTTCAGCATAACCTAGCTGAGTACATCCTGCGACAACCGCTCTCGCTGCACCACCATTGCCTAAGATCACTGCTACTTTCTGTGTCCAATCTTGGTTGGATGTGCTTTGTAATGGGGCGAGAAATCCTTCTACATCTGTGTTTGTCCCAATCCATTTGTTGTTTTTACGACTAACTGTATTTACTGCACCTACAGATTTGGCAATTGGTTCTATTTCTGATAACAGAGGTAATATTGCCTGTTTGTGAGGAATTGTGACGTTAAAGCCCACAATATCAATGGCGGTAAAACCTTGGAGAGCTATTTGTAAATTCTGTGGTTCTACTGGTAAGGGGATATAGACGTAATCTAGTCCTAAGTCGTTGAGCGCTGCATTATGCATCACTGGTGATAGTGAGTGTTTGATTGGATACCCAATCACCCCCAGTAGTTTAGTTGTTCCTGTAATTACGTGTTGCATTTGTTGAAGATTTTAATTGCACAGAGGGGGTGAGGTGATTCAGTTTAACGTCCAGAAGGCTAGGATACAATTATTAAAGTTACTTAATATTTCGTAAAATTATGCAGGCAACGACAGCCTCCTCGACAATCCCTGTTCCTGGTAATTATTGGCAGTGGCGAGGGCATAGTGTTTACTATGTCAAAGCAGGAGAGAAACAAGTTTCACAAGCCTTGCCTGAAAATGTTTTTCCCCCTGCTCCCTGCTCCCTGCTCCCTGCTCCCTCTTTCAAGAAACAATCGCTGCGTCCTCCATTACTATTGGTACACGGGTTTGGTGCTTCCACAGACCACTGGCGCAAGAATATCACAGGATTGTGCAAGGATTTTGAAGTATTTGCGATCGACCTTTTGGGATTTGGGCGGTCAGCAAAACCGAAGATAGAGTACAGTGGTGACCTGTGGCGCGACCAACTCAGCGACTTTATCACTGAAGTGATTGGTGAAAAAGCTGTATTAGCAGGTAATTCTCTTGGTGGCTATGCGAGCTTGTGTGTTGCAGCACAACATCCTCATACATCTGCTGGTTTAGTATTGCTTAACAGTGCTGGTCCGTTTAGCGAAAATCAGCCTTCTGTTGAACCTGAAGCTTTGCAAAGTGAAATTCAGCCTCCCAAGCAAGATAAACAGTTGCAAAAACTGCTGGGTAACATTGTTAAATGGATTTTTCAGCAGCCTTGGGCGCGGTTTATTTTGTTTCAGTACCTGCGACAACCTTGGGTAATTCGCCAAACCCTAGAGAAAGTGTATCTTGACAAGAGCGCAATTACAGATCAACTCGTAGCAGAAATTCTTCGTCCGGCTTGCGACTCAGGCGCTTTCGATGTTTTTTCTTCTGTGTTTAGCAATCCTCAAGGAGAAAAAGTTGATGTGCTGTTGAAGCAATTAACTTGTCCTGTGTTGCTATTGTGGGGAGAAGCTGACCCTTGGATGAATGCGAGAGAACGTTCAAAGAAGTTTCAGCAATACTGTCATCCTCAATTGACAGAGTACTTCCTAGTGGCTGGTCATTGTCCTCATGACGAAGTCCCAGACCAGGTAAACTCTCTACTGCGTGATTGGGTTTTGTCGATCGATACCTAGGTTCACCGAACATTAATCTGTTGGTTTAATGGCAGATTGACTGGATTGGGCTAAATATATACCCAATAAAATGACCACAAAAGCTATCCCCTCAAAGGAACCGACTTTTTCATTGAAAATGAGCCAGGCAAAAAAAGAGGCAATAACTGGCTCCAGTAGTAGCGTCGCAGCAACAACTCCGGAGGATAACTGACTAAGGCTGTAAGCCACAAGTGCTTGACCAAATACCTGGCAGAAGAGAGCTTGGAAAATGATGAAAAACCACCCTGTCCCGGTATAGGGAAGCAATCTATTTTCAACTAAGGGTAAGACTGGTAATAAAAACGCTGTTGTGGCTCCGCAGCGCCACAGCATAATTGTTGAAGTACGAAATCGGTTGCTTAAGCGTTCTACCAACATCAGATACGCGGCGATAAAAATCGCGGTCAGTAAACCGAGCACATCACCAAGTATTTGGTCAGTCCCAAATTGCACTTTGTTGAGTTCAAAGATGATTGCTCCGCCTACCGCCATAACAATCCCAATAATGAATCTTGGATCAAAACGCCGACCTAAGAAGAAATACCCTGTCAATCCGACAAATAAGGAGTTCATATTAGACAGCAAAGCTGCGTTAGCAATACTGGTTTGAGTCACCGACCAAGCCCAAAGGATGGAGTTCGTAGCTCCCGCAGTTCCCATTAAGAACAATAGCGCCAGTTCTCCTCTGGTCAAAGACTTCTGTTCTATTGCTTCCTGCTCATCAGACTTTTCAGCCCGAAAGACTTTAAATGCGCTCAAAAATCCGAAAACGATTGTTCCGATCCAAGCACGATGAAATGCTATAGCAGATGGTCCAATTTCGCGATCACATAATTTGACTAAGACTGGTGCTAACGATATAGGAATCAGCGCGACAAATAATGCGACAGTTCCGAGCAAAGCTGAAGCTTGGGAAAATTGCTGTTTTGGTAATTTCTGTTTGGCTGTTATCACTTTGTGGTTTTTTGGGATGACAATATGATCTACTGGCTCTGAATTGATTTGCACCCTTTTTTAGAGGGAACTATTAACAGGGAATGCTTAACAGCGTATTATACGGCGCATATCCGTAGGATTGAAATAAGGACGTAGTTTATATGAGCGCTGACGCGCCTTGCGAAAAACATATTCTTTTACAAGTGGGATTGGGACCCACAAAGTCACGTTTTTTTGTTTCATATTCACTGGTTCGAGTTAAGAGTTAAGAGTTTTTTGTGAGTTCATATACGCACCGATTCAATTTGTCTTATCTGTTCTCCACAATACAGGGAAATGGTAAACTGTTAAAGGTCGAGGATGCTTTGAGGCTGACTTATACACTATGTTTAATCTCTATTTCCATTTGATTTGCGTTCTCTCATATCTGTTTTAATCTAAACTCCAGTGATCAACCCTGTTTAAAATTTATGGTATCTATATCCATGAGAAACAAGTATACTCTTCGCTGCACACTATGTGGAGTAGAATATAAACCTGACCCTTTTCGGCTGACCTGCGATAAAAACCATGCTCCTTCGCTATTGCGGACTGTTTATTCCAATAAAAAACTAGAGATCAAAGAAGAACTAGCTGGACTTTTTCGATACATTAATTGGTTACCTGTGGAGCGTTATTTACAAATAGAAGGTAAGCCAATTACCTACGAAAGTAAAAAACTTGCCCATCATCTCAAATTAGATCATCTGTTTATTAGTTTTAATGGCTACTGGCCAGAGCGAAATGCCCGCTTATTCACCTGCTCGTTTAAAGAATTGGAAGCTGCTTGTGTATCAGCAAGATTACCAGAAGGTGAAGAACGAATCTTAGTTGTTGCTTCAGCTGGTAATACAGGTCGAGCTTTTGCATCCGTCTGTTCTCAAACTCAGACACGTCTTTGTCTAGTCGTTCCACAGAAAAGTCTTAGTGCAATCTACTCTAAAGAGTATTTTCGTTCTAATGTGCAACTTGTATCTGCTAGCGGTAATTGCGATTATTTTGATGCCATTTGTCTAGGAAAAAACATTAGTAACTTGCCCAATTTTTTCCCAGAGGGAGGAACAGCAAACGTTGGGAGAAGAGATGGGATGGGGTTAACAGTTGTGGATGCAATAGTCACACTGGGTCGGATTCCAGACCACTACTTTCAAGCTGTTGGTTCTGGGGCAGGTGGAATTGCTGCTTGGGAAGCCAATTTAAGGTTTTTGGAAGATGGGCGATTTGGCACAGGACGGATGAAATTACACTTGGCTCAGAATCTTCCTTTTACTCCAATGGTAGATGCTTGGAAAGCTCATAGTCAGGAAATCTTTCCCATGATAGAAAAGGAGGCAAAAGAGCGTATTGGTCAAGTTTCGGCTCAAATGTTGACCACTCGAAAACCAGCTTACAGCATCGTAGGTGGTGTATATGACGCTTTAGTAGATACTGATGGTCAGATGTATGGTGTAAGCAACTCAGAATCAGAACGAGCAAGGATGTTATTTGCACAATTAGAGGGAATTGATATAGGTTCTCCTGCTGGAGTAGCGTTAGCTTCTTTAGTTCAAGCTGTGGAAGTCGGTACGGTCAAAAAACACGACTATGTTCTCCTCAACATCACTAGTGGAGGAATAGAACGCTTAAAACAGGACTATCCTCTTCAATATCTTCAGCCTTCCCTGACGTTTTCTGATGAAGAGATAGTCCCTGATATTGTTGCTCATAGAATTCAACAACTTGCATTTGAAAAGGATGGGGCATGGAAGTCATTACCAATGCCCAATGCCCAATCCCCTAGCTGAATGGCTCAATTATCCCACCACCCAACACTTTTTCACCGTCGTACCAAACAGCGGCTTGACCAGGGGTGATGCTGAATTGGGGATCATCAAATACTATGCGAACACGAGAGTTTTCCAGGGGAATGACGGTAACTGGTACAGGGGTTGAACGATAGCGAATTTGTACTTCAGATCGAATCGGGGTTGAGGGTTCAGCAATTGACACCCAGTTTACCCGCCCTACGGTACATTCTGGTTGGGTGACAAGATGGCGATCGCCCACAATCACCCGGTTGTTGACTGCATCTAAGCCAATGACATAGAGTGGTTCAGGCGCAGCAATACCCAGCCCTTTACGCTGCCCAATTGTGTAATGATGGACACCATCGTGCTGACCGAGGACTTTCCCGGTTGAGTCAACGATATCCCCTTGTTTGGGAGCGAGATACTTGTCAAGAAATGCTCGCATAGAGCCGTTACTCTCTACTAAGCATAAGTCTTGACTTTCTGGCTTATCAGCGGTTTTCAGTTCGTATTTGGCGGCGATACTACGAGTGTCATTTTTGCAAATCTCCCCTAAAGGAAACACAGATGCCGCTAATAAATCTTGAGACAGATCATAGAGGAAGTAGGACTGGTCTTTGTTGCGGTCAGCAGCCCGGAGCAACTGGTAACGTCCAGTAGCTTCATCATATAGAATGCGGGCATAGTGACCCGTAGCAATGCGATCGCATCCCAGATTTTCTTTGGCATATTGCAACATTGGTGCAAATTTCACGGTTTTATTGCACTGGGAGCAAGGCAAAGGAGTGATCCCAGCACTGTAACCAGCCACCAGGTAATCGACGATATTCGTTTGAAAAACTTCCCGAATGTCAACAATGTGATGAGGAATGCCCAATTGCTCACAGATATAAGCCGCATCGACCATACCTTCAGAGCAGCACTGACCTTTCCCCTTCATCAACCAAAGGGTTAGACCAATAACTTCATCGCCCTGGTGGTGTAAAATAGCAGCAGCCGCAGAACTGTCAACACCACCAGAAAGACCCACTACGACTTTTTTTTTCATATCTGTTTATTGCTAGGCTACTATTTCTAAATTAACACTGTCAGTAACTTAGGTCTGTTCGCGCAGTGTCTCCCTTTGGTAGAAGACACTCTCTCTAAAAGTTACTTAATTCAAGGAGACAAAATGGCACGGGTAATGGTAGTAGGAGCTGGTGGTGTAGGGAACGTTGTTGTACATAAATCTGCTGCACAAGAAGAGTTTTCACAAATTCTTCTGGCGAGTCGGACTATCGACAAGTGCTATTCTATTTCTGAACGTGTTCAATCACCAAAAGTGCAGATAGCTGCTCTTGATGCAGATGATGTAAATAATACCGTTAAACTTCTCAAAGACTTTCGCCCTGATATTCTCATTAATGTAGCACTTCCGTATCAAGATTTAGCGTTGATGGATGCGTGTCTTGAAGTTGGAGTTCACTATCTCGACACTGCAAACTACGAGCCTCCGAACGAAGCAAAATTTGAATATAGTTGGCAGTGGAAATATCATGAGCGTTACAAACAAGCGGGACTTACTGCTATTCTCGGATGTGGTTTTGATCCTGGAGTGACAGGAGTTTTTACAGCTTATGCCCTCAAGCACTACTTTGATGAAATTCACTATCTTGATATTGTTGATTGCAATGCCGGAAATCATGGACAGGCATTTGCCACAAATTTTAACCTAGAGATAAATATTCGTGAAATTACGCAAGTTGGTAGATATTATGAGAATGGTACGTGGATAGAAGTACCTTCTCTTTCAATTCATCGTCCAATTTTTTATCCAGAGATAGGTGTAAGAGAGTCATATCTTCTTTATCACGAAGAACTTGAATCCCTGGTGAAACATATTCCTACTATTAGAAGAGCGCGTTTTTGGATGACCTTTTCACAGAGTTACATTACCCATCTTCAGGTACTTCAGAATCTTGGTTTGACACGCATTGATCCAATTGATTATGAAGGAATCAAGGTAGTGCCGTTGAAGTTTCTCAAAGCTCTTCTTCCAGAACCCTCTTCTTTGGCTGAGAACTATACGGGAAAAACATCTATTGGCTGTCATATTCGTGGCATAAAGAATGGAAAAGATCGCACATACTACATATACAACAACTGTGATCACACTGAGGCATATCAAGAAGTTGGTGGACAGGCAATCTCTTACACGACTGGTGTGCCAGCAGTGATTGGTGCATTGATGGTGGTTAATGGACTGTGGAAACAACCAGGAGTGTTTAATGTAGAGCAATGTGATCCCGACCCCTTTATGGAACTGCTAGGTCCTCTTGGTCTTCCCTGGCATGAAGTGATTGATCAGCTATTACCCTTTGAGGACAACTAAGGATGACACAGACAATAGACTTAGTTTTGATGGGCATTCCATCGCCTTGTTTTGTGTTGGAAGAAGCACGTCTTGAGCGAAACCTGAGGGTTTTTGAACGAGTCCAACAAGAAGCGTCGGTAAAAGTGCTTCTTGCTCTCAAGGCTTTCTCCCTATTTCCTAGTTTTCCATTCATCCGAAAGACACTTCATGGTACGTCCGCCAGTTCGGTTTGGGAAGCACAACTCGCGGCGGAGGAATTTGGAGGTGAACTTCATGTGTATTCTCCTGCTTACCGTGACGAGGATATGCCTGTCATTCTCACCTATGCTTCGCATATAACGTTTAATTCTATCCGTCAATGGGAACGATTTAGCCCACTGGTTGAGCGATCGCCTTCTCCACCGTCAATCGGACTTCGGATTAACCCCCAGTATTCACCAGTTGAGACTCCGTTGTATAATCCTTGCCAACCATATACCCGTCTTGGTGTTTCTCCAGAACATCTTGGGAATTTGTTGCCTCAAGGAATAGACGGTTTTTTATGTCATAACTTATGTGAGAGTGATTCCTATGCGTTGGAAAAAACCCTCTTATGTATAGAACAGTTGTTCGGGCATTTTCTGCCACAGCTAAAATGGCTTAATCTTGGCGGTGGTCATTTAATGACTCGTCAAGGATATAACGTTGTACACGCGATCGAAGTTCTTAACGCATTTCACACTCGTTACCCTGATATTCAACTGATCTTGGAACCGGGTTCAGCTATCGTGTGGGAAACGGGATTTTTGCTGAGTACCATTCGCGATGTCATTATTACCCCTAATTTGAAGAACGTCATTTTGGATGTATCGTTTACGGCTCATATGCCTGATTGTTTAGAAATGCCTTATAAACCTGTGATTCGTACAGCGCATGAACCAGAGAAGGGAGAAGTGTTGTACCGTATGGGTGGCTCAAGCTGTTTAGCAGGCGATTTTGTGGGTGATTATGCCTTCTCTGACGATTTGTCAATCGGCGATCGCCTGATCTTCGAGGATATGATGCACTATACGATAGTGAAAACCACGATGTTTAACGGGGTGGTCCATCCATCCATCGGCTTTCTTCGGAAAGATGGCAGATTTGAGCTTTGGCGGCAATTTAATTATCAAGACTACCGAGCAAGACTTGGGTAATTTAAATTATCCTTCAAGGTATTACGATGGAAGATATTATTATCCACAATCTCATTCTCATCTCCAGCTGATTATTCCACTAATCTTTCGTTAGTCACATTATTTGATGAGTGAAGAATTATAGCTATGCTGAAACAAATCACCACTATATCTTATGTTGTCTTCTTCGCCTTAACTATAAACTCGCTATCGGCTCATGCCCAGCCTTCTCCTGACTTCATTACCCTCCAGCGTGCCGAAAATCTAGCTCGCCAAGCTGCAGAAAAGGCGAATGGTGGGCTACAACATTATCGATCTTCTGACTCAATGCATGGTCCGGCTGAACGCTCTCCCTACACCTACGATGGTCATGGGACTTGGACTTTCACCTTTACGGGACATAGCCCTGGTTCTGACACTCCTACAGTCGAGAGCGTAGTGACTGTCTCAAAATCTGGTATCGTCAACGTTGACTACAACGGACCCATTCGTCCGGTGAAGTGAGCAGTAAGGAAAATATTTCATAAGCTAGATTAGTGCTGATTGATGTTTTCATCATCTCTTTACTATCCAAACAATGATAGCTTTATACTAAGAAACTAATCTAGTCAAAGTTTGTCGGGTTTACCGTACTAAAAAATTACAATTTTCCCTACCTTCAAATACAGGTGTATTATGGATCGGTCATCATGATTTCACTAGTAGTAAAAACCGAATTTACACCTTTTTTATTTATTAATATTATGAGACTAAAGCCAGGAGTTAAATCCTGAATCACTCAAACTCATATAAGGGAGAAACAATCATGTTAGTTCGTTACAATCCATGGCAAGAATTCAATACTATTCAACGCCAAATGAACCGTTTGTTTGATGAAGCTTTGTCACCTTTTACAGAGGTTGAAAAGGGCAATGCTAGAGTTCCGGCGGCTGAACTCCATGAAACAGCAGATGCTATTCACTTAAAGCTAGAAATTCCAGGTATCGAAGCTAAAGACTTGGATGTACAAGTTACAGAAAACGCTGTTGCTATTAGCGGTGAGCGCAAATCTGAGAAGAAGACTGAAGAGAATGGTCGGACTGTCAGTGAGTTCCACTATGGCAAATTCCAACGTGTCATTCCCTTATCTGCTCGGATTGAAAATACCAACGTCAAAGCAGAATATAAAGATGGCATTCTGAATCTAACTCTCCCCAAGAGTACCGAAGAGAAGAACAAAGTCGTCAAAATTAATTTAGATCGGGCTACTGTTTAATTGGTAGTCAAAGCATGGTTCGTTAACCTAACTTCAAGCCTAGTTGCAGGATAGCAACTAGGCTTTTTAAACGGTTTTTATTTGAACATTTTTTACCCCCAGACTTTCTTTTTGGGCTTTTGAGACTGGCTACGCTGAAGCTGCATTTTGTTCTTCAAGGCTTCCGCCTTATCTTCCTTGCGAGCCTTTAAGAAATTGGGGGCTTTCTCCATCGGTTCTGACAGTAATTTACTAAACCCAAACACATCACGCTCAGGTAAAAACTTTGCCAAGACTTCTACAAACGATGAATGCCCTTGCTGCTCCTTGTCAAGTTTGGGGTTAAACCGGAAAGGGCGTACAGGGGCATCTCTCCAAATCAGCGGTACATGGGACGCTTTCATGAAGCGTACTTTTTTCTCAGGTTCGGCGCTCTTTATGTACTCCAGTCGCTCTTTATTAAAATTTTTAAAGACCGAGATGCATGGAGTCTGACACACAGGGATAAATTGCCAAAGCCCACAAAGCCGAAACTCAAAGTCCTGAAGTTCCTTAGCAATACCTGTTGCTTCCCGAGATCGATCAAACCCAACTAACTGAAAAGACATCAGATAGGGTTGTTCTCGTTTGGGAAAGTGCATCACCTTGGGGTAGACGATTAACCGCACTTGTTCCCCACCAGTAGCTTTCACTTCTTTTTGAAGAGCATCGTAGGCATATCGGTGTTTAGAGGCATAGAAGAGTGAGTATTCCTTCTGTGCAATTGTTACTGTACCCTTAGCTTCCTCATCGAAACGGACATCCCCAACTATAATGCCAACTGCTTGAAAAATGGGTTGATGATCAGGCTGACCATCTCCATTATCTTGGTTATCCGGTACAATCTCACTTTTCTCTATGGGCGCATCTTTTTTCTGGGGAAGGTCTTTGAGGATTTTCGGTGATTTCAATACTGGCTTAGGAATGACAGGTGTTTCTCCTATAGGCTTTTCTACCACCTCCACTACAGGCGCTACCTCTTGAATAGGTACTGGCGTTTCCTCTACTGGTTTTGGCTTAAGGAACAGTAGAGTTTGCTTTGGCTGTTCGCTTGGTTGCGGCTTTTTGTCTTTCTTTGCTGCCATAGATGTAGTTTATTTCTATTTTGACGCATTCGCCCCTCACCCACGATTCTTGATATTATACGCGGCAAATTTAACAAGGCAGATGTAATTGAAGGTATTAGACGCTAATCCAGAATTGTAACTCTTTTGCGATGTCGTTCAGAAAAGATTTGTCATTCTTTTTCAGTATTTTTTTACTTTACCAAAAAGCTACATATTTAAGTCATCAATTACGGTTGACAATCCAAATTGTAGTTATATATACCTCACCTATAAAGGCATTAGCTCTCAAAGGTATTGCTATGTCTAGCTTTCAAACCAAAAATCTGTGCCTTTCACAGTGCGGAACGTGGTCTATTTAAATCAGTAATTTCCACCATGAAAAGCGCTTATATCAACAGCATGTGACAAATCGCCATCCTTTAGCCCCAAACAGCCCTTTCCAAGCAGCTCGCGATTTGATGTTACATGGGATGATCACGGAATATCTTCACTGCTATCTGGAAATTCGTTGTTAAAATCATGTAATGAGGTATTATTTTGCTCTGAGGGCTTGACTATGGTCGCTGGTGTCCAATTCCAAAAAACTAAACTGGTAACCTTTGAAGAATTCGTGAAATGGAAACCTGATGGTAGACGCTATGAACTACATGATGGAGTTATTGTTGAGATGACACAACCTCTAGGCGACCATGAAGAAGTTACAGGTTTTTTAGCTACAAAACTCCCAATAGAATATGACCGTCTTAATCTTCCTTACTTTGTACCTAAAACAGCACTGGTAAAACCATCTGACAATGAATCTGGTTACTCACCTGACGTACTGATAATCAATGGTTCTAATCTGGTGAATGAACCGTTGTGGAAAAAAGAATCAACGGTTACTCAGGGTGCTTCAATTCCTTTAGTAATTGAGGTGGTTAGTAGTAATTGGCGTACCGATTATTACACTAAGCGCGGTGTATATGAGGAAATTGGTATTCCCGAATATTGGATTGTAGATTACTTAGCTTTAGGCGGTAAGTCATTCATTGGTAATCCCAAACAACCTACTATTTCAGTTTGCTCCTTGGTTGAGGGTGAGTACAAAATCACTCAATTTCGGGGTAATGACCGTATCATCTCTCCCACATTCCCAGAGTTGGATTTGAGTGTTCAAAAGGTTTTTGATGCTGGGGCATAAGAAAAATTTGGAGTCATTATGGTCAATCAAGAAAATCTTAACTGACCATAATTAATTAATGCGCTTTATTCCAGTTCCAAGAGGTTATTTTATAAGAAAAATAAACTGGTTGTGGCATAAAGTTTAAGTTTTTAGCATTCTCTATAGGCGTAGTTCTACCGCTAGGTAATATCACAAAGGTTTGTGCGTAAACTTTTAGATTTAAGTTGTTGGGAAAGCGACAATCAAAGGGAGCGACTCTAGCTTTAGGAAGAGAATTATAGTGCTTAACAAAGTTAGTTCCAGTACATCGAATCTGATCAGCGTATGTTTTACTAGAATTTACAATAGTAGATATTTCAGTCATCAATTTTTGAGATTGCGGGGATGGTTGAGTCGATGACAACAACTGTTTTAAACTCAAACTATCGCCTGCAAGAGATGCTGATGAAAAAGCCCATCCAACCATTGTTAAAGGCATCGCAATAGCGATCGCAAATTGACTCAATGTAAAAATTCGTTTCATTTTTTGAACCTCTATAAGTTTTAAATTAGGAGTCAGGAGTCAGGAGTCAGGAGTCAGGAGTTAGGGGTTAGAATTTATAAAGATTTAGTATCTGTCTTCACATTTCGCAACGTATCGTGTTATCTCTCGATTCTTTAACAATTCTGACTCCTGACTCCTGTATTCTGACTCCTGACTCCTGTCTCAAGTTTTCAGTTTTTTCATTTAGCCAATTTAAACAATAAAACTGGAATATGCAAATTCACTCTTTTGCTTGTACTATAACCAGTATTGGTAATAAAAAAGACATTGTCAATGTTCTCGTAACTCAGTGTTGAACAAGCAAGAACCATAGACTTGGGGGGTACCCAATTTTATACTTTGGGTAGTTTAGCAGAAGTTTACGAGTCGAACAATCAGTAGCAAGAAGCACAAAAGTTAACACAGCAAGCCTTGTTTATCGCTCAAAACATACCAGTTTCAGATATAGTCCTCATTGGAAGTGGCAATTGGGACGCTTGTTCAAAGCATAGGGAAATACTCAGGGAGCGATCGCCAGACAAGCTCACTGACAAGTTATTGTATTTGAATACCGATAATTATTTCCTTTTCTAATTCCGCTTATACAGGGAGGGGCTTTGACTAACCAGTGATTCACGAGTTGTGCATGAACCATTCTAGCTCCTGGTAGTACAGACACGATTCCGAAACATCTGTACTACTTCTTGGTAAAACATCTACAAATTTTGCTGCTATTATGCCGAGCGGATTACTCAGTCAATTTATAGCATTTCCAGCGTCTTTGTTGCTGGGAGGATGGTTAGCGCTCATATCCTACTCTAACCCAGCGCAAGCAAAAACCACTTCTGGCAATTTCTTAATGGCTCAAGCTGTGGTTGAACCTTTATCGCCACCACCGCCAACACAAGGCGTTTTCTATAGTCAGCTACCGCAACTACAACCTTCCTCACCAGTACCGGTCATAGAATTCCGACAACAACCCCAACCAGACAAAGTAAAACCCGTTGAGCAATATCACCAGACTTATCGTCGAAGCTATAGACGGCAGTATAGTCGGCAGTATAGAAGGCAGTACAGTCGGCAGTATAGCCAGAACTATAATCAGAAATTTGGGCGTTACTTAGTTTACGTTAATGACGATAGTGCCCAACGACTGCAACAAGTACGTTTGGTCGAACCCAAAGCCTATATACAGGAGTATCAGGGACATTCCGTAATTCAGGCAGGAGCTTTTAGTAGAGAATACAACGCTCAACAGCGCGTCGGACAACTGCGTTCCTACGGTATCAATCGCACACAGATTATCAGCTTTTCTAATGGAGAAGGAAGACCTTACTCTTATTCTGGAGAAGGAAGACCTTACTCTTATTCTGGAGATTATTCTTATTCTGGAGAAGGAAGACCTTACTCTTATTCTGGATACGATGATGGCAGGAACAGCTCTAAGTCTTATTATTATGTAACCATTCCTGCGAAGTCTGAAGAATTACCCTTAATTGAATCCCGAATTAAACAGAGTTTAGGACTAAACACAGGTGTTATTTCTAGAGACCATCCCCTAGGATCACATGTAGCAGTTGGACCTTTTACTCAGCAATCAGACGCAGAGCAATGGAATAACTTTTTGCGACATCAGGGATTCAGTAATGCCAGGGTTTACTACGGAAGATAGAGATTTTAGACTTTGGATTGTGGATTAATCTAAAATTGCAACCGCAGATCAACGCAGATGGAGAGAAGTCTGAGCGCCGGAAGCCGCCACTCAGAACTTCGGAACGCAGATAAATTTAAGCACCATCCGCGTACATCTGCAGTTAAAATCCATGATCCAAAAATTAATGGACAGACAAGAACAAATTTCACGAGTGGTCGTCACCACACATCAGATGCACGATATCGAAGCGCGGATCTTTGCAGCCGGAATGCCTGTAGCCGCGTTGATGGAAAAGGTAGCTGGATTAATTGTCCGCCGTATTCAGGCGATCCCCCTTTTTTGGGGAGTCGGGGACAAGGGAAATTCCCCCTCTCTACCTCTCCCCAAAGTGGGGATTCTGGTAGGACCCGGTCACAATGGCGGTGATGCTTTAGTTGTCGCCCGTGAGTTGCATTTTCGTGGTTATGAAGTCTGGATTTATTGTCCTTTTGTTAAGCTGAAGGAATTAACTTCCCAGCACTTGCAATATGCTCAGAGTCTGGGCATTCCATTTTATCTATCGATAGAGCAACTGCAAGAATGTGATTTTTTGGTGGATGGCTTGTTTGGATTTGGATTAGAAAGAAGCATCACCGATCCGATCGCCAGTGTAATCAATCAGGTCAATGAATGGAATAAACCCATTGTTAGTATTGATTTGCCTTCGGGTTTGCATACGGATACGGGGGAGGTATTAGGCATTGCTATTCGTGCCACGTACACATTTTGCTTGGGTTTGTGGAAGCTGGGTTTATTGCAAGACCAAGCTTTAGAGTACATCGGCAAAGCTGAGTTAATTGATTTTGATGTTCCCTTGACTGATGTACAAGCTGTACTTGGGGACTCATTTAAGATTAAACGCATCACTAAACAAACTGCGCTCTCGACTTTGCCTTTACCCCGTCCACTTGTCACCCACAAGTACAAGGAAGGTCATTTGCTGCTGATTTGCGGTTCCCAGCGCTATATGGGAGGAGCAATTTTATCTGGTTTGGGTGCGCGAGCAAGTGGTGTGGGGATGCTCTCGGTTGCTGTGCCAGAGTCTCTTAAGCCTATCATGGTATCACATTTGCCAGAAACTCTCATTATTGGTTGTCCAGAAACACCATCGGGGGCGATCGCTCAACTCCAATTACCAGAAAAAACTGACCTCAGTTCATTTAATGCGATCGCCTGCGGGCCTGGTTTAACAACAGATGCCGAGGCAATTGTACAATTGGTTTTAGGAAGCGATCGCCCCCTGATTCTCGATGCTGATGGTTTAAATATCCTGGCCCAGATGGGAACCATCCCGACGTTACAAAAGCGACAAGCACCAACAGTCCTTACCCCCCATGCTGGTGAATTCTTGCGGTTATTTCCTGATATTCCTGATGTCAAAACCAATCCAGTGAAAGCGGCGCAGGAAGCTGCAAGACAAAGTGGGGCGGTGGTGTTATTGAAGGGGGCAAGGACGGCGATCGCCAACCCTGAAGGTGCAATTTGGATTAATCCTGAAAGCACTCCTGCATTGGCGCGTGGTGGTAGTGGGGATGTGTTAACTGGACTCATCGGCGGATTGCTAGCGGCAGATGCTTCTAAGCATATTCCCGTAGAAAATATTGTAGCAACCGGTGCTTGGTGGCACTCACAAGCTGGGATTTTAGCAGCACAAGAGCGAACAGAGTTGGGCGTGGATGCGCACACGTTGACACAATATTTAATGTCTGTCTTGGCAGCAGAGTTAAAGATGTCACAATAAGCACCAACAAAATCTTTGTTAAACAGCAGCAAAAATGCGAGAACTTCCCGTGGTTAAACATCGGGGAGTCACAGCACCTCTAACAAAAAAAGCGAACGGGAAACTGGGAATCGGAAATCAAAAATCTTATCGCTGGCTGTATACCTATTGCTTTACTTGCTGGGTATAGTTATCCGGTCCCTTTGGTTCGCCCGGCCTTTTGTCATATTCCTTCAGCCCTCTTCCCCCTCCATTTTTCTGTGCATAACACTCGGATAAGGTCATCGGCACTTTTCCTGCCACGTCCCTCTTATTGCTGTACGTCACCAATGCCATCATCCCGTTGTCTTCATGTTCCAGTATATGGCAATGAATCACAGCGCATCCATCGTAGTTTAAGTATCGGCTGAAGATCGGTATCCCAGGCCCCACCTGAGCTTTTCCATGATCGTAGGGCTGATATATACGTCCTAGATCCTGGCGCACAAAAAGCGTATCCTTCCATATTTGTTCCTTCTCGCCCTTCGGCCCGATTCTGTTCGTCATGAATGGATTTACATGTATATGGAATGGATGATTGCCCGTCAGAGATTTGATCTCCCACTTGTTCGCCTGCGACTTCTCCTCCTTCTGTGTGACGACTACAGACAGGGGCTTGGGTGATACATCAAACTCCTTTGGATTAGCTTGGTTCCTACTGAAGTTGAACTTTCTTCCATTCACCACGAAATTGAAATTGGGAGGCTGTCCTGTTATGTCGAATTCAACTCCTATGATGTCATTATCATTCCACTCATCTTCTGTTATTGGTTTCAACAGTTTCTCCTTCGATAGCGTCTTTGCCAACTCCAGTTTCAATTCTGTCTTCTCCTCGCTCTCTCGATCTGCTAATGCTCTGCTCCATTGTTCTACTGTCCAGCCTGTGCTGAGCATACTTTGTGTCCATTCATCGGCCACTATAACTTTAGCGAGAATCTGTCTGTCTTCTTCTTGTAGGTTTACGTTGAATTGTGGTTGACTCGACTCGTCAAGCAGCCAGTATGTCCCTTTTCTCGGGAACTGTACTAGCACATCGCTGCGATACCCCGGTTCCAGATCTAAATCGGTCCATGAGTCCATGAAGCCTAGTGGCATCCCATCCACTGCAATTTCATGCAGTGGCAGCTTTTCTTTTCTAAACTTCTTCGGCAGAAACTCTTTTTCATACACTTTGTAGACGCCGAAAGGTAACCCTAAGGCTTTTGACCATAAGGTTTTGCCATAACCTAATTCGCCATCCTTGAGCGGGGTCATCGCGGACGGTGGTACATTGCCATTCTTCGTTTCCTCCTCCTCTCTCAATTCCAGATGGATACTGTGGCGAACGCCTCCGTGTATAAAGCGCCAACGCCTTACCTCATCTTGTTTGATGTGGATCGTCGGGATTATTTGCCCGTTGATCATGGTTGGGAGTTCTGGGTAACTTGAGTAAGCCTTATTCTTAAAATCCTTCATTTGTATCTGCTGCATCACAAAGATTTGCTCCTCGACACCCGGCAGATGGTCGGCTTCTGATATCCCTATGGTTTTCGTGGGTTCCTGTACTATTAACGCTCCCTCCATCCCGCTCCCAACTTGCGGTGCCGTCATCCCATGTACGTGTGGATGATACCAATCAGTTCCTGTTGGCTGGTTCTCATCTGGTATTATTTGGACTTTGTAGGGATCTAAATTGGTGGTCATTTCCCTGAGTACATTGTCACTAATACCTTTGGGTGATGTATGTAAGCCATGGCTATGAAAATTCGTCGTGCTGAGAGTATCAACGAGTGGGCTGTCATTTATTACAGGGCTCGTCAATGAGAGGAGGTTGGTTATTGTAAAGTCAATCATCTGGCCAGGAGCCGTGCGAATCGTTGGCCCAACCAATTGGGCGCGGGTTTTGCGAATCTTGTCATACTCGTATGAACGGAGACAAAATGTCCTGGCTTTCTCCTCTGTACCTAAAATCTTGGTATTGACCTGATCGACCTGGCGATATTTCACATCAAACAGTTGAAATTGAGCGGTTAAATTCAACTGCGGTTTATTTGCCGAATCACTAAAATCGTATTCTGATGCTTGAACAAACTTATCGGAGAAAAGGGGGATTTCCAGAGGGAGTTGGTCAGTAGATATGTACGTATATGCACAAGGCAAGAAAGCATCTTCAGGGGAGTTTTGCACAACCTGAGCATACGACGGCGAAATCTGTGTCAGTACTAGCATTATCGTTACTAGTACAACAATGAATACTCTTTGCAATCTTTCCATCTTCAGTGGTCTCTATATTTACATCCAGTGAGAAATAATTAAAAAAGCTTTTGGCTTCTACTCCTCTTGATTCGTAACTTCTGTACGCCCTTTTAATCTATGACAGACTGTACTATTACTTAGAATTTAATGCAAGATATGTTGCTGTCTATTCACTTATTTTGGAGTAATCATACGGCGGTGTGACCGTTATCCAAAAAGCGTTTTGGCGATTTATGAATTTTTATGTCTTTAGGAAGAGGTAAAAATATTTAAACTGCCTTATTGGATTCTCTTTTTACTTTTTACTTTTTAAAACGCTTTGTCAGTGCGCAAACTATGTCAGAAATTATGATTGCGGTCTACTATAACGGGATGCTGTGCCCCCTAAAATCCTTTGTCTCTAACTGATAGGCAAACTGTGCGGCTGCAAGTTTTGACTCTAGAAGCATCCTCAAAAGCCGATAGTAAATTACTATCGCCGATGTGTTGTCTCAGATTTTAAATAACTTTATTCTGGTAATTAAGGATATCGACTTGTATAAGTTAAATAAATTACTAAATTTATGGCGATAGATTTACTGGAATTGTTTCAGGCAACAGACCCTAGCCGCCCTCTGTTGATCAATAATGAAATAGATAAAAAGTATTACATTGATTTTTCGGCGGTGCGTGGTGGTGATATCATCGGCAAGCTGAAGCAAAAAATCACATTTTTCAAGCCGAATGAACCCACCTGCACCTTATTGACTGGACATATTGGTTGTGGTAAATCGACAGAATTACTCAGGTTAAAGGAAGAATTGGAACAAGCTGGTTTCCTGGTAGTTTATTTTGAGTCCAGTGAAGACTTGGAAATGACCGATGTGGATATTGCCGATGTGCTGCTAGCCATTTCGCGTCATGTCAGCAGAAGTCTGGATAAAATTATCCTAGAAAAGCCGAGTAAATTAAACGAATTGCTGCAAGATGCATTAAAGGTTTTGAACGCCGAAGTGACAGGCTTTAAATTAAAGCCTCCTGAATTGCCCGGAATTCCTAAAATTGGGGATGTGGGTATTACTTCAGAAAACGAAAAACTCTCTATTGCCTTTGGCATTGGTGAAATTACTGCTAGGACTAAAAGTGACCAAACCCTCAGAGAAAAGTTGAATCAGTATTTAGGTCCGCAGAAGGTCAGGCTTATACAAGCAATCAATCAAGAATTGTTAGAACCGGCGATCGCCAAACTGAAACAGCAAGGCAAAAAAGGACTAGTCGTGATTGTGGATAACCTTGACCGCATCGATAATCGCGTCAAGCCTTGGGGTCGTCCACAACAAGAATACCTGTTTGTGGATCAGGGGGAGTTTATGAACAAGCTGAATTGTCATGTCGTTTATACCATGCCCCTAGCGCTGAAATTTTCCAATGATTATGCAACACTGACTCAGCGTTTCCCCGAAGACCCCAAGGTATTGCCAATGGTTCCCATCTATTGGCCTAATGGTAGTGTTCATGAGCAGGGAATGGCGCTGATGCAGCAGATGGTATTAGCGAGAGCTTTTCCAGAACTGTCACCAAAGGAACGGCTCAACAATATCACTTCTATTTTTGATAGTGTAGCAACCTTAGAACGCCTGTGTAGTATGAGCGGTGGTCATGTCCGAGACTTGTTGCGCTTGCTGAATGCCTGGATTCAGGAAGAAATGGCACTACCGCTTTCCAGAAATACGTTGGAACAAGTTATTCGCATTCGTCGCCATGATATGACTTTACCAATTTCCGAAGAAGAGTGGCAACTGCTACATAATGTAAAGCAGAAGAAAAAAGTGAGCGATGACCAGGGATATCAAAAATTAATTCGCAGTCGGTTTGTATTTGAATATCGGGATGGTGGCGAATCTTGGTTTGATGTGAATCCAATTTTGACAGAGGCTACAGAGATGGGGGTATGAGTGAACAGCAACAACCAGAAAATGTCCAGATCAATAATGAACACTCTCTACAACGATTATCTTGGACAATACAAGCCAGCGCTGGTAAGTTTAAGCTGATTTTGGCACGGTGCAATTATGCCCAACTCCGGGATACTTTGATATCCAGATTGCGGGAAATGTGTCCAGTAGAAATTAGCATTTTATATTTAAAACCATCGGAAAAGAAACTTTATACTGCTATTCAAGAAGAAGTTGGGGCTAATGTGCAAGCCTTAATGATTGTGGGCTTAGAGACATTGCAGGACTTGCCACAGATGTTGACTTCCGCTAATCAGCTGCGAGAAGAATTTCGTCGAAGTTTTTCTTTTCCCTTGGTATTGTGGGTCAATGATGAAGTTTACACCCAAATGATGCAGTTAGCTCCAGATTTTGAGAGTTGGGCTACTACGAGAAATTTTACATTACCCCATGCTGAAATAAATAATTTTATTCAAAAAATAGCCATACAATTGTTTGACAATTCTTTCAATTTCACTAAACAAAATTTAATTGAAATCAAATCAGCTTGGCAAGATTTACAATCTTCTGATCAGGTTTTAGAACCGGAGTTAAAAGCTAATTGTGATTTTCTGTTAGGATGGCGTGAATTTCTTAATAAAAATTTTGATACAGCTATTGAATATTATTGCCAAAGTTTAATTTTTTGGCAAGAGAGCAATAATTTAGAACGGCAAGGTAAAATCCTGAATCAAATTACTTTTTGTTACTACGAAAAATCTCGGCAATTAGAGGCGAATAAACCCTTAAACTCTCTACATGAGGGGGAGGGGCAGGGGAGTAAGCAACAAATCAGAAATTATCTTCAGCGAACTTTAGAGGTATTTGAATCTGCTAATCGTCTAGATTTAATTGCTGATTCAATTGAGCAATTTGGCATCATTCTGAGATATTTGCAAGATTGGCAACAGTTGAAAATGTTGGCTGAACGTGCTTTAAATGTACATGAAGCTGAAGAAAATTATCTGAGGATAGCGCAGGATTATAGCTTTTTGGCAGAAGTGGCTTTAGCACAACAAGAATGGCAACTAGCCCAAGAATTAGCTGAAAAAGCATTAACAGTTTTGCCGCCAGCTAATCAATCAGAATTAATCAGTGTGGCGGCAATTTACCAACGCCAAGAATTGCTGTTAATTCTATCAACAGCCCAACAGCATTTATCACAATATCAAGAAGCTATCCATAATTTAGAAACTGCCAGAGAATTAGGTGTCTCAGACAAAAACCCACAGCTTTATCTAAATATTTTAGGTAAATTGCAAAAGCTCTTATTTGAACAAAAGCAATATTTGCCAGCATTTAATGCTAAACTATCAGCCCGTTCCATTGAGCAACAGTTTGGTTTACGGGCGTTTATTGGTGCAGGTCGTTTACAAGCAGCCAAACAAATTAAACAGCTAACTTTTGCATCATTACAGGTGGAAAATCAGGATGGTATTGCACCAGAAATTGCGGCATCTGGTCGTCAATTGGATGTAGAACGGTTAACTGAACGCATTGGTCGTCTTGATTATAAGTTGATAGTCATTCATGGGCTATCGGGTGTAGGCAAAAGTTCCTTGGTGAATGCGGGACTTGTACCAGCTTTAAAAAATAAATCTATAGGTACTCAAGATAATTTAGTCGTAGCAATGCGTGTTTACACCAATTGGGTAGAAGAGTTGTTACGGCTGCTGCTAGAAGCATTGCGGGAAGTTAGAGGAAGTAGAGGAGTCGGGGAATCAGTCGTTGAAGTTATGAGGCAGGAGGCGCGAGTTTCGCCTTTAGAGTCAGAGGCTCAAACTTCCAATTTCTCTGTCTCTCCTCATACATTACTTACCCAAATCCGAGAAAATGCACAGCACAATCTCCGCACGGTGTTAATCTTTGACCAGTTTGAAGAATTTTTCTTTGTTTATACCGCACCACAGCAACGACGGCAATTTTTTGAGTTTTTGGGAGAATGTCTGAATATTCTTTCTATGAAAGTGATTCTATCATTGCGAGTGGATTATCTACATTATTTGCTGGACTACAATGACCTATCTAGTCTGAAGATTATTGGCAATGATATTCTCAGTAATAATGTACTTTATAAGTTAGGTAATTTTTCACCGGGTGATGCTAAATCAATTATTCAACACCTCACAGAAAAAACTGCTTTTTATTTAGAACCTGCGTTAGTAAATCAGTTAGTGGAAGATTTAGCCAGCGACTTAAATGAGGTGCGTCCGATTGAATTGCAGGTAGTAGGGGCGCAACTGCAAACAGAAAACATGACAACTTTGGCTAAGTATCAAGAATTTGGTGGTAAAGCTAAGGAAGAATTAGTCAAACGTTACTTAGCCGAAGTTGTTGATGACTGTGGTATTGAAAATAAACAAGCAGCAGAATTATTGCTGTATTTGCTCACCGATGAAAAAGGGACTCGCCCTCTGAAGACTCGTGCTGAAATAGAACGAGAGTTGAAAGAATTGGTGGCTGATGTCACGACAGAGGACAACAAATTAGATTTGGTTTTAGAGATTTTTGTTAAATCTGGGTTAGTAGTTTTGTTACCAGAAAAACCATTTCAGCGCTATCAACTGGTACATGACTATCTAGCAGCCTTTATTCGCCAGCAACAGCAGCCTAAGCTGAATGAGTTGAGGGCAGAATTGGAGAGAGAAAAAAAGCAACGTTTGTTAGCACAAGAACAACGCCAGTTAGCTGAACAACAACTCCAACAATCTGAGCAAGCTCAACAAATTTTAGCAAAAGCTAACCAGAAAGCAACACAGCGCATTCGTCTTGGTTCAGGGGTACTAGGTATCTCGCTTGTATTAGCAACAATTGCGGCATTTTTGGCAAACCAAGGATATCGCGTGAGTCAAGAAGCACAGACAGGCGCAAGACTGGAACGACAAGGAATTACAGCGTGGCAGTATTTTCCAGCACAAGAAATTAAACCATTACTGTTAGCAATGCAGGCTGGACAAGAGTTACAAGGGCTAGTCAAAGACAAACGCCCACTAGAAGAATATCCAGCTGCTAGCCCCCAGTTAGCTTTACAAACAATTCTCAATAGCATTCATGAACGGAATCAACTCAAAGGGCATACCCGTCCAGTCAACAACGCCAGTTTTAGCCCCGATGGCCAACGCATTGTCACTGCATCCTGGGACAACACTGCCAGGGTATGGGACTTATCTGGTAAACAATTAGCCGTACTCAAAGGGCATACCAGTTTAGTCAGAAACGCCAGTTTTAGCCGCGATGGTCAACGTATTGTCACTGCATCAGATGACAACACCGCCAGGGTATGGGACTTATCTGGTAAACAATTAGCCGTACTCAAAGGGCATACCAGTTTAGTCAGAAACGCCAGTTTTAGCCCCGATGGCCAACG
>CAIVAU010000154.1 GCA_903903925.1 uncultured cyanobacterium
CTTCCTGTACAAACCGCTGTAGTCCGCGTCGGTAGACCTCCTGCTGCGTCGCTGGTATACTCAGACTTTGGGTGCTAAAATCCCGCACCGCATGCTCTCGCGGATAGAACTCCTTAATTGCCACCAACTTTTCCAGTCCCAAATGGATAGCACGGTAGGTGATACCAAAGCCCCCACGTCCTAAAGGATAATCGATGCGATAAGCACCGCCACGCAAGAGCGAACCCATCGGCAGCAAATCCCGCATCAGGGAGGGCAAATGCACTCCACACTTGGGACAGCTTTCTGCTGAAACCGATACCCCATCCCGACCACAGTGCAAACAACGCATTGCTCCTCCCTATTTTTTAGCTCAGTTAGAAGTTTTAGTCATAGTAATTGACATTTGTTTTGCAGTGCCTTTGTCCTTAGCGGTAACGTTTAGAATACCGTTGATGTCAATATCAAAGGTGACTTCAATCTGAGGTACGCCACGTGGTGCTGGGGGAATACCATCAAGGCGGAAGGTTCCCAAGCTCTTGTTATCGTTTGCCATCCCTCGTTCGCCTTGGAGGACGTGAATTTCCAAGTTGGTTTGACCATCCACAGCGGTGGAGAAGACTTCTGACTTGCTGGTAGGAATAGTGGTGTTGCGAGGAATAATTTTGTTCATCACACCACCTAAGGTTTCCACACCTAAGGATAGTGGTGTTACGTCCAACAACAATATACCAGTAATATCACCAGTAATCACGCCTGCTTGAATCGCTGCACCAACCGCTACAACTTCATCAGGGTTGACACTTTGGTTAGTCTCTTTACCTAACAACTGCTTTACAACCTGTTGGACTGCGGGAATGCGGGTAGAACCACCGACTAATACAACCTCATCAATATTGCTCTTGTTTAATTTACCGTCCCGCAACACGTTTTCTACAGGAATGCGGCAACGGTCAATTAAGTCCGAGCAGAGTTTTTCAAACTGGGTGCGTGTCAGTGTCATATCCAGGTGCTGAGAACCATCGTGGGTAGCGGTAATAAATGGCAGGTTAATTTCCGCTTGACTGACACTAGAAAGTCCAATTTTCGCCTTTTCAGCTGCTTCAGTCAGACGTTGTAAGGCTTGTTTGTCTTTGCGCAGATCAATGCCGTTTTGTTTTCTGAATTCTTCAGCCAAGTAATCAACGATTTTCTTATCAAAGTCGTTACCACCAAGATGGGTGTCACCAGATGTGGCTAACACTTCAAACACACCATCGCCTATTTCTAAGATAGAGACGTCGAAAGTACCACCACCAAGGTCAAATACGAGGATGGTCTCGTTGCTTTTTTTGTAAAAGCCGTATGCTAGAGATGCAGCGGTGGGTTCGTTGATAATCCGCAGCACTTCAATACCAGCAATTTTACCAGTATCTTTGGTCGCTTGCCGCTGGGAGTTGTTAAAGTAAGCAGGAACGGTGATGACAGCTTGGGTTACGGTTTCACCAATATATTTGCTAGCGTCTTCAATGAGTTTGCGGAGAACTTGTGCAGAAATTTCCTCCGGAGCAAACTGTTTGCCAGCTACGGGACAATCTAGTTTTACGTTGCCCCTGGTGTCACGCAGCACTTTGTAAGGAACTTCAGTAGCTTCGTGGTTGATGTCGCCGTATTTGCGTCCAATAAAGCTCTTTACTGAATAAAAAGTGTTTTCGGGGTTGATCACCGTTTGGCGTTTTGCAATTTGCCCAACCAAGCAATCACCATTTTTAGCAAAGGCAACTACTGAAGGGGTTGTGCAACTGCCATCCTTGCTGGGGATCACTACGGGTTGACCATCTGCTAAGACAGCCACGACTGAATTGGTTGTACCCAGACTAATGCCAACCACTCTCGAAAACTTCCTGGGTAAACTTGATGCCTTCTCACTCGATTTTGTGGGCGGCTCAACCAAAACCTGGACAAGCTGATCGCCTCGCCTTCCATCTGGCGTTGACCATCCTTTGCCGCGTAGGCGCAGACGCTGACCTGAAAGAATTCCTGCTGAAAAGTTCACAATAACGGAGCCATCAATTGTCGGAACTTCAATTGCTGCTCCCGATTCCGATTGAGCAGTAGTGATCACCGCTTTGCAAATCAGATTTTCCCCCTCAAGCTGGAAGACTGAATCAGGGGAAATTTCCGTTGTTAGGTAAAGGTTTCCCCACCGTTTAGTGCTAGAGTCGAACAAACCCTTGCCGTTGATTCGTAATCGGCTACCTGGCTTGCTACCAGGCGGAATTAGCACTTTCAGTATTTCACCACCATAATTGAGGGGTTTCTCAACACCATAAAATGCTTCCCTCAAGCTCAAGGTAATCGAGGTTTCTGTATCAAAATCTGCTGTCGCTTCTTGCTCTGGATCTGTTGTAAATTCATCTGATCCATCAGAACTTGCTTGACTCTCCTTTTCTTCCCACCATTTTTTTACGCTGTGAGGACGTTCCTCTAGACGTAGAGGCAAGGCTGCCTGGATTAAACTCCGCCACGGTTCCTCCAAGTTTTTTGGCTCCCAAGTATCTTTGTATAGCCGACTCAGGGCTGGTGTCGGTCGCTCTCCGGTCAGCATTTCATGCAGCATCATCCCTAACTCAAAAATGTCGCTCTCCGGTCCGATATTCATGCTGAATTGGAACCATTTAAAGTGGATCATAAATTCAAGGGGAAGGGTCAACAAGTGC
>CAIVAU010000155.1 GCA_903903925.1 uncultured cyanobacterium
CAGTAACAGAAAAGTTAATACAGGTGATAATCAAGACTACTCCTTGCCTGCACAAATTAAACAGCATCATATTTCCCACATGCAATGTACTCCTTCTCTGGTGAAGACACTGACCACTGACCCAGATGCACTTGATGCTTTGCGCTCACTTCAGAAACTGATGCTTGGTGGAGAAGTGCTTCCCGTTTCCTTGGCAGAGGAACTTCATCAGTTGGTATTCGGAGAAGTTCTGAATATGTACGGACCAACAGAAACGACTATTTGGTCTACAAGTTATCTAGTTAATCGTTCTGAAAGGACAATTCCTATTGGTAAACCAATTGCAAATACCGAAATCTACATTCTTGATCGACACTATCAACCTGTCCCCATCGGAGTCCCAGGAGAGCTATTTATTGGTGGTCGGGGTGTCGTCAGAGGATATTTAAATCGTCCTGAGCTAACTTCAGAACGTTTCATCCTCAATCCCTTTAGTCAAAAACTTGGCAACCGTTTGTATGCTACCGGAGATTTAGCCCGCTATTCCAGCGATGGTAATATCGAATACTTGGGACGCCTTGATTATCAGGTGAAGATTCGTGGTTTCCGCATCGAGTTGGGAGAAATTGAAACCGTTCTTAATACCCACCCACAAATTCAACAATCTGTAGTCATCGCCACAGAAGATGTTCCAGGGGATAAACGCTTAATTGCCTATGTGGTTCCTAGTGATAAAACGCTGACAACGAAGAAACTGCGGGATTTCCTCTTGTCAAAGCTACCAGAATATATGGTACCCAGTAGCTTTGTGATTTTAGACACCCTACCTTTAACAGCCAATGGCAAAATAGATAGACTTGCGCTACCGAGCCCAGATGGGGAAATCATCCGCGAAAGTGAATACGTAGCTCCCCGTACAGACATTGAGCAAATCTTAACAAGCATTTGGCAACAACTGTTGCTGAAAGAAAAAGTTAGCATCCACGATAACTTCTTTGAAATCGGTGGTGACTCTATCCTGAGTATTCAAATCGTTTCCCAGGCGAAAAATGCAGGAGTCCAAATCACTCCCAAACAGATATTCCAAAATCAAACCATCGCTGACTTAGCTAAAGTTGCCAATACGACGGTGAGTGTAAGTGCTAAACAAGGTATAGTGACAGGACTTGCACCCCTGACACCAATTCAACATTGGTTCTTTGCGCAAAATCGCCAAGAAGCACACCATTATAACCAATCAGTTTTATTGCAGATTCCCAATACTCTCCAAAGTGAATTACTGGAAAAAGCTTTGGGAAAATTACTGGAACATCACGATGCTTTGCGTTTAGGTTTCATTGCACAAACATCTGAATACAAACAAATAAACCAGAGCAAAAATGATAGCGTACCATTTACCATAGTAGATTTATCATCAACGCCCAAACTCGAACAAGCACAAGCCTTATCAAAAATAGCTACAGTTTATCAAGCCAGTTTAAACCTGTCAACAGGACCGATAATGCGAGTGGTGAGATTCAATTTGGGTAGCGCCAGTGATGCACGGTTACTAATTATCATTCATCACCTAGCAATAGATGGTGTAAGTTGGCGGATTCTATTATCAGACCTAAAAACAATTTATCAACAACTAAGTGCCCAACAACCGATCAAGCTAAATGCGAAAACAACGGCATTTATTGATTGGGCTGAGAAATTAAACAACTATGCACAATCAGAAGCTCTCTTGACAGAGTTAGATTATTGGCTGAAACAACCTTGGTCTAGAGTAAAATCACTACCATTAGATTATATTGAGACTCAGTTAGAAAATACAGTTGGTAGTGCGGCTTGTGTAACAGTGAAATTAAATGTAGAAGAAACCGAGGCGCTACTGTTATCAGTAAACGAAGCTTACAAAACACAAATTAACGATATACTGCTGAGTGCATTAGGAAAGGTAATAGCAGAGTGGACAGGAAATTATACAATCCTAATTAATTTAGAAGGACATGGGAGAGAAGAACTATTTGCAGATGTAGACTTATCGCGGACGGTAGGTTGGTTTACTAGTTTATTTCCAGTATTACTACAACTCCCAAGATTAGATAAGCCAGGAGAAATTATTAAGTCAATTAAAGAGCAATTACGACTTATACCTAATCATGGAATTGGCTATGGAATTTTGCGCTACTTGCGTAAAAGTAGCAATTTTCAAGAACAGATACAAAAGATTCCAACACCAGAAATTATTTTTAACTACTTAGGACAATTTGACCAGATTCAAGCTCAAACAGATTGGAAATTTGCGCCTGAACCGACTGGAAATAACTACAGTTCTAAGCAAAGACGTGACTATATATTAGATATTAATGCTCTGATAGTAGAAGGTGAATTCCAAATTAATTGGACTTACAGTAGTGCTGTTCATAGTAGTGCCACTGTGGAGAAATTGGCCCAGAGCTATCTAAAAGCAGTTAGGTCAATCATCGAACATTGTCAGTTAGAAGATAGTTTTGGACATACCCCTAGTGATTTCCCAAATGCACGATTGAATCAATTAGAACTTGATGAGTTATTAACTCCGTTCAAAACTCAAAACATCTCTTCGATTGATCCGCTTTCGCCCATGCAAGAGGGAATGCTATTCCATAGCCTTTATACTCCATTAAGTGGGATGTATTTCCAGCAAATGACCTGGAGTTTGCATGGAAATGTCAATGTTGCTATCTTGGAATCTACTTGGCAAAAAGTTGTCAATAGACATTCAGTTTTCCGCACATTCTTCATTTGGGAAAATCGTCAAACTCCATTACAGATAGTCTTAAAACAGGTAAATTTACCTTGGCGTAATCTGAATTGGGTTTCCTTATCTACCACAGAGCAACAACAGCAATTATTAGAGTTTTTGCAAACAGATAGAGTACAAAGTTTTCAATTAGACCAAGCACCTTTGATGAGGTGTACATTAATTCAACTTAGTCATAATACCTACAAATTTATCTGGAGTTATCATCATATCCTGATAGATGGATGGTGTTTACCGATTATTTTGAAAGAGGTTTTCAGTTTCTATGAAGCTGAAGTTTGTGGTGAAACTTATGATTTACCCATACCACGCCCTTATAGCGATTATATTACTTGGTTGTATTCTCAGGACAAGGAAGTAGCAAAGACATTTTGGCGACAAACTTTGCATGGTTTTAGCTCTCCTACTCCTTTAGTAGTAGATAAACATCAAGATCCAAATCTGCAAACAGATTCAATTTATTTGGGATTGAAACTACATTTATCTACTGAAGTTAGTCATGAGTTACAATCGGTAGCACAACAATATCATGTAACTTTATCGACTATAGTACAAGCGGCTTGGGCGTTACTTTTAAGTCGTTATAGTGGTGAAGAAGATATCGTATTTGGCGTGAATATTTCAGGTCGGAATACCAGTTTATCTGGTGTAGAAAACATGGTAGGATTGTTGATCAATACTTTACCCTTACGTCTGCAAATATCCCCCGAAGCGCAACTCATACCAACACTTTTAAAAATACAACAGTTAATGTTGGAATTACAAAATTACTCTTATACTCCTCTTGTTGATGTCCAAACTTGGAGTGATATCCCTGGCGGAATACCTTTGTTTGAGAGTATTGTCATCTTTGAGAATTATCCAGTTGATAGTTCTTTGCTTAATCAAGGTGATTCGTTACAGATCAGCGAGGTCAACCTTTTTGAATATACTAATTATCCACTGACTGTAGTTGTCGTACCAGGGAATGAGTTGTTGGTTAATATTACTTACGACACGACTCGTTTTGCAGAAGATACTATTCGGCGGATGTTAGGACATCTCCAAACTATTTTCTCGGCGCTCTCCGAAAATCCCCAACAAAAGGTAAGTGAATTACCCTTGTTGAGTGCAGCAGAACGTCACCAATTGTTGGTGGAGTGGAATGATACAGCCAGGGAATATCCCACTAATAAATGTATTCATCAGTTATTTGAAGAGCAGGTAGAGAAAACACCGGATGCGGTAGCAGTGGTATTTGAGAATCAACAATTAACTTACCAAGAGTTAAATCAAAAAGCTAACCAACTAGCACATCATTTGCTTTCTCTGGGCGTAGGACCAGAAGTACTGGTAGGTATTTGCGTGGAACGCTCCTTGGAGATGGTGGTAGGACTCTTAGGCATACTCAAGGCTGGTGGTGCTTATGTGCCCCTTGACCCCTCATATCCCCAAGAACGGTTGAGTTATATGTTGACAGATTCTCATGTTAAGGTTCTTTTGACTCAACAGGAGCTTGTGGAAAGTTTGTCTGAGTGTGATGAGACTATTGTGGTTTGTCTAGATAGCGAATGGGATCATATCGCCCAAGAAATTCAGGAAAACCTCATCACTGATATGACATCGAATAATCTGGCTTACACCATCTATACTTCTGGCTCTACAGGTAAGCCCAAGGGTGTGCAAATTTTACATTCTGCTGTGGTTAATTTCCTCTGCACTATGAAACAGCAGCCAGGAATGACAGCAGATGACATAATTGTGGGCGTCACGACTTTTAACTTTGACATTGCTGTATTAGAAATTTTTCTACCAATAACTGTGGGTGGGCGTCTAGTAATGGCAAAGCGTGAAGTCACTTTTGATGGACAACAGTTACTAGAATTGTTGGTCAAATGTGGAGCTACGATGATGCAAGCTACACCAGCAACTTGGCGACTACTACTAGAAGCCGGATGGCAAAATTCCGAGCAATTAAAAATACTTTGTGGCGGTGAGGTGTTACCCCAGGAATTAGCCAGTCAATTACTCGTAAGAAGTACTTCCTTGTGGAACCTTTATGGACCGACAGAAACTACGATTTGGTCACTCATTTCTCAAGTTAAGTCTCAATCAGAATTAATATCCATTGGTGATTCGATCGCTAATACCCTAGTTTATATTCTAGATCAGCGTTTGCAAATAGTACCTATAGGCGTACCTGGAGAACTCCATATCGGTGGTGTGGGATTAGCCAGAGGATATCTGAATCTCCCAGAACTAACCGCAGAGAAATTCATCTCCAACCCCTTCTGCGATCATCAATCAGAACGTCTCTACAAAACAGGCGACCTTGCTCGGTATTTACCAGATGGTAATATTGAATATTTGGGAAGAATCGATCACCAAGTGAAGATTCGTGGTTTCCGGATCGAGTTGGGAGAAATTGAAACCGTCCTCAATACCCATCCCCAAATTCAACAAGCGGTAGTTATTGCCACAGAAGATATCCCAGGAGATCAACGCTTAATTGCCTATGTGGTTCCTAGTGAGCAAACCCTGACAACCACGAAACTGCGGGATTTCCTCTGGTCAAAGCTACCAGAATATATGGTACCCAGTAGCTTTGTAATTTTAGACTCTCTACCATTAACGGCTAACGGTAAAATAGATAGACTTGCACTACAGAGACCAGATGGGGAAATGATTCGGGAACATGAACACATCCCACCACGTACTCCAAGTCAAGAAATCATTGCCAACATCTTCGCAGCAGTTGTGAATGCGAAAAATGTGAGTATAGATGATAACTTCTTTACCTTAGGCGGACATTCCCTACTTGCAACTCAATTAATTTCCCGACTCAGACTTGCCTTTGGTGTAGAAATTGCCCTCAGGGAAGTCTTTGAATTGCCAACAGTAATTCAACTAGACCAAAGAATAAACCAGTTACGTACTACTAATAGTAGATTAATCCTTCCTCCCATTCAACCAAGAGCCACAGACACAGAACAATTACCCCTATCGTTTCCACAAGAGCGACTTTGGTTCCTCAACCAACTAGAAGGGTCAAGTGCTACTTACAACATGCCTGGAGCAATTCGTATTAGTGGGAACTTGGATATCAAAGCCCTCCAAGAAGCACTATTAGAAATAGTCCGTCGCCACGAGGTATTACGCACCAGCTTCCAAACTGTGAGTGGCACACCAATACAAGTCATTGCACCAGAAGTCACCGTGAACATCAAGGTGGTGGACTTACAGGAACTAGAAGCCGCAGAACGTGAAACTGTCCTACGCAAACTTGCACAACAAGAAGCAATTACCCCCTTCGACTTAGAAATTGCACCATTAATTAGATGTAGTTTATTGCAGTTAGACGCCAGAGAATATGTGTTCTTGTTGACAATGCACCATATTGTTTCGGATGGTTGGTCAATGGGAATATTCATTGCCGAACTATCTGCCTTATATCAAGCTTTTTCTACTGGAATTCCATCCCCCTTACCAGAATTACCAATCCAATATGCCGACTTTGCCATTTGGCAGAAACAATGGTTGAGTGGAGAAGTCCGAGACACTCAACTCAATTACTGGCTGAATCAACTACACGGTGCACCAGAATTATTGCAATTACCCACTGACCGGACTCGGCCCAATGTACAAACGTACCAAGGAGCTAGACAAACTTTTGCCTTCAATCATGAGCTGATTCAGAAATTAAAAATCTTGTCTAGTGAATCGGGGACGACTTTATTTATGACGCTGTATGCAGCGTTTGCAACTTTACTATATCGTTACAGTGGTCAATCAGATATTTTAATTGGTTCATCTATTGCCAATCGGAACCACAGTGAAATTGAGTCATTGATTGGCTTTTTTGTGAATACTCTAGTGTTGAGAAGCAAATTTGAAGACAATCTCAGTTTTCAGAGCTTACTTTCACAAGTAAGAGAGATGACACTTCAAGCCTATGAACATCAGGACGTTCCTTTTGAGCAAATACAACGAGAACGCTCTTTGAGTTATTCCCCACTGTTCCAGGTAATGTTTATATTGCAAAATACTTCAATAGGTGACGTAGAATTACCTAGTATTACTTGGCATCATTTAAATATAGAAAGTACCATTGCTAAATTTGATTTAACACTGTCGATGTCGGAAACTTCCAAGGGATTGGTGGGTGAATGGGAATATAGTACTGATTTGTTTGATGGGTTAACGATTGAGCGCATGGCAGGTCATTTGAAGAACTTGTTGTCAGCAATTGTGGAAAACCCTCAACAAGCTGTAGGTCAATTATCGTTATTAAGTGCAAGAGAACGTCATCAATTGTTGGTGGAGTGGAATAATACAAGCTGTGAATATAGCACTGATAAATGTATTCATCAGTTGTTTGAGGAACAGGTAGAGAAAACACCATCTTCTGTAGCAGTGGTGTTTGATCAAGAGCAGTTGACCTATGAACAATTAAATCAAAAAGCCAACCAACTAGCACATTATTTACAAAGCCTCGGCGTGAAACCGGAAATACTGGTAGGTATTTGTGTGGAGCGTTCTCTTAATATGGTGGTAGGACTCTTAGGAATACTTAAAGCTGGTGGAGCTTATGTACCCCTTGACCCCACTTATCCTCAAGAACACTTGAGTTACATGTTAGAGGATTCGGGTGTTCAGATATTATTGACTCAAGATAAGTTGATATTTCAACTATCAGAATCTCAAGTTCAAGTTATCTGTCTTGACTCAGATTGGGATAAAATTGCTCTCTACAGTCAAAAAAATCCAACTGGGATAAATTCAGATCAACATCTAGCTTATATAATTTATACTTCTGGTTCTACAGGTAAGTCTAAGGGTGTTACGATCGCCCATAAAGCTCTAAGTTGCTTCACACAGACAATACTTTCAGAATATCAGATTACAGCAAGCGATCGCATACTGCAGTTTGCGTCAATAAGTTTTGATACAGCAATTGAAGAAATTTACCCTTGTTTGTGTACTGGTGCCACTTTAGTATTACGCACTCATGAAATCCCCGCTGACGTGCGGAAATTTTTCCAATATTGTCAAAACTTGCAAGTAACTGTACTAGACTTACCAACTGCTTATTGGCATCAAGTCGTGGCTGATTTAGTTGGCGACGATGTAGTTATACCAGAATCTTTACGGTTAGTGGTTATTGGTGGTGAAAAAGTATTACCAGAACCTGTCCGATACTGGCAGCAATATATTGCTAAATCAGGCAACAGCGATCGCTTACAGCTAATTAACACCTACGGACCAACGGAAACTACAGTTAGTGCTCTACTGTATCGGATTCCATGCATGACATCCTCTACTACTAGTGAAGTACCTATTGGTTCTCCCCTCCCTTATGTCCAGGCTTATATTCTCGATCCGCACCTCCAACCAGTACCCATAGGTGTACCAGGAGAATTGTACATTGGTGGTGCAGGTTTAGCGCGAGGCTACTTCAACCGTCCGGAACTCACCTGCGAAAAATTCATCCCCAACCCCTTCTCCAATACAAAATCAGAACGCCTGTATAAAACAGGCGACCTCGCCCGCTATCTAACTGATGGTAATATCGAATATCTCGGTCGCCTTGACTATCAAGTAAAAATTCGTGGTTTCCGGATCGAGTTGGGAGAAATCGAGGCAGTACTCAACGCCCATCCCCAAATCCAACAAGCCGTAGTCATTGCGACAGAAGACACTCCAGGTAACAAACGCTTAATTACGTATATAGTTACCTGTGATGAAACACTCACCACCAAACAATTGCGAGGGTTTCTCTTGTTAAAATTACCAGAATACATGGTTCCCAACACCTTTGTTACCTTAAAGACATTACCCTTAACATCCAACGGTAAAATAGACCGCAAAGCTCTAGCAACACTAAATGGGGAAATCACCATCGGATATGAATACGTTGCACCACGTACAGCAATTGAACTTCAACTGACTCAAATTTGGTCATCTATTCTGAGTATTGCTCCAGTGGGAGTTCAAGATAACTTTTTTGAACTTGGTGGTAATTCTTTATTAATTGTTAAATTCCTATCTCAGTTACGTCAAGCCTGCGGCGTAGATTTACCAGTGTATTGCTTGTTTGAATTTCCCACTGTGGCTGGTATTGCTCAAGTTATAGAAGAGATTCATCAGGTAGGAATATTGAGTAGTATTACTAACAATATTCTAGATTTAAGTGCTGAGGCTGTTCTTGATTCTAAAATTCAACCTCAATTACTAGCCTTTGATGGTATTAGTCAGCCAAAGTGCATCCTCTTAACAGGGGCAACAGGATTTATTGGTACTCATTTATTATATAACTTATTAAAACTTACCACTGCCGATATTTACTGTTTAGTTCGTGCATCTGATTGTGCGGCAGCCAAAAAAAGGTTACAGACTAAACTCGAATCTTATTCCCTCTGGGATGAAAGCTTCAGTTCTAGAATTATTTCTGTCGTTGGAGATTTATCTCAACCATCTTTAGGTCTTACAGCAGCAGAATTTGAACATTTAGCTAGTTGTATTGATGTCATATATCATAATGGTGCATTAGTTAATTTTATTTACCCTTATTCATCATTAAAAGCGGCTAATGTTACAGCTACTGAAGAAATTATCAGGTTAGCGAGCCAAATTAAAATCAAGCCTGTTCATTTCATTTCTACTCTTTCAGTTTTTGATTTGTCTCAATATTCTCAGACTCAGATAATTTCAGAATCAGATTCTCTTAACAAGAGTCAAGGTTTAATAGGTGGTTATGCTCAAAGTAAATGGGTAGCAGAAAAATTAATTATGATTGCTCGTGAAAGGGGATTACCTGTCTGTATATATAGGCTAGGTCATGTATCTGGACACAGCAAAACTGGTGTAGGAAATACAACCGATTGGCTTTCTATCATGATTAAAGGTTGTATTCAACTTAGGATGTTCCCAGAAGTAGAAATGATGATAGAAATGATACCTGTAGACTATGTGAGTCAAGCAATTATTGCTATATCACAAGTAAAATCATCTTTAGGCAAAGCTTTTCATATAATCAATCCTGAACGTATATCTTCGGAATATCTAATTAATTGGATACAAAAATTTGGTTATCCAGTTAAACAAATTCGATTTGCTGAGTGGCGTAAAGAACTTATTTATCATATTAATCAGTTCCCGGATAATGCTCTACATTCTCTATTACCTATGTTTCCCGAAGAATCCGATTCTGAAAAATTAACAATTCAATTTGATTACCAAAATACAGTTAACGCATTGTCAGAAACTGGAATTCATTGTCCACATATCAATGCAGAGCTACTCAAATTATATTTTTTATATTTCCTAAATATAGGTTTTTTGAGTACTCCAGAGCAAATTGATGTTGTATAACTAGCCAATCTTCATATTCTGTAAAATGCGTGTTTTTCTTTTTGTCTGGTTGGGGCAATTAGTCTCTCTGTTAGGCTCAAATCTCAGCAATTTTGCTCTTGATGTTTGGGTTTATCAACAGACTGGTTCAGTGACTCAGCTATCTCTGCTGATTCTGTCCACTACACTCCCTGTAGTCATCGTTTCTCCCTTTGCTGGTGTATTAGTAGATCATTGGAACCGTCGTTGGGTGATGATTCTCAGTGATTCCGGTGCAGCCTTAAGTACCCTGACTATTGCCTTGTTACTCTTCACTGGACAAATACACGCTGAACATACATATTTAATATACTTAGCAACGGCTGTAAGTTCCAGCTTTAGTACATTCGGATGGCCTGCTTACATTGCTACCACAACTTTGCTTATTCCCAAAAAGCATCTGGGTAGAGCTAGTGGAATGGTTCAATTAGCAGAAGCATTAGGACAAATTCTTTCTCCCATTCTGGGTGGGATACTGTTAGGAATTATACACTTATTGGGGATTATTGTTCTGGAATGTATTTGTTTTCTATTTTCCGTAATTACCCTACTCTTGGTTCGTTTTCCTAACTACAAAGTCATACAAAGTCAGGAAACAAATAAAAGTTCATTACTTACACAAGCCCTCTATAGCTTCCATTATCTGACCTCTCATTCTGGATTATTGGCGCTCTTATTCTTTTTTGCTAGTAGCAATTTCTTTGTGGGAATTCTTGAGGTACTCATCTATCCTCTGATCCTTTCCTTCGCCTCTCCTTCTCAACTTGGCACAATCTTGTTCATTGGGGGTGTGGGTATGCTGGCGGGTAGTCTTTTGATGAGTACTTGGGGAAATGGACGGCAAAACTATATCAATACGCTTTTCTGCTTTATGCTACTCAACGCATTTTGCATGATTGTTGTTGGGATGCGTTCCTCTGTGTTCCTGTTCGATATAGCTGCTTTTCTGTATTTTCTTGGACTTGCTTTGATCAACGGTTCAGCTCAAGTGATTTTTCAAAAAAAAGTTCCTCCAGAGATACAGGGAAGAATTTTTTCCTTTAACAGTACTATCCGTGGCTCTTGTTTACCCCTAGCTTATCTTATTGCTGGTCCCCTAGCTGACAGAATATTTGAACCTTTAATGATCGCCAATGGTCCTTTAGCTAGAAGTATCGGACAATTAATCGGCACAGGTCCTGGTCGAGGCATTGGTTTGATGTTTATTGTCATGGGTATATTAAATGTGCTAGTCATTTTGATTGCCTACCAGTATCTTCCCTTAAGATTTGTAGAACATGAATTGCCCGATTCATCGGGAGCAACGTGACAGTATCTATTAATAGTTTGTAGACTTAGATAAAGTCCGCCACTTTTTCAGTTCTTGCTCAACGTAAGCGTTCTTCGCAGCGATTCCTTGAAGCGTATCTGTACCTAAGGGCAGCCGCAGGGGTGGTTCATTCGCGTTGACTATCTGTAGGATTGCCTGGGCAAGCTTGACGGGATCTCCCTGTTGTTGATGATTTCGTCTTGCTTCCATAGCACGTGTTTTACCAACGGTTTCGGCATAATCAGAGATTTGCTCCGCAGATTGGCGAAGCGAACTACCATCTAAAAAATCAGTCCGAAAATATCCTGGCTCAATCACGGTTGCGTGAATCCCTAATGGGGCTAATTCACCGTGAAGTGCCTCGGTAATACCTTCTACCGCAAACTTTGTCGAGCAGTAAATACCCCATCCCGGATGGGAGCGATAGCCACCCATCGACGAGAGATTAATAATGTGTCCAGAGCGGTGCTGACGCATACTGGGTAATACTGCACGAGTTACATTCAATAGTCCGAAGACATTGGTTCGATATATGCTCTCAACATCTTCAGCGCTAGACTCTTCGATCGCTCCCAGCAACCCAAATCCGGCATTGTTGACAACTACATCAATCCGCCCAAATCTCTCTAAACCTGCAGCAACTGCAATCTTCACCTCACCTTCGTTTGTCACATCCATACGGAGTGCTAATACATCCTTAGTTGCCCCAAGATATTGCAAATCAGATAGATTGCGTGCTGTCGCAATCAGTCTATCACCAACTGCCAGAACTGCCTTTGCAATTTCAGATCCAAAGCCGCGAGATGTTCCTGTAATCAGCCAAGTCTTTGGAGACATTTTTGTCTCCTTTATTTGGCTGTTTTTTCTTCCTGCGAGAATGAAACTTTCAAGCCAAGTCTTTGGGGACATGGTTATTTCCTTTATGTACAGAACTTTAACTCATGTTGTCCTATATTATCCCATAAAACTATATAGAACATAAATTGTTCGATGTCTATCAATTAGCATTAAAAACCTTGAGTCAATATCATTTCAAAAGCGCTGGCAACTCGAGTCTGAAACCGCTGCTGGTGTTTCAATTTCCAAACAGGTTGAACAATTTCGAGCTTTTGACGAGAGCTTTTGTCTCTATCAATGAGCGGAATTGCATAAAGTGTAGACAGCTTTAGCTCTTTTTGTACCATTAATTCAGGAATTGCTGCTGCACCAACACCGCTTTCAACGACAGCCTTCACCATCTCGCTACTGCTTAAGACGAGAACAATATCTAATTGATAGGTTTCTATTCCCCAACTTTGTAGAGCCTGCTCAAATATTTGCTGTACTCCAGAACCAGACTCTCGCATGACCCAAGTGGTTGTGAGCAATTCTTCTGGAGAAATCTCTTGCCGCTTGTACCAGGGATGAGATTTGCCAACAACAATTTGTAGGCGATCGCTCCCCACAACTTCTTGCTGCAGACATTTCTTCAAAGAGGCTTTGACTTCTCCTGTCACTAAACCCAAATCAAACAGTCCGATAGCTGTTCCTTCGCAAATTTCTTCGGCATTACCCAGTGTACAGCTGACAACAATACCAGGATACTGACGCTTGAACTCGCTAATCTTACTCGGTAGCCAGTAATTACCAATAGTGAGACTTGATCCCAGCTTCAACTCACCTTGTTGCATATTGTTTAATTCTCGCAAGCCCCGCTCAGTCAAAGCAACTCGGTCAAGAATTTGCTGTGCTTCCGTCTGTAGCAACTTGCCAGCATCAGTCATCTGGATACTGCGACCAGTCCGATGGAATAATTTCACGTCGTATTCTGCTTCTAAGCTGTGGATTGCCGCACTAACGGCTGGCTGCGTCAAGTAAACCGCTTCGGCAGCACGAGTAAAGTGCAGATGTTTCGCAACTGCCAGAAAAATTCGCAACTGCTCAAACGTCATCTTGGCTATTGAGATCGCCTTGGGCGATTATTTTTATCATTCTGTCTAAGCACTTATAGTCACAATTGAATTGAATTGAATTATACGATAAATCGCCCAGAAAACAGTAGTTTATTTTTTTAATCTTTGATTATCTCTGATAAAGATATCAGCAAGGGTTCTTGAATGCAAGGGTCATAAAAATGACACGTAATAAATATCACTATAATAATTTTGGCGGTGAACACAAATGTAAGCGCTAAAAAACAGGCTCATAATTCACATTAAAGCTTTTCAAGCCCTCATTTAGAATTGCTAAGTACTTACGTATTTTTAAAATATAGTTATTTTTCTACTTCTAACTTAGTTTATTGATAACTTTAGTTTATCATGATAACAAAAAAGAGTATTTGATCTTATTGCTAAGGAGCCATAAATTGATATTACGCCGTAAAGGCAAAGCTCATCAGTTCAATTAGGGATAACAGTACCCAATTTGAACATTTATACATTGGGGAATGTGCGCATGACCGCAGAAAGTCAACTTACACAGATTAAACACAGTCAACAGAGTAAACACGACTTAAAGCCAAACTGCCTTTCCTTCGGGGAAGTCTTAGCGCAATCGTTTGCTGTGATTGCACCCACAACAATACCTGCGTCCAATATCGGCTTAATCGTGGCGCTATCAGGGAACGGTACTTGGCTGAGTTTTTTGATCGGTTTGATGGGGCTGGTATTTGTCAGTATCAACATCAATCAATTCGCTAGTCGTTCGGCGTCTCCAGGCTCAATGTACTCCTACATCGTCAAAGGTCTAGGTCCAACAGCAGGGGTTATTTGTGGCTGGAGTTTGGTATTGGCGTATTTGTTTACTGGGATGTCCACTTTGTGCGGTTTTGCTAACTTCAGCAGTACCTTAATTGGTCAAATCGGTATCCATCCCTCAAGTATTACACTGTTAGCTCTAGGTGCAGGCGTTGCCTGGTATGCAGCTTATAAAGATGTCCAACTATCGGCTGTGGCGATGCTGTGGTTGGAAGGAGCTTCGATAGTGCTGATCTCAATCTTGTGCATCATTATCTGGGCCCACAAGGGTTTTGCACTGGATATGCCCCAACTGACGCTACAGGGTGCAACTCCAGGTACAGTGTCGATGGGACTTGTGCTGGTGATGTTTGGCTTCTCTGGCTTTGAAAGTGCCACCAGCTTGGGTGATGAAGCAAAACGTCCACTCCGCACGATCCCCAGAGCAGTTATGGGCAGCGTGATCCTGGCAGGTCTATTCTTCATTAGTACAACTTATATTGAAGTACTGGGTTTTAGCGGTACAGGCGTATCAATTGCCAAAACAGAAGAGCCACTCACTTTCCTCGCACAACGGCTAGGGTTAGGGTTTATGGGAGAGTTGGTTGCCTTTTGTGCCCTCTTAAGTTTCTTTAGTTGTGTGCTGGGCTGTATCAATCCCGCCGCGAGAGTGTTCTTCACAATGGCACGTCACGGTTTGTTCCCTTCAAAACTGGGTTCAGCACATTCATCCAACAAAACACCCTACATTGCAGTGACAATGTGTTCGCTGATTACATTTGTGATCCCAGCGGTGATGTCGTTCTTTCACATCAAACTGTTCGACAGCATGGGATATTTAGGGGCGATCTCTAGCTTCGGATTTTTAGTGGTATACATCCTAATTTCCATCGCCGCTCCACTTTACCTCTACAGAATCAGAAAACTCCGTTTGTGGGATCTAGCGTTTGCAGTTTTGGGAGTTTTATTCATGTTCATTCCAGTGTTGGGAAGTGTGGGAATTCCTGGTAGCACTATCTTCCCAGTGCCAGAGGCTCCCTACAATACCTTTCCCTACCTCTTCTTGGTGTACTTGGTTGTTACCTGCGGATGGTTTTTTATCCAAAAACGCCGTTCTCCAGGACTTGTGGGTTCGATGCGACGAGGAATTGATGATATCCATGACAAATTTACAACCCCAGTAGTTATCTCCTCATCAATTGAAGACGAGAATTAAAGCCAAACAATTCAACTACCACAGCGTGGCGTAAATAAAGCAGCCATTTCAAGCAGGTAAAAGCCTTGATATATAACACTTTCGACTTTTGACTTCCGCCTTGCGGTACTACCCTTCCTATGAGTACATGGAAGGGTGATTAAATGGAGAAATGAGGAGAAATGAGATGAGCGAATTATCTATTGCAATTCCTACTGGTTTAACAGCATTTGTTGCTACCAACCTTGACGACATTGTTATTCTGTCATTGTTTTTCTCTCAAGTGAATACAATGTTTCGTCGTCGTCACATAGTTGTAGGTCAGTACTTTGGTTTTAGTACTCTGGTTTTAGCTAGCCTACCCGCATTTTTTGGCAGCCTCATCTTACCTCAACCCTTGATTGGATTACTTGGTATCGCTCCCATTATGATGGGGATCAATCGCTTGCTAAACCAAGATCAGGATATTGATGATACCGCAGCAGAGGTAGAAAAAGAACAGTCTGTTAACTCTTGGTTTAGCAGCTTTCTATCTCCCCAAACATACAGTGTCGCTGCAGTGACAATTGCAAATGGGAGTGACAATATTGCTATTTATGCCCCATTATTTGCCAGTAGTACGTGGAATAGCCTGCTGGTAATTCTTGCAGTTTTCTTTTCAATGGTAGGAGTTTGGTGCTATACTGCCTACGTGTTAAGTCGCACTAAAGTGATTACCAACATCCTCACCCGCTATGGTAATCCACTCATTCCCTTTATCTTGATTGGGTTAGGTGTTTTGATTATCACAGAAAGTCACACTTTGGAAAATCGTGGTTTAGCTGTACTCACTTTAGTCATCGGCGGTTTTAGTCTGTTAACTCAGACTAAAAACATCTGGCGAGTGCCTGAGGTTGAGAATTAGGAGTTAGGAGTTAGGTACAGTCTTAAAAAAATTAGGTAATTTCAGTTAAGAAATACTTGCGATCTTCAAACAACAAGGAAACAACTCATGAAACTCTTTAAAACTGTTGTTGTCGTCTTAATTTTTCTGGTAAACTTGCTAGTCGCTCAACCCTCATGGGCAGAAACGAAATTCACTGAAAATCCTGACTATATCGCGGTGACTCAAACCATAGATAGTTTATTACAGCAACAGCAAACAGAAGGCGTTACACCAGAAAATGTCCAAAAAATTGCTGATTTGCGCTTTCAAAAATACCTTTTGGAGAGAGGAAAAGACTGGGGTCAATGCCGTAATGAAACCGGGAAAACTTTAGTCGTTTATGGTCGAAAACGCAAACAATCTAACTCCACCTACGATAACGCCCTTTATTTCCTCCCAAGTGGTCAGAAAACTGACGATGGATGGGACTGTGACGGCGTTTACTTATCCAGTGATGAGAAAGTAGCAGGGTTAGAGTCTGTGAATGGACAAGAACCAAGGGGTGCTGTCGTCTATAAGATTGTTGATGGAACTCAGTTACTTGCCAAGACCAATCCAGTAACCTCTGAAATTGAATTCAATATTTCCCCTGCTCAAGTTTTCCACGCTGGTGACCAGATAAATTGGTTTATCCCCGATACCCTACAAGCAGCACTGAACGCAGGTATTGCCAATGCACCACTTGATGATTAATTAGACATTAACCATCCAGACGCTGAAGTAAGAGTGCGGTGCAATGCACCGTACTCCTGAGGGATTTCCGGCATTTTTCTCTAAAAAATCTCAGCTTTAATTTTTTTAAAAAATTAATTGTTATATAATAAAAAATTAATAAGTAATTTCCTCAGAGTCCCACATTAAACTGAGAAGCACCTCCGTTTCCTCAGAGTCTCTGTGGTTTATAAATAAATTGAGTAGGTTCAATTAAATTTCACCAAGCAGCTTCAAGAATTCTGTATATGCGGATACCATTCAGGTTCATGAAAACAGAGACAGACAAGATACAAAAGTTAGAAGAGAATTCAAATTTAAAGAAACGCAGTTCCGAAAAGGTGCGGGAACACTTAGCAAACGAACGTACTTATCTAGCTTGGATGAGGAGTGGAATCGCCCTCATGGGGTTTGGCGTTCTCATCGTTCGCCTTCGCACCCTCCGCCCTCCATTTGCACCTCAATCTCCTGGTGCTGGCTGGAAGTTAGGTTTAGCGTTCTCATTGGTGGGTCTGTTAACAGTGGTGTTTGCCACCCAGCACTACGGTTTAGTTCGTCGTGATATAGACGCGGAAACCTATGAACCAGCAGACCGTTGGGTCATCCTCTCCAGCCTTGCTATCATACTCTTGGGACTCGGGGTTATTTATTATGTTTTTACAGCTTCCTTGGACCCAAACAATATCATAATGGAATGAAGGAAAATTTTGCCTTCTGATGGTATTATCTCCTACACACAAAGAAGGGACGTTCTTCAGAACGTCCCTGGAATGATAGATACATTACCATTTTATTTTCTGTAAGCCCCTACAGGCACTTGCCAAATTTTGATAGTTTCGTCCGCACTACCACTAGCAAGGGTATGATCTTGAGGATTGAAAGCCACAGACCAAACCGCTTTATCATGCCCGACGAAAGTATTCATCAACTGCCCACTCTGAGGATTCCACAACCTAACTGTCCGATCGTAACTACCACTGGCGAGCTGCTTACTGTCGGGGCTAAATGCCACAGACCAAACTGCGTTATGATGTCCGACTAAGGTGTGCAGCAACTCTCCAGTTTGGCGACTCCATACCTTGATTGTCTGATCGTAACTACCGCTGGCGAACTGTTTGTCATCAGGACTAAAAGCTATAGACCATATTGCCTTGTCGTGCGCTGCCAAAGGCATTTTCATTTTGCCTGTTTTCAACTC
>CAIVAU010000156.1 GCA_903903925.1 uncultured cyanobacterium
AGGGAGCAGGGAGCAGGGAGCAGGGAGCAGGGAGCAGGGAGCAGGGAGCAGGGAGCAGGGAGCAGGGAGCAGGGGAGCAGGGAATAGGAGGAGTTTCTTTCATTCATAACGGGTGGTGCTCCTGACTCCTGACTCCTGACTCCTGACTCCTGACTCCTGACTCCTGACTCCTGACTCCTGACTCCTGACTCCTTTTAAATCCCCGATCCATCCAAGAACTCTTCTATCACCTTATTTTCAAGCAAGCAACTGCGAGTTTCACTTAAAGATGCCTGATGAGTTAAAAGTTGGGAGTTGGAGGTGTAAGGGATTCTAAAGGCTGAGGCTGAGGAAGAATGGGTGTGCTGCATTTGTTGAATGAGTTGCTCAAGATGCTCGATTCTGTCTACCAAAGCACGTATTACTTGGGCTTCAGCATCTGGCAAACGACCGTGTTCTAATGGTTCAACTCGAACGCCAGAGCGATAAATAATTCGACCAGGGACACCAACGACAGTACAGTCAGATGGGACATCTCGTAAGACAACGGACCCCGCGCCAATACGAACGTTGTTGCCGATTTGGAGATTACCTAGCACTTTTGCCCCAGCTCCGACGACGACATTTTCCCCTAAGGTGGGATGGCGCTTACCGGTTTCTTTGCCTGTACCACCAAGAGTGACACCTTGGTAAATCAGGGTATAATTTCCTACTATTGCTGTTTCACCAATCACCACACCCATCCCATGATCAATAAAAACACCCTGTCCAATGACTGCGCCAGGGTGGATTTCAATTCCAGTTAAAAACCGGGCCAAATGGGAAATTAAGCGAGGGATTAAGGGAATACTCATGCTATACAGCAAGTGAGCCAGCCGATGGAATAACAGGGCTTGCAAACCGGGGTAGCAAAATACTACTTCCAACCAGTTACGAGCAGCCGGGTCACGTTCAAAGATAATGCGAAAGTCTGCAAGAAGTGTCGATAGCACGCTTAATGTAGCCTCGTTTTGCCCAACAAGTTACATTCTATTTTAACAGATAGTGGTTAGTTGTTAGTGGTTAGTTGTTAGTTGGTTTTTCACAAATGACTAATTCTCAAGTTGGAAGAACACACCACCTTTGAGCAGTCCTGTCTCGCTACCGTAACTGCTGACTGTGAGCGATCGCAGGTTGTGAAAAAAGGGCTTACCGACTAATTCCACAAGCTTAAGAATTGGTAGCTGATTTTCTACAAACTGCTGACTCTTTGTCCAGTCCAGATAGATATAGCCTTGGTTCGGTAGGGGGATGGTAGCGATACTGTCTTGGAAGTTATGATTGTCGATCAGTGAATTTTCCTTGAGATTGAGGACTTGATCCATCGCCTCTATAGAGTTGGTGAAAATCTCATAATTCGATACAGTTGTATGCAATCCGTGTACCTTTGCCTGAACTGTGAAGGATTCCTGGTCTTTTGTATTAGTGTTAGCAGTTGTTAACTCTGTCCATGAGGATATTTGTTGTTCGCTTAGAGTGATGGGACTCAGAGAAAGTCCATGTGATGACGCAATCTGATCTAAACGCGAAATTCCGGCTGGTGTTGCGTCTGATTTTTCCACGACAAAAATCCAGTCAGGAATTTTTTGCTCTGGGCGAGGTAGCAATCCGATAGCATATTCTCCTGGTACCCAGTTAAAAATATCATCTTTCCAGTTCAGGTTCCAGCGTTTTTGAACTTCTACTAAAGGTTGCAGCAATCTGGAAGCGACATCGTCGTCAGAACCAGATATTGTTGTTGTCACTTGTTGCCAAAGTTGGGCTAAATTACTTTTACCCAAATTGCTCAAATTAGAGCCGGAAATGACCAAGCCTACTGATGCGGGAATATACTGCAATGCTCCCACAGGTTTAGACAGTTGCTCCAATGGGGTTAAATCTTCTTTGGCGATGAAGGTGGTTTCTGTTAGCAATCCTTTGGGATTTAATACAAGGGAGAGGATTTGGCTGTCGTAGATTGGCTTTGGCAGTTCTAAACTTTGCCATTTTGCAACTTGGGGGAGATTGAGGAAAGCTATCGCCACGGCTGATTTAGGCAGTTCTTTCGTGGCTTGTTGGTATTTGCTGGATTGTGTCAAATTCAGGTCGGGAACTTGGACGTTATTGATTGCTTGTCGTAGCACTTTTGGTTCGTTTGCAAATAATACAAAGCGATCGCCTACAACTGCACCAGCAAGATGATTTTGAACCGCAGATGTAGACGCATGAAGGGTAGGCTGATGGACGTTGATATTTGCTGGTTTTGTCTGCGTGTATCTGCGTACATCTGCCGTTGAAGTTTCCGCTGAATTGATATAAGTTAGCTTTACGCCTTTGTATTGTTCAACAGCTAAATTTGCTCCGGCTAATGCCTGCTTGGCAAAAAATGAATCGACAAACTCGCGGCTTTTCTTGGGTTGATTTGTTGCAAGTGCCATGAGATACCCAGGCTGGCTACCGTTTTCTGGATCGCGATCAATATCTAAGGTCGTGACAGCCAGTGTAATTTCGTTTCCCAACCAGGGTTGAATATCTTTTTTGTAATCAATACCAGTGTTAGCCAGTAAGCTTGTTTTAATCCTCGACAGATCTGTATCCAGTGGTAACGTCGGTAAGTGGTCTGGATTTACCAGCATTGAAACCATGACTGGTGCTTGTTTAAGCACAAACATAGCAGCACTTGGGTCTTGTGTCGTCCCAGCACCCTTGGCTTGGCTGAACGGATTTTTGTTACAACCCGTAGTACCAATAAGTAGCAGCACGGCGACACAAACTGCTAGGAAACTCAAGAATGAACGTTGTCTCATATTTTTTACATATACAGATCAGGGCGCACACACAACACAATATTAAACCGCCTTCTCTGTAAGAAAAGACGGTGTCATGCTAAAAGTTTTTTTGGTTTAGGTATGATCTACCTGTTTCTCAAAGGTTTTCGATATCTTTATATTTTTTCTCTTTCAACAAAATATCATCTAGGATTGATCGCGCTAAAGACTTGTTTCAGCGCGAATTTCGGCTAGGATCTGGGAGATTGCTACTTCCGATTGAATATGCTGAGACAAAACTTGTGCTGTTACTTCTAAGACTCGGTTAGAAAATAATTTGGCTAAATCTTGCCTTAGCCCTTGCCCAATGTAAAATTTGAGTAAGGCTTCAACGGACATATCTCGACTGGAAGCTACTTTTTTGAGGGATTCTAAGGTATCCGTTGGCATTTCGAGAGGTACTGTCTCTTTAGGGCGGGGGTGCAATTCTAATGTAAATTCTTCCTCAGGTTTGTTCATAGAGTTTCCTTTCATTTCGAGTAGCAGGACGAGCAGAAATTATCCGGTTGCGCTTTCCTCTTTCAAGATAAACAACTAACAATAGACGTTGCTCTAAGGAGTAACCCAGAATAAACTCCCGGTTTTCACTCTTGGAGAGCATCTTCGGAGTAGCATCACCACCTTGGTAGAAGGGATCTAAGAAAACCTCTGCTGCTTCTTTAAAGGTAATGCCATGTTTGTCAAGATTGCTTTGAGCTTTGTAACTATCCCACTCAAATTCAACGCCCTGCAGTTCATAGACAACATTCATATATAAACATATTGTTGATCAAATTTGTAAATAAGGCAATATTTTCCGTAAGTGTTCAAAAGAACAGTGTTTGTCATTATCTGAGAAACTCCTGTACACGTTGCCAAACTTGGTCTAACAAATCAGGATGCTGTGCGTCAAACCACTCAATTTGAGGATATGCTTTAAACCAAGTGCGTTGTCGCTTGGCAAATTGCCGCGTATGCAAAACAATTAATTCTTTCGCTTCATGTAAAGAAATATCCCCGGTCAAATATTGCTTGATTTCTTGATAACCCAAAGTATTCAGCAAAGATAAATCAGAACCGTATTTTTGGCAAAGAGACTCGACTTCAGCGATCAAACCATCTGCAATCATCTTCTGTGTACGCTGTGCAATTCGGTGGGTGAGATCAGCAGAATCACAATCTAAACCAATTTGTAGAATGGGATAATTTGGTGGGTTCTCTCCTTGCTGCTCAGAAATTGGGCAACCAGTAACATAGTATACCTCTAATGCTCTAAGAGTTCGCACGGTGTCGTGGGGATGAATCTTTTTTGCTGCAATAAGGTCAACTTGTTTCAGCATGGCATACAGTTGTGTTTGTCCTAGAGATTCGAGTTGCGATCGCAATTTTTCTTGTGGTGCAACTCTGGGAATCTTCATTCCCTGTGTTACAGAACGTATATATAAACCAGTACCGCCTACTAAGAGGAGTGGAGGACTCGGTACTTCCACAGTAGAGAGGGAAGCAATGAGTGCTTGAGCTTGTTCCTGGTATTCTGCCATTGTCATTGTGTCCATAGGGTTGCAGACATCAATTAAATAGTGTGGTACCAACTTTTGTTCAGCCGCTGTTGGCTTAGCCGTACCAAGATTAAACTCTCGGTACACCTGACGGGAATCAGCACTAAGAATTACAGAACCTAGTCGCATAGCTAAAGCCAGTGCTAACCCCGACTTACCTGTAGCTGTTGCGCCACAAATCACAATTAATTTAGTCATTTGTTACCACTGACAACCAACAATCTTATAACGGGTACATCCCCCGTAAAAACTTCTCTTATACTTGACCTAGAGTCGCCACTAAGGCTTTTGTGTTACAATCTTGGAGTGTTTTTGAATTTGTTTGCCTTTTAGGCGACTTCACCCCCAAGTAACAGGAGAATTTTCATGACGAGCAGTTATAGTGCCGCTCAGATTCAAGTTCTGGAAGGTCTGGAGCCTGTCCGCAAGAGACCAGGGATGTACATTGGTACTACTGGTCCGCGAGGTCTCCACCATTTAGTTTATGAGGTGGTGGATAACTCTATCGATGAGGCTTTAGCGGGTTACTGCACACATGTGGAAGTAGATCTAAACGCCGATGGTTCTGTTACTGTAACAGATGATGGTCGGGGGATTCCTACTGATATTCATCCCCAAACAGGGAAATCGGCACTGGAAACGGTGTTAACAGTACTACATGCTGGGGGCAAATTCGGTAACGGCGGCTACAAAGTTTCTGGAGGATTGCATGGGGTTGGTGTTTCTGTCGTTAATGCCCTATCAGAGTCGATAGAGGTTACAGTATGGCGAGATCAAAAGGTTCATGTCCAACGCTATGAACGGGGTATTCCCGTTACAGAACTGCAAGCTAATCCTTACAAAGAAAATCGTACGGGAACTTCTGTCACATTTAAACCAGACCCAGAAATTTTTACTACTTGTACAGAATTCGATTATACTACTTTATCAAGTCGCTTACGGGAATTAGCGTATCTCAATGCAGGCGTCAAAATTACGTTTAGCGACAACCGTTTGGAACTACTCAAAAGTACTACACCCAGAGTAGAAACCTACGAGTACAAAGGTGGGATTAAAGAATATATTTCTTATATGAACAGCGACAAGCAGCCGCTGCATGAAGAAGTTATCTTTGTCCAAGGAGAACGGAATCAGGTACAAGTCGAAGTCGCATTGCAGTGGTGTACTGATGCCTACACAGATAATGTCTTGGGGTTTGCCAACAATATTCGTACCGTTGATGGTGGTACGCATCTGGAAGGTTTGAAGGCAGTTTTAACTCGTACCTTGAATACGATCGCTCGTAAGCGCAACAAAATTAAAGAAAATGAACCCAACCTCAGTGGCGAACATGTCCGAGAGGGTTTAACTGGGGTGATTTCCGTCAAAGTACCAGAACCGGAATTTGAAGGTCAAACCAAAACCAAACTTGGTAACACCGAAGTACGAGGAATCGTAGATTCTTTGGTAGGAGAAGTTCTCACAGAGTACTTGGAATTTCGCCCCAATATCGCTGATGCAGTCTTAGATAAAGCTATTCAAGCCTTCAAAGCTGCGGAAGCCGCCCGTCATGCACGAGAGTTGGTGCGGCGTAAATCAGTGTTGGAATCGTCGCCCTTACCAGGAAAATTGGCAGATTGCAGCACTAGAGATCCGAAGGAGTCTGAAATATACCTCGTGGAAGGGGATTCAGCAGGCGGATGCTTTGATGGAGATACACTTGTCGCCCTGGCTGATGGGCGATCGCTCAGTTTCAAAGAAATTGTGGCTGAGCAAGCGATGGGTAAAGAGCATTTTTGCTATACCATCCGTAATAACGGCACTATCGGCATAGAACGCATTATCAACCCCAGAATGACTAAGGCAAATGCTGAAGTTATTAAGGTGACTCTGGACAACGGAGAAACTATTGTCTGTACAAGCGATCACCGCTTTATGTTACGCGATGGCAGTTATAAGCAAGCGGCATTGTTAACACTAGATGATTCGCTGATGCCGTTGTACCGTAAGCTGTCTGACACAACTGAACCGGGAATTACCATTGATGGTTACGAGATGGTTTGGGACCCACGCTCTGATTCTTGGATATTCACTCACATGATAGCAGATTGGTATAATCGATGGCTAAGTGTTTACCAACTTGCAGACGGTGACCATTGCCATCATATTGATTTCAACAAGCGTAAAACTATTGCAGCTCTTAAGCAAATAGAGATTGAGCAAGGCAAGCTGAATTTGGATGTATATCAAGCCTACCGTCTAGAAACAAGAGACAAATCGTTATTGCGGTTTGACACATTCTGTGAACGCTACTTTGAAGGTTCCCAAGCTTTGGCAATTGAAGCAGTTGTCAATTACAACCACCGTGTTGTTTCCATCGAACGTTTAGAACAATCAGTAGATGTTTACGACATTGAGGTCCCCCATACCCATAACTTTGCCTTGGCAAGTGGTGTATTTGTCCATAACAGTGCTAAACAAGGACGGGACAGACGCTTCCAAGCTATTCTTCCCCTACGCGGTAAAATCCTGAACATTGAGAAAACTGACGACTCTAAAATCTACAAGAATAACGAGATCCAATCACTGATCACGGCACTTGGTTTGGGTGTCAAGGGTGATGAATTCGATGCTTCCCAACTGCGCTATCACCGCATCGTGATTATGAGCGTAGCTGGCGATGAACCCACTTTAGTGATGGATGATACTGGAAGTACGGAGTTTGTGTCCATTGGTCGTTTCATTGATGACTGTGTAGAGGGGCGTCGCGCTGTTGACCAATACCAAATTATCTCCTTTGATCAAGTAACCCATGATACCCGCTTCCGACCCCTAAAAGCTGTGATTCGTCATGGTCATGAGGAGCCGATGTACAAACTCACAACCCGTTACAACCGCTCGGTTAAGGTAACATCATCTCACAGCGTTTTTGTCTTTGACGATGGACAGGTACGACTGAAAAAAGGTAATGAAGTTAAGGCTGGTGATATTCTAGTTGCCAGTCGCCAGTTACCCCGTCCATCTGGTAGCCCCACACGCATTGATTTACTAGAAACGTTCTACCGGGCGGAATTAACCAAAGCACTCTATGTTAAAGGTGAAGGTGTACGGCAAATTGCCAGTCAACGCCTCTTAGCAAAAGTAGAACGACCAGATTTGTGGGACGAACCACGGATTTTACTTAAATCACAGGAGTGGGAGCAGCTTGTAGAAGCACGTCAAGCAGCAGGACTAAGCCAAAAGCAGGTAGCAACAGCTTGCGGCGTCAAACAGCCAATTACCATTAGTCACTGGGAACGTGGTATCAATCGACCAATCTTGTCTCAATTCCTCGGCTACCTTGAAGCTATTGGCTGTAATGAGGACATTGTCTATGAGCAGCTGCCATCTAAAATTGATGAGCGACTCGCTCAAGATGATACCAGCAAAAACTCACGTTGGCGTGAGGTGAGTTGCTACAAGCCCCTAGACGAGTTTACATTCAAGGAATTGGCACAACTGGGAGAAGATGTGCAAATTGTTCCACAAGCACAAGAGGAAAAGGCATTTGGACGTTACTTACCCATCACTCGTGAATTCATCTGGTTTTTGGGCTGGTATGTTGCTGAAGGAACCCTTAGTAAACATCAAGTTAGTCTCAACTTAGGCAAGAAAGATGAGCGGTTTATCTCGGAACTTAAGGGAGCTATTGAGGCGGTATTCGGAGAAACACCACGCCAATATAATGACCCGGATAGCAATGGGATTAAACTTTACTTCCACAGTGTCGCCGCCGCTAGATTACTGCGAGCATGGGGTTTAGCTGAGCAAGCGCACCAGAAGAAGTTGCCAGATATCCTGTTTAGTTTATCTGAAGAACTACAAGTGGCTTTCTTGGAAGGTTATTTCCTTGGTGATGGTACGACAGTAGGTAAACATCTTTCCTTCACAACAAACTCTGTGCAACTAAAGGATGGGCTGCTTTACCTGTTAGGGCAACTAGGGATAATTGCAGCTAGCAGTGATCATCAGCCATCAACGAATCCTGATGCACTCATTCAAACACGGTATCCTTATTACAGCATTAGAATTTGTGGCAAAGAGCAAATTCAGGCTATGCACCAAGTTTGGCACAGACATTCTAACTCCCATAAGCTGGAAGCATTTCTTTTAAGCCCAACTCGCAAAGCCCAAGATTATGTGCCAATCAGCGATGATTTAATGGGATTGCGGGTAATTAGCGCGACTGAAATATCACCTGTGGGTGAGTATGTTTACGACTTCTCAGTGCAAGATGATGAAAACTTTATCTGCGGGACTGGTGGTATTGCCTGCCATAATACTGATGCTGACGTAGATGGAGCACACATTCGGACACTGTTGTTAACTTTCTTTTATCGCTACCAGCGAGCCTTGATTGAGCAAGGATATATCTATATTGCTTGTCCACCACTGTTTAAAGTAGAACGGGGACGCAATCATCGCTACTGCTATAGTGAGCGCGAACTTCAAATCCTCATTCGCGAGTTTCCCGACAATGCTAACTACACCATCCAACGGTTTAAAGGTTTAGGCGAAATGATGCCAGAACAACTTTGGCAAACTACCATGAATCCAGAAAGTCGTACCCTTAAGCAAGTGGAAATTGAGGATGCCGCAGAAGCTGATCGCATTTTCACGATTTTGATGGGCGATCGCGTTGCACCCCGACGCGAATTCATCGAAACCTACGGCTCTAAACTCAACCTCACAGATTTAGATATTTAAAGAAGAATACAGGAGTCAGGAGTCAGGATTGAGAAGGCAGAGGGCAGAGGGCAGAAGGCAGCTATGATCCCACAGCTTAAGCAGTGGGATTCAAACAAGGACGAGAGAGTTTCTCGCGCTGCGCGTCTCGCAACAGATTTTATTTTTTGTTACGGATAAATCCGTGGG
>CAIVAU010000157.1 GCA_903903925.1 uncultured cyanobacterium
AGGGAGCAGGGAGCAGGGAGCAGGGAGCAGGGAGCAGGGACTAGGGAATAGGGAGCAGGGAATAGGGAATAGGGAAGAGGGAAGAGGGAGCAGGGAGCAGGGAGCAGGGAGCAGGGAATAGGGAATAGGGAGTTTTGTTTTTTTGACAGAATTAGCCCCGTCCCTTGCGCGTCTCCGACAGGAGAAGATGAAGGGTACAAGCCCCTAAATTTATTTATGAAAAAAATAAAAATATTTTTTTCGCTCTGGCGCTGCGCCAGAAAAAATGCGTCCTTGCACAAATCCCCTAATTTTAATTACGGGGATTCTCCCTGCTCCCTGCTCCCTGCTAAGAGCTCCCTCTTGTCGGAATTTCAATCAAAAATTCTGTGCCTTTCCCTTGAACCGAGTGAAAACTCAATTTGCCCTTGTGGGTTGATTCGACGATAGACTTGGCAATTGTTAATCCTAATCCGGTTCCTTTACCGACAGCTTTTGTCGTAAATAAATGGTCAAAGACCTTTTGTTTGACTTCTTCACTCATTCCCAAACCATTATCAGCAATGGTAATTTTTACACATTCATTTTCTCTTGATGTTTTAATTGTAATGCGGTTGGCATCTGCTTGATTTTCCACAAAACTCCGACCGATATTTGATTCATCCAAGGCATCAATTGCATTTGCCAGAATATTCATGAAAACCTGATTGAATTGACCAGGAAAACATTCAATATTGGGCAAATCGCCATAATCTGTTATCACTTCAATTGCTGGACGATGTTCGTTAGCTTTCAGGCGATGTTTGAGAATTAAAATCGTACTGTCGATACCTTCGTGGATGTTAAATAGCACTTTATAATCTTTGTCAGCACGGGAGAAAGTGCGGAGACTAGTGCTGATATTTGTCAGGCGATCACACGCTATCGTCATGGAATCAATCATCTGGGGTAAATCTTCTAAGCTGTAATCTAAGTCAATTGCCTCGGCATGGTCTTCGATTTCATTACCCGGATTAGGAAGACTTTTTTGATATAATTTCAAGTGTTCCGAAATATCAGCAAAAGTAGGTTTAGCTTGTTTGAGACTAGCAGCAATAAAGCCCAAAGGATTATTCATTTCATGGGCGACTCCAGCAACAAGATTACCCAGTGCCGACATTTTCTCACTTTGGACAATTTGTAGTTGAGCTTGTTGTAAGTCTTCTAGGGCTTTTTCCAATTCTTGGGATTTTTGGATAACCGCAGCTTCTGCAAGTTTACGTTCTGTCACATCCAAAAGCAAGCCATCCCAAATAACTGTGCCATCAGCTTGTTTGATGGGACGGGATGCAGCTTGAATCCATTTTACCTCGCCAGAAGGGGTGATAATTCTTCCAGAGTATCGCCAAGGTTCCAAGGTTTGAGCAGAAATGGTAATAGACTCTTGATAATGTGCCATGTCTTCTGGGTGAGTCATAGACATCAAGGTGTTAGCATCAGCCACCACCTGCTCGGATGAGATTTCGTAAATTTCATCACAACCAGTGCTAACATAGTTCAGCTTAGATCTACCATCTGGCGAAAGCTGAAATTGATAAATCATCCCCGGAACATTCTCTGCAAGGTGTTGGAAGCGGGCTTCGCTGCTCTGTAAATTCGTGTATAATTGAGCATTTTGCAGGGAAATTGCAGCTTGGGAAGATAGGAGGTTAATGACACTGAGGCGATCGCGAGTAAAAACCCCTGGAGTTAAGTCATTTTCTAAGTAGAGAATCCCCACCAAATTTTCTTGATTAAGAATAGGAGTACAAAATATACTCTGGGGTTGATTTTCCAGCATATATTTTCCAATGACACCAGGGATATCTGTCTTGCAATTGTCGATGACAATTGTTCGTTGGGTATTTTTGACGTAATGAATAATTTTGACGGGAATATCTAGACAATTGTCTAGTGATTGTGGTTCAAGAATGGTTTGGATATCGATCTGGGAATTTAGTTCATGATTGATAAAAGTAATTGCCCGAATTTGCCAAGTATCACCTTGGGGAAGAATAAGTACGGCTTTTTTCGCGCCGGAGTTTTCTAGGATAATGCGGGTGAGGCTGGTAATGAGTTGATCTAATTCTAGAGAACTGGAGATAGCTTGAGCGGCTCTGAGGACTGAGGTAAAATCAATAACATCAGAAATACTGGTGCTGCTATTATTAGAGGTGCAAGGTGAGGAATTTCCAACCAAAGCAATAGTCTCTAGGGGGTTGAAGTCGAATCGTTGCTGTTGCAGGATGGATTGGAGTAATTTGGGGTAGATTTTTTCGAGGTGATGAACTTTAGCTAGTGCTCCCCAACGGGTGTAGCAGTAGTAAGCTTCCTGCATATATGCTTGGGCGATTTTTTCTTTACCCCAGTCAAGGTAGAATTTGGCAGCCAATTCGTTGCTGAGTGCTTCTTCTTGGGTGTAGCCGTTGGCTTTGGCGAGGGCGATCGCCTGATCGTACATTTCCATTGCTTCATAGTTCTTACCTAATACCCGATATTTTTCGGCTTCCACCAAATGAACCTTATGCAGGTAATTCATGGGAGCATGAGAAGCCCATTTTTTGACTTTCTCTTGATTTGATTTTACCCGCGTGAGCGTTGCCTCCTTCTCGGCTTTTGGAAGAGATTTGTAGAGCGCTAAATGAGTTAAAGAATCCTGAAAATAGAATTGAGATGAGCCAATATTGGCAACCACTGTACCCAAATATTGTTCGGCACAAAGGCTATACTCTAATGCTTGAACATAGTTGCAAAATAGATAGCAGAGAATGGACTGATGTAAGTAGGTTAAAAATAATGGATAAGGGTCATTTCGTTCTATATATTGTCTCAGTTTAACTTCTCGGTTATAAGCCTTACCGATAAGTTGATCGGCATAAGTTGAATGTCCAAGTAAATTCAAAACAGCTTGTCGAAAAATATTGATGTAATTAAGCGTATGTTCTTGTTTAATAGACTGAATGAATTCAACGTGTTTTTCTATTGTTTGGTTTAATTCATTTAAATTAAATCCACTAAAATAAGCATTGACACAGTAATTAAACAAGCCATAACCCGCCCATTCTAAATCTCCTGTCTCAAGTGCAGTCGAATATCCCATTAAAAAAGGCTTGAGGGTTTCTTTAAGATGCTGCTTCCAAAGAAAAACAAAGTTATAAAATGCAATGCTTGTTCTTGCTTCGATAGCCTTGGAGTTTAGAACTCGCAAAAGTTTGAGAGCGATCTGACCAAATTGATATCCCAGTTCAATATCTCCTACGACCCCAATAAGAATTAACCCAAAAGTGGCATAGGCAAAAGGTGACAGATCAGAATTACCATATCGCAAGGATAAATAGACCTGTTCCATCACAATAAGAGGAGAAAGGTCTGGACGAAGCTGGTAACAAGCTGGCCAAATTTTAGCGAGAATGCGGATAGCTGCTATTTTTTCGGGAATCGTTAAAATTGGCAAATTAACTAAATCTTGAACATCTTGATCCCGCAAATAAAGTTTAATAGCTGTTAATCGGGTTTCAAACTCAGACGGCTCACTTTGATCGGGCAAATGTACACCCAGTTGCTGTAATATAGGCAAGATCATCGTAATGAGTTCTAGCTGGCGATTTTGAGCAATATAAGATAAAATCTTAACTTCGTAAACCTTGGTGCGATCCAGAATCGAAGTCGTATTTTGTAAGACAACTTCAATTAGGGGTTCCATCTGTTCAAAATCGCCGATTAAATAAGTCACTTCAGCTGCTAATTCATGCAAAGCAAGGGTCATTTTATATTGCTGTTGCCAAGGGTTTTCTCCTAGCAATGATAATCCTGCTGCGGCATAGTCGCGAGCTGCTTGATAAGCGGTTGCAGATATGGCTTTGCGACAAGCCATCAGATTCAGATGTGCTAATTCATCTCGTTCGGTTTGTTGGGTAATGAGAAATTTTCCGTAGTTTAATTGATTGACCAGTTCAAAAATGCGGTCAACCCTTGCTTCTGGAAAAATCTGTTGCAGGAGAAGTTGTCCGATCTGGTAATGGGTGATCTGTTTTTGTTCCCCAGGAATCAGAGAATAGGCGGCTTGTTGGAGGCGATCATGTAAAAAACGATAAATCGGATTAGCTGCTGCATCAGAGATCGACGCACTGTCAGACTGAATAAAGAATTTATAGACTTCTGTATGGGGAATAATCACTCCTTCTTGTAATGCTTTCCATAACGCTATCGCCGCTTCTTCTGGAGATTTTTCGGAAATGATCGCCAAGGTTGCTAAGTCGAACTGCGCTCCGATACAAGCCGCCAGCTTCAATGCATCCTGAGTTTGTGTCGGCAACTTCTGCAATTGTAGTGCCATAAACTCCACCACATCATCAGTCAGTGCTAAGGCTCTAACTTGAGTAATATCACACTGCCAATGTCGTGTTTCTGAGTTAAAGGTAATCTGTCCATCTTCATGCAACGCTTTGAGAAATTGGGTGGTAAAGAAAGGATTGCCCTTGGTTTTTTGGTATACTAGTTCGGTAAAAGGTTGAGCCAGGGAGCGATCGCAATTCAGTGTATCAGCTACCAATTGATTCATATCAACTAGACTTAAGGGTTGCAGCGTTATGGTATTGACCACTACCCCAGTTTTGATGATCTCATCCACGGTGAGGATGAACGGGTGAGTTGGTGACACTTCATTATCCCGATACGCACCTAATACTAATAAATGCTCTGTTTCTTCCATCAACAATTGGAGCAATTTTAACGATGCCGAATCCGCCCATTGCAAGTCATCTAAAAAGATCACTAAGGGTTGTTCAATGCTTGTAAAAACTTGCACAAATTTCTGGATGAGTAGATTGAAGCGATTTCCTGATGCATTACCCGATAGTTCCGGTACTGGCGGTTGTTTACCGATGATACCTTCTAGTTCGGGAATCACCTCAATCAGGACTTGCCCGTTTTCGCCAACGGCTTCCTTAATTTTGGTTTTCCAGACTTGCAGTTGTGCATCAGATTCTGAGATCAATTGTTCCATCAAATTGCGAAAGGCTTGGACAAAGGCACTGAAGGGAATGTTGCGCTGGAATTGGTCGTATTTGCCTTTGATGAAGTAGCTGCGTTGTCTGACAATAGGCTTGTGGACTTCGTTGACGACAACAGTTTTGCCGATCCCGGAGAAACCAGCTACCAGCATCATTTCCGTATTGCCTTGGCTGACCCGATTAAAGCTGGTCAGTAAGGTTTGAACTTCAGTTTCTCGTCCGTAGAGTTTTTCAGGGATTACGAAGCGATCGCACACATCCCGTTGTGCAATTGGGAAAGTTTCTATCGTACCAGTTTCTTTCAGCTGCTCCAAGCAATTTTCCAAATCGGATTTTAGCCCAAATGCGCTCTGATAGCGGTCTTCTGCATTTTTTGCCATCAATTTCATCACAATGTCACTCAATACTTGGGGAATACGAAAAGAAACCTCACACGAACCCTCTCGTTGATCAAGAAACGGTGCTTTATGCAGGTAAGATTTATTCATATTTGGTGGAAGTTTTGCTATATGACAATGTAACAACTCCATCAAATCCTTTGATTGAAACGGTAATTCTCCCGTTAATAATTCGTAAAAAGTGACACCACTAGAATAAAAATCAGTCCGATAGTCTATTGCCCGATTCATTCGTCCTGTTTGTTCTGGAGAAATATAAGCAAGTGTCCCCTCTAATAAATTGGGATTGATGAGCGTTTGAGTTTCTTTCGGCAGCAGAGATGCAATACTAAAGTCAATTAATTTAATTTGTTTGGTTTCAGGATTAATTAAAATATTGCTGGGTTTGATATCTTTATGAATAATCCGCTCGTGTTCAAGTATATTTAATGTATCGCATAGTGCAATTCCAATGTGCAAAAACTCTTCTACAAACCGTAGATTTAACCTCTCTACAGTGGTCAGATAATCCTTGAGGGAAATCCCGCCAAAGTCTTCCATCACTAATATATAGCCATTTTGGTAAGGTTCTAGGCAGTAGGTTTGGATGATGAGGGGTGAGTTGAGATTTTTGGCAATGGTGTACTGATTGCGAAACTGCACTAGTTCACTGACACTGGGATAAGCATTCTTCAAAAGTTTAATCACTACAGGTAATGAGTCGGTTTCTCTATACCCTCGATAAACTAGGGTTCTGGAACTGTTGTAGAGTTGTTTATTAACTTGATATCCAGGAATGCTGACTTGGGTAGTAACCATACTGCTGAATCTTTAAGACTTCCTTTCTGTATTGTTCCCAAACCGATGAAGTTATTTATTCACAATCACAAAAATTTGCAGCAGAATCTCCTGTTACCGAACTCATCTTGCCACGATGTCTTCAAATTTTATGAACCATAATCATCTCTCAAGGTTGCTACCAACCCTCTCTATATGCCATAAATATCAAGGTTTTACAAACCTCCAGTAATATTACTAGCGTCAAAGAAGATAGTTTGTGGTTAGATCGAAAACATGCTAGTATTGCTCTTACGATACCAACCAATCCTCTTCACAGATGAATCACTTTTCTCCGAAAATATCTCATTTTTATGAAGAAATTTTAAAGCAGAGTCCCCTTGGTCAGCGATGTGGAACCCAGCTTTTATTTCGCGATCGCTACAAAATTTTGCGAATCTTGGGTAGAGGTGGTTTTGGTATCACCTTTTTAGCCAAAGATGCGGTGTTACCTGGAAATCCTCTGTGTGTGATTAAACAGCTTTGTCTCAAGACGACTAATTCTCATAGCTGGAAACTTGCGGGCGATCGCTTTGAAAAAGAAGCCAAAATCTTGGGTCAACTAGGTAGACATTCTCAGATTCCCATGCTGTTAGACTACTTTGAAGCGAATGGAGAATTTTATTTAGTTCAAGAATACGTACGGGGTTATACTTTGGCCCAGGAAGTCAGGCGAACTGGTACCAAGAGTGAAGCTGCTGTTAAACAGTTTTTGATTGAACTGCTGTCAGTATTGCGCTATGTTCATAAAAATCATGTGATTCATCGGGATATTAAGCCTCAGAACTTGCTACGATGTGAAGATGATCAGCGGTTGGTGCTGATAGATTTTGGAGCAGTGAAAGAGGAAATGATTCATGCTAGTAAAAACGCTCTAGATAAAACTTCGACTACCCATTTTGTGGGAACAGTAGGATTTGCTCCGCCAGAACAATTTTCTCTCCGTCCAGTATATGCCAGTGATATTTATGCGGTTGGTGTCACTTGTCTTTATTTATTCACTGGAAAATCACCTTTAGAACTTGACTACGACTCCAATACAGGTGAGATAGATTGGCAAAAAGAAGTAGATATCAGTGATAATTTTGCTGAGATTTTAGGCAAAATGCTGAAGATTTCCATTGAGGATCGCTTTAAATCAGTTGATGATATCATTTGGGCTTTGGGTATGGAAACGCATTTGCCTAGTTTGGTCAACTGTTTAACCACTCAACGATTCAAAAATGATCCTGGAAGGACAAGCGAAGAAATTTCCCCACAATACCAACCGCCTGTAGCAAAAACTGCCCATGCCATTCGCGAATGGAGAGCAAAATTGAAGGCAAGAAATTCGCAAAAAAAACTGTTGACTGAACAAGGGAAAGGTCATCAATGATAACCCAGCAGGCATCCTCATTCCAGAAGACCAGCTGGAAAAGGCAAATTGGTCAAGTCGCTTCTCGAAAGTCAAAATTCAAAAACGGTCACACTTACTGAAGACGTGACTGGTTTGCTACTCACTGAAGCCCGAATTCTTGTCTTAGGCTTCATACCTGAATACATTCGCTTATGATGGGCAACTCATACAATATTATCCGGTAATCGACAATTATGACCTACTAGGTGTTCTTGACTTTGGAGCACGCATGGCGTTGGCGCAGCCCGCCTCCGGCATCGCTATTCCAAAACCCTTGAAATGTCGTAGTGTCTCACTTACAGCAAGAATCCGGATGTTGTACAACTTGCTTTTGGTGAAAACCGGATAACAATCCAGTTATTTTCAATAAAAAATTGGTTGCGCCGACTATCCTTGCCTTGGTCTACGCAATGATGTGGTTCTCCTGTACGCCCCTCATAGGGTTCGTCAACTTCAATGTCTATAGCTAAACCAGATTGCTTTGATCGCTTGCAACGCTGGCGGCTTTCCTTAGACTCTACCCTACTGCACTTCCACTCCACCGGAGTTCTACCAGATAAATTAGTGGGCAAATCCCGCCACATTACTATCAAGGAAAACCCGCCCAGTTGTGAGGTACTGATTCCTACGGAGGAATTACCCCAAGAGTACACATTTTGGGTTGATTTGCGCCCACCTACCTAAGGGAAAATCCGGAATGCTTTCGCGACGAATTGTAGATAATTTTATCTCAAAAAAATATTATGTATGATGTCAACGCCGCAGGATATAGGTGCTAAAGTAGCAGGATTTGCTATTCTTGTCTTGCAATCACTCTGCGGAATAATTTGTAATTTGTAATTTGTAACCGTAAATCAAATTACTTTTTACGAATGACGTAGTTACAAATTATTCTGTTAAAACCCTGATCAGTATTAATAGACTATACACTGTCCTATGAGGACTGCGTCGTATTTTATTCCCATGAGAATTGTTGTCACGGGTGTCGCGATTACACTGATAGGAGTTGGGGGAGTTTGGTATTTGCAATCTTCCCCAGTAGCAATGAGTGTGTTTTCTTCTCTCAATCAGTCGCCAAAGAAAGCTTTGGGGACCGTTTCTGTTGCCTTTACCCTAAGTGGACACTCCGATTCAGTTTTAGCGGTTGCCATTAGTCCGGACGGCAAGACGCTTGCCAGTGTCAGTAGTGACAAGACCATTAAACTGTGGAATTTAGCAACAGGAACTGAACTCTACACTCTTGCTGGACATTCTGACTGGGTGAATTCCGTCGCCTTCAGTCCTGATGGTAAGACCCTTGCCAGTAGCAGTACTGACAGGACGATCAAGTTATGGAATATAGTGACAGGAAAGGAAATTCGCACACTGATAGGACATACAGCCTCAGTTCAGTCTATCGCCTTTAGTTCTGATGGTATGACCCTTGCTAGTGGCAGTTGGGACCAGAGTCTCAAATTCTGGCATTGGAAAACGGGAGAAGAAATCCGCACGATCAAGGGAGATTGCGATGTGATTACTTCTATCGCCTTCAGTCCTAATGGGAAGATGCTTGCCAGCAGCGATTATTTTAATCATTCCATCAGATTGTGGAATTCAGCAACAGGGAAAGAAACTCGCATTCTCAGGAGTCATTCCGATGCAGTTAATTCTATTGTCTTTAGTCCAAATGGTGAAACCCTGATCAGTGGTAGTTGGGACAATACGATCAAAGTGTGGAGTTTGGCTACGGGAGAGGAAACCCATACACTGGTGGGGCATACTAACAAAGTTGAGGCTGTTGCTATCAGTCCAAATGGAAAAACCCTTGCCAGTGGTAGTTGGGACAAGACTATCAAACTGTGGAATTTGACGACAGGAGAGGAAATTAGTACCCTTAGAGGGCATACTGGCCGGGTTTGGTCTGTCGCTTTCGCTCCCGATGGTAAGACCCTTGCTAGTGCCAGTTTTGATAAGACTATCAAAGTTTGGCGGCTGTTGCCTTAACAGGGGTTAGGAGCATAATAGATTTATAAGTTGCTTTTGCTTGCGGAGAAGAAATATGAAAATTAAAGGGATTAAGCGGGGCAGAACTATAAAAACATTAGAAGAAATTAATGTTCCTGATGATGCAGAGGTTTTGGTTGAAATTCAAGATGTTCCGCTAATTACTGAAGAACAACGGCGTCAAAGGATTAAAGATCTGTTTACTATTCCTTTGGAGGATAGAGAAGAGTGGATCAAAATTGGAGAAGAACTAGATAGAGATCGCCATGCCGATTTTGAGAAACAACAACCACGATGATTAATGCTAACGGCTTGTGTATTTATTAGATAGCAACATTTGTATAATTACCTGTATTTGATCCAAGAATTTATTGATGGGCAGAATTTGTTGAAGGAGTTGCAGCAGCGCATAACATACAGCGAAACCGAAATTCGGGAGTTTCTGCTGGATTTACTGCCTGTTCTCAAGTTTATCCATGAACGCGGCGTGATTCATCGGGATATCAAACCAGCAAATATTATGCACCGTCGAAGCGATGGTAGGTTGGTGCTAATTGATTTAGGGGCTTCCAAGCAGTTAACAGAAACAGTGCGGACTAAACCAGGGACAATCATTGGCACACGTGGATACAGTCCCCTAGAACAGATGCAGGATGGTGAAGCTTACCCAGCTAGTGATTTGTTTAGTTTGGGGGCTACCTGCTTTCATTTACTAACTGGAGTTTCTCCAACGAAGCTATGGACAGAACAGGGCTATGCTTGGGTTGCTTGTTGGCAGCAATATTTGAGGAATCCCGTGAGTGATGAATTTAGTCAGGTTCTTAATCGCCTGTTGAAAAGAGACATCCCAGAACGGTATCAATCAGCAGATGAAGTTATCAGGGACTTAATACAACAATCTCAGACTGATGTGTCAGTACTGGGATCTTCACAACAACAGCATACCAAACTTAGAAATGGACTAATGGCTGGTGCTACGATTTTGTTATTGGGATGTGGGGGAGTTTGGTATGTGACTCAGCCGAAGGATACCCATCCCAGTCCGCCCCCAACAAATACCACAGACACTTCTTTGCAGCCTAGAACCCTGAAAGGGCATTCTAACTTCGTGAGTTCCGTCGCCATCAGTCCCAATGGGATTACCCTTGTGAGTGGGAGCTATGACACAACGCTCAAAGTGTGGAATTTGGCAACTGGAATGGAAATAAATACCCTAGATGGAAATGCCGGTTCGGTTCATTCTGTAGCGATCGATCCAGATGGTGTGACTCTTGCTAGTGGGAATGGTAACAACACCATCCTACTGTGGAATTTATTAACCGGACAACAGATGACTACCCCCCTTAAAGGGCATTCTAGTTCGGTTGAATCTGTTGCTATTAGTCGAGATGGCAAGATGCTTGCCAGTGGTTCTTTCGACGGTACGATTAAACTGTGGAGTTTGCCTGCGGGAATAGAAGTCAATAGTATCAAGGCGCATTCTAGTTTAGTGAAATCCCTCGCCTTTTCTCCCTCAGGAGAAACTCTTGCCAGTGGAAGTGAGGACAACACAATCAAATTGTGGAATTTAGCCAACAAGCAAGTCATTCACATCCTGAAAGGGCATTCCCAAGCAGTACAGTCTGTAGCCTTTGCCTCTGATGGAAAAACCTTAGCCAGTGGTAGTTCTGATGACACCATCAAACTATGGAATCCTGCAACTGGGGTGGAAATTAAAACCTTAAAGGGACATTCCCACTCAGTGAATTCCGTCGCCTTCTCTTTTGATGGCAAGATTCTCGCTAGTGGTAGTTCTGATAACACGATCAAATTGTGGGATCTTGCAACCAAAAATGAAATCCGTCCCCTCGAACGTCATTCTAAAGAGGTTATCTCTGTCGCCTTCAGTCCTGATGACAAGACCCTTGTCAGTGGTAGTGCAGATGGGACTATCGATGTTTGGCGGCTTTCGCCTTAATTCATAACTTAGGGCTTGCTGACAAAGTAGAAAATATTCTAACGAGTTGATTCTGAACGCTTTGGACTTAATTCAAAGTATGAGTGAGCGCTGTAGAAACAGATTTCAAACTCTCTCAAAAAGTTTATATGCCCCAGAATTAGCGGAACATTCGAGGTTTTTGCCCAGGCAAAGGACAATCGAACAGTCGGGAAATCACCAATGGAGGCGTCCAGCAAAACAGCACGAGATTCAACATTCCGTAAATTGCCTGTTAGCTCTAATTCGATGTTGAAGTCATCCCATTGCTGTCCTAGCTGTGTCCCAAGCTGATAGGGTAGGACGTTGACCATAGAGCCTGTATCAATCATTCCCTTTGCTTGTATGGTTTGTCCCCGATAGGATAATTGCAGAGGCAAGTAAGGAAGCGTGCGATCGCTGAAATGAACGCGCATTGGATTAGCCATGTGATTGTGCGGCGTCTGCGGCTAATAGATCTAAAAGAACTTGCGCTGCTTGTGGAGCTTCGTTCGGCGTCCAGACTTCATAGGGCACACCTGATTCAAGCTGGGTCATGGGATGATTTTGTAGGGAGGTCACGATCACTTGCATGAGTTCAAGTCGATCGCTGATGGGAAGATTCAGAACCTGGCTTTTCAAATCGAGTGAGAGCATTATGTTCTAGATAGGAATGATTGACTTCCAGTTCGATTATAGTGCTATAGGACTAGTACAACACGGCGTAAATAAACCACCCATTCCAAACAGACAAAAGCCTTGATTTATAACACTTTTGACTTTTGACTTTTGACTTTCGCGCAGCGGTACTAGTATTTGATTTTTGAAATACACGTAGGGTGTGTTAGCGTAGCGTAACGCACCATCTAAGGCTCTCTTAGGGCTTGCTGACAAAGTAGAAAATGTTCTAACGAGTTGATTCTGAACACTTTGAACTTACTCCCGAACCGCTAGAAGATGACCTATCTAATTAACCGCAGAGGCGCAGAGGACACAGAGATCTGAGTTAGAGAGATTTACGAGCCGAGATCAAGGCTAGAATGGAAGTAGATGCTGAAAATGCTTGCCAGCAAGTATTTCGTGATTAAACTCTACTCTTAAGTATATGTCTTCCTACATCGAAGAATTTAAATCCCAAGCCCAATTAGAAGATCGGCTCGCAGTGATCCGCCAATTACTTAAGATTCGGTATGAAACGGAAAATGAAGCACCGTCAGAGGTGATTAACCAACTTGCTGAAATGCCATCGAATAAGATGCTTCGCCTGTTGCTAACTCAGTCATGGGAAGAATTGCTGGTAAACTTAGAGGAGAACTCAATGGGTGTCGATTCCTCAACATTCAAATACGATCTGTTTAGAATCATCGGTCCCATTGAACAGTATTATCTCCAAAAAGAAGGAGAAAAAGAGACTCTAGAAGCTCTAGCCAAATTGAGATTTGGTGAAATCGACAGTACAGTTAAATCGGCAATCGCTTACCTCCTACAGACTCCTGCTAAGAACTCTGTCTATGTCTTGTATACTTCAACTCGTGAGGAATTGGCAGCATTGGGTTAATAGTGAAATCTCCTATCTCCTGAACATCAGTCCCATGATTTGGCGTTGCGTCAAAATTCGCGTCCAATACCCCAGTACAGCGCGACAGAAATAACTAGACAGTAAGAAACATATCAAAACCCAGTCTGTATAAGTATCCTTCTCTCCTGACTCCTGACTGACGTCACGACTCCTTGTACTAGTATGTAGCACTATAGTTCAAATACAAAAATAACAAGCTTAGTACTGTTGAGAGCATGACTATGCTGCATCCCAGATTTTACTGTGGAGACAAATACCAAATCCTTATAAATTCTGACTTCTAACTTCTGTATTCTTACGATTTATGGTTCAAACAGTTGGGATTACCAAAGCGATTACTAGCCTCAATGAGGCGCACGCCAAGTTAAATTTAAGCCAGGCTAGTGAAGGAGAATTTTTCACAGAATGGTTTGAGGATCTACCCGAACTTACTGATAGCGAAAAAGCATCTTTGAATCGCCTGAAGAGTCGCTACCTTTATTATGCAGCGGATGGTTCAATCACAGAAGGTACTGTCAATATTATTATGCTATCTCCACTACTGGAATTAATGGGTTTGTGCGATCCACCTTTTAAGATTCAGAGTGAGGAATTGGTGAAGGTCGAAATTGAAAATGGAGGCTCTGAAGAACTCGTATTAGAAGGATTCATTGATGCTTTAGTTGTGCAAAATCGACTATGGGTAGTGTTAATTGAATCGAAGCGTTACGGTTTGAGCGTTATGCAGGCTCTTCCACAAACTTTATCTTACATGATGGCAAATCCTAACTTAGAAATGCCAGTTTTTGGCATGATAACGACTGGTGAAGACTATATGTTCGTCAAGCTGAGTCAGCAGGTACGTCAGTATGCTTTATCAAACAAGTTTACTCTATCCAACCCTCAGAAAAACGAATTGTACGAAGTTATGCAGGTTCTGAAGCAAATTATTAGTTTGGTCGTATAGAGGAGTCCGTGCAGGAGTTGTGAATGGAATTTTCCTCATTAGTTTGTAGTTGCACTTTAGCGCTAAAGCGCAACTACAAACTTTATATAAATGTTCAAGCAAACATCATATGAAGCAGTAAATACATATCAACCTACTGCTGAAGCTCACTGAGTTTTTTCTGTACAATTTTGTACTGTTCTATATTGTTTTGCTGCTGATAGAGGTCTGCGGCTTTTTGAAAATCTTCACGTGCTCCCTGTTTTTCTCCTAGCTGAGCATAGGCAAGCCCTCGATTATAGTAAACTTCAGCAAATATGGGATTGATAATTGGTGTCCTGGTCAGTATTATGTTCAAGGCATTTTTACCTTCATGAACAATACGCAAGTTCACTTGAGTATCTGTCTTACCCCGAAGAAGATTGATTGCCTTTTCTAAACTTAGATTAGCAGTGGGTTGACCATCTATTGCCAAGATTTGATCTCCTACTTTCAGCCCTCCTTTCTGAGCTGGAGTGTTTTCCAATACCTTAGTAATCATCAGCACTTTAGTTTGTGGATTAACTTCTGGCTGAATACCAATCCCTGAGACTTCCTGAAGACGCAATACTTGGTTGTAATCTTCTATCGCTCCTTCGTAATTTTTCTGTTGATAGTAGGTAAATGCCCGGTTTCTGTAAATTGTCGCCTCCTTAGGGTTGAGGCGAATCGCTTCTGTATAATCAGCAAGTGCGCTTGGATAGTCTTTCTGCTGGAGGCGAGCAAGACCCCGTTGATTGTAAGCATCAGCATCATTTGGTTTCAGGCGAATAGCAGTCGTCAAATCAGCAATCGCTCCTTCGTAATTTTTCTGTTGATAGTAGGTAAATGCCCGGTTTCTGTAAATTGTCGCCTCCTTAGGGTTGAGGCGAATCGCTTCTGTATAATCA
>CAIVAU010000158.1 GCA_903903925.1 uncultured cyanobacterium
ACTACTGACTCCTGACTCCTGACTCCTGACTCCTGACTCCTGACTCCTGACTCCTGACTCCTGACTCCTGACTCCTGACTCCTGACTCCTGACTCCTGACTCCTGACTCCTGACTCCTGACTCCTGACTCCTGACTTTAATCCTAATTTAAATACCAAGTTAAATACGAACTTAACATGATAAAATCCACTTCATTTTCCGGCATTTCTAAATATTTCAACCTTAAGTAATCACCTTTATTTCCCCAACCCAATAAATCATATCCACCATCAAAAAAAGGCAGTCTTTGAAAAAACGATTCAGCTTCTTTTATAGAATGTAAAGCTATTCTTCCTTGAAAACCCAAGTTGATACTGCGTAAAATTGCAAAGGTAAGCAGAGAAGTTCCTACTCCTGTGTAATTCCGTATTCCTTGACGAGATACACGATTCCAAGGAGCTACACTTAGCAAGTTTAAATAAACTAAGTTTTTACCTACCTCTAGCCTAGAAGGGTATTTAGCAATATTCAAAGCTATTATACCTTGAGCCATTGAGTCGCATTCTAGTAAATAGACTTCATATTTTTTGGGTTCATTTAAATATCGGCTTATATCTAAGTCCTTATCCCAGCAGTTTTCAGTTTTAAGTTGAGGTTTCCAAGTCAACTCAATTTCTCGAATATGTGTTGAGGACATCGGTACAATCCTGGCTTGTACATATTCGTTATTGAAATAATTGAAGATTTTTACACATTCTTCTTCTTCTACTGCTAGCATACAAGTTGAACTTCAAATATTATTAATAATTTCCTGGAAAGCAAAATGATTCTATAATTAAAACAGAGTACACACGCTAATTCGTTCAGAAATTAAAAGTAAAAAAATCTTTATATCTAGCTTTTAGACAAAACCATTGTACCTCACTTGCTTGGCATCTGCTGTATAAACGGGGGAGGTGCAGCGTGTAGACACCCCATCATTACAATTATACTATTCCAGCAAGGATGCCCCAACCTCAGTACTACGTGTCTCGAAGGAACATCTTTTCTTTTTTTTCATAAATAAATGCACTCTTCTGATTTAACGGCGTCGGAGGTAGCATCCTAATGTTTTCTACACTCCACAATATGATTTATGCTGATTTAGGTCATTATAAGATTCTACATCCAAAAGTTGCTGCTGAAAAATGTCATGAACACTACCATGACTTTAGTCACCTCCTTGTCTAAGGGCGATCGGCTAAGTACTTAGACAGAATTCCTGAAGTTTTTTTCTTTAAGAGCGCCCTTCTTTTGTAAGCTAAGTTTAGAAATTCAATCGAACAATCATTGCTTGCACTTGGTTCATATAAATGGTAGAGCTTGGTTAGGAGCACCCCACGGACGGCACACCACCCTCTATGAATGAAAGAAACTCCCCCTGCTCCCCTGCCCCCTGCCCCCCTGCCCCCCTGCCCCCTGCCCCCTATTCCCTGCTCCCTGCTCCCTGCTCCCTGCTCCCTCTTGTTTCTTGAAAGCCTGAGAGAGGCACTTGCGTTGTTACATTTGTTCTCAGTATCTTTATGAACATTAAAACCGTATCCACACAACCTTTTACCGACCAAAAGCCTGGTACTTCTGGTCTCCGCAAGCGGGTTACAGTCTTTCAACAACTTCATTATTTAGAAAACTTTGTCCAGTCTATCTTTGATAGCTTGGAGGGTTATCAGGGACAGACCTTAGTTGTTGGCGGTGACGGTCGTTATTACAATCGTCCGGCAATCCAGACCATCTTAAAAATGGCTGCTGCTAATGGATTTGGTAGAGTGCTGGTGGGTCGGAGCGGTATTCTATCTACTCCAGCCGCCTCCTGTATCATTCGCAAGAACCAAGCTTTTGGCGGTATCATTCTTTCTGCTAGCCATAATCAAGGTGGTCCAGAAGGAGATTTTGGGATTAAATACAACATCAGCAATGGTGGACCTGCACCTGAGAAGGTGACAGAGGCAATCTACGCCCGTAGTAAAACGATTAGAGAATATCGGATGCTGGAAGCAGCTGATGTGAATTTGGATCAGATCTCCAGTTCTCAGATCGGTTCGATGAGTGTGGAAGTGATTGATTCCGTGGCAGACTATGCCCAGTTAATGAAATCATTATTTGATTTTGATCGTATTCATCAACTCCTCACTTCCGGTTCGTTTCGTATGTGCATGGATTCTTTACATGCAGTGACTGGGCCTTATGCCAAGGCTATATTTGAGCAGCAGTTGGGCGCACCAGCAGGAACGGTGATTAACGGTATACCCCTAGAAGATTTCGGTGGGGGGCATCCCGATCCAAATTTAGTCTATGCTCATGAACTGGTTGACATCCTCTACGGTGAACAGGGTCCTGATTTTGGGGCGGCTTCCGATGGAGACGGCGATCGCAATATGATTCTGGGTCGGAAATTTTTCGTTACCCCCAGCGATAGCCTAGCAGTCATCGCCGCTAACGCCAAGGTTGTCCCTGGCTACAGTTCCGGGTTGGCAGGAGTAGCACGCTCAATGCCTACAAGTCAAGCGGTGGATCGTGTTGCAGCTCACCTTGGTATTGACTGCTATGAAACTCCCACCGGCTGGAAGTTCTTCGGTAACCTCTTAGATGCAGGTAGAGCAACTCTTTGCGGCGAAGAAAGTTTTGGCACTGGTTCTAATCATATACGCGAAAAAGATGGGCTGTGGGCGGTTCTGTTTTGGCTGAATATCCTCGCAGTGCGACAGGAATCAGTTGAGCAGATTGTGCGGGATCACTGGAAAACCTATGGTCGCAATTACTACTCTCGTCATGACTATGAACAAGTAGAAACAGATCGGGCCAACAGTCTAATGACAAATTTGCAATCCCTCATACCAACTTTGAAAGGAAAGCAGTTCGGTCAACACCAAGTCGAATATAGTGATGATTTCAGTTACACCGACCCTGTTGACGGTAGCGTCAGTCAAAAACAGGGTATTCGGATTGGCTTTACCGATGGTTCTCGCATCGTGTTTCGACTTTCTGGTACGGGTACTCAAGGAGCAACCTTAAGACTTTACCTCGAAAGCTATGAGCCAGATCCAACAAAGCATAACCTTGATTCCCAACAAGCACTCTTCAGTTTGATTACCCTCAGCAATGAAATAGCTCAGATTCGCCACTTTACTGGGCAAGAAAAACCAACTGTCATTACTTAACAGGAGTCAGGAGCAGGAAGTAATGTGCCCTCAATTAGCGTTATTTGAATGGCCGTTTGTAGAGTGTCAGCAATGTCATCGAAGCGATGGCTATCATTCGCCGTTATCTTGCGCATATGTTCAATGCACATTCGCGTGTGGGTGCCTGTTTCAGGGAGTGAAATGCGTCGCTGTGCCACAAACGGTTGACACTCTAAAAAGCGATCTGTTTTGCTGCCCCCTGCACGGCTCCGCTCTATCTCAACTATCCGCAAGCCCTGAAGATTCTTAAGCACGCTAACCAATGTCACGCCTGTGCTCTTCTTCTCAATCGCTGCAACACGCGGCTTTGTCTTGTGCTTCATGCACTGCATGTAAAAGTTA
>CAIVAU010000159.1 GCA_903903925.1 uncultured cyanobacterium
AATTCTCAAAGGTGGTGGAGAGGAGTCTATCATACAAGAGGCTTTGCAAGTTCTGCGTGCTTCAGATCAATTGAGTCAGTTAGAGACTGTTCTCGGTTTTTTTGCTAGTTTTGTCTTAGACAGTGCTTTAGTTCAACAAATTATGAGGTGGGATATGGCAGTGTTACGCGAATCTCCTTGGTATCAGCAAATTTTGCAAGAAGGTGAAGCACGAGGTGAAGCACGAGGTGAAGCACGAGGTGAAGCACGGGGTGAAGCACGAGGTGAAGCACGAGGCATACTATCAGGTATCGAACTCGGACTGGAGCTAAAATTCGGCAGCGAGGGATTAAAATTGATGTCAGAAATTACTCAAATAAACGATTTAGAGCGATTGAAAGCAATTCAGCAGGCAATTAGAACTATGAATACTCTAGAGCAATTGCAGCAAGTCATCTGAAGTCTAGAAACTTCACTTGAAACCAGCAAATTATGAGGTGGGATATAGCAGTATTAGGCGAATCTCCCTAGTGTCAGCAATTTTGGCTACAAGGACAGCAACAGCAGCAGCATTTCTACTGACTACTCCCGAACCGCCCTTTAGATTACCTATCTAATTAACCGCAGAGGCGCAGAGGACACAGAGATCTGAGTTAGAGAGATAAATATAGGATCTGCCGGGAATATAACATTTGGTGATATTTCTTCTGGACGATAGTGAGTTACCACCCTACCGCGACCCCTAAAAATAACGAAATAGGTTCAATATCCGTTGCTGCAACCGTTCTAAAACTGGGCTTTCTTCAGGGGTTCCTTCAGCAAATAACATATCATATATCAGTGGCACTCCTAGCTGTAACTCTTCAAGTCGGTCACGTTGGGTAAACACATCCTGCGGTTTTCCCTCTAACACAAGTTGTCCCTGATCCATAACAAAGACCCAGTCTGCCCAGCGATAAACTAAATCAAGGTCATGGCTGGCCATAAGTAATGTTGTCCCGGCTGCATGAATCTTTTTCAACGTTGCCATTAAGTTACGTGTATGTAACCGATCCAAATACGCAGTTGGTTCATCTAGCAACAGCAGTTCAGGTTGTAGCACCATCACATCAGCGATCGAAACTCGCTTTTTTTGTCCTAAACTCAGATGATGCACTGGTCTAGTTGCTAGTTCAGTTAGCCCAAATTCAACCAAAGCTTGCTCGACTCGCTGTTGAATTTCTGCTTCTGGCAACCCTAAATTGCATAAGCCGTAGGAAATATCTTCTTCAACGGTAGAGGCTACAAGTTGTTGCTCTGGATCTTGAAAAATTAGCCCAACTTTTTGGCGTAATTTCATGAGAAACTTATGATCGTATTGCAGTGCCTTGCCTTGCAACCGTATAGTACCTTTTTGCGGTTTGTATAGACCATTAGCTAACAAAAATAGTGTGGTTTTACCACAACCATTTTGACCAATTAGAGCACATCTTTTGTTAGCTGGAATCCTTAATGTCAAACCATTAAGAGCCGATTGTTGTGCCCCTTGATAGGTATAATGCACTTGCTCAAATTCGAGTAAATATTCCTGCATTAGGCTATAAACTACTCAATTCTAATCCAATTAAGACTGCACAGCCAAGAATTGCTTCCACCGCGTAACGCTTAGATTGTTGATAGCGATATGGATGCCAAAACCGTAATTCTCCATTGAAACCTCTTGCAGCTAAACTCAAGGAGACTTGACGATAGTTTTCTAAGGTTTTTTTTAGTAATTGTCCAATCAACAGTGCTAAACTTTTTATACCAATGGTAAAAGTGCGGTAGCCACCACGAGATTGTTGGGCAGTCCATAACTCGGCAGATGTATTTAATAGTACAAAAATAAAGCGGTACATTAATAATAAAAGCTCAGTTAAAAGCACTGGGACACCGATGCGGCGTAGGGTTTGTAAAATTTCGGTGAAGGGGATAGTTAGCATGACAAAATATAAGCAGGAAACAGAGGCGATCGCCCGCGTTAAAATTGTCAATCCCTGTTCGACACCTTTACGACTAATGTAGACATAATAAGAGCCAAAAGTCAACCCATTTACTGCGTCGCTGGACACTAAATGCACTTGGGAAATATCTACTCCATTCAGGGCTAAAGCAGGTAAACTCGTTAACCAGAAGAAAGTTGCCAAATAAAGTAACTTTATATAAGTTTTGGCAGGAATCCCTGCATAAACAACTGTCCAAATACTTATCCAAACTGCAATTAAAACTTGAACTAGAGGATGAGAAAAGGCAGCAATCATCAGCAAAGTACTGGCGAACATGAGTTTTTGTTCTGGCGGTAACCACCGCAAGCGATTCGTGTAAGCTAGCGTGTCAATCAGAATTTTCATTGTGTTTATTTTGCTGTTCAGATCGCCCCTTGTACAATCCAATGACATAGCCAATTACCCCAGCACCCGTCGCTGCTTGCACACTAAACAATAGGCTCTCAACTTCCGCGCTAGGTAACTCAATTAATGATTTAAACCAAGGTTTATATCCAGGTTGGATCTCACTAATTTTGGACTTTGCTTGGTCATCGGAACCACTAAATTTACCACCTTTGATAAAAACGAGTGGTGCGACTGCCAATAGCACGACTGCTAACAGGAGCAGCCAGTTATGCCATTTTTGATATTTGTTATTTGTCATTGTTAGTACTAACCACTAACTGTCCACTTTAATCAGGTTCAACATTTCTAGTTCTTGACGACCATAGCTAGAGAGCCAGTTCCAGACAAGCACTGTTAAAAATCCTTCACTAATTGCTAAAGGAATCTGGGTGATGGCAAAAATTCCCGCGAATTTAAGAAAGGAAGCCATAAACCCACCTGTAGCAGCGGGAAATGCTAGAGCCAGTTGCACAGAAGTTATAACATAAGTGATCAAATCAGCTAAAGCAGAGGCAAGAAATATCGCCAACCTTTGCCGACCACTTTGCATGACCAAACGATATATCCAAAAGGCAACAAATGGTCCGACGATCGCCATAGAAAATGCATTAGCACCTAAAGTCGTCAAACCTCCGTGGGCTAGCAACAGTGCTTGAAACAGTAGTACCAGACTACCCAGTACTGACATTGCTAAAGGTCCAAATAAGACTGCGCCTAATCCTGTACCAGTAGGATGGGAACAACTACCAGTCACTGAAGGTATTTTCAATGCTGATAGTACAAAGGTAAAGGCTCCTGCTAATGCCAGGAGTAATTTTAGTTCAGGAGTAGATTGGGTAATGCGTGTGAGCGATCGCAATCCCAGCACAAAAAATGGTAAAGCAACTACCCACCAGAAAATTGCCCAGCCAGGCGGTAAAAAGCCTTCCATAATGTGCATAGCATAGGCTGGTGTGGATGCGCCAATGATTAAGTAAAAACTCAGAACTGCCATCAGGGTTAAACTCATCAACCTTGATATACGTTTTGACTTGAAAAGAATTTTTGACAAGTTCTGCACCTCAAAGATCTATCTCAAGAACCTAACCTACTGTAGCTCACTGGATACCTTCACCAACGAGATGATGATTGTGGGAGCCATTAAGTTCCCACACCCCCCCATCTCCCCACACATCCCCCTCTCCCCCCTCTCTCTTACTTTGGGTGTTGAGCTAAGTATTTTGCCTCTAACTGGAAAGTCTCAGGGTTATAAAGTCTCAGATAATTCCAGTAGTTTCCAAATACTTGCCGCACATAGTTTTTGGTTTCATCAAAGGGAATTGCCTCCACAAATTCATCTGGATCTTCTCTAGGCAGAGTTTGTAGCCACTTAGCAACGTTACCAGGGCCAGCATTGTAACTGGCGATCGCCAATAGAGAGTTGTTACTGTATTGCTGATGGGTTTGATCCAAATACAAAGTACCCAGCATCAGATTATCACTGGGATTTTCCAGGTCAAATTTTTTGCTGTCTAACTTGGCTTGTGGGGCGATCAATTTAGCTGTACTCGGCAATACCTGCATTAACCCAACCGCACCAGCAGAAGAATGAACTTTTGACTCAAACCTTGACTCCTGACGGATTAAAGCAGTGACTAGCAGGGGATTAATCTGGCGCTCTTTCGACCACTTCTCAATGTCGTTGAGATAGGGAAATGGATAACGAGCTTGCCAGTAAGTGATCTGTTTACTCAGCGCTTTAAATTGAGCTTTTTCTTCTGGGGTTTCCCGGTCTTGCAATTTAGAAATTTTGTCAATCCCGATTAAATTGTCTCCTTTTGCCAACCGCATCAACCCTTCAGTGAATTGCTCGTTTACAGTTGGCTGCATTTTGTTCTGAAATTCACTCTGCCATTGTAACCAAGCATCGCGCTCTTGACCAAGCAGATACAATTCTTTAAAAGTGTCAGAACCTGCCGGTGGTACTGGGCGCTGGCGTGGCACTATCTCTGGGTCTAGCTGGCGCACGGTGTTAAAGTTGCCAACATTTAGTCCCAGGATTGCTGCTGAGCGCCATGCATAGTAGGAGTAGGGAAACTGACTGAGTACATACTCATAGGCTTTTGTTGCTTCCTCCTGTTTTCCCAGTTTTGTTGCCCATTTGCCGACCCAAAAGCCTGCTCTGGGAGCCAAAATACTGTCGGGGTTGTTGATGATAATTGGTTGTGCCCATTGCCATGCGGCTTTGTAATCTTTAGCTTTTGCTTGATATTGTGCAGCTTTCCAACGGTACTGTGCAGCTTCATCAGAATTTTTGTACTTACTAACGAGTAATAGCAAGACTTCGTGAGCTGACTTTTGATCTTGTTGGGCTTCCAGAATTTTGACTTTTGCTAGCAACGCTTCACCCGCGTGGTCTGGAAATTTACTGACCACTAGGTTAAGGTAAGGCACAGCGTCGAGTGGTTTTACTATTTCTGCTAGATGCAGCAGCCCCGCACCAGTTTCTTTTGCATCTGGAAATGTGCTTACGAGCTTTTTATAGGAGGCGATCGCACTGTCTCGCTTTCCGCTTAACTGCAATCCCCTTGCAGTTCGGTAGAGGTTGAGAGGTGTCGGGCGTGCTTTAGCATAGGCAGTTGCGGCTTTGGTATAATCACTGTTCTCCCAATAGTCTGTGGCGATGATTTCCCAGTCATCAGGTTTCAGAGTCGGGTCGTTCAATAACTGACCTAAAACAGGGATGATTCCCGGTTGATCAAAAGCGTATTTTGCCAAGATTAACTGCAATTGCGGCTGATTCGGATTTGTTTGTAACCGCTGACGGATAATTTCCCAAGTCAGTGGATGAGAAGGAAATTGGGCAATCTGTTTGTCTTGATCCTCTGGTTGTCCGATGAGATAGAGGGCTTTAGCAGCAGCTGGTTCTTTAGGATAGAGTTTGAGTACTTGATGTCTCAGATCTGAGGCTTTGCCTTCTTCTCCTAAGATTTCATGTGCCTGCGCCTGTCTGAGCAAAACGTAGGGCGCTAAGAGAGTATAGTCTTTGTCAAGTCCGTCAAGTAGCAAGAGTGCATCTTTGGCTTGTTTTCTGTCAATTAAGTCACTTGCTAACAGATAGCGGGCACGGTTTTGATCTAGCGATAATGAACCCTTAGCTAGCGCTTCTAGTTTTGCTGCTCGTTGTTGTGGAGATTGTAGCACCAGTGGCAGCACGGCTGATTTGGCATTGTTTGCCTCAGAAAGCTGCTCAGCCTGATTGTCCTGTTTGAGCCATCGCCCGATAAATCTTCCAATGTGAGGCGCTGATACCATTGCCCCAGCCAAAAAGGCACATAGTCCTGCACCAGCAATTAGAGAAATATGCTTGTTCTGTAGCTTCTTCAGCATGGATACCCGCTGAAAGTTTCACGTGAATTCCTAGCCACTTTAGCATCACTCGCGGCTAAGATTACCTTTTTCGCCTAATTTTTTGTTGTTGTTGATTGTTAGTTGTTACTCCCCATTGCCCCTAATCCCCAAAGGGGGCCCCGAGTTTCCCACTCCCCAATTTAATGTTGAGCTAATTTGGGAGTCCGCCCTAAGAGCCCGATCATCAATTTGAGAACAAGTATTTTTACTATAGGCACTCGTTGCAAAATCCTTAAACCGATGCGACGAACTATGACGACTGGTAAGAAGTTATTAGAAAACATCCGGTCTAGCAAATCAGTGAGACCTAAAATTGTCAAGTTCTCCCGCTGACGCCAGCGTTCATAGCGTTTCAGGATCTGAATGTTGCCAAGATCTTTATTTTGAGAGTGTGCTTCTTGTAACACCTGTGCCAAAGCGGCTGCGTCTCGAATGCCCAAATTTAGACCTTGTCCGCCGACAGGATGGCAATTGTGTGCTGCATCCCCAACTAAGGCTAGTCTGTGAAGGGCATAGCGATCGCTTTGCATCAGTTGTACCTGAAAAATAAAGCGCTCACCCAGCAATTCCAACTTGCCCATCTGATTGCCGTAACGCTCTTGTAATTCTTTTAAAAATTGCTCATCATCCAAATTACACAGGGCTTTTGCTTCTTCGTGGGGGGCAGTCCAGACAATTCGGCAACGGTTCATTGGTAAGGGTAAAATTGCAAATGGACCACTTGACCAAAATTTTTCGTATGCGGTGTTGTTGTGGGGTTTTTCTGGTTTAACATAGGCAACAATACAAGACTGCCAATATTTCCAGCCATGTGTTTTAATCCCCGCTGCTTGACGGATAGGCGATCTGGCTCCATCTGCAGCTACGACTAACAAGCTGCGAACTGTCCGTATTTCTCCACCCACTTTAATATCTATTGCGACTATGTCTTGCTGGTACTGTATATTTACCACTTCCGCTGGACATAGATACGTCACATTTGGGCACTGTTGGATAAACTCCTGCAAAGGCTTTAACAGCGCTTGGTGTTCCGCTACATAACCTAAATCTTGCGTGCCTAAATCCGCTGTTTGAAATTCCAAGACATCGGGATAATCAGCATCAGAAAGACGAACACTATGATAGGTGGCGATTTGGGGCAACATTTTGTCCCAAACGCCAATTCCCTGATAAATGAGTGCCGAAAGCATATGCACTGCGTAAGCTTGTCCCTTTGCCACTGCTGTTGATTCCACTTTCGCCTCAATCAACAGCACCTTCAAGCCCGCATCTTTCAAAGCAGAGGCTAGGGTTAAGCCAATAATCCCACCGCCGACAATGACCAAATCATATTCATATCTTGGCTTGTGTGTCGCCGATTGGGAAAGACTGTTAAGAGTTTGAGACAACTGCGCTTGTGCCATCGTTAAGAAAAATTACAGCTTCTTAACTATTATTTTTACGTGATCTGGCGGTAGACAGCAAGGGAGATTAGGGGGGCGGGGGAGGAATAGTCTTCCCCGGTATTCCCCGCACAAGAACTGCTTGCCTCAACAAATGGGTTTCCCTTTGACGGAGATTAAAATTCCCTCTGGGCTTACCCCATGCCTGAAGTTAGGACCTCCGGTCCTACGAGTCTCGGTCACAAATAAACTTTTTGCAGAGCCACGACAAACTTTGCATGGCAACATGAAGGATCTATTTATCTATTTCGCGATGCTCTTGGCATTGCTTGTTACTCTGCGATGATGATGACGTTTGTGATATTTATTGCTAGCTTTGGGAGTAGCAGCAACAGTTGTGTTATTAGCAGGAGCAGCTTGTACGGCAGATGCACTTACGGCTACAGGAGCAGCAATGACTAAAGTTAAGAGCAAAGCTTGAGCGAATTTATTCATGTGAGACTCCTCTCATCCAAAAAATTGACCATATCACTATACCGAAAGATATATGTCATTGTCATGTTATTAATGTGGATTTTTTGTGTATCTTTTTGCACGCTTCACATTTTTAGCAGCCGTTGCTTAAACTATGCTCAAAGCCATCAGTTGTTCTGCCATTTCAAAATTGGCGGTGACATTTTGCACATCATCTAAGCCTTCTAGAGTGTCGATGAGCTTGAGAAGCGATCGCGCCTGATCTGAATCGGTCACTTCCACACAATTACTGGGTATCCAGCGTAATTCTGCATCAATCACCTTAAAGCCTTTATCTTTAAGGGTTTGGCTAAGGTGTTCTAAATTGGTGACCAAGGTTAGTACCTCGGCAGTCTCAGCCTCAATCATCTCATAAGATTCTGCACCGCCTTCAAGGGATGCTTCTAAAAGCTGTTCTTCATCCACATCGAACTGCACCGTGCAAACGCCTTTTTGATCAAACATCCAGCTAACGCAACCTGTTTCACCAAGATTTCCACCGTTTTTACTAAAGGCAGCACGCAAGTCAGCGGCAGTGCGATTACGATTATCTGTGAGGGCTTCAATCAAAATTGCCACACCATTTGGTCCGTAACCCTCGTAGCGAATGTCTTCTAGACTCGCTGCACCTGTGAATGTCCCTGAACCTTTGGCGATCGCCCGTTCAATATTGTCATTGGGAATACTCGCCGCCTTTGCTTTTTCAATTGCTGTGCGTAGTTGAAAATTGGCTGTGGGGTCTGGTAACCCATTTCTCGCCGCAACAATAATCGCACGCGACAACTGAGTGAATGTCTTTCCCTTTTTTGCATCCACTACTGCCTTCTGGCGTTTAATATTTGCCCATTTACTATGTCCTGCCATAATCTGAACTGCTTAACACTATCTATTAGAATAGACTTACATCAGGGGAGTCAGCGCTGCCTCACCACTTTAATTTTGATTCTCTCGTAGCAGTTTCTTGGTGGACAAACTGGAGGACTTTTCAAATATACTCTAAGGATAAAATAAAAATTTAGAGTTGGGAGGTTTTCAAATTATGCGAGTCACAATTGATTTACCAGATAAGTTAACGGAGAGAGTTCTGGGTAAATGGGCGGATTTATCTCAAAAAATCCTTGATAAATTACTTGTACAAGCTTTCCTAGAAGGGTTGATTAATTTTGATGAGTTTAGGGAAATGTTAGGTTTTAAGAATGATATAGCTTTCAAAGCTTTTTTGTCCGCAAATATTCCCCATCATACTTCGGAATTGCTAAATTTAGCAGGGAGTTGTGCGGATATAGATTTTATAGTTGACAATCTGGATATTGGTGATGAAATCGATGATGATTTAATCGGGATTTTTGATGAATGATTCTTCCCAGATTTATTTAGCGTATTTAAAGAAGAAAAATTCTGGGAATAATGGGTTATTTTTAACTTTTCAAGAAAGGTCTAACATGTACGTCAGTCACTTCGGCAGTACGAGGTAAACTCAGGGCATTAATCGCTACAGCAGCTACATCTTCTGGTTGTATTAGACGCTCAGGATTATATGCCTTGCGTGCGATCTCACAAAGAGCCGCTTGCATAGGACTGGCAGTATTTCCAGGAAACACACTGAGGACGCGCACCCCCAGAGTGTTGACTTCTGATCTCAAGCTATCAGCGATCGCTTTGAGTGCATGTTTGGTTGCAGCGTACTGTCCGACTCCAGCCTTAGCAGTTAAACCTGCACTGGAGTTGATAAAGACTATTTGCCCTTGACTGGATATCAGTTCGGGTAGCAAAGCTTGTGTCAGGAGGTAGGGAGCCCGAACATTCGTGCGGTATTGCCAGTCAAAGTCTTCCACAGGAGCAGTTTTAACTTCTCCCAGCGTAATCACACCCGCACTATGAATCAGTAGGTCAACTTGACCATAATCTCCCTCTAGACGTGCCTTGATCTGCTGAATGTCTTGATCCAGCGTTAAGTCTAATTGGTAGCACAGAACTTGAGGGGAAGTTTCTTCAGCAATTTTGGCGATCGCCAGTAACTGATCTAACTTGCGTCCCAACAGGCACAGCTTTGCACCTTGCGTTGCGAGTCCTATGGCGATCGCTCTACCAATACCACTACTCGCTCCTGTGACAACGGCAACTTGGTTGTGAAATACTGTCACTCGCTTCGCTCCAATTCAAAATTATAAATTGACTCATTCGCTCATTAACACTCGCGACTGAAGTACAACTAACCACTAACTATTCTTTCAGCAAATTGAACTGCGACAATGTATCTGCTGTCTTCTTGATCAAATCAAACTCTAAGCCTGATTTTTCGGCAATATCTAGCAGAGTGTGGTTGCCATCAGAAAAGTTTAAAATCCATAACATTGCCATTTCGGTTTTTTTTGTATCAGTCAGTCCACCAATAGCACTATACAGACCTCTTTTACCTAATTGCGGCTCACATTTCGGGTTTTGGTTGAAGTATTTTTTGTTATTTTCCACAATCTGTAAAACAGACAGAAGTTTTGACAATGAATCGGCAAGGTATTGGGGCTGTACCAGATCTAAATTGTCTGCTGAGGTATGATATTGAGGATATGTTCCATGAGGCGATCGCATAAAACAACCTACAGGTAAATTAAACCCTGGTGAGCAAAACTGACGCTCGTCATAGCCGTAGGGAGAAAATTCTTGGATTTCATAATCTTGACCTGAGCTTTGCAATACGTGAATCACCGCCTTGTCAATCTCAGCATTCCCTTGACGGCTTTTTTTGTAGTGAGACTTGCCTGGATCTCCCAGACAGGTTAGAACTAAACCGTGTTTTATTTTATCAACTTGATTTTCGTTCAGTGCCAGCCAGGTAATAGAACCAATGGTTCCAGGAATAAAGATAAAGCGATAAGAGTAGGAGGGTGAAGTTTGCCCCAGATGTTTGGCTAAAAATGTTGCTAAGGCAATACCAGCGAGATTATCATTAGCAAGTGACGGATGGCAGGAGTGACATGAAATTAGAACTTCATCGTCTTTTTCTCCTTTGATGTAATACTCACCATAAGTCAAATGACCCTCTTCTAACGAAGAATCAATATACACTTCATACTCTTCGTCTTTTAGTTCCAAGAATTGATTGTGGCTGAGACAGAAACCCCAATTTTCTTTATAGTATGAAGTGCGGTAAGGAACCCAATCAGGTCGGTCAGGTAAGGTAAATAAATGTGCCTTTAAATCATCTAAAGGCATTTTTTGATTCATAGGTATACTGTAATTCAGTACATGAAGATTCGATTTTTGGAAATCTATAATCTTTTCACCTTTAGAGTTTTTAATATAAGCATCTCTAATATTCCATTCTTTAGGAACTGTCCAATCAAACACTTGAGTGCCACTCTTGACTTCATTAATAGTTAAAGGAATATGTTGCTGGATCAAGTGGAGTGTTTTGCGTAATCCATCACCAGTAATACTACGGCAGAGAGGATACAAATCTGATATCAATTCGTACATCTCTTTGCTCATATCATTTATATTTATGTCCATTCCTATATGAGTTTCCATTACTTTTGTTACCTACATTACAGTATATTTTTGCTCTTTGCTGTCATTATATGACAAGCTCATTTTTTATGAAAAGATTCATCAAAAATTCAATATCTTTTTAACGTGGATTTATATATAGCAGTCCTTACAACATTTACAATTCGCACACAAAACACCCCCTGATTTTGGTCGGGGGTGTTGCAGAAGCACGTTTTTGATGAAAATTTTACTTTGCAGTTTCGCCCCACGCTTAGCAATCTAATCTGACTGCACCTTGCCGTAAAATCTCCCATTTATTCAAAGTCCATTTGGCAACGGTGGAAGGTGCGCCCATCCCTTGTATTTCTTCTTTGGATTCTGTTGCCAGAGTCAGAACATCGGGGAACTGTGCCTCGATTTCTGCTATGGTGCGCAAAGGCGGCTGACCGGATAGATTAGCGCTCGTGGTAGCAAGAGGACCTGTTTGTGCCAAAACAGTTTGGGCGATCGCACAGTCGGGTACTCGTATCCCAATTGTCTTGGGTTCACTAGACTTACCCGCATCAAGGATAGAAACCATTGCTTTTGGAACACGTTCTGAAGCTGGTAACACCAAAGTCAACCCTCCTGGCCAGTACTTTTTCATAACTTGCTGCCAAATTTCATACTCATCATCACTGCCAATGACAAAGGGCCAAAGTTCATCTGCACGAGCAGCCATTAATATTAAGGGTTTATCCTGACTGCGCCGCTTCGCTGCGAATATTAATGCTCCTTGTTCTGGTAGAGTTGCCAGTGCTGGAACTGTATCTGTAGGAAAGCTGACTAATTTGCCAGCGCGTACACCAACTACAAGAGCGTCTAGGGAAACTTGAGTCATTGAGAGTTAGGAGTTAGGAGTACTTTTATACGCAACTGCAAAGCGCTTAATGCCAGCGAGATCAGCATGAATATGAATGTTGCAATAGCTACCTTGATCTTGCAACATTTGTTGCACTACATCTGCCTGTCCTGCCATCATTTCGATCAGCCATACGCCACCAGGGAGCAAATAAGACGGAGAGACTTCTATTAAGTGGCGGATACTCCTCAAGCCGTCAGCACCACCATCCAAAGCTAGATGTGGTTCATGGTTAAAGACTTCTGGTTGTAGAGAAGGTAAGGTGCTCTTCGGGATATAAGGCGGGTTCGACACCATCCCACTAAACTGACCTTTGAGGAACTCCAGAGGCTCCCACCAAGAACCTTGATAAAAGCGAATGCGTTCTGCAAAACCGCAATTACGAGCGTTTAGTGCGGCGACGAGAAGCCCTTGGTGACTGCAATCAACAGCATGAATTGTTGCTGATTTGAAGGCATCTGCTAGCCCTACTGCGATCGCCCCACTACCAGTTCCCAGGTCAGCCCAGTTTCCTTGTTGTAAAGGCAAACTTGCAGCTGCTACTGCCAAATCAATCAAGGATTCTGTTTCTGGTCTGGGAATCAAAACAGCGTTTGAGACTGCGATTTTAAATTGTCGCCAGGGTGTAACTCCTGCAATGTACTGCACAGGCAAACGGTCATTTAATCGCCTTTGCCACAAAGCCTCTAATTCTACTAAAGGTAGCTGAAGCTGAATTTGAGACCAGTCTTTAAAAGATTCCAAACACAAGGCTAATCGGTCTAACCCAGCTACCTCTTGTAGCAACCAATCTACCTCAGTAGGTGAGACATCAGTGGCGATCGCTGCTTGTTTTGCCGCATTACGCCACTGCCAAAGTTGTAAGCCAGAAATGACCTCTAACCGTTGATCTACCATGCCTCAATTCTAGGCCCTAGGTGTATCATTTTTTCTGAGCAGGCGCTTGATTCACACCGGCAGACGAGGGGTTATGCGTCTGAATGTATTGTTGTGCATCTGGAGATGGTAAAAAGACGAAATTGCTGAGTGCTGGATCGTTTTTCTCCTGCAATTTTTTAATCACTCCTGCTACGTCAACAACCTGAATATCAGCCTTGGGAAATTTTTGTTTCACCTGATTCAACATACCCTGTGCTTCTTCCTTGCTGAAAAACAGAGGCGTAAAATCCTGTTTGTTGTTCGGCGACTTAATTGAAACATACCCCTGATTTGGTGCAGATCTGACCAAAAAAACAGGCACACCATTAAACTGTTGTATCTGTTGACCGCTTTGGCGGAGCAATGCTAGTGCCCCGTCAATTTCCACCTTTTCAGGATTTAAGACAAACACGGGACTATTTGGCTGTTTGGCATTTTTCCGCACTTGCTGATAAATTACCCCCAGAGGTACTGGTGTTACTTGTAAGGTTTTCGCCAATGCCATAACCTTAGGGTCTTGGTCTTTCTTGCTCTGCACCTGCTGAATAAAAGACTGAGCATCCTGTGGACTCATAAAAACTTCTGTCACCGACGTATTTTTTTGCCCATTAGGCGCTGAATGAGTCAGCAAGGTACCTTGTGGTGTAGCAATCACAAATACTGGTACACGTTCCATTGTTTTGGCTATTTGTTCATCTGGCAATGCTAGCACTGGGGCGTTTCCGCTAAATATCGTTGCAAGCATTGTATTTCCCACTAAACCCAATGTTATACCCCAGCGAACCAATGATTTCATGACTTCTCCTAGCATCTATACATTAATCAAGTCGAGATCAGGGTTGGATTTGCACAGAACCAACTTGTTTTAGTTATAGTATCTTCTTTGCTAATTAATTGGTAAGAATTCAGGAGCCAGGAGACATTCGTCAGAATTTGGTATCTGTCTGGGTGGCTCTTGAGACATCCTGTTATCTCCCGATTGTTTAACAATACTGACTCCTGTATTCTTGCATTAATTGTGCTGTTACTTTTTTTGTTTGTCAATTTCGCTCTACTATTACATGTGAAATCCTGTATCTGCCTACTCTATTTTGCTTGCAGTCGGTAAAAAATTGTTTATTTACTCAAACTTGACTAAGCCATTTTATTGCCAGAACTTGCAATAGTTGACGCTTCCATATAGTAAATCGTTCCATATGTTATGACTAAAAATGTTAAAATATTTACATAACTACTACGTTGATTGCTAAGTCAATCAGTTCACGCGTTAGCTATCTAAAAATCAGTGGGTTACTAGGTTTGGGCTAAAGGACTTTTCTGTCCCTTTCCCCTTAACCGAACAGTATTCATATCGGTTCTACTGATGGCAAATAGGAGTCCTATAGGAGATAACTCAAACAAAAAAACCAGGTCTGTTTATCCAGCTAGGTTTTTTTATTCGCATTGCAAATCGGGATGACAGGATTTGAACCTGCGGCATCCTGCTCCCAAAGCAGGCGCGCTACCAAGCTGCGCTACATCCCGTTCTCTAAGTTTGTTGGCAATTTAATCTTTAGCCGACATGCCTCCGATTATATCATCGTTTTTAGTTTTTTTACAAATTTTCTGATTGAATTTTCCAATCTGATCTGAAAAATTCCCACTTCCCACTTCCCACCCCCCAACCCCTAAGCTTATGGGCTTAGGGCAGCCAAAAGGCTCTTTTGGTGGAGTAGGGTTCAACCTGCACTCAGTGGCTTCCGCCTTTGATCACGGTGAACCGCTTTTTTAGATTTGGGATTAGTGAGGATACCAGAACATGCCTTTGATGCCCTCTGGATCGGACATGAAACCTAAACTCCTATAAAAGTCTAAAACATGGGGGTCGGCAAAAAGAGTGACATTACTAATTTCTTCACTCCTCAGTTTTTTGAGTACATATTTCATCAGCGCCTTGCCCAGTCCCTGACCTTGAAAGTCTGGGTGAACTACCACATCCCAAATAGTGGCATTAAAAGCATGATCTGAGGTAGCACGGGCAAAACCAATAAGCCGCCTTTTGTTTCCTCGTACTTGCCACATGGAGGCAACGAGGAAACTATGCTCAATGGCTTTTTTTACTTTTCGTATTGGACGACGCGACCAACCGACTGCATCACAGAGTTCTTCTAATTCATACAAATCGATATCTCGCTCCGTACTAAAGACGATGCGTTCTGCGCTGCGCGTAGTGCCAGAGGCATCGCCGCTAGGACTGGAATTGCCCGTAGCTTCTACGCTCATCTCATCAAAGGAAGTCGTTTTATTTGTTGCGACAGCTTCAGAAGTACTAAACCAAGTTTTCCAAAAACCCATGCCAGCTGGTTCGGGTAGTATAACTGAATTGGTTTCTACTGAAAGAGTGTTAATTCACGTTTAACTGCTCTGACCATCTTTCATCCTTCAAACTCAGGCTGTTTGGGTTTTTCGGGATTTTTAATTGGCTGAAGCTTATAAGCGCTAGTTTTACACCAATCATCTCCAACTTTAGCATCTTGTTGTAGAGCCTAGGAGAAATTAACTAAAACGGAGGAGTGGGGAATCCTGGATTATGGCTTCTGGTTTAAAATCTTCGACACTGGAACTCCTAAAACGCTTTAACCGAGCGTTTCCGCAGTTTTACGAGCAATTTGTGAGCAATGAAATTCAACTACAAAATTTGCGGTTAGCCTACCGCCTATATAAAACTAGACGCGCTGTTATTGAGCTGAAACCAGAAGGTAGCAAAACTGCCCTGCACTTTGCCTACCGCAACCAGTCTTTTCTCCTCAGCGACATTTTTGGTGTGCTGGCGGCTTATGGGTTGACAATTCACGGCTTAAGTCTATACGGTCAGATCCGACCGCCAATGTTAGTTTTTATCAAATTACTGATTTCACGTGGCAGTAAAGCCTTGACCGACAAAACAGCAGAACATGTCTCCCGAGCCATTTGGGAGGCTTTAGCCGGGCGATTTGAGGTAGAAGAGATGCTAGCGGTAGAATTTAACCTTGATGGAGGTTTAGAGCAGGTGCAAACTGAGTTCTATGTCGATCCGGTTTTTCATCTTCCTGCCCTAGTGATTGAAGCAGATAACCAACCAGGATTGTTTTACAAGGTCATGTACGCTATTTGGCAGGAAGACCTTTTAGTCGTTAATGCCAATTTGCTAGTTTGGCGCGGACGTACACGCCTGATTCTCTACTTACTCGGCCCGAATGAAAACCTCATCCCCGAATACTTGGGCCATAAAATCGCTGAAGGAATGCGGCAGAGGTTGCTGGGGAAGTGAAAAAAGTTAGGAGTTAGGAGTTAGGAGTTATGAATAAAGAATTAATAACTCCTAACTCTTAACTCCACACCTCCCATTAAGGGTAGGATAGAAGTATGGCAACCATTGAAATCTTGGGCGTTCCACATGCATATGAGCTAACGGCGCCTACATCCTGCCCCCATACTCTCGTGTTTGTCCATGGTTGGCTCAATAGCCGTGGATACTGGCAACCTACGATTTCCCGTCTGTCAACTGATTTCCAGTGCCTGTCTTATGATTTAAGGGGTTTTGGGGAATCCAAGCCCAAGGCAAAAACTGATTATAGTCGTGAACAAACTTCTTTTAGCCTAACTTCTACATCTAGTGATGCAGTTGCTGATCCCTTCGATTCCCTTTATACCCCGTCTGCCTATGCTCAAGATTTAGCAGCCCTCTTGCAACAACTTAACATTACTAGTGCTTGGTTGATTGGTCATGACTTAGGCGGTACGATCGCCCTCTGGGGATCTGCTCAGATGCCAGAATATGTCAAGGGCGTCATCTGTATCAACGCGGGTGGTGGTATTTATCTTAAAGAAGCTTTTGAGCAGTTTCGCTCGACCGGTCAGCGGTTTCTGCAAATCCGCCCACGATGGCTTAGCCACCTGCCTTTAATTGACTTACTATTTACCAGAACGAGCGTAGCGCGTCCATTAGAGCGCCATTGGGCACGTCAGCGAGTGATTGATTTTGTCATTGCTGACCCAGAAGCTGCTCTAGGAACACTGTTAGACTCTACCACTGAAGAAGAAATCAATCACTTACCCCAACTGGTTTCCCAAATTAAGCAGCCGGTTTATTTCCTCGCGGGTGCCGAAGATAAGGTGATGGAACCCAAGTACGTTCGTCATTTAGCTAGTTTTCACCCACTGTTCCAATACTGCGGTGACAACGTAATTGAAATTCCCGATTGCGGACATTTAGCAATGTTAGAGCAACCAGATGCCGTAGCCAGTCACATCCGTTCGATAGTAGATGGAGCTTAGGAGGGGGCAGAGGAGAAAGAATTGCTCCCTGTTCCCTGCTAAGAGCTCCCTGCTAAGATCTCCCTGCTCCCTGTTCCCTCTTTATTCATACAACTCCATGACCTGAGACAGTGCTAGCCTAGAATGAACGCCTAAGGTAAGGGAGGAGGTATGACCCCGGTTTAAATGGTCAGTGGCAGCACAACCAATCATCGCAGCGTTGTCGGTACACAATTTCAAGGGGGGAAATAGCACTCGTAAGTTATGAGTAGCAGCAGCAGCTTGTAAGTGTTTTCGCAAACCACTATTAGCCGCTACGCCTCCACCAACGGCAATGGTGGAAAGACCGTAGTCAAGGGCACAGGCGATCGCTCTTTTGGTGAGCGATCGTGCTACAGTTTCTTGAAAGCTAGCCGCCACGTCTACCACTTTTAAAGACTGCCCGTTTTTCTCGAACTGCTGCACGAGTCTCAGTACAGCGGTCTTTAACCCACTGAAACTCGCATCGTATGGATGGTATCTGCCACTAGGTAGGGAAACTTTTCCTTCTGGTAGGGCAAAGGCTTGTGGATTACCCTCTTGTGCCAATCGATCTATTGCTGGTCCACCAGGATATCCCAGATGCAACAGACGCGCCACTTTGTCAAAGGCTTCACCTGCTGCATCATCACGGGTTTGACCCAGAGTTTCATATACGCCACAATCTTTAACGTAAATCAAGCTTGTGTGTCCACCAGAAACTAATAAACTCAGCAAAGGCGGTTGTAGCGTTGGTTCACTTAAGTAAGTCGCGTAAATGTGACCTTCAAGGTGATGGACTCCTAAAAATGGCTTTTGGTGAACCACTGAGAGCGTTTTGGCGGCAGTTAATCCCACCAACAGCGCTCCTACGAGTCCAGGGGCACAGGTTGCCGCAATTCCATCGATTTTCCCCCAATCCAGTTCTGCTTCTTCCAAGGCAATAGATATCGCCCCATTGATCGTTTCTAGGTGCTGGCGGGAGGCAACTTCCGGCACTACCCCGCCATACTGCTGATGTACAGGAATTTGGGAGGTAACAACACTACTACAAACTTGACGATTGTTAACAATTGCCACGGCTGTCTCATCACAGCTCGTTTCTATTGCTAAAACTGTAGTCATTGGTTAAAGGTCCTTGGTCATTGGTCAAGAGGGAGCAGGGTGCAGGGTGCAGGGTACAGGGTGCAGAGAAAGGATTAGCCAACGTTGTCTTTCCCTCATCTCCTCAACGCTTCACTTTCCACCCCAAACTTTGAGAAAGTTTAACTTTTATTGACTTAAACTTTACTCGGTAGACAGGCAAGAGTATTATTTCCATATGCTAAAAACACGATCAAATAATATAAAATCTAGGCAAATCTGTCAGATGTCAATCTGATAAAATCCTAGTCTAACCTGATTTGATCGTGTATTTGACCGGAGGTGAAATTTCGCCTATATACTGGTCACCAAAGGCGCTCTGCGCTTTAAGAACACTATTCGGAAATGGATTACTATGACATCCAACTCCGATGACTTAATAGTTCTGCAAATTAAGATTGTACAAGCCGCTTCGTTTTGTACAATAATTTTTGTTTCGTAATAAAAGGAAACAATTTCATGCGACGCTTGTTTGCTCTGATTTTAGCGATTTGTCTTTGCTTCAATTTTGCCCCGTCCGCGAACGCTTTAGGCGCTGACCTTACACCTTGCGGCGAAACTCCTGCCTTTCAGGAAAGGGTAGCTACTGCCCGCAATACTACCGACGACCCCAACTCAGGAAAAAAACGGTTTGAGCGTTATTCAAAAGCGCTGTGCGGGCCTGAAGGTCTACCGCATCTGATTGTCGATGGTAGTCTTGCTCACGCTGGTGACTTCTTAATTCCTAGCCTGATCTTCCTTTACATTACTGGCTGGATTGGTTGGGTAGGTCGTGCCTATCTGCAAGCTATCAAGAAAGAAGGCGGGGATGTGGAACTGAAGGAAGTTATCATCGAACTGCCAATAGCTCTGCCACTCATCCTCTCAGGCTTTACTTGGCCAATCGCAGCCTTGAAAGAATTCTTGTCGGGCGAATTGACAGCCAAGGATGAAGAGATCACCATTTCGCCACGCTAATAATGACTGGCTATTAGCTATTAGCTATTAGCCGTTAATAACCAGCAAAAACTTATTTGGAGAATGGCTCATGTCGAATCAAAATTATTTCGTTAAATACCTTTCCTTGGCGCCAGTTTTATTGTTCGTCAATCTGAGTTTAACTGCCGTTTTGTTGATTGTGTTTAACTACCTTTTCCCCGATCTGCTTTTTCATCCATTACCGTAAAAACTCCACACATCTCCCCTTCACCACGGGAGATGTGTGAGGGAAAAAACTCAGCAGTCAGGAGACAGAATTCAGCTTAAGAATTCTGTCTTACTGGCGGATAAAAAAAGGGGTTTAAATCCCCACTGTCTACAATTGGATGGGGTTTAAATCCGCATCCAGTTCTGACTCCTGACTCCTGACTCCTGACTCCTGACTTCTGACTCCTGACTCCTGATAAATTAATTTTTCTAAACTTCACTAGTAAAAATGATATTTAGCGTCAGTTCTTATTAATATTAAAAATGCTACTACCTTATTTAGAGGCAAACATAAAATATGGCGCAAGCAGTAGATGCATCAAAAAATAATCCTAGCGATCCTAGAAATCGGGAAGTTGTCTTTCCAGAATGGGGCGATATTCAACGGGGAAACCTAGAAACACCAATTAATTCTTCTCCCTTGGTCAAATGGTTCATTAATAACTTGCCTGCCTATCGCCCAGGATTAACTCCCTTCAGAAGAGGGTTAGAAATTGGCATGGCGCATGGTTACTTTATATTTGGTCCCTTCGCCAAATTAGGTCCACTGCGCGATACATATAGTGCCAACTTAGCTGGTTTATTAGGAACTCTAGGGTTAATTGTGATTTTGACCATTACCCTATCCTTGTATGCCAATAGCAACCCTTCCAAGCCAATCGCCACTATTACCGTACCAAATCCTCCAGAGGCATTTAACTCTGGAGAAGGCTGGAATAACTTTGCCAGTGCTTTCTTGATCGGTGGCATTGGTGGTGCAGTAGTAGCTTACTTTACAGTTAGCAATCTGGAACTCATTCAAGGTTTATTGGGTTAAAATTCGGTTTTGTCGGGCATGGGGTAGGGAGCAGGGAGCAGGGGGAATTATCAGTTTTTCAATGCCCAATGCCCCAATACCCCATGCCCAATGCCTATTGCCTCTATCCAAACAAAGCAACTTCTATAGAATTGAGAGCCGTTTCAAAATCGTCATTAACGATTTGAAGATCAAATTCATCGGCTGCATTAATTTCTTCTTGGGCACGGCGTAAACGACGTACGATCGCGTCTTCCAAGTCCTTGGCACGACTACGTATCCGTTTTTCCAATTCTGGCAAAGAAGGGGGCAGAATAAAAATGCTTTTGGCACTGGGAAATGTTGTGCGGATTTGTCGTGCGCCTTCTAGTTCAATTTCTAGGACAACCGACTTACCCTCGCGAATTTGTCTTTCCACTGGTTCACGGGGAGTACCGTAGTAATTACCCGCGAATTCTGCCCATTCCAGGAATTCAGACTGTTGTACCAATTGTTCAAATTTGCTGCGGCTGATAAAGTAATAATCTTTGCCATCAATTTCCCCAGAACGTGGGGGACGAGTCGTTGCGGACACAGAATAGTATAGTTCTGGATGACGCTGTAGGAGCGATCGCATTAAAGTGCCTTTCCCGACTCCACTAGGACCAGTAATAATAATCAGCCTGCCAAGAGATGAGTATTCTTTGGTAGTGACACCATTTTCTATAGATAAAACTTGCATCATCCGTTTAATCTGTGAATTAACCAATAGAAAATTAGGAAGAATACATTCGTCAGAATCAATGAGTGGCGGATTCAGCCGCACAACATAATTCATGCTGAATTCTTCCTGATAAATCGATAAATTTCTCTAACTTACATAGTACTACTGATATAACGTAAACATGAGTAGGTCTATAAGCTGACCTCCAATTAATTATCTACAACCTGATGATCGCGGGAAATCACGAACCGATTAGCTACCGTTTCTGGCTGAATTGCTGAAAGAATAACGTGGCTTGAATCAGTAATAATTACAGCCCTCGTACGACGACCGTAAGTTGCGTCAATAAGTTGACCACGATCCCGTGCATCAGTAATGATCCGTTTAATTGGGGCAGACTCTGGACTGACAATGGCAACCACTCGGTTGGCAGACACGATATTGCCAAAACCGATGTTGATTAACTGAATGTCCATAAAAAACTGACGCCAAACGCGCTATGTTGAGCTTTCGAGGAACTATTTCCCATGTTATCTTTAAAAAATCCGAGTTACAACGCCCAAGTTGACGCTAGCCTTCATTTTTAAATAAGAATTGCTTTTTTTAGCTATTTCTGGACTTAGTTCACCTGAAATCTACCAAAAGGTATAGATTTCCGAGTGGCACCCTTGTCAAGGGTTGAGACTGACGCGGAGAGGGGGAGGAACATCGGACACGGAGATATTTTTGAATGATTTTTCTCCGTGTCCCTGTGTCCCCTGTTCTGACATTGCGGACGACAGGAGTGTTTTCTACTGCCAGTCATTCCATATAGGTAGACGCCAACGCTGACTGTTCCTGGACAAGTTAAACATGTTGAAGAGAAAGCAGCGGATGGATGTAAGTACAAAGCAATGCTACAGACGCTATAGAAATAATGCGAGTCAGGTTTTCTGACTCGCATTGTTCCTCCTCATTCCGGCTTTCCGTAGAGGCCCTAATGACCGCTTTTTTAAAAAAAAGGATAAGTTTCAAAACCAGGATAATCATCTCATAGTAACAGCGTTCATCGAATTAAATCGCAAGCGTTGGCGATCGCTATATCGCAGGAATAATCACAAACAACAATGGCTGTTGGTCGATTTCTTTGAGATCAACCTCCAGGGTATAAGTCTGGTTCTGTTGCGTGCAGCATAATTCTACACTCAAGCATCCCGGACTTGTAGACTGCGCCATTGCTTGGGAGATATCTCCTTGAAGCTTCAGGATTCCTTTAGTGGGTAAATCACCCTGAACCCGCAGCTTTGTTACTTTACCCCAAGATTGGCATTCCACCTTGACACTAAGAACACCTGCACTAGTTAGCCATTGCCTTTCTACTACTGGATTTGCCGTAGAAAGTGGCAGAGTTAGGTTCTCTAGTAGTTGTTTAGCCGCCAGCAAAGACAAAGCCATTTGTTGGCGGGGCTGCAACTCTGAGTAGCTGCTCTCAATGCTTGGCATAGTCTCTACAGTTTCCCCAGAGCGATAATTAGTCCTTAACACCAATCCCGCTACGTCGTGTATTGCTTGGGAATCATCAGGGAAAAAGCCCTCCACTGCCTGAACTAATTTTGCCCCTAACGGCAGTGAAGATCCCAGCAGCGCTCGACATTTGTCTAGTAATTGCTGGAATATTTTCTCTGGTAAAGCAATGGGCAGATTCAGCTTAGACTGCTGTGCTACCCAGCCCCAACTAGAAACTAATGCCACCGATGGCTCGTCCACGTGTTCGGGGTAATCGGCCAATTGTGTTTCCCATGGAAACAACGGTGGGTTGTCTTGAACTTGAAATTGTAACCGACGTTTGATGACGGCTTGGAAACGTTGTTGCACAGTAGGAATTTCTCCTAGTTGAAAGGTTTCGGGTATCCCTCCCAACTCTTGCTCACCATCTATAAAAGAGGCAGCTTTTTCGTCGAGAGGAATTGCTCCCTCGTCAACACCCTTACACTTAATCCAAATATCCTCCCAGTTTATGGCATTCTCTGTCAACAACCAAGTGAGTAACTGGCGGTGTAAGGATTCTGAGTCACTATTCATGTGTAGAGGCACCTGATCCGGATACTAGAGAGTTACGAATCTCCCAAGCTTGTTCCAGAATTTTAAACCACCTTTTCTGAAGTTGTGCCATTGACAATCCTAAAATTTTGGCAATATTTTCGTCGGGTTGTCCTTGTTGCTTCAACTTTAATAGCAATCGATGTTTCTCGTCCAGTTGGTCTGTATATGTTTCCCATTGTTGGGGAGTCAAGCCCAAATTCATTTGCAAATCTGCTTCTAACCATTCGTGTACTAACTCCCAACGATGCAACAAAGCAAACCGAATTAAGTGATATTTAAAGCGCTGTTGTAAGTAATCTCGCTGACGAGGAGTTAAACCCAAAATTGATTCAATTTCCTGCGCTGATAGGTCTTGGAGGCGGAGACTGAAGTAATCAGCACAGTCGGATTGTTGCCGTTCTTCTAAGTAATTCATTAATTCAGTAATGACTACAGAGCGCAACGTGTCTTCTTGAGGTTCTGGCTCTGGTTGCATCGCCATTGCCGAGCGTAATTGCTGTACTGCTGGATCCTCCCAAGAACCGTCAGCTTCGTTGCCACTACCTTCTGCTGCTTGTTCTATATCTACACAGGTTTCAGGAGGCTGCTGTTGAGAGAAAGTTTGCGCTCGCAAAATAATCAGTTGTTGCTGACGCCCAGGCAAAGGAATCCGTCGCTTACCATAGCGTTCAGTGAATGCCATATACTCTGCTAACTCTAAAAGAGTTTGGGGACGATAGCTAGTGCCGAGTTGATTTTCTCGTCGGAAGGCGTTCAATGCCTCCAGGTAAAAACTTTGGAGAAAATCTTCAATGACGACGAGCCGCCCTTGATAGCTTAATTGCCTCTGCGGCGGATTTATATAACGATAAATGATCGCACTTAAGGTACTGTGTAGTTCGACCCTGCCTCGATTCGACCCCAATTCATAGTACTTGAGACACTGTTGTAACCGATGCCGGGCAAGTGCGATCGCGGAGTTTTCTACAGTACCAGTGGCTTGAATCCGTTTGCTCTCGTGGCAAATCCGGTAAACTTCGGCGGCAAGTCGCATTGCGACATCATGGCAATTCTGCTGTGAAGCTTTAGTTGACTGCTGAAGCTCCTTGAACAGGAGTTGAAAGATCGACTCCACTCCAATAGCATTTACTCCCTGAATAGGTATTGTTGCAGCTAAATTCATAGTCTCGTTTTTCAAAAGACCCTAACATACTGTACAACCTGTTTGGCTTTTTGACTTTAAGGTGCCGGATTGGATCTGAAGGTTTTGCGTATAAGCTAAAACTAAGGAAAACCTGCAAATGTAGATTTGGCTTAGGTTATTATTCCCAATTTTTATTTGATGGTTCACACAATTCCATTGAATTTACAGCCAATACCCAAGAGTCCTTAACAGGTGATTATGGATTTACAAGCACAAATTCAATTGCTGATTGACAATGCACCCAAGGATGGTTTGACACCGCAATTTGTCTCAGCTATCGCCCCTGCTCTGGAAGCGATCGCTTCATCATTACGCCATTCCCAGTACTATATTCTCCAAAACTTGGAAGAAGGCTGGGTTTTAACTACATTGAGCAACCGTACTAATCCAGAGTTGGAAAAGCGCGTGATTTATGCTTTCCCTACAATACAGGATGTTTCGCGCACTTTGTCTGCTGGGCTAGACCCAGTAATCTTCACTCCTATTATGGTTACTCATCTTTTGTTCCAATTGATGGCTTTAGATCCCGTAGATAGTATAGTTTTTTTTGAAACTTCTAGCACAACTAGCAACATGGTCGAAATCAAGCGAGCCGATTTGCAAGAACTAGTTCAGCAAAATTTACAAAAAAGCCGCTTGCATAATCCAATACCTCCGGATTTTGCGTAAGAAAGTGAGAAATGAGAAGTGAAGAGTTGTAAATACATTTATTAATATTCCTCACTCCTAACTCCTAACTCCTAGTAAAGCCGACTCAGCACATAGTCAGCCATATCAATCAGGGCTTGGCGCGACTCAGAGGGTGGGAGATCAGCAAGATGTTCAACGGCAACCTTCGCATGTTCATTGGCTAATTCTCTCGCTCTTTGAATACCTTGACTGTCTTGAATCAATGCCATTGCTTGTTGTAGGTCGCTTGCTTCGGCAAACTCTCGTTCAATCAGCACCGCTAAATGGGGGTTTTCTTCCATCGCAAATAAAACTGGCGCAGTGAGATTGCCACTTTTGAGGTCTGAAAGAGCTGGCTTACCCAAGGTATCTGTAGAACTCGTGAAATCTAAAATATCATCTACAATTTGGAAGGCTAAACCAAGATTACTGCCATAGCCATACAAATGGTCGGCGGTTTCTGGAGAGACTTCGCTGAGTAAACCAGCAGCTTTAGAACTGTTGGCAATTAACGAAGCCGCCTTGTAGTAGCTTTTTTTCAGGTAAGTTTCTATCGAGATGCTCGTATCAAAGCTATTTACTCCCTGCTGAATCTCTCCAACTGCCAGATCCATAATCACTTCGGATAGCAGTTTCACCACTGCCAAATTGTCTAGGTTAGCCAAATACCAAGAAGATTGGGCAAAAAGAAAATCTCCTGCTAATACAGCAATGCGGCTACCAAACAGACTGTGAACCGTAGGAACGCCGCGCCGCATATCTGATTCATCTACTACATCATCATGTACTAAGCTTGCTGTGTGAATCATTTCTGTAATCTCAGCTAAGCGTCGATGACGGGGCGTAATGTCTTTTTCCAGCATTGTCGCTCGTGATATGAGTAGGACAATTGCTGGTCTGATGCGCTTTCCTCCAGCTCCAAATAAATGTTCGGCGGCTGCATAAAGGATGGGGTGGCGATTTCCAACTAGCTGTTTCAAGCTATCTGCTAGTACTCGCAGGTCGGCTTCCACAGGAGCAAAAAGGGAAGTGGCTGAGGTCATGGACGGGCAGACTCTGGCTTTAGTTACGAAAATTTACATATTCTATAATCATTTTAAGATAACCTTGGGCAAGCGCAAAGTTTTCATTAGTGATTGATATTAGTCATCGGTCATTCGTCCCTTGCCATTTGTAACTCATGCCTGATACCCCATGTCTCCATATCCCTTTGCTTCTAGTTGATGCTTTTCACCTACCTCTGATTGGATTTGAGCCCAGAAAAACACTTCAACAACTTCACTAACTTCCCTAGCACATGTATATCATTACACCTAAAAATCCAAGCATTACTTATAATTTCTCTCTTATCCAAAGCTTTTGTCAAGAAAATATTATTTTTTTATTAAGTTTTTCTTAAGTAAAAGCGACAAATAAACTAGACAGGGAAAATAGCTCTTCCCGCCTACCCATGATTGATTCCACGAGAATTAATTTTTTCCAAAGAAAAACATCCGGATCTTTGAAAGCCCAATAACAGAAAATTTTTAATTTGACTGAAAAGTTGGCTGAAAAGTCGGGAACCTTGTGTTAGGCTAAAGTCTAGGGACTTTAAATTTATCAAACATTCACACCTGCAAAAGTAAATCACCATTAGGTATTTTTGCCGCTGTGGTGCTGTGAGTATAAATAAGTGGTCGTAGGTAGAACCAGAGAGTTTACTCTTTTGGTCATAAATGCGATATGCGATGAATAGATCTCCAAAGTAGGAGCTATGCGCTGCCCGTATGGGAAGCAGCTATAGGTCTTAAGTACGTTTGAACACAATCGGTACTTTTACTGGGGGAAATAGTATATATGGGCGCAGTAAATTACGCAGACTAGGTAAACGGCTGAAGCAGCAGTTGAATTGCGATAGAGCAATTCAATGACTGTGATAGGTGTAGTCTGCCAAAAAATTAAGAGATGGATAGGTTAACGGTCGAGAAAAAAGCTCTACCGAGAAAAATGCGCTTGTATAACTTAAAGTTCTACTAGTTTTATTCGACTTTATATTCATTCGACAAAAGTGTTGAAAACAAATGATTTACGGAAATATGTCTATGATGATTTTCGTTTTAGCATCCGGCTACTTGTTGGCAGTGTACCTATTATTAGCATTGGCAAAGCGATCTGGAAAAAAAACGACTTCTATAAGTGTATCTTTGACTACAGAAAAACACAAACCCAAGATCACCGTGCCAAAAGTCACTGAAGCAACAAGTGTGCATTAGTGGTTAAGAGGGAGCTCTTAGCAGGGAGCAGGGAGCTCTTAGCAGGGAGCAGGGAGCAGAGGACGGTTTTTAGCTAACTCTTAACTCCTAACTCCTAACTCGTTCAGATGTACTACTTCAACCATTGGGGTGTAGCCAAGCCATTGTACGGAGGACTGGGCGAAGTGTTGAGGGCAACCACTCACAGCAAAGCGAGTAGGCAGTGGTAGATGGGTGTTTTTGACACCCTGCAAGTCTAACTCATGGGCACAAGCTTTAACAATATGAACAGCGGGGTCAACCAGCTTTACAGAGGAGGGAAGGAGCGATCGCAGGACTGGTGCTAGATGAGGGTAATGTGTACAGCCATATACGAGAGTGTCTATATCCTGTTCTAGTAAAGGTTCTAGGTAAGAGCGTGCCACCTCAATGGTGTAGGGATCGTCAATGCGGTTTTGCTCAACCAGTGGTACAAACTCTGGACAACTAATTTGCCAGACTTGGACATGGGGGTCAATTTCCATTATAGCACGCCGATAGGCATTGCTCTTGGCAGTTGCTGGAGTAGCAATCACACCAATGCGCTTGCCACAGGAAACCGCTGCCCTAGCGCCTGGTAGGATAATCCCCAGAATTGGCATTTTGAACTCCTCACGGACTATGTCTAGAGCTAGGGCAGAACTAGTGTTGCATGCCATAATTACCATTTTGACTTGCTGCTGTTGCATCCAGTTAAGGATTTCTCTGACAAACTGTAAAATTTCTGCTGGTGATCGAATGCCATAAGGAAGTCGAGCTGTATCCCCAAAGTAAATAACTGATTCATTCGGAAGTTGCTGATAAACTTGCCGTAGTACCGTTAGACCACCCACACCACTGTCAAACATGCCAATTGGAGCACGTTCAAATATAGAAGATGTAAACACTGTTGGTTGTTGGTTGTTAGTTGTTGGTTGTTAGTTGTTAGTTGTTAGTTGTTAGTTGTTGGTTGTTCTAATAACCACTATCCACTAACAACTAACCACTATCCATTTCTCTACCTTTGCTGCTTTAAGTACTGAAGTATACCATTAGCGATCGCCTCTGCCATCCGATTTTGATATTCTGGGGTTGCTAGCCGAGGATTATCTTCTGAACCGGTCATATAGCCTGTTTCCACCAGGATCGAGGGCATAGAGCTTTTCCTCAGGACATAGAATCTAGCTTTACGCGTTCCCCGGTCTTTGATGGTACCAATGCTTCGGAGAATAGTTCTGCGAACGACTTCAGCCAAATTATAACCGCTGTCGTAATAATAAACTTCCAACCCATTGACATCTGGACGGTTATCAATAGAATTAGCGTGAACACTAACAAACAAGTCAGCATGAGCGCGATCTGCTATGTCTACCCGTCCTTGAAGTTCCACAAAAAAGTCAGCATTCCGCGTTAAGACTGCTTGTATGCCATTTTGTTCCAAAATTGCTGCTATTCTTGCACTAATAGGTAAGACGACATCCTTTTCTAGGAGACCACCGAGACCGGGAGCCCCAGAGTCTTTACCGCCATGTCCGGGATCAATCACAACAACGACTCGCCCATGAGGAACTGGACGGGATTGTGACTGCGTCGTAGAACCTGGATTCTGAGAGATTGATTGTGACAATGGCTGTGGATTTAGTCGTGGGAGGGGAGGTAGAGCTACAGAGGGTGTGAGGAGCGAACGAGTGCGTCGTAATTCTAAAGCTACAAACGAGTCACCAATTTGATTGAGTTGCCCGATTTGCACGGACGGCGCTGGTTGGATAAAGATCACAACCGTGCGGGGGTCCTGCTGTTGCAGGCGGACCCGGATAATGGGGCTAGTGGAGTTGAAATTAGGCCCTTTAACTGCTGTAGTTAACTTAGCATTGGGTATAGTGATGCGGTACAAACCTGTTGACCTATCCCAGCCACCACTAGCAATGGATAAATTGCGATCGCCTCTAATGATCAATTGCGTCCCAGTCGGTTCTATTTCCACAGACTGAATCGTGGAGAGTGAGTTGCCAATTGATGAAATCGGGCTGGGGATATTGCCTGAGATCGGGCGTGGACTAATGCTTCCGGGAAAAGTGGCAATACCACGAGTTGGCAGAACCACCAAGCCATCGCTACCACTCATGTTAGCGTGCCAGTCGGGGCTACTTTTGTCAACCCGCAAAGTCATGCGGACAGCAGGTGGTCTGGTTTGCAGTTGGTTGAATTGGACGCGGTTAACACCGTACTTCTCAATCAGCACATCCCGCTGTACCAAACTTGGTGATAGGGTAGCATTAGCAATATCCACGTAAATAGTACCCTGGTCACGGCTACGATTTACCTGAATCTGAGGATTTCCACCATTAGTGCGGAGGAAAAATCCATCTCCTGTGACAACTAAGTTTTGAATTTGAGTTGTTGGTGCTGTAGAGGCAACAACTCCTCCCCTGTTCACCCCTGGACTTGAGTTATCTGTAAATACACTGTAAATATTTCTTGAAGAGTCGGCTTTCTCGGTTTCTGGTCTTGGTAATTGTACCCGCCAACGACTTGCTGTAGACGGGACAAATTTCACCTGTTTGGGATCTAGGGTATAACCAGGATTAAGTTCTACGACGATGCGGGCTGTGCCTTCGTCAAGTTGACCAACGCGAATAGCGCGAATTGCACCACCGACTGGCTGTGTAAACTGCGGATGTCCAAATACAGTTCCCGGTAAATCAATCACTAGACGAGTCGGGTTGAAGATGAGTTGCGCTTGGGGTTGAACATCACCTTCAGTGTTAAATTCTAGTTGGTTTTGGTTGGCATCAAAATGCCAAGATTGCAGTCTCGCTGCATGAGCAGGTGACGATAGCAAAAATGTTAAAAAAGTACCCGGTAATAATAACCAGTGTAGTTTCACAGTGTTTTCTCCTGATTTGCATTCATAGAAACCGTCAATCTGTCAAAACGCCATCACCACTTAAACCTTGGCTTTGATCAGAAAGTTGCGACTGCTGCTGATAATTTTAAATGCCGCATGCATAGTTATATACTCTTATAAAGACACAGTTAATGTTGTAAAATACTAGACTACTCTGTGAACTTTTAAAGCAGTTAAACCAGAAAAATTCAGGAAAGCATTCTTATTACACCAAGAACGAGCTCACCAGAATTAACTTTAACAGTCAATCCTACTTAATCAGACTATGGGCAGCTAGTACCGCTTGCGTTCGTCAAAAGTCAAAAGGCTTTTGCCTGTTTGAAAGGGGTATTTTATTTCCATAGGAATTGGCAATGAGCGAATTTTGAATTGTTTTGTCATCTTCGCCTTAAGTACTGAAGAATACCGTGAGCGATCGCTTCTGCCATCTGGTTTTGGTAAAGTGAAGTTTTCAATTTAGCCATATCCTCCCTACCAGTCATATAACCTGTTTCCACTAAAATTGAGGGCATAGAACTTTTCCTCAGGACATAAAATCTTGCTCGCCGTATACCCCGATCTTTAACATTGACACTTTGAAGAATCCGATTATGAACAACGCGAGCCAAATCTAAGCCACTGTCGTAGTAATACACTTCCAATCCATTCACATCAGGACGATCCTCACCTGCTGAATTAGCGTGAACACTCACAAATACATCAGCGCGATCTTGCTCCGCCATGTCTACTCTTCCTTGAAGGGTGACAAAATAATCAGAATTCCGTGTTAATACCACCTGTATACCATTTTGCTGCAAGACCTCTGCCAGTTTTCTACCTATAGGCAAGACAATATCTTTTTCTTGCGCTCCCCCAATCCCAAGTGCACCGGAGTCTTTACCACCATGTCCAGGATCAACAATAACTATGACTCTCCCATGAGATGGGCGCTCAGTTTGGGATAGCAGTGGATTGTCCCTAATTGCTTCTGATGGTAGTGGGTTTGGTCGTGTTAGAGGAGGTAACCCACCATTAGGAGGTAGTCTTTGAGCCAGAGGTAAAGCTAAGGGGGGTAATAACAGGCGATTACGCCTTAATTCCAAAGCCACGAAAGAGTCACCGCCTTGGTTGAGTAGCCTAACTTGCACTCCTGGCGCTGGTTCGACAAAAATGACGACTGTGCGGGGGTCTTGCTGTTGGAGACGGACTCGGAGGATGGGACTTTGGGAATTGAAATCAGGTCCTTTAATTGCTGCTGCTAATTGAGTGTTAGGGATAGTGATACGGAACAGACCAGACGACCTATCCCAACCTCCACGAGCAGATAAATTGCGATCGCCTCGAATGATCAATTGTGTGCCATTAGGTTCTATTTCTACAGACTGAATTGTGGAGAGTAAGTTGCGGGCATTGAAATTGACTGCACTGGGAAAAGATCTTGAGTCAGTTTCAGTTTGGTTGCTCCTCATCTTACCTATTTGCCAGTTACCACCTAGGCGATTAGGTAACATCACTAAACCACCACTAAGGCTTGTACTTGCTTGCCAGTCGGGACTATCTCTGTCAACAAGCATTGTCATACGGACAATAGGGAGTCTTGTTTGCATCTGGGTGAATTGGATGCGGTTAACACCAAACCGATGAACGGGTATATCTTGTTGTGCGAGACGCGGGGATAAAAATGCATGATCGATGTCCATGAAAATCATTGCCCGATCAGGGCTACGATTTACCCGAATATGAGGATTCTCACCCTGAGTGCGAATAAAAAACCCATCTCCTGTCACTTGTAAATTTTCAATTTGAGTTGTCCCTTGGGTGCTGTCGGCAACTTTTGGGTTTATTGTCAGTAAACTATAACTATTTCTGGTAGAGGAGCCTAGTTGCTGATGAGCGAAATTTCTTGAGGCGGAGTCTACTTTTTCAATCTCTGGCTTTGGTAACTGCACTATCCAATGACTAGCTGTTATCCCGACAAATTTGACTTGCTTGGGGTTTAGGGTATAGCCTGGAATGATTTCTACAATGATGCGAGATGTTTGTTGGTCAAGCTGCCCAACCCGAATGGCACGAATTGCACCGCCTATCGGCTGTGTGATCTGGGGACGCTCAAATACTGTTCCTGGCAAATCGATGACTAGACGAGTTGGATTAAAGATCAGTTGTGCCTGAGGTTGAACCGCGCCTTCAGTGTTAATTTCTAATTGGTTTTGATTGGCATCAAAACGCCAAGATTGTAGTATCGCTCCATCAGCAGGCAACGATAGCATCAAAAGAGTTACAACAGTACCAGGTAGTAACCAGTGTAGTTTCACAGTGTTTTCTCCTGATTTGTATTCATAAAAGCCGTCAATCTGTTCAAGCGTGGGCAAATCCTCCCATCATCATCACCCAAAACTTAGCTTTGATAAGAAAGCCACAAATGAGGCGGCTTCTACTGCTGATACTGCTGCTTTGGAATTAGCTAATAGTGTCAAATTTTAGCATGTCCTTGATAATTTTCTCTGCCTTTATGCCATTTTGAATTAGTTAACTGTTGACTGCTGACTGTTAACTGTTCGGTGTGAACAGTTAACACTACTCCTCAACTTTTGGGGTGACTTCTAGAGTCTCTTGTGCATTGGAACCATAAACTAAGAGTTGCTCTTGTGCGATCGCCAGTAGTTTTGGTTCTGGAAATACAAACCGTAATAAGGGAGGGGCTAAAAAGGTTGTGAGAATTACCATCATGATAATTGCTGCCTCTAGTGGTTTGGAGAGAATGCCGGTGGAGGAACCGATACCAAGGAACACTAATCCAACCTCGCCCCGAGGAATCATCCCCACACCAATTGCCAAACGGTTGATTTGGGGTTGACCATAAACGCTCAAGCCTGTAACGACTTTTCCTAAGATGGCGACTACGATGAGAAAAATTGCCATCATTAGACCTTCTCTATTACTAGGAACCGCTGGGTTCAACACTCCCAAATCTGTTTTTGCTCCAACAGTCACAAAAAAAATCGGCACTAGCATATCGGCTATCGGCACGACTTGCTTTTGCAACTCTTTGCGCTTATCCGTCTCCTCTAGAACTAACCCAGCAGCAAAAGCTCCTAGAATTGCTTCTAACTGAATGATAACAGCAAGGTATGCCATGACAAAGGCGAAGATGAATGCTGGTATCACTAGTTCACCGCGTGTTTTCAGTTGATCGACGATCGCGACGAAAGACTTATTGAAAAGATTGCCCAGTGCGATCGCACCCAATAGGAAACAGGTAGCACTGATCATCAGATAAACAACTTTACCTACATCAACAGCACCATCTTTAGCAAGGCTTGCCACCACGGCTAAAACAATAATCCCCAAAACATCGTCAATGACAGCCGCGCCCAAAATAATCTGTCCTTCTTTAGAATTGAGACACCCTAGTTCTGACAGCACCCTAGAAGTAATCCCAATACTCGTTGCGGTCAGCGCTGCGCCAGCAAAAATTGCTGGAACAGCACTCACCCCAAACAAAGTCATCAACCCTGCTGTCCCAGCTGCAAAAGGTGTTACGACTCCCACCACGGCCACGATAGTCGCCTGTATCCCAACTGCCATTAAGTCTTTAAGGTTTGACTCTAAACCAATTTCAAATAGCAGAATAATGACACCCAGTTCTGCCAAAACCGACATAACCTGTGACTGTATAGTAAAGACAGCATCTGTGGTGTCAGAACTTAAACCTGCAGTAGTTTGGAGAAAGGTCATGATCAAAGAGATAGAACTATCTGCCCCTTCTTCTGGCATTACCAACAGATGTAGAACAGATACCCCTACGATGACGCCAGCGACAAGTTCGCCCAAAACAGGCGGGAAACCCACACGATTCGAGAACTCTCCACCAATTTTGCTAGCAAAGTAAATGACCACTAAATTTAGCAAGACAGCTGCTACCACCAGTGAACTCTCTGCTGTTGCTGGTGTGGTTGCTAACATGGGTAATGAGGATTTTATGAGATCTAACTGCATTGGTTCTGTGGATATCCTTCTCCTTAATTTACCTAACAACTGACAACTAACGGTTGCTGTCACCTGCTAACTCGAGAAGGCGCTGCCAGTGGAACTCTGAAACTGGCACTATAGATAACCTGGGAAGCCGCACTAAATCAAAGTTCTCAAAGTTTTCATCTTGTTTGATTTGAGCCAAACTGACGGGTTGATGCACTTTTCGTAGTGCTTGTACATCAACAACGACCCGTTTTGGATCATCTAATTTGGGGTCGGCGTATGGTTGACTGACTACCTCTGCGATACCTATAACTCGCCGCTCTTTGCCAGTGTGATAAATTAATGCCAAGTCATTCAGTAGTATTGTACGTAGATGCTTAAGTGCTAAAGTATTGCTGACTCCATCCCAAATTGTACGGCGATCGCGCTCTAAATCACTGTATGAGTAATTTTCTGGTTCGGTTTTCAGTAGCCAATATGCCATAAAAGAATTCAGGAGTCAGGAGTCAGGAGTCAGGAGTCAGGAGTCAGGAGTCAGGAGTCAGGAGTTGGGAGTTGGGAGGAACAAAGACTTTGTGTTTAGATTCTGGACAAAAGTATTGTACTTCACTTACTTGCAATCTGCGGTATTTAAACCGATTATTGATACTGTAATTTTTTAGAATTTTATGAATGAAGCCACTTTAGCTAATTTTCATACTAAATCACATTCAAAGATCAAAAGGACTTTTAGAGCAGGGGAGACGCCTGTCCTACATTTAAATGCAACTCGATATTATTTAAATGTTGGGAACTTTTGGAAAACTTTAGCTGTCTCCCTACTTGTTTGTGTGAGCTTCACCCAGCCTGTGTTGGCGCAGGAGAAAGAGAAAGTGTTGCGAATCCTCACTGTCAATGGTCGCAGAGTTGAAGCAATTCCAACCACTTTGTCTCAAATTAATTTAGGGGTAGAGGTTCAAGGCAAAACAGCACAAGAGGTACAAAAAGAGGCTGCTCAAAGAGCATCATCTATAGTTGCTCTGCTCAAGAGTCGCAATGTAGAAAAATTACAAACTACAGGAATTAACCTTAATCCAGTTTATAGCAACAACAACAATAATGTGCAACGTATCACAGGATACTCGGCTACCAACACCGTAAGTTTTCGGATTATTACTGATCGATCTGGTACTATATTAGATGAAGCTGTCAAAGCTGGTGCGACCAGGATTGACAGTATTAGTTTTATCGCTAGTGACCAGGCGATCGCACAGGCTCAAAAACAAGCACTTCAAGAAGCTACCCAAGACGCTCAACAGCAGGCTGAAGCCGTTTTGAGTAAATTGGGTCTTAAGCCAAAAGAAGTAGTAAGCATTCAAGTTAATGGTGCGAGTGTACCCCCACCACAACCCGTTCTACGTACTGCAGCGGTACCCAAGTTTGCAACACAAGATGCTTCCACCCCTATCATTGGTGGCGAGCAGCAGGTGGAAGCATCGGTAACGTTGCAAATTAGTTATTGACTGGGGACTGGGGACTGGGGACTGGGGACTGGGGACTGGGGACTGGGGACTGGGGACTGGGGACTGGGGACTGGGTAGTAGTGAGAAACACTCAGATACCGAGAATTGCCAATTTATACCCCCCGCTCCCTGCTCCCTGCTAAGAGCTCCCTGCTCCCTCTTAGAAATGCTCCGGACTGTTATCCATCTCAGTGTCTTGATCTCGCTTGGAGCCCAAGAGATCCAGCCTCTCCACACGGATCACAGGTCTAGAGCGATTGGTTCCGGTAGTGCGGTCTTGCCAATGTTCAAACTTTAAAGAACCCGAGACCCCAATCAAACTACCCTTACGAACGTAATTTCCAGCAACTTCAGCAGTTTTGCCCCATAATTCCAAATTAAACCAATCTGGTTGATCGCTATTACGGGTTCTACGAGCCACAGCTAGAGTCATTTTACACACAACGCTACCGGAATCCTGGAAATATTTTACTTCAGGGTCGCCGCCTACACGACCAACTAGAATGACAAGATTTATACTCATATAGGTTGTCTCTCAGTACATGTGTACTTGTTAATTTCGATTTTCATCATAGCGAATTCTGAAACTCTGGCGAAAATGTTAATTGAATCACAATTATAATTACTGAGAAGGGTAATCAAAGTTACTTTCTTATACCGCAAAAAACATGCGAATATACAGATGCCAATGGAAAATATAAAGAAAACAATAAAAATATAAGACAGGGTTAAGATTGCGGAAAGATCTATAAAAAGGTCGTCTTGTTTACTAGACTCAGGTCGAAAAACGTAATAAAATCCAGCACAATTCTATCTTTCGGTAGTAGTCAGAAGTAGTCAAAATTATTGCAAATAGGGGGCGTGGAAAAGCGTGGGTATTTTTAGTAGGTTTTCTTTATCTCGAGATATGGGTATCGACCTCGGTACTGCTAACACTCTTGTATATGTATCAGGTAAAGGCATTGTTCTTCAAGAACCTTCAGTAGTTGCCATTGATCAAAACGAAAAGGTAGCACTGGCGGTAGGAGAAGAGGCAAAAAAAATGCTCGGTCGGACACCCGGAAATGTGATTGCCCTGCGCCCGTTGCGCGATGGTGTCATTGCTGATTTCGATACAGCCGAACTGATGCTGAAACACTTTATCCAGCGAGTTAATGAAGGCAGATCTTTAGTATTACCACGAATTGTGATTGGCATTCCCAGTGGAGTCACAGGGGTAGAAAGGCGAGCTGTGATGGACGCTGCTACTCAAGCAGGGGCAAGAGAAGTTTACTTAATTGATGAGCCTGTAGCAGCGGCTATTGGCGCGGGACTACCTGTTGCTGAACCAACTGGCAATATGATCATTGATATTGGAGGTGGTACAACAGAAGTGGCAGTCCTCAGCCTTCAGGGTACGGTGATCAGTGAATCAGTACGCATCGCTGGGGATGAACTGACTGAAGGGATCATGCATTACATGAGAAAAGTGCACAACCTAGTCATTGGGGAGCGTACTGCGGAGGACATCAAAATTCGGATTGGTTCTGCCTATCCTACTATGGATAACGACGATGCCATGATGGAAGTGCGAGGCTTACACCTGCTTTCTGGTCTACCGCGAACTGTGTCAATCAAAGGCCCAGAAATTCGTGAAAGTATGTCAGAACCGCTGTCAGTCATTGTTGAAGCAGTGAAGCGGACACTAGAACGCACACCTCCAGAACTAGCAGCAGACATTATTGACCGAGGCATTATGTTAGCTGGTGGTGGAGCTTTGCTCAAAGGGATAGACACTCTAATCAGTCATGAAACAGGAATTGTCACACATATTGCAGCTGACCCTTTGAGCTGTGTTGTCTTGGGAACGGGTCGAGTGTTAGAAAATTTCAAGCAGTTGGAAAGAGTCTTCAGCGGACGTTCTCGGAATATGTAGCAATTATAAGATTTCAGATATTGGATTCTATCGGCAATCCAATATCTATTCTATACTAAAAACGGCTGGGAGCTTTACTTTTCAATGATTGTCAAAAGCCTTATTACGTAACGCTTACAGCCTATTGTCAAAAGTCTAGCTATTAGCCGTTTGCAGTATATCTATAAGTTAATTTACGTTTATCTTGAGGAATATTATGATTACATCGCGTCGTTTGTGGGAGCGCAAAGGGTTACAAATAGGGTTGTTAGGTCTAGTCGTTGGTGGCGCTTGGACACTTCGACAGACTCAAGGTATGCTGGTGCTGGAGTTGTACCAGGAGATTACCCGTCCGTTGCAGATGTTCCAGACAGGCCCAACTCAAGAAGAACGTCTTCGGGATGCACGATCATTAGAACTACAAACCCGGATAGCGGAACTGGAAAGCCAAAATAGCAAGCTAAAACAGTTGTTGGGTTATGTTGAGAAAGAACCGCTCTCATCGCGCCCAATTCCTGCGCGGGTGGTTGGACGCAGTGCCGACAACTGGTGGCAACAAGTGACCTTAAATCGTGGTAGCCTTGTGGGGATTAAGGAAGGTTTCATCGTCAAGGCGGATGGCGGATTAGTTGGTTTGGTAGAAAGTGTAACTCCCAACACTAGCCGGGTATTGTTAATTAGTGACTTGAAGAGTCAAGTAGGTGTAACAATTACTCGCACTGGAGCTAAAGGCGTTTTGCGGGGAGCTTCTTCTGCTGAAGCTGTACTTGAGTTTTATGAAAAAGTCCCAAATGTGAAGCCTGGGGATTTAGTCGCCACATCTACTTATAGTCAGAAGTTTCCCTCAGGCTTGGCAGTAGGACGGGTAAAATCCCTAGACTTGAAAAAACTCCCTGCATCAATTGCAAAAATTGAATTTTTCCCGCCGATACACTCGCTAGATTGGGTCACGGTGTATCCTAAGGTGGAAAACCAACCACCAGAGAACCCTCCCAAGAGCAAATCAACAACCAAAAAGGTCTAGAAGGAAAGGCTGCAGAGGGAGAAGTGTATATGATTGATCGATAAGCTGTTCCACATTTAAATTAAATTTTGCTGTTTTTTTGGGAAAAGCGCCAAACCCTCTCCCCCCTCTCCCCACACTCCCCACACTCCCCCCTCTCCCCCCCCCTCTTATTTATGATGATTCCTGGATTTCGGGGTAGCACTCCCAAAAGACCAAAGTCCCGTTCAAGAAAATCCAAACTGCAAGTAAGTCCCGTTGCGCTTTGGCATCCAAGGTTACGTCAACTGAGCGATTGGGCAGTGACGTTTGGGTCTGTACTGTTATGCTTACTGATGTCGCTGACCCGCTTTCCAGGGATGGAATTGTTGGGTATTGGACCAAACTGGTTGTTAATTTGGGTGGTGGCTTGGAGTGTGAAACGTAGAGCTTTTAGCGGCGCATTGGCGGGCATAGTTCTAGGGCTTCTTCAAGATGGGATGACATCACCTGACCCTACTCATGCCATAAGTTTAGGGATTGTAGGAATGATGACGGCAGTTATGCAAAAGCAGCGTTTTATACAAGAAGATTTTATTTCTATTGCGTTGATTGTGTTTGCAATGGCAGTTGTTGCGGAAACTATTTTTGCATTCCAATTGGTTCTGATGGGCGATCGCAACACAGAAGATATCTGGGCATATTATCAGAAGGTGACTCTTGCTTCTGCCATTCTCAGCAGCCTCTGGGCTCCTGTTGTTTATTATCCCCTGAATCGTTGGTGGCAGCAGATCAGACTGGCAGAGCAGTCTTGAACAAGAATAAGAGCGCTAGTGTGAAAATATTTCAGGGTATTGCTCAAAGTTATGGATAATTCTCCAGTGGAGGCTCAACCGGATCTATCTGTTCCTAACTACGTTCAGGAAAAGCTAACGGTAGGAACAGACTTTGATCGGGCTATGATGCGGCGGTGTTTGGAACTCGCCCGCCGCGCATTGGGACGTACTTCCCCAAATCCTCTCGTTGGGGCGGTGATTGTTAAAGATGGGGAGATTGTGGGAGAGGGATTTCATCCCTGTGCAGGTGAGCCCCATGCGGAAGTTTTTGCACTTCAAGCAGCGGGCGATCGCGCACACGCTGCTACTATCTATGTCAGCCTCGAACCTTGTAATCACTATGGACGCACTCCCCCTTGTACGTCGGCGTTGATCGCATCTGGGGTGGCGAAAGTTGTGGTAGGTATGGTTGATCCGAATCCTTTGGTAGCTGGCGGTGGTATTGCCAAATTACGTGCAGCGGGGATAGAAGTGTTGGTGGGAGTGGAACAAGAAGCTTGCCAGAAACTCAATGAGGGCTTTGTTCATCGCATTCTCTATCATCGACCTTTTGGTATTTTGAAATATGCCATGACTTTAGATGGCAAAATTGCTACTACCACTGGTCACAGTGCTTGGGTGACAAACCAAATTGCCCGCAACGAAGTCCATCAACTACGGACAGCTTGTGATGCAGTGATTGTCGGTGGAAACACTGTTAAACAAGACAATCCTTATTTAACTAGCCATCAAGAGGGGGCGCACAATCCCCTACGAGTGGTGATGAGTCGTCATCTGAATTTGCCACTAGCCGCCCATCTGTGGGAGACTTCAGAGGCTCCCACTTTGGTGTTGACCGAAAAAGAAGCTAACCCCGATTTTCAGAAACTGTTACGAAAACAAGGTGTGGAAGTGGTGGAGTTGACACCACTCACACCAGATAAGGCAATGGCGTACTTTTATGAAAGGGGTTTTTGCAATGTACTGTGGGAGTGTGGTGGGAACTTAGCGGCTAGTGCGATCGCTCAAGGAACAGTGCAAAAAGTCCTTGCCTTTATTGCTCCTAAAATCATTGGTGGTAGTCATGCTCCCACACCTGTAGGTGACTTAGGTTTTACTAGTATGACCCAAGCGCTAACCCTGGAACGTGTAGCAGTGCGTGTGGTAGGTTCTGACTGTTTAATGGAAGGTTATTTACCTATGAGTCAATAGTCGTTACTTTGGACTCATCGATGGTAACTTTTTTATCAGTAACACTGGCGTTCATCGACAATATCACGGATAAGACTTAGCCGGGATTGAACGTAATCACTGAGAAAATCAGTTTCATGACAATCCAGCAAAGCTTGTGTCTTCGTTTGTTTTACCAACCACTGCACCAAAGTAGCGTCGTCTAACTGCAATAGTGTGTTGGCTTGTGCTGTTTCTACCACAGACCAAAGCTGACGCATAATCTTGGGAGTCATTAGACCTCCATTCTATCATAAGCTTAGTTGTTTTTAGGATACACATTCCTATAGAAGCTTCCATCATCAACGTACAAGCCGACACAAGTGTTATTAAAAACTTAATAAATCGAGTTATTACTTGATGATGACTCAGAATTGAATTTGGGCAATGGGCATTGCAAGAGATAGCAAAAATGACTCATTTTTGTTTGCAGTAGCAATCCAATTTTGTCCAACCTATCCTGGTTATTAGCAAAGATGTGAGTGATACTACCCCAATCGTGGATGCACATATATCAACTTGTGGAAGAAAAAGGACGAGAATGAGTAATCCAGTGATTAACAGAGTAAAAAATCATACGGGAAAATTCATTCATACTGTTCATTAGTATATGCACTGCTTGTATAAATATTTTCTAACTTTTTTCCCCATTTACTGACACCCAAGAAATACGGTTATTCTATTAACAGTAAATTGCCAACTTTCGGAAATCTAAGTAAAAACCTAGATCTTGAAGGGCATTAATTAATACAGTTCTTGTAACCATGTGTTGATCGCAGGGCATTATAATTTCTGGCACTTGAATGAGGTTAGATCAGTATCTAATTAGATATATAGGATTCCTATTCAATTGCTGAAATACACTTAGTTAGAGCTAAATTCCACCTTACACCGCTTAAACTTTTTTTAGAATTTGTATACGATCAGTAATATCCGTAAATTCACATTTTAGACCTAAAACTTTAAAATCTCCACACAATTTATTACGGGTAAATACACTTATAAATACAGAGACTTCGGGAATAGACTTGATGAGAGGCACTTGATAGATCATCTTATTTCTCAAGTCTTCTGTAGATTTTCTGTAAAGGGAATTTTTAACTATTTTTTGCCAAAATATAGCCCTAATTATTGACTGAAAAATATAAAATCCCGTGCTTACAGTACTACCAATATAAGCATCACAACAAGCTTATTGAGGTTTCAAAGCTTTGAAACTTTATTTCTTGTTTGATACTTATCTGACACTTGATCGAATTATAACAACTTGAAGATAGCGCAGTATGCAATCCACATTTGAGAAAATATTACCCTTAGAATCTCGTTACATTCTCACTATGCGCGTAGACGCTACGAGCTATGAAGATGCAACCCAAAGAATTTTAGCTTGGACAGAAAAAAAAGAGAGCAAATGTGTTTGTGCTTCCAATGTTCATATGACAATGGAAACTTATGATAATTCACTCTTTGCCCGCATAATTAACAGTGCCGATTTGGTTACACCTGACGGTATGCCTTTGGTATGGGCTTTACGCATTCTTGGTATCAAAAATGCCTCGCGAGTCTACGGTCCAACTCTTACCTTACATGTGTGTAAAGCAGCAGCACAGAAGGGTGTTCCTATTGCTCTCTATGGCGGGACACCAGAAAGTTTAACTGCATTTGTCGAGTTTTTGGAAAAGCAGTTTCCAGGCATTAAGATTGTCTGCCACATTTCGCCGCCTTTCCGTAAATTGACAGTTGAGGAAGATACAGCTTTTACTCAAGAAATTGTCGAATCAGGAGCGCAAATTCTGTTTGTGGGTATTGGTTGCCCCCGACAAGAATTTTGGATCGCAGAACATAAAGGCCGAATTCCAGCAGTGATGCTAGGTGTCGGGGCAGCTTTTGATTTTTATTCCGGTCGAGTCAAGCAAGCTCCAGGCTGGATGCAGAAGATCAGTTTAGAGTGGTTATTTAGGCTAATAATGGAACCAAAACGTTTGTGGAAGCGCTATTTTAAGCACAACCCTCGTTTTGTGCTGTTTTTCCTCATGCAATTTCTGAGTAGTCGGTTGAGATTAAGATTATTTGCGCCCAAACAGGAATCAAAAGAAGTCAGGAGTTAGGAGTCAGGAGTTAGGAGTCAGGAGTCAGGAGTCAGGAGTCAGGAGTCAGGAGTCAGGAGTCAGGAGTCAGGAGTCAGGAGTCAGGAGTTAACTTCCCACACTCCCCACACTTCCCACACTCCCCACACTTCCCACACTTCCCACACTTCCCACACTCCCCACACTCCCCACTCCCCACTCCACACTCCTCACACTCCCCACTCCCAGATCACCTATAGAAAACTGCTGATTTCTTGAGCCACTTTGTTGCTGTTCCAATAGCTACCATGAGCGTCACCACCGTGGAGTAGAGCTAAAACTGTTTGTTCAGTTACAAAGTCGAGCGCTCCTGGTTCCTGGGTAATCATGTCGTGAATATCGAGGTACTTTTTGTCACCATCCACTAGGCTGCTCATCAGTTCTTCCAGTGTATAAGCGATCGGATCACCAGGATGGATATAATTCCTCCAGGGTAGCTTTTTCCCCTTTCGTGCTTCGTGCAGGGACTCTAGTAGTTTCTGTAGTTTAGGTGTAATATCATGACCATCAGTCGAATCAGTGTTATCTTTACCCGGTGACACATCCATCAGGCTGAAGATTGCAACAGGTGAACCCATAGTGTGAAGACTAGCAAGTTGTATGCCCTGAAGCGGATTTGGATTTTTCCCAGATATGCCATAGATGGTATCGCGAATCGCCATAACATCATCGTGACCAGGCACTGTTGCGTCGTCCCAGCGATTAGCAAACAATAAGTCAAACAGGATCACGGTTCCCCAACTGTGTGTCACTAAGTGCAGGCGGTCATTTGGTTTAGCATTCTTTAACCCTTCTACAGCCTGCGTCGTCAGCGTGTTAATCACTTGGGCACCGATACCACGGCTAATGTAGAGTGCAGCATCCCCAGCAAACTGGAGAATTTGCCTTTCACGAAATTCTCTGAACCACATCTTTGACCAAAGGGGTGAAGCATGAAGTTTGTTAAGGAGATCGGTTTCTGCCTTTTCATTAACTTTACCCCAGTAGAGAGCTATCGGCTGGAGGTCTGGGTTAGTTTTTTGGAGGAGTTTGATCAGTGAATTGGCGTATTCAGGTTGTTCACGCACCTCGCGAGTATTAACGCCGTGGATAAACAGAATATAGTCAGTGGCCATCGGAACACCTTTGTATGAGTTGCGTACTTTAGGAAAAAGTCTGAGAGTCCAATTTACATTTAGGTTGGGCTGAACATAGTGAAACCCAACAGTACCAAGGTTTTTGGCTGTTGGGTTTCGGCCTTCAACCCAACCTACGCATAGATTGATCAAAAAGCCTGAGAGTCCGATTTACAAAGTTTTCAGATACTCAATCAATGCTTGTTTCTCATCCCCAGGCAAATCAGTTCCATAGATATGTCCCTGACTTGAATTGGCAGTAACGCTCGTATCATATTTAAAACCTACGCGTTCAGCCTCAGAACCTTCAGAAACGAAGCCAACTTTTTTCTGGTCATAGACATCAAATCCTCGGTAGAAAACTTTAGGACGATTCTCTGGTTTTTCTAAAAGGTCTTGTAGAGATGGGACTGAACCATTATGCAGATAGGGTGCTCTTAACCAAAGTCCATCTAAAGACACAGATACATAGCCATTTGTCTTACGCAGGTTATTGAATTTCCAGGGATAGCCTTTGCCAAAGTCGTTGTAAGTCTCTGCTGCTTGTTGCGTCCACATATCTAGGCGATGGCGGTCAGTTCCCACTTCCTCCACAGGAATAACTTTTCCTGTCCTTTCGCCACCAAAAGCGTGGCAGGATGCACAGGTATTGGCAAAAATTTGATTTCCTTTTTCAGCCAATGTCTTATCAACAGCAAAAGGATATTTGGGAGGAGGTAGTTCTAAAATGTAGTCTTCTACCCTCTGTAAATCAGCTACAGGAAGAGACTTTTTAGTCGCACCGTCACCAATTGCGCCAGTTTGAATAGTTTCTTTGAGTGAAGTTTCTAAACCATCCCAATGTAGCGCAAAGCCTTTGTGCATTTTTTCATTCCAAAGTGGCATCATATCGGAATTACCGATAGTGTCATCTTTAGGCAACTTTAAGGTGCCGAATTTGACGGGGTTAAATGGATCGATGCGACCAGGACCCCAGGTGGGACGAGAATCGATCCAAGCAAAGTCTTCTTTTTGTTGTAGAAGTGTTTTCCGAGTTTGAGGAATGATGAGATACCGATAAAGTAATTTCTCCAACCAGGAAAACTCATGGCTATACTTGATTTCGTCAAGGATATAGTCTGGTGTAAATCTGGAATCGCCTGCAGATTCATTTAGAAAGCGAATATAGCCTTGCAAATCAAATTTACTGGAAGGACCAGCGGCAATAATTGTTGGTTTATCTTTGACCGTTTCTCGATAGGTGGCATTATGACAAACAGCACAAGTTATAGCTACCCTGGGAAATCCAATTGTCTTTTGAGAAAAGCCAACTGGTAGTTCTTTCCCTTCCTCCCATGTAATTCCCAAAGAAGTATAACCACCAGGTCCTGGCAGCTTATCGGGAAATATTCGTGGCAGTACCAACCAAATCCAATACGGTATACCTTGCGCCTGTTCTGCTCCAATAGAACCGTATTTAAAGTGTTCTTCAGGTGAGTCGTAATATGTAGAAGGAACCTCCCGAAAAAGGTTGTACCATCCTACATAGCCGACTACTCCAACTAAAAGTAGAAGAATTATCGCAATACTTGTGATAATTCTGCCTATTCTCTCTTTGAGTATTGTCATGGCAATATATCGCTCCTTTTTTTTACTAGTAGGGTGGGCAATGACCACCCTACTATACTGGCTAAGATCAAGAAAACCCCTAGTACCGTTGCGCGGAAATCAAAAGTGTTATATATCAAAGCTTTTGCCTGTTTGAAAGGGGGTGCTTTATTTCCGCCGTCGTGTACTAGTAATCTGGCAAGTCAACTTCGCTCTTTTGGAGACGCAGGGAAGGAATTTCTGATACCGACCTGCCAAAGTTACTTTGGTCGAGTACTAGGCTGGTCCTGAAATAACTGACTTTTCAGCTTGCAGCGCCAGAATCAATAGAATTCCTGTGGGGATGGCAAAAGTAAGGTCTAGAAGACCAAAGGCAAGGTAGGCTTTAGGCTGGAACAAGAAAAAAGTGAAGCCAGTCATACGTGAGATGACTGAAAGCCATGCATTTGCCTGATAGTGATACAAATTAATTGCAGCTGGGATGTAGAAAAGACTCAGCAGGATCAGAAGATTTGCAGAAAAACTGACCCAGATAGTTGGCATCGCAGGCTCCAATTTCAACAGTACCAGCATTTTGTCCGGCACAAAGAGTGTTGGTATTGCCAAAGAAAGATTAACTATGATACCAAGCCATACGACACGACCAAACCATTTAGCATAAGTGTTCATTCTTTTTCCCCATCACAACAAATTTTAAAGTTTCTTCATGTATTCAACAAGTGCATTTTTTGCTTCTGAGGAAAGCTCAGTTCCGTACACGTGACCACTATTACTGTTTCCAGGTAGTGTGGTATCGAATTCAAAATATTTCTTGCCGCTTTCTTCAGCAACATTGGAGACAAAACCCACTTTTTCTTGGTCGAAAACGTCGTCACCTCGATAGAATTTCTTGGGTCTGTTCTCTGGCTTTTCTAGTAAATCCCTCAAATTCGGAACTGAGCCATTGTGCAGATAAGGTGCACGTAACCAAACACCATCAAGGGGCGCATTTGCATAGCCATTCGTCTTACGGAAATGGGAGAAACGCCACGGATAACCTGCGTAAAGTGTATTTTGGTTAGAGAGAGTTTCATAAGTGTAGGAATCCAAGCGATGCCGGTCTGTAGCAATTTCTTGAATTGGTACAACTTTGCCTATTTTTGGGTGACCAAAAGCATGACAGCTTGCACAATTATTTTCAAAAAGGCGTTCTCCTGTCGCGGCTAAAGTTTCGTTAACCTTGTAGGGATAAACCGGTGGTGGTAGTTCCCAAAGCCAATCTGCAAGTCGCTTAAGTCTCTTCAAATCAATCGTTGTTGGTGTTACGCCAGCACCTAAGGCTGCGCTCTTATTACGTTCATCAACTGATTTATTATTGCCATCCCAGTGCAACTGCAATCCCTCGCGGGGTTTTTGATTCCAAACAGAAGGAAAATCAGAGGTGCCAATCAGTTCATCCTCACGCAATTTATCCATGGGAAAATGGAACTGAATCGCTTTATAGGGATTAAAAGTATCCACTCTTCCTGGTCCCCAATTTGGTTGCTTGTTAAGGAAGGAAAGTTGGTTCCCCTGACGAATCAGTGCGTCTCGAGTTAGTGGAATTGCTATGTATTGATAAATTAATTTTTGGATAGGGTTAAGACCACCACTAATCTTTTCAATTTCTGGCAGCATCCGACTAGCGGTAAATCGCGAATCCAAAGCAACTTCCGATACGAACTTGATATATCCCTGTAGATTAACGACGTTGGCAGGCATTGCTGCAATCACTTGATGTTCACTTTGCGGCGTCTCTCGCAATGTACCCGTGTGACAAACAGCACAATTTAAACCAACACGGTCAAGAAAGACCCTACGTTTAGAGAAACCTACAGGTAAATCTTTGCCTGGTTCATGAATAAAACCCAGTGAATCATAACCTTTACCAGGTAATTTATCTGGAAAGACGTCTGGTAAAACTTTCCAAATCCAATAGGGAACACCATTTACCTGTTCGCTACCAATTGACCCATACTTATAGTGGTCTTCAACATTGGCGTAATCAACTGGAGAGTTGGATAAAATGGGCCAAAGGAAAAAAATAGCGACTGCTACAACTCCCAAAATCACAACCCAAATACGCTTGAAAGTTGCTTTCACTTCGGTCTGAAGTGGGGTCTGGCTTGTTTGTTCGGTCATGTGGCTGTGACTTCCTATGTTGTTACGATTATTTGCCAGCGATGTCTAACGAATTCATGTAGAGACGTAGCGTAGAACAGGGGTGTGGGGAGTGTGGGAAGTGTGGGAAGTGTGGGGGGTGTGGCGAGAGGGGGGAGAACTATCTTCCTTACTTCCACGTGAATTCCATCGGGTCTGGATTTCTCCCCACACTTCCTTGTCTCCCCACACTCCTGTTCTATCGGTGTGGTACGGGAACCTTGGATGATTCTTGATGTTGCTCGAACTGAGTTGGATGAAATACTGACATGACTTCTTTCATCATCTCTTCGTAGTCGTTATCGAAGCGTGACAGTTCGTAGCAACCTAAGGGATTTTCAGTTACATTGAGAAGGCATTTGTTGCAATAAGTACAAGGTTTATCTGGAAGGTCTTTCCCGGCAGCAAAATCATGAACCAAGCCGTTGTTAGCAATCAGCGGACGGGCGATAGTCACGCCATCGCAGTACTCATCATGAATTGCCTGACGAATATAGGAAGCTTGCTGAAAACCACCAGTGCAGAGGACGGGGATCTTGACATGCTTTTTAATTTCACGCGCAGCCAGCAGATTTCTCCCTTGGTGATCTTCTAAAAGCTTCCTCATTTCTGGATCTTTTACCTCGTTCCCACTGAACTGCTGAGGAGGCAAAGTCTTTTTCACCCGGTTCCACAAAAAATTGAAAATTGGATGCAAAAATCCGTAGCGGAATAATAGGTAGTTGCGTGTGGTAAAGATGCCACTAGATAGCATCGTGTCATAGCTTCTGGTAATGACATCAAAGTCAAACCCGCCAATAGGATTGAGAGGATGGGGAAACAAACTGCCAGTTGAAACATGCACTCCATCGGCTCCAGCTTCTTCTGCCCACTGACAAATTTGGACAGACTCTGCAAGAGTATTACCTGGCTTTTCCCAAAAAATTACAGCATTGTTATAGTCAATTCCACTGATTTTAAATTGCAAGTGAAAATCGTTTCCCACTTCCTTACGGATAGCTTTGATCACTTCCAACAAAAAACGGGCTCGATTTTCTAAAGAACCGCCATATTCGTCTTTGCGGTTATTAATTCCTGAACTGAGAAATTGTGTAAACAAATACCCGTTACCACTGTGTAACTCTATACCATCTAGTCCCGCTTCCCGTATCCTTCTAGCACCATCAGCAAAATGTTGTATGGTGTCTTGAATTTCCTCACGGGTCATGGCTTGACATAGAAAACCATGAAAGGACTCAGTGTCGCTGGTGGAACTTAAAGCTTTTTTGCCGAGGTTTTCTACACCACCAATATCTTGTTGGCGTCCAGAATGACTCAATTGCAGGATAAATTTGCAGTCGTGTTCGTGGACTTTTTCACCAACTCTACGCCAGAAAGGAATAGTCTCATCGCTGTGAATTGTGGCGTAATTAGGCATAATTCGCCCGCGAATCGCAACTGGTACAAAAGAAGTAATGATTGCCCCTACACCACCACGGGCAAACTTCTCTTCCCAGTTGACACGCGTCTGAGAACCTGAACCATCATAGTTATCCCAACGTCCAGAAATACTTGAGCGAAAAACCCGGTTTTTCACGGTGAGGTTGCGAAATTGCAGCGGTTTAAAGATGATATCGTTTTCCATGTTTTGTTATCTCTCTTTTCCGTTTTTTACAATAGGAACAGTCACGAAAATCAGTTTGGTTGCGATGAATATCGCCCCAAAGATAATGTTGTAGCGTCTCTAAATACCCGAAACTTCTTTTGTCTACAAATTCACAATACAGGTTGTCGGATGCGAGCGCTAACGATAAGTTCTTTAAACAGGAATTTGGATCACAAATTCCTGTTTAAATATTTGCCAGTCAAGGTTTTTTCCATTTTAAATTCCACCTGTGTCGATTCTGGATTGTTTATAAGCTTGTTTGCTTTCCCTTTTGTTTGTATAGATGTAGGCATAATCAACTTATGCACTTTTGATCTGGAAATGGAAAATGATCCTAGCAAATTGCCCAGTGACTATATTGTCGGCGATCGCATTGATTAAGATTGCCTAGAAATATTTCAGTGAGCCGTATGTTCAATTCACAAACCTATTTTTAGCACAGGATATCATGAAATAGTGGTCAAATTTACAGAGATTGTCAAAAACTCGAATTCCACACTCCCAAACCTAGTCTTGGCTTGGCTTAGACCAGACGGTTTCTCCTGAATCTATCCCCTCCTTAATTCAGGATTTTAATTTTTTTAAGGGGAATTTTGAATTGGATAATTTGGTAATCTGCCAAAAATTGAAATTTTGCTATTTCAATGTGCTGCTTTGTGTTATGCTAGCTTTTTTACTCTCCAATCAACCTAATCTTCTCACAAAAAAAAGATTGTTCAAAAAGTGAAAGTTCTGGGTGCTTTACTCAGAACAGCTATATAATTGCGAGCTTAGGCAGAGTAGGTCTGTATACCTCTGAACAAGAAAAATTCTTCAGCTTAAGACTCCAGTAATATGGTTTCTCTTCACTCATTGAAAATCATAAAATAACATGGTCACTGAACGTGGCAAAAATTAAGGAATTTTAATATTAAAAAATATCAAACTTTTGATGTATGATCCGTAAGGCAGGAGTAAATTGGTTTACAGTAACCAAAGTCTTTAAAAATACCGAAAGTAACCGCTCTCTTTGTTTTGTGGGGGAAATAATGTAGAGATTTATCTAAATCAGTGCTGGTGTCAAGGGTGCAAGATTTAATGCTGCTCAATTGTCGGGCTGCTAGATCGCCATAAATACAAGAGAGCCAAATCTTCTGAGCAAGAAATTCGGGAAGAGGTGAATGAGTGCTATAGCATTAAGTGTATTTTGCAACGCCAGATGCACATGTTTGGGTTTCTGAAGACTTTGTAAGACATCGTGCTGGATGCTCTGCATCCAAAAAATTGTTTCCAGATTGATTCTGGGAACGAGAGTCATCGTTTTTTAGTCATTAATCATTGGCAAATACCAATGACCGCATTGTAGGTAGTACATGGGGTTCCCCACCTACAACCTGCCTCCCTAACCCCTACCTTCATGAATAACTAGCTCATACCATCTGAGTTGTCAACCGTTTAGGACAGAAAAAGTTATGAATACAACATACCAGGGTCAGCACAAACAAACTGCTCTTATTACTGGAGCATCTGGTGGAATAGGCTACGAATTGGCTAAATTATTTGCCCAAGATGGTTACAATCTTGTTTTAGTAGCCAGAAACGCACAAAAGCTAACTCAAATTGCAGATGATTTCAAACAAAAATATGGCATTGCAGCCAAAGTGATTGCCAAGGATTTAGCTATACCAACATCTCCAGAAGAAATTTTCACAGAACTGCAACAAGAATCCATCAAAATCGATGCGTTGGTGAACAACGCCGGCTTCGCTAGCTATGGATTATTTCACGAAATCGACATGACTAGTGAACTGCAAATGATACAGGTAAATGTGGTGTGTCTCACCCATTTAACTAAGCTGTTCCTCAAGGACATGGTAAAGCAAGGCTCTGGTAAGATTTTAAACCTTGCCTCAACAGCTGCCTTTCAACCAGGACCTCTGATGGCGGTTTATTACGCTACGAAAGCTTATGTCTTATCATTTTCCGAAGCGATCGCCAATGAATTGGAAGGTACAGGTGTTACCGTAACTGCTCTTTGTCCAGGTCCAACAGAATCTGGCTTTCAACAAAGAGCCGCAATGGAAGACTCAAAGCTTGTCAGCGGTCAGAAGATTATGGATGCAGAAACCGTAGCCAAGATTGGTTATCGTAGCTTATTGGAGGGCAAAACTGTGATCATTCCTGGCGTTAAAAATAAGATAATGGCCGAATCAATAAGATTTACACCAAGAAAAATGGTGACAAAGCTAGTGAGAAATATGCAAGAAAACAAACATTAGATAAAGTATCCGTCAAATGGCTCTAGTCATTGCAGGTGAGCGCAGTGGGGTGGGCAAAACAACGGTGACACTTGCCCTTTTAGCTTCTTTAGATCAGCAGGGTCTACAGGTACAATCTTTCAAAGTTGGTCCGGACTATATTGACCCCATGTTCCATCAGCACGTTACTGGTCGTGCTTGTCGAAACTTAGACCCAGTTTTAACATCTGTTGCTTACGTACAGCAATGTTTTACTCATCACACCCAAGAGATTGAGTATGCACTTGTGGAAGGAGTGATGGGATTGTTTGATGGAGTGGGGCAGGGGAGCAGGGGGGACTCGGGGTCCCCTCTGGGGATAGGGGGGAGAGGGGAGCAGGGGGGAATGGCAATTTCTCGACATCTGACTGTTCCTCACTACTGCCCAATGCCCAATGCCCAATACCCAACTTCTTTTGCCAGTACGGCTCATATCGCACAACTTCTAGATTTACCTGTAGTGTTGGTGATGGATTGCAGTCGATTGTCTGGTTCTGTCGCGGCGATCGCCTATGGCTATTGTTCCTTTGACCCAAGAATTAAAATTGCTGGGGTGGTACTAAATAGGGTAGGAAGCGATCGCCACCTATCTTTACTGAAAGATGCTCTGGAACCCTTGCAATTACCAATTCTCGGTGTGCTACGACGTGAAGATAATATCACAATTCCTGATCGCCATCTGGGTCTAGTACCTACAGAAGAACTTCCCCAAATGAATGCCTTGGTGAATCGGCTTGCCCATTTAGGGAAGACTTGTTTTGACTGGGAACGTTTGTTACCACTGTTGCGTGTTCCTCCCAGGGAAACCCCACCCCTGACAAAAGATGGGGTGTGGGGAATGCAAGAATCCTTCAGGCGTCGGTCCCTACATCCTTTGAAAAAAAAGACGGGTTGGGGAAAGGTCAAAGTAGCAGTTGCTCGCGATCGCGCTTTCAGTTTCTACTACCAAGACAATCTTGACTTGCTACAACAGCTAGGTGCAGAACTAGTTTTCTGGAGTCCCTTGTCAGATGCAGGACTACCAGAATCTGTACAGGGAATGTATTTTGGGGGTGGTTTTCCAGAAGTCTTTGCCCAGCAACTCACAGAAAATACCAACGCCCGTAACTCAGTAAAATCAGCAATCCTGGCAGGAATGCCCACAATAGCCGAGTGTGGCGGTTTAATGTATTTGTGTGAGCAGATTGTCGATTTTGAAGGGAAGTCTTGGTCGATGGTCGGAGTGTTGCCTACAACAGCAGTCATGGGTGGGCGTCTTACCCTGGGGTATCGTCGAGCAGTTGCTCTCCAAGAAAGTTTACTAGTATCTACGGGCACAACTGTTTACGGGCATGAGTTTCATCGTTCCTGTTTAATACCACCTTTAGAATCTTTCTTGTATCAAACTTATCGCTACGATTCCGAGGAAACCACAGGATACGAAGGCTGGAGTTTGCCCCCGTCTCTACACGCTTCTTATATTCATCAGCACTGGGGAGAGCATGTTGAGATTCCACAACGCTTCATAGAAATTATGAATTATGAATTATGAATTATGGGGTGTGGGGTCTATATTCCCCACACTCCCGACACTCCCCACACCTAATTTTTCCCACTCATCGCGTTAATTTTCTCATTGAGTGTCCGAATTCGACGGGAGAGTACACCAATAATATTTATGGCAATTTCGGGAGTTTCCTCAATTGCCTCGTAAAGTTGTTCTTGCGTCAGTTCTAAACATTGACACGGTTCCAAAGTTGTTGCTGAAGCTGAACGTGGTTGGGCATCAAAAACTGCCATCTCTCCAAAGGATTGTCCTTTGGGAAACACTGCTAGTTGTTGATTGCCGATATGAACTTTGACTCGACCCAAGATCACAACGTAGAGCGATCGCCCTTCATCCCCTGCTTGAAAAATAGTGTAATTAGCAGGAAAAGACAATTCGTCCATCACTGAAGCTAACCGGACGAGAAAATCATCTCGTAATTCTTTAAAAATAGGGACTTGCCGCACGAATAATAAACGGTCTACGCTAGTTGGCATAATTGGTAGTGGTTAGTTTTTTAACTTGATTTGCAACTAGAGGATGTGGATCATTTTGTAGTTGGGGTAGAAGTTGTCGTAGGATACTGGGTGAAACTGTACTTAAGTATAAGATTGCTGCTTCCCGGACGAAGCCTGTTGGATGACGCAGAGTTGCTAAAATTTGTTTGCTCGCTAGTCGAATGTGGGCAACTTGCGCAACATGAAAACAGCAAGCCAAGCACCAATCGGAAAGCAAATCTTTCTGGGCTATCAAATTTCGGATGCGATCGCCTATCACCATCGGCTGATATTCCATCATGCCTTTTTCCTCAAGTTTTTGCAGTTTTTCTTGGGGCGATCGCCGATCTAAAATATTTAGCAACACAGATTTGCTCTGCAAATTCACAGTATGGTCTAAAATTTCTAATCCCCGCGCTAAGTTCATCCCTGATTGCGACCGGAGATTGAATGCTACGACTTGAATTTTTTCTTGAGGATAAAGCAGCTTCAGTAGTAGCAAACATCGTTCCTTGACATCAATTTCCAATTCTAGGAGTGCGCGTTGGAGCAATTCACAAACAATCTTAAACCTCGCACTTGATTGATAACTTTCTAGATCATGTGCTGTCTTGAGGTCTATATAAGCGGCATAAATCTCACCTAAGCTGCGTAATTCCTGTTCAATTAATGTTTCCACCCGATCATATAAGTGATATACTAGATGAATCATTTCTTCCTGTTGATGCCTTCTCAGTAAGGTCCGGAGGATATGATCTCTGGTTGTACCTCTACAAGTTTCCAAGTGGAGCCACAAAGTATCCATTGCTTCTAGAGTAGGAATTTGACCAATGCTACGCCAGGCGTAGATCCGCACGACTTCTGGTTTGTAAATATTGGTAGCAAGCTTCGTCAGGCTTGGTAGGATTTCATTTTCCAGTCTTACTAAAACACGCATAGCTGTCATTCGGGTTGACTTGTAGTAAAGCCCCCCAAGGAGTGCTGAATAGTACTCCTCCAAATGATTTGCAGCAATCATTTCTAATAGCGCACAGCGCACTCGCAAAGACTCATCCTGTAGCAAATTCGGTATATGAATCCGTAGCGCCTGTATATAAACTGCTTCTGTTAGGGCTTTGACTGCATTAGCTCGTTCCTGTTCTTGTTTGTGCGTGAGCATTCGCCGTAAAATTTTCATTGCTGCACTTGATTGCATTGGCGTTCCCCGACGCAATAGTAGGGCGGCTGCGGTAGCTCGGATGAGTGAGCTTTGTGGCTCTTTGAGGTAGGTTTCTAGTTGACCTAAATCTGGATTAGGCTCAAAAAGCCAAATGTATCGTAAAGCTAGGGCAAAAACGTTGGGGTTAAGGGTGAGTTGACGCTGGTCTAACAAAGCGCGAACTTCGGGCAAATAAGTGGGATTTGCACTTTTAGTGAGCATGACCTCCAAACTAATTTGCTGCAAAGAAGGGGGTAGCTTCACTAGCAGAGGAGCTAAAACTTCTCCCGCTCCTTTGGCGTCAATTTGGCATAAAAGTTCAATACAAGAACGTTTATCAGCCTCAGTGCCTTGTTCTCTTAAGGCTTTGACAATAGCCTGCTTGAATGCACGCAAATCCACATCTGTGGCATTTAACTGACCTCGTCCTGCATTAAAGACTAACAGGTTAACATAGCGTGTTTGCAGTACCCAAACTATTCCTGTACAGAGCAAACCTAGAATTGCAGTTTCTATGACGAACACTAAATTTTGTAAGGGTACAGGTATAAACCTGCTAGAAAACCATAAGGTGACTAAAATGACTCCGCCTGCGATCCCTGCACCGAGGACTTCTGCTACACCTCCCGACAATGTCTGCACGTAGCTGCGAATTTTATCTGGGATGGGTTGGAATAGCAGTGGCCCGCTACTGGCGACAAACGTATAACGCAGAAGTTCGTCTAAAAACTTGAGAATAATCAGACTCCAAAACCATTGTTGCCATTGAGTTGTGGGAAATAAACTGGCTAGTGGAATTGTGAGTGGGACGAAGAGGAAGACACATGCTGGTAAAGTCGCAACAGTCACAAATACCCCGAAACGTTCCAGTACGCGACTGGAGATAAACAACTGCATCGCTAGTTCACATACTCCCGCAATCCCACCAAAGATACCCAAGAAGCTAGCGATGTCTTTGTCGTTATAATTTTTCTCTAGCTGAGTCAGATACTGAAAATCTATTAACACTCCCAGCACTTGCAGTAGAGCAAAAAACACAAATAACAGCCATGCATAATGCTTCCATAATGGATTTGAAAAGTGGCGTTTTTGAAAGCGCTGTACTTGTGGAATCTCTCTTTGTGGAGCATTAGGAAAAACCTGTTGATAGTTGTTACTTAAATGCCAAAGAATGACTGCTCCTAATACTATGAACACACCAGCAACTGGCATAATGACGTGATCAAGTCCTACAAATAGCAGCAGAAAAGGTAAACTAAAGCCGCTGAAGATATCAGCTACCAAAATACCACTGCTAATCAGTGGGTAGGCGCGTTTAATCTCGCGAATATTGAATAGTTGATTGGCTGCAATTGCGGTGTTGAGGTTGTTGACAACATAAAATGCATCTACCCACAGTCGCAGCAAAAATATTGCGATCACTGCCAAGTGGGTATGGATACTCCAAGTTAATAAAACTAACGGTATAAACATACAAGGCGCGATCGCCACTATTAACCGACGTAAGGGAAAAATCTTTTGCAGCCAAGAATATAAAAAAACTAATACAGATCCTATAATCGCACTAGAGATATAAATCCAAGGCAGAGACTTAGCGCCATATTCATCTAAAAACAGCGCTACTGTACTATCCTCTGACCACCGTAATCCTATGGATGTCGTTGTATAAAAAGCGAACATTAACCAAGTGCGATCGCTCTCCTCTGGCCGGAGATTCACCCACTGTAGTAGTCGTGGCATACCTTTGCTTGAGGCAGACCAGTGTTTTTTCAGTTCCATGTTATTTGATCTGGAGTAGACACCTTTTGGTGAGTCAATAAAAAGATGACAGTTACTCAGATATCCACGACCAGCACAACCGCAAGGCGGAAGTCAAAAGTCAAAGGTCAAAAGTCAAAAGCTAAGAAAATAAAGCTTTTGAACTCTTGCAGATGGTCAGCTTATTTCCGCCGTTCTCTACTAGTACACTGGGTGTCCCCTGAAAATGGCAAAAGTCCTGAGTAACTGAGTATTATCTTTCCCACTCAGCACTCAGGACTATCAATTTATTTCTGATTTACGATTTTGGATTTCGGATTCAGGCTTTAGGCATCTGGGTTTGGGCTCTAGAGATAATTTTTGGTCTACCCCTATTCACTATTGATCCAATCCAAAATCGGTGCCTTTACTTCTTAGGGGAGATGAGCATCATCATATTTCTCCCTTCTTTTTTGGGCGCTTGCTGCACCTCGCCAACAGAGTCTAAGTCTGTTGCCATTCGTTTGAGCAACTCTTCCGCTAAGTCACTGTGTTGAATTTCTCGACCCCGAAACATCACAGTCGCCTTGACTTTATCGCCGTCTTTGAGAAAACGCTCTGCTTGCTTAACACGCACGTTGTAGTCGTGTTCTTCGATCTTATAGCGCATCTTCACTTCTTTGACATCGGCTGTGTGCTGCTTTTTCCGGGCTTCTCGTGCCTTTTTTTCCTGCTCGAACTTATATTTCCCGTAGTCCATAATCCGACAGACCGGCGGGTCAGCTTTATCGCTCAGCAGCACTAGATCTAGCTCTTTTTCTTCCGCTAGTTGCAGTGCTTCCTGTGGGGTTATAATTCCCAATTGGCTACCATCGGTATCAATGACCCGAATTTTCGGGAAGCGAATTCGTTCGTTGATTTGGGGCAGATCGCGATTTCTCTTTTTCTCAATCACAGGCATTATGAGTTTTGGGACCTCTTTATAAGTTAAGAATTTGGCTTGGTCTAGTGGTCTAAAATTGGACGCCTCAGAATAAAATAGTTAAATAGCTGAGGACTTCAAAAAGAGTCTATATTACTAGAGTAGCTAATTCATAAAGTGGTTTCGTGGTCGTTATATCTGCCATTCTACTCACTATGATGAAATATCTGTCCAAGAGTTAATCTAAATTAGACAACAGTAGCAAATTTTAACTATTGTGACAATTCATTAAATTAATTGACGGTAAAAATTACAGATCCATTATAGAATATCTTAGATTTTTTAGGGGCAGGGTAACGAATGGCACCCTTGTTAAGGGTTGAGAAGTTCGTAGTAAGGATTTTAGTCCTTAACTCCAAGAACACTTAACCGCAACTACGAACCCACCAAAATTAATGACACAGACCACTAAGGGGAGAAACGGTGACGCGGAGATAGGATTTTAAGCGCGTCACCCCATCTAGATGTCTCTTCGATAAAATCCGGAAGCTCTCAGCATATGTCATCGTAGAAAAAGAACACAGAGATGAATCGGAGGCAAAAGTGACCACTGCAAGCCATTGGCAGCAAAGGGTTGGCAATCAAAGAGACTGGGTTTGGCGGGGCTGGCAAACCCGCTACACCTACATCCGTCCCACCCAAAATTACCAAAAGAAAACACCCCTCATTCTGCTTCATGGATTTGGTGCCTCCATTGGTCATTGGCGACATAATATAGGAGTACTGGGCGAACACCATACAGTCTATGCCCTTGATATGTTGGGTTTTGGGGCTTCTGAAAAACCAGGGGCAAATTATGCTATACAGCTTTGGGTAGAGCAGGTCTATGACTTTTGGAAAGCATTTATCCGTCAGCCCGTCATATTGGTGGGTAATTCCAATGGTTCGCTGATTTCCTTAGTTGCCGCTGCCGCCCATCCAGATATGGTAAAAGGTTTAGTCATGATGAGTCTACCCGATCCATCATTGGAGCAAGAAGCGATCCCCCCGTTCCTGCAACCCCTCGTCTTAACAATCAAAAATCTTGTAGCTTCCCCACTGTTACTGAAGCCATTATTTCTCCTCATCCGCCAACCAAACTTCCTACGCCGTTGGGCTGGTCTTGCTTACTCCAACCCAGAAGCTATCACTGACGAACTGATAGAAATTTTAGCTGAACCTCCCCAAGACAAAGGTTCAACCCGTGCTTTCAGCGCCCTTTTCAAAGCCTCCATCGGTAAAGACTTTAGTCCTAGTGTCAAGGCAATATTGCCCACCTTACAAATTCCCATGCTCCTGATTTGGGGAGACAAAGATAAATTTGTTCCCCCAGCACTTGCTCACCGATTTACTCAGTATAATCCGAATTTGCAGCTGCTGAGCTTAGAAGGCGTAGGACACTGTCCCCATGATGAAAGCCCAGAATTGGTGAATCAGGTGATTTTAGATTGGGTTGATCGATGTTTGAATTGATGGATGCAGTAAAATACCTTTGACTAAACCGTGCGTTTCGCTGACGTTGTTTACGTCCTCCATGCCTTCCAGAAGAAATCAAAATCTGGAATTAAGACGCCTTAAGACGATGTAAAACTGATTGCTGAACGGTTGAAACGGGCACAAGTAGAGGTTTAAAATAACAAGACAATATTATTAAGTGAAGTGACAAGGATTGGAACACATTAGGCGAGAAAATACGCAAATTATTGAATATTGATGTATTTCCAGATTTGACGGCATTTCGAGATACTTTTATAAACATAGTTAAACTCAGCCAGACACCATTGGAAAGGTGGATCTATAATTTAGATAATAAATAAATTCCCTCAAAAAATATGGCAAAAAGCCCTACCTACCAGCGTGCACATCTCGCTGCTTTACCTAATTTAGTGAAGTCAAAGAACCCAGGTGATTTGGAAAAGTATTTTCAACTTTTAACTGATTTTGATTTTTTATCAGAAAAAAATCAGCATCCTGACTATGGAGTAGACGCGCTGATTGCTGATTATAACTTGATTAATCACCATGAGGTAGAAAATAATCCAGATTACAACCAGGAAAAGGTAAAAGCGCTGAAATTGATTCAAGGGGCACTGCTACTCTCAGCACATATTTTATGCCAGGATAAGACGCAGTTAGCAGAACAACTGTGGGGTCGTTTGCTGTCTTTTAACTTGCCAGATATTCAGGCAATGCTTTCACAGATAGAGACAAGTAAAACTGCTTGGTTGCGTCTTTTGACACCTAGCTTAACTCCTCCTGGTGGAAGTTTGTTGCGAACCCTCACTGGTCATAGCCACTCAGTTCATGCCGTTGCCATCACCCCTGATGGCAAGCAAATGATTTCTGCTTCATATGATAAGACTCTCAAAGTCTGGAATCTGGAAACTGCACAACAGGTTTCTACCCTCACTGGTCATAAAGACTGGGTGAATGCTGTCGCCGTCACCCCCGATAGCAAGCTGGTAATTTCTGCTTCAAGGGACAACACTCTCAAAGTCTGGAATCTAGAAACGGCACAACAGGTTTCTACCCTCACTGGTCATAGCAAAGGAGTGAATGCTGTCGCCGTCACCCCCGATGGCAAGCAGGTCATTTCTGCTTCAGCGGACAAGACTCTCAAAGTCTGGAATCTGGAAACTGCACAACAGGTCTATACCCTCACTGGTCATAGCAAAGGAGTGAATGCTGTCGCCGTTACCCCCGATGGCAAGCAGGTGATTTCTGCTTCATGGGACAACACTATCAAAGTCTGGAATCTAGAAACGGCACAACAGGTCTCTACCCTCATCGGTCATAGCGACGAGGTAAATGCTGTCGCCGTCACCCCCGATGGCAAGCAAGTGATTTCTGCTTCATCGGATAGCACTCTCAAAGTCTGGAATTTGGAAACTACACAAGAGGTGTCTACCCTCACTGGTCATAGCTACGGGGTGAAAGCCGTCACCGTTACCCCCGATGGCAAACAGGTGATTTCTGATTCAAGGGACATTCTCAAAGTCTGGAATCTGGAAACTGCACAAGAGGTCTCTACCCTCACTGGTCATAGTTCCGGGGTGAATGCCGTCGCGGTCACCCCCGATGGCAAGCAAGTGATTTCTGCTTCATCGGACAACACTCTCAAAGTCTGGAATTTGGAACCTGCACAAGAGGTCTCGACCCTCACTAGTCATAGCTATGGGGTGAAAGCTGTCGCCGTCACCCCCGATGGCAAGCAGGTGATTTCTGCTTCATGGGACAAGACTCTCAGAGTCTGGAATCTGGAAACTGTACAACAGGTTTCTACCCTCATAGGTCACACTTCCTGGGTGAATGCTGTCGCCGTTACCCCCGATGGTAAGCAAGTGATTTCTGCTTCATGGGACAAGACTCTCAGAGTCTGGAATCTAGAAACTGCACAACAAGTGTCTACCCTCACTGGTCATAGCGACGGGGTGAGGGCGATGGCATTCACCCCCGATGGCAAGCAGGTGATTTCTGCTTCATTGGACAAGACTCTCAAAGTCTGGAATTTGGAAACTGCACAAGAGGTCTCTACCCTCACTGGTCATAGCAACTGGGTGAATGACGTCGCCGTTACTCCTGATGGCAAGCAGGTGATTTCTGCTTCATCGGATAGCACTCTCAAAGTCTGGAATTTGGAACCTGCACAAGAGGTCTCTACCCTCACTGGTCATAACCACTGGGTGAATGCCGTCGCCGTTACCCCCGATGGCAAGCAGGTGATTTCTGCTTCATTGGACAAGACTCTCAAAGTCTGGAATTTGGAACCTGCACAACAGATCTCTACCCTCACTGGTCATAGCGACGGGGTGAATGCCGTCGCCGTCAACCCCAATGGCAAGCAGGTGATTTCTGCTTCAACGGATAACACTCTCAAAGTCTGGAATCTGGAAACCGGAGAGGTTCTTGCTACTTTTACTGGGGAATATCCGTTAAGTTACTGTGATATAGCACCAGACGGAGTGACAATTATTGCATGTGATAGTTCAGGGCAAATGCATTTTTTGCGGTTGGAAGGTGGCAACGAATTTTGTGACGGATGAGTTGTGCAGTAGAATTCAGGAGTCAGAAGTCAGAAGTCAGGGCACTTAGGCGCTCCTATTTGGGAGACTAGCATTAGCTTACTGGGTTTTTGGGCCTTCAACAATGGGGAGTGGGGTGGAGTTGAGGTGTTTGTTTCATTCATAACATTGTTCAGTTATAATAAGGGAGGAACGAAGGTTTGGATGAGAAGGTGGAACCTAATTTTTGCAACATATAAGACTTTTGTTGAACCTCATATGGCAAAAGATAGATTTCATGATGTTGTCAGAACTGCTCTAGAAAAAGAGGGCTGGAAAATTACAGATGACCCTTATCAAATTAACGTAGATGATGTAGATTTCGAGATTGATTTAGCAGCAGAACAACTCTTGGCAGCAGAGCGAGAGGGTCAAAGAATTGCCGTAGAGATTAAAAGTTTTATTAGTCCGTCCAATGTATCAGAATTTCACACTGCCTTGGGACAGTTTCTAAACTATCGGGATGCGCTCGAAACAATTGAACCTGATCGGAAACTTTATCTGGCAGTTCGATTGCCCATTTATGAAACTTTCTTTCAACGACGGTTCATTATATCGGCTGTTGAGCGATATCAATTGCGATTGATGATTTATAATGTGCAGCGGGAGGTTATTCATCAATGGCTGTAGAGCAATATCGGCAATATATTCGGCATATTCTTTCAGAACGACGAGAGCAAGCTTCGAGACAGAAAAGAAATGCGGAAGAATACGAGGTGCAGACAATTTTCGATTCAGAGCAAGATCACTACCAATTACTTTATGTTGGTTGGCGTGGAAATAAACGTGATTTTGGCTGTATTCTACATCTTGATATCAAACGTGGGAAAATCTGGATTCAGCATGATGGCACGGAAGAAGGAATTGCCAATCGGTTAGTTGAAATGGGAGTGCCGAAGCAGGATATTATTCTAGCTTTTCATGAACCATTTGTACGCTCCTTTACTGACTTTGGTACGAGTGACGCAGTCTAATACTTGTTAACTAATATAGCAATCGGATTTGATTTTTGAAAAAATCTTAGTAGTCTTGTAGGGTGTATTTCACAAATCAAATATTAATCCTATAGATATTTCCAAAAGAGTAATTAGAGACCAACAAAATCATTTAAAGGAGCGATCGCATACCTTCCCTTTTCGTCTCTGCTAACTAAACCTAAAGCCTGCAAATTTCTGTTCATAAACAATGTGGTTTGTTTGCCTCCAGCGTCAATCTTAGCGTTAATGAGTTTGAATGTAGAGCAAACGGTTTCATAAATCCGTTCGGCATTCATAGCAACCGTAGTAGGTTGATAACTACTCATCGACTCACACAATTCATAAACGCCATGGTTGTGTGAAACTTGATAATCATAATACTCTGATGCTCGTGGTAAAAAATATCCAGCCGTAATTGGTTTTTCTGCTGAAGGACGCACACAAGAGTAAGCTGGATGAAAGGGTAGATCAGCAGCTGTGCTACCAGGCATAAATCTCAGTATATTTAAGTTTAGAAAGTCTGGATCACACTCTTCCAGTCCAAATTCGATAGCACTCATGTCATCTTCAAAGGTTGTCGGTTCATAACCCACTATCGCTGTTTTGCTGTCGTTTAGCTTTACTTTAGGTAGTCCCAAAATTATAAAATAGCTGCTTGGCAATCCGGCTCTCCTCATATCTGTAAAGACATTTTTAACCTTTGTTAGATAATCTTCCGCTTGCTTGATTTGACTCTGAAGAGAACCATTAAATTTGTGAATTGCAAGCAAGACTTCTGGCAGGACATGCTCTACACCAAAAAACATATAAACACAATTATAATCTACCAGGAAGCGCATCTGGTTATAGTTAATTTTATCGATTCTTGTATTTGATCCCCAAACAAAACCTTCCTCCTTCAGGATTTCTGCTTCTCGCCTTGCTGGCTTTTCATGAACTGTAAAAGAGTCAACATCTAGATAAACTGCTTCGTAACCGCGCTGCTTGAGTTGCCTTAATTGCCTGCGCAAAGATTCTTCACTTAATCTGACAACATTATTGCTCTCAGTACTTTTGTTACAAAACCCACATTCCCAAGAACATCCCCTTTGGGTAAACAATTGGGCTGTTTTGAGTTGTTTCCCATCCTGAGATTGAAAGATATCCATGTCATGTATTTGCGGAACATGGACAAAATTAAAGTTTTGGTCAATGTCATCAAAATTGTTCACCCTAGGAGCTATGGAACGATGGAATTGAGCAATTTTGTGTTCATCAAGGGTAGAATGACGTAATCTCCCATCCCTATCGACGAAACATAACCCAGGCAAGTGAGGCATATCCTGGTAGAAAGTACCGTTGGCAACTGAATGAGCAAGTTCCACAATTGATTCTTCACCCTCACCATCGCAGAATGCAGTTATCCAAGGCGTAATTCGGGCAATATCTTCCACCCCTTTAGTTGCATACCCTCCAACCAGAATTGGCACATCATTCCTACCTAGACCTTGCAAGTAATCAAAAACTTGCTTAGTGTGTTCGTCGATTTCCTGCCATTGAGGAGTCATGCAACCTGCTAAGATAACCATATCAGCATCAGTTACCTCACGCAAAACATCTTGAATGGAAAGGTCAGGACGTTCTAAATCTAGCTGTACTACTTTGGTAAATCCAGCGTTACACAAACTCGAAGCTAGAACGGGTAAAGCTTTATTTGCGCCATTAAAGCTTCTATATTTAAGTACCTCACCAATTAGGATAATCTTCACACCTCTTTATTTCCTCGTAGTCCCAAGAAGCGTGTCACCACGAGGAATTCCGCTTTACCCAACCTGGAAGTTAGAATGGAGAGGGCTTTACTCGTTCTGCTAAAACCTCTTTTTTACTCAAATTTCCACGCAGTAACACGGCTAAAAATTATACACCGTTAAATGTTCTCTTTACGAAATGTTTACGAAAATATTATAAATCTTATTCTTTATAGAGCAGAAGGTTTAAATTATTTCCCTTAACATAATACACATACTATAGATTGCGTAGTTTATTTTATACTAAGTATTTTAAGCATAATACCCAATTCACCACCCATCACCACCATTACCCCAAACACCCCATACCTACTGACAAACCCATCACCACTTAATGATTAGATTTACTAGGAGAAGATGCACGTCATCAGTTTTAAAACATTAAGAGAATATGCAGAAATTCATGCAGATTGTCAGGAAGCTCTTAGCAACTGGTATAAAGTTTCTAGTAAAGGTAAATGGTCAAACTTAGTTGAAGTACAAAAAGTTTTTCCTAAAGCTGAAGCCGTCGGTAATTTTACAGTTTTCAATATCAAAGGGAATAAATACCGATTGATTGCCAGTATAGATTATCAAGGGCAGTTAATTTATATTAAAAATATCCTCACTCATGCTGAATACGATAAGGAAGAATGGAAAAATGACCCTTATTTTTAATCCAGAGAAATACAAAGAATTATTAACTACTTATCTTCCTAAAATTATCAGAACTGAAGCAGAAAATAAACAAGCTTTAGCCATTGTGGAAGATTTAATGCACCGAGAACGCACTCCTGAAGAGAATGAACTATATCAGTTATTAATTACTTTAATTGAAAAATTTGAACAAGAATATTATCAGCCTGATGAGCAGATTAATGTTCACTCTATGCTTTTGTTCCTCTTAGAACAATCAGACAAAACTAGAGAAGAGTTAGAGATGGTTTTAGGCTCAGAAAATTTGATGGCTCATATTTTAAATGGACAACAGAAGATAACTCCAGAACAAGCCCGAAAACTGGGAGAGTTTTTTCATGTTGAGCCTAGCTTATTTATAGAGTAGCTTTACAATAGTTCAACTCTTGGTGAATAATGTTTTGTAGATGAGCAAAATTGAAAATTGGAACCATGTCGCTAAGGCTGACTTTTAAACCGATAGCCGCCAGCTACAATTTCAAGCTTACCTTGTTTCCATCCTTCGTAAATCGGCGGTTTACCACCTTGAGCATTTTGGTAAATGGCGTAGTGATTTTGCCATTGGTGAAAGTTTCCATTGCGCCAAACTTTTGGTAATCCTTGGGCTTGATATTGAAGTTTTAGTTTCCCCACAATACCAGAAAACTCAACAATCCCATCATTAAGCTGATTCAAATTTAAGCGAGACTTATGCAGAACAGACTGCTGGAATTTATTCCAACTTCCATGGGTTTGTTGCTCACCTACTTCGAGTGCAAATCCACTCAAACCTTCATTACCTACACCAGTTAAGATCTGTTCATTGGGGTAGTGTTCACGGATTTTCTCAGTAGCTACTGGGTTAATTCCCTCGATTTTTATATGAATGGGTAAGAGTGCTAACCATGTTTTTTCGTAACGAATGAAAGTCACTCCGCTTATACTTTCTATCTGTGCAGACTTGGGTAAAAAGAATTGGAACGGTGCTAATGGTTTATTATTAAGCCAGATGACTAAATTTCGGTACTGAGCTACATTGTCGCCACCTATCGAAGACGTAGAGATTTTAGTAGGATCTGTTCCTGTTGCAGCTATAAAGTAATCAACGCCACGCTGTTGATTAAACGCCATCATCTTGAAGCCGTTCCAGTCACCACCAGAACCCTGAATGAGTGTACCTAGTTGGAATGTATAACCGAAATACAAAGTTTCGTAAAATTGTGGTGCAGCATCGTTACCAGAAAGCCAGTTTTCGTAAGTTGGTTTGGAATTGAGTAGTTCTAAAAGTTTGGGAAATTGCTTCCGCGCCAAGGCGATCGCTGCTAAGGGTGGACGGTAGCTACTAGTTATTAAATGTACCGAGTCGGGAGAAGGATGAGGATCAGACACGGGTGAATCTGCAAAGTACAACCCTAATTCATGGGTAGCAAGGGAACACCAAACACAGTTACCCATACTATAATCGCGCTTACTTGGTCCACCAAATCCACCGTGCCAATATTTTAGTGATCCCGAAGTAAAAAACCAATCAAGAGCAGCTTTAGCAAGGGATCTAACTTCTGAATCTTTCGCAAAATCATAAAGATCGACGTAGGTAGTAACAGCATGTTCTAAATAGTTTTCTGAATCCCATTCACCTTGTCCAATTTGGTAGAGAGTACGGACATTTCTGCTAATGCGTTCAAAGTAAATCTTGCGAGTTGCTTCGTTTCCAGTTTCTTCAGCAAATAAATAGACAGCAACTTCGCGCATTGCTCTTAGGTTATCAGTGTTACGACAATCTACCCAAGAATCACAGTTGTCTTGTGGCCAAAATTGGTTACGATTAGGAAAGTGACGAGTGAGCGGATCGACTTCCGTAAAAATTCTCATTGCGTCCTTCATCCTTTGACGATAGGACTGGTCAAGATATTTGCCAAAATAGAAGTATTTACGAACTTGTCCTTTAAGAGTGAAACCAGAATAGAAGTCAATTCCTAAAGTGTGGGCGTGGCTTTTAGCCTCAGCATCTTCAGATTGGAGAAAGGCGATCGCTTTTTGTCGGTTTCCAGCAAGAAAGTCAATCATAGCTTTAGGATAAGATCGCTTTTCATTTTCTTGAGATGTGTTTCCGTAGTTACTTCCTGCTGTTTTTGTAATTACGTTTTTTGCTCGCTGCTGAAACTCAGCTTCCATCTGGGGTGTCCATTGATTTTCTGCTTGCACTTGAGTGCAGCTAAGAAAAAGACACATTAAGTAGATAGTAAAGGCTTTAAAAGCTTTTCGTTTCATCATTCAGCCAAACCTCTTAACTGAAATACATTTTTCCCAATTCCTTTGCCGTTAAGCCGCCTGCGTAGATGGTTAGCGAGCATGAATATTAAGTAGACCTTAACTTTTCAAAACAATCAACTTAAAAAGCTCCTTAACTTTCCTCAACTTCTCCTCATCGACGCGACCTTGATTCACCCATAAAGTAAAGGAGTCCTGAAAAACCAATGGGCTAAGTCCCAGACAGACAGGGCAAACTAAAGCAACTTTGACCTAAAAAAATTAAACAACACAACTATGTCACTACAAACACTCTCATCCAACACCTTAACCCAGGCTAAGTCAACTAAGGGTCCCAGTCAAGTCAAGAACCGCACTCCACAACCGCGCCGAGTAGAAAGAGCAGAAATCCCTGTAATCAAGGATGGGATTTTATCGACAATTGGGAATACACCATTGATCAAGTTGTCAAAAGTTTTCCCAGATGCTCACTTTCAACTGTTTGCAAAGTTGGAAATGTTTAATCCCGGAGGGAGTATCAAAGACCGCCCAGCCTTGAATATGCTCACTGAAGCATTTCACAGAGGAGATATTCGCCGTGGTTCAACAATTATTGAATCTAGTTCCGGAAATTTAGGCGTTGGGCTAGCGCAAGCATGTGCTGTTCTTGGCTTAGATTTTATCTGTGTCATCGATCCCAAAACAAACCAACAAAATATTAATATTCTCAAAGCATATGGGGCAAAGGTCGAACTCGTGGCAGAACCAGACCCAGTCACAGGTGATTTTTTACCTGCTCGCATTGCCCGAGTCAAATCATTGCTGGCTTCTATTCCTCATAGCTTTTGGCCTAACCAATATGCCAACTTGAATAACGCCCGTGCCCATCATCAAACAATGCACGAGATTGTCACCGCCCTCAATGGCAAACTTGACTACTTATTCTCCGCGACAGGAAGCTGCGGTACACTTCGTGGCTGTGCTGAATACATCAGAAGTCACAATCTTAACACAAAAATTATTGCTGTTGATGCCAAAGGAAGTGTGATTTTTGGCGACAAACGTGGTAAGCGGCTGATCCCAGGTCATGGTGCAGCGCGAGTTCCAGAATTGTTTCAACCAGGACTAGAGGATGTCTGCATACATGTCTCCGATTGGGACTGTATTGTTGGCTGCCGTCGTTTGCTTAGTCAGGAAGCAATCTTAGCTGGAGGTTCATCGGGAGGAGTGATTTCCGCAATTGAAAAAAAAGCACAAGAAATACCTGTAGGTGCAACTTGCGCTGCCATTCTTTGCGATCGCGGTGAGCGCTATCTAGAAACAATTTATTCACAAAGTTGGGTGGAGAAACATTTTAGCTGTTGTTGAACAGGAGTCAGGAGTCAGGAGTCAGGAGTCAGGAGTCAGGAGTCAGGAGTCAGGAGTCAGGAGTCAGGAGTCAGGAGTCAGGAGTCAGGAGTCAGGAGTCAGGAGTCAGGAGTCAGGAGTCAGGAGTCAGGAG